>JAHLWP010000068.1 GCA_019057865.1 Promethearchaeota archaeon
AAAAATCTTAAAAAAATAATTATAATATCTTTTTCTTAGACTTCTTGAATTTTATAAATAAAAAATTAGAATTTGAGAAAGAGTAAATTTTTGAATATGTCCCAAACCTATTCCATTATGAAGGCTATAACAGAATATCACGAGAAGTTATGTATCAAACATTAATAATTGGTAATGATATGATAAGATTTCCCTTACTTCTAATAAGTTAAATGTTATTTAGGTGGAAAAATTTCTGGATAAAATCTTTCTCCATCTGGAGAATATCTTTTAGCTTGTTCTAAGACTTTTCTATAAGAAATTTCTATAAAAATAAAATCGAATATGAAAATGGAATTATCAAAAAAATCCGAAGAAAAGAAATTAGAATCTATTGAACATATGAGAATGAAGTTATATTTTCAGGATAATCTTCCTAACGACAATAATATAACAAAAATCGAATTGGAATGTATGATTGGTAATCGCAGAGCTGACCTTTACGGAGAATTATTTGATGGCAAAAAATCTTTTCTAAGACAAAAACTAGTTATTCAGTAAAATTTACGATTCTTACTTGAATTACTAAATTTTAATTAAATTATATTAGAAAATTGAAACATCTCGAAATGTTAATAACAAAATTTAAATTAAAAAAAAAGATATATAGAATAGGAGGAAAATTGGTTTAAGTGTGGTTTATCGAGAAGCCATTTATCTAAACTTATTCTTCCTTTTTCTATATTTTTAATTAAGACAATTTTTTTCGTTTTATTTGTTATAGTACTTGCTCTTGACCTTTTTAGTGGATAAAGACTATTTCTACAGGCCATATTCCAGGATAAAATGGGTGTCCCTCTGGTTTAGTGAGACCAACTTGGTTCACCTTTACTTTCGCAGTGTCCCCAGCAGTGAAACCTAGTGCATCAACTAAAAATGTCCCTGTACCACTCCCTGTTATATGTGAATATGGAGCTTCGCCTGCACCTAAAAACCATACTTCAAAAAGATTTGGGACAGGACCACCAAATTCTCCCTCAACAATTACGACAGCTGTGAAAGAGTAATCCATTTCTCCTTCAAATACAAATGGATTAACACCATAATCCCCGACCAACATATAGGCACCTTTTACATGCAAATCAATCCTATACATAATTCGTCCATCTTTCAAGTCTCTCTCGAGTACAGAACCATGATGTTCGCAGTCCGCGATGACTTCTAGGCCTGGAAGTATCCAAAATCCGTGAGGGAAAATGATTAGATTAGTTTCGGGATCATACCATGCTACTACATAATCGTTAGTGTCAGTAAAGTCCTTAATTGGTCTAGAATTTGCTTTTCCTTGGACTGCTGGCATAAAGCTGAAAAGGAGAATTACTAATGTAGTCAATACTATTAATTTCGGAGTTTTTTTCATTTCTTTACCTCGATTTTTTTTTCAAATGATTGCTGAAAATGATCATTTTTATTGAGTCAATGATGATTCTTCAATAAGACTAGGCAATAAATTAACGAATTATGTCCACCCATCCTTAAATCATTAATCCAAAATGATCAAAATAAAAAAGAGATACCATCATATTTAAGTTTTTACTTATCTGTCAATTTGCAAAATCTTGAGACTTGATTATTAAGCTTTTCAAACAAAAATGGAAGGTTTTCAACATAGTTATACTATTAAAAAAGAGTATTATTTAGGTATTGGTTCTCCACATTTCTTATTCTATCAATGGGGATATTCAATAGCAAGTATTTGCAATTGATAAATCTCTCATTATTAATATAAATTGCAGTCTTATTATATTCTAATTTCAGTGTAATATATTGGTTTATTTGAAATTTTAGTGGCATTAATAATTTACCTCCCTTATTGTATTATTAATATAAATCGTAGTCTTATTATATTCTAATTTCAGTGTGATATATTGGTTTGCTTGAAATTCTTTATTTTTTAATAGCATTAATAATTTACCTTGCTTGTTATTGATAACATGCTTGTTCTTGGCAAAAAATTTTGGTTCCTTTATGGATTTTCACTACTTCAGTTTGTGGTGTATGATTTATAACTATTAAATCAACTTTCTTATTTTCACATCGAAAAGTAAAGATATCTCCTTTTGAAACTACTCGATCTTTTAAAGTTTTTACTAAACCATCTGGATTTTTTAAAATTATTCCTTTTTTATATCCCGCAAAAGAAACTTGTTGAGCAAGATGATTTTTTGTCTTTTTAATCTTTACGATATCTTCGAGAGTTGCCTTTAGATTTCTTCTTAATAATGCATCAATCCTGATTATATTTGTACCCTCATCTCTATGATCACTGGGAAACACTATAGCAGCCGTAAATTTTTTTTTAGATTCATTATAAATACAGATGGTATCACCAACATCGATATTACTCTCTGAAACTATTTCTGGATCAATTCGGGCAATGTTCTTACCGAAATCACCTTTAAAGGCATCCTTAATTCTTAGTTTTATATCCATTCTCATAATCATAACTTTTTTATTATAGGTCTATATAAATGAAAAAATCAAATTATTATCAAAAATTATTAGTAAATATATTTAAAAGAAAAAATTCATGAAAAAATCTTAAATTACTTTATAATAAGCTTGATAATATTTTTTTATAACTTCTTTTAAAAAATAAAAAAAATAAAAAAAATTATACTTAATTTATACTTTTTTTCTTAGCATATGACTTGCAATTACCATTCTTTGAATTTCCGAGGTGCCTTCATAAATTTTAGGTTAAATAGCCGATATAGCCAAATATTCCCCCATTTTAGCATCACGGAAATATCTTTCAACCGGATATGCTTTCATTAAACCATATCCCCCGTGTATTTGTACTGCTTGGTGAGCTCCCTTCATTGCTGCCTCCGAAGCAACTAGTTTAGCCATTGAAGCTGCTAACCCATAATCCATTCCATTATCACGCATCCAAGCTGCTTTATAAGTAAGTAACCTTGCGGATTCTACTGCTGTAGTCATATCAGCAATTTTCCATTGGATACCTTGAAATCTGGCTATTTTTTGTCCAAATTGCTCCCTTTCATTAGCATATTTTATCGAGGCTTCCAGACATGCTTGAGCTAGCCCTAGACATTGAGCTGCGATTGTTATTCTTCCATAATCCAAAATTTGTAGTCCAAGTTTAAATCCAGTACCCTTTTGTCCCAGAATATTTTCCTCAGGTACTCTTACATTGTCAAACACTAGTTCGGAGGTGTTGGATGCTCGCACTCCTAATTTATCTTCTTTAACTCCAACTGAATATCCTGGAGTATTCGTATCTACAATGAATATTGTTAATTCTTTTCTACTACCTTTTTCTCCAGTCTTAGCTACAACAAGTAGAGTTTCTGCGATTCCTCCATTAGTAGCAAATATTTTACTTCCATTTAATATATATTCATCTCCCTCTTTTTCTGCAGTAAGTTGAACTCCTCCTGCATCAGAGCCGGCATTTGCTTCTGTTAAACAAAATGCTCCTATTTTATTTCCTTTAGCAACGTCTATTAGGAATTTTTGTTTCTGATCTTCAGTTCCAAACCTATATAAAGGATATGCACAAACACCACAATGAACACTAGTAGTAATACCCCATGAGGCATCTACTCGTCCAATTTCCTCGGTGATTATTGCAAAAGAAATCGTATCATTATGTAAACCACCCCCTCCGTACTCTTCTGGGATACATGAACCAAAATAATTCATTTCTTTCATTTTTTCAAAGACAATTGGATTTAATTCGGAGTTTTGATCAGATTCTTCGGCAACAGGTGCAATATATTCTTCCGCAAATTCACGGGTTATCTTTCTAATCATTTTTTGCTTTTCATTTAAGGAAAAATCCATAAAAATCATCTATTTTTTATTTTTTCGTTATTTATTCTTACAATTTAAATTGTCTTATACAATTAAATATTTTAATAAATACTTCTAATTAAATTTGATAGATTGGTTTTTAAGACTAGATTTAAAAAATAAGAAAATTCTGTTATCTATTAATTATGAATGATAATAAAGACTATTTTAAGGTTTCAAAACATAAAGATTATTTATATGTAATTAAAGAAAATATTTCTGTTGTTCATCCCGCCTATACAAATGATCCTCTTAATATGTACTTACTTTTAGGAAGTAACACAGCTCTTTTACTTGATACTGGGTGTGGACTATATCCATTAAAACCAGTTGTTGATGAGCTTATAGGTGAAAAAAATCTATTAGTATTCAATACACATACTCATTGGGATCATGTTTTAGGAAATGAGGAATTTGGTGAAGTATATGTTCATGAAAAGGAAGTTGCTATTATTTCAAAGCCCTATGATGTTTCACACTTTAAGGATTCTCCTAATGAAATAGTTAACAAATATGCTGAAAAGAATTTTTTAATTCCTCCAGCAAAGGTTATTAATACCTTAAAAGATGGAGATGTTTTTGATTTAGGAGAAATAAATGTTGAAATAATACATACTCCAGGACATTCTTCTGGGTCAATATGTTTGCTTACAAGTACAGGCGAACTTTTCACGAGTGATGTGGCATATTACGGAGATCAATTTCTGCCGAAAAAAGAAGAATTTCCTCAAGTTCTTAATACTCTTTCTGAATTGATAGCACTATGTGAAAAACAAAAAGATCTTGAACTATACCCATCACATAGGAATTATCCATGTGATATGACACTTTTAACAGATCTCTATAATGGTATTAAAAATATTGAGAATCTATGGGATACAAAGAAAGATTTCGAGTTTTTTAATAGATGGCAGATTGACGATGAGAGTGGCAAATTCAGATATTATATATCAAAAGTATAGAAAAATTAAAAAAAAAAAAAAGTTATGAAATAAATATTATATGATTTTTTAGACTTTTGTGCCACATTCTCGGCAGAAAGGACCAGTCAATTTTGCACCGCAATTTGCACAGAATTTTAGACCTTCTTGTTGAACTTGAACATCAACCTATTTATCAGGTGGTGGTTGGTACTTTTCAGTAACTTGTTCTTCCCCTTTTTTTGATTCTAGCGTAATAGCATAAATAATAAAACTAGTGGCTATAATTCCAAGAACTCCAGCTATGATTGGAAGATAAAAACCGATACCTGGATCAAATACCGCCCAATAATTAATGATTTTTCTATCTAAATAACCATAGTATATACCTGGACCGACAAAAGCTAATATTATACCAATCACACTTGTTACAGTAGCTGCCTTGTTATTTCTCCCATCTTTTGCATTTCTAGATGATATAAACATCAATATTGCCATAATAAATATGATTACCATTGCGACTGTTCCAATAAGGTTATACGTATTGCCCACTTCGTCACCAAAAAGATCTCTAGCACCGCCAGAATCTGTTTGTCCATCGTCAAATGCAATCCAATTACCAGGATACCATAAGAAAACTACTCCTCCATTTGTACTATAGCATGAAGGAGTCAGTATAGCAATTATTGCTAAAATCCCACCAGCGATTAGTAATTTCCAAGTATGTCTTAAAAAGCCTTGATTTTCTATTTCTGTTATAATTAAAACCTCTTTTTTTTATTATTGGATTTTCATTAAAATTTAATTTATATTTTATATTAATCAATAAGTTGTATATAAGGATTTCAATTCAACATTTATTTTACTTCATTTATGAATTTTTAAATTTAAAAACCAATTTCTCGAGAGAGATATTATACGATGAAAGGGGTAAATTAAGATACTCCTGAAGAAACAAATAAAAGATCTATGGGATACAAAGAAAGATTTCGATTTTTTTAATAGATGGCAGATTGACGATGAGAGTGGCAAATTCAGATTTTATATATCAAAAGTATAGAAAAATTAAAAAAAAGAGTTATATTGTTTAAAATTTATGAAACTTTTGTGCCACATTCTTGGCAAAAAGGACCAGTCAATTTTGCACCACAATTTGGACAGAATTTTAGACCTTCCTGTTGAACTTGAACAGCAACCTGTTTATCAGGTGGTGGTTGGTATTTTTCAATTACTCGTTCTTCCCCCACTTTTGATTCTAATGTAAAAGCATAAATATTAAAACTAGTGGCTATAATTCCAAGAACTCCAGCTATGATTGGAAGATAAAAACCGATACCTTGATCAAATGCAACCCACCAACCACTGAATTCTCTATCTAAATAACCATAGTATATACCTGGACCGAGAAAAGCTAATACTGTACCAATCGCACTCGTTACAACAGCTACCTTGTTCTCTCTCCCCTCTGTTGCTTTTTTAGATGATATAAACATCATTATTGCAGCAATAATTAACATTATGACAATAGCACTAGCAAGACCTATATATTTATCAGCATCAGCACTATAAATAAAAAAATCTCTAGGCCCGCCAGAATCGGTCTCCATACCATATGGTGTATCGTACCACATAACCCAAAAACCAGCAAACCACATGAAAAATCCTCCTCCATTTGTAAAATAGCATGAAGGAGTCAGTAAAGCAATTATTACTAAAATCCCACCAACGATTAATAAAATCCTACCAGCTCTTAAAAAACCTTGACTTTTTATTTCTGTTATAATTAAAACCTCTTTTTTTTATTATTGGATTTTCATTAAAATTTAATTTATATTTTATATTAATCAATAAGTTGTATATAAGGATTTCAATTCAACATTTATTTTACTTCATTTATGAATTTTTAAATTTAAAAACCAATTTCTCGAGAGAGATATTATACGATGAAAGGGGTAAATTAAGATACTCCTGAAGAAACAAATAAAAGATCTATGGGATACAAAGAAAGATTTCGATTTTTTTAATAGATGGCAGATTGACGATGAGAGTGGCAAATTCAGATTTTATATATCAAAAGTATAGAAAAATTAAAAAAAAGAGTTATATTGTTTAAAATTTATGAAATAAATATTTATTAGGCTTTTGTGCCACATTCTCGGCAGAAAGGACCAACCAATTCTGCACCACAATTTGCACAGAATCTATAGCGTTGAACATCGACTTGTGTTTTAGTTGGTGGTTGGTACTTTTCAATTACTCTTTCTGGCGTCACTTTTGATTCTAATGTAAAAGCATAGCTGGCCGCGATTCCTCCTATAATACCCACAATACCTCCTATGATTGGCAAATAATATCCAAAACTTTGATCAAAAAACGTCCAATGAACACTGACGCCATAATACGCTATTTCCGCGTCTAAATAATAATAATAAAAGACTGGGCCAATAATGGCCAAAATCCCCCCGAATAAACTAGTTCCTGCGGCTACTTTGTTACTTCCCCCCTGCCTTCCAGTTGTAGAGGCTGTAGCCATGAGTATCAATGCGATAAACAATAATACTGTAGCAACAGCTCCCCCAATCATTAACCTGCTATCATATGGATCAACATAAAAATCACTAGGCCAACCAGTTGACTGAGTTGCATATTCTGATGTTGTAGACCAAAAACCAAAAAACCACATGTAAGTCTCATCTAGAGGGCCGAAATCTGAATAACATGCAGGTAAAATTAAACCAAATAGTGTCAAAACTGCACCAACTACAGTTATTTTCCAAATGTGTTGTACCCAATCTGTACTTATCATTTGTGCCATATCTAATATCTCTTTTTTTTATTATTGGATTTTCATTAAAATTTAATTTACATTTTATATTAATCAATAAGTTGTATATAAGGATTTCAATTCAACATTTATTTTACTTCATTTATGAATTTTTAAATTTAAAAATCAATTTCTCTAGAAGAGATATTATGCGATGAAAGGGGTAAATTAAGATATTTATTATCAACATAATCAGCTTGCACTTCATTCTTTTTTTGATTTTATCATTAATTTTTTTTTCAAATATTAGTTAATTATTTTTATCATATTTTATTAAATTAAATAATGAAATTTGACAAAATAATGTGATTAGATCTTGTTTGATAAAAATTATTTGGAAAAAATCAGAGAAGAAAAAGAAAAATGGGATAAGCAATATGAAGGTTTGAAAGAGCGCGATATTAAATTTGTTACTGACTCTGAGATCCCGATTAAGAGATTATATACACCCCTAGATATAAAGGAAAAAGATTATATTGGAAATATCAATTTTCCGGGGAATCCCCCTTATACCAGAGGAGTATATCCCTCTATGTATCGAGGACGTCTGTGGACTATGCGATTATTTTCAGGTCACGGAACTCCTGAAGAAACAAATAAACGTTGGAAATTTCTATATGAAAATGGTGAAACTGGATTTAGTGCTGCGGTTGATGCATTAACTTTTAATGGGATTGACCCGACTAATCCAGATGGTGCTCCGGAAGTCGGAACTTCGGGAGTGCCGTTATATTGCATTGATAGTCTTTTTGCCTTAACTGAAGATATTCCAATAGACAAAATTAGTGTAGCTTTAGTTGTAGAACCCTTCACATCTGCACCTGTATGTGCTATGTATTTTAACATGGCAAAAATGCGTGGTTATGATATAAGTCAATTAATTGGTACTACCCAAAATGATATCTTGACAATGACCGTAGGATATATTCCTTATAAAAATTGTCCCCCAAATCACATTTTGCGCTTAGCATGTGATTTCATTGAATGGACTGTTCCTATGAAAAACGTACCAAGATGGCATCCTATTAATTTCACGGGATATAATTATCGAGAAGGAGGAATTGATGCAGTTCAAGAACTTGGCTTTGTTTTCGCTAGTGCATGCTCACACATCGATAATTTAATTGAACGAGGATGGAAAGTTGATGATTTTGTAGGACGTCTTGCTTTTCACCTAGCTGCTCATAAAGATTTCTTTGAAGAAATCGCAAAATTTAGAGCAGCAAGGAGGATTTGGTATAAATTAATGAAGGATAAGTATGAAGCTAAGGATCCCAAAAATCTTGGTTTTCGATTCCATGTGCAAACTGCTGGTTCTTCTTTAACAGCTCAATTACCTAAAGTTAATATAGTAAGAACAGCGATCCAAGCATTAGAAGCAAACTTAGGTGGTTGCCAATCATTACACACTAATTCTTACGATGAAGCAATATGCTTACCATCTGAAGAGGCCGCTTTAGTTGCCTTAAGGACCCAACAAGTAATATCAGATGAATCTAGAATTCATAATACCATAGATCCTCTCGCAGGTTCCTATTTTATTGAATGGTTAACTGATGAAGTAGAAGAAAGAGTATGGAAATATATTGATAAAATTCAAAAAGTGGGCACAATTGATAAAGCTCTCTCATCAGGGTTCCTATATAAAGAAATGAGGGATGCATTTCATAAAAGAAGAATGCGCATCGAATCTGGTGATGAGATCATGCTTGGTATTAATAAATTTGAGGTTCCTTACGATACAGTAACAGACGTGTTTAGAACAAATAAAGAAGCAATAAATATAGAAGTCCAACGCATTGAAAAGCTTAAAGCGCGGAGAGATAACGTAAAATTAGAGAAAATTTTAGATAGATTACGAAATGTGTGTGAGAAAGAGGAAAATGTCATGCCTGTTGTGATGGAAGCAACCAAAGAAGGTGCAACTGTTGGCGAAATCTGTGATATTTATAGAGAAGTTTGGGGTATTTGGGAACCTCCATTAGCAATATAAACTTTGAGGTGAAAAGAGCATGAGCGATAAGAAAATTAGGGTGTTAATGTCAAAACCAGGTATTGATGGACATTGGCGTGGTGGGATAGTTGTATCAAGAGCTATAAGAGACGCTGGTATGGAACTTGTTTTTGGAGGTTTTCAAAATGTTCAACAAATTGTTGAGGCAGCAATTCAAGAAGATGTAGACGTTATCGGCTTAAGTATACATTCCGGAGCTCACTTTACATATACGCAACAAGTTATTGATTTATTAAAAGAACGAGGCGTATTAGATAATATCATGATCCTTTTAGGAGGAGTAATTCCTGCAAAGGATTTTACCAAATTAAAAGAGATGGGTGTAGCGAATGTTTATGGACCTGGAACTCTTACGAAAGATATTGTCGAATTTATTAGAACTAATGTAAAAAAATAAAAAAGTCATGTAATATTTTCTTTAACAAATTATAATTTAATAGCTATTCCTTAATGGGGAATGTGTTTCATTGAAGTTTGAAAACGATATTGATACTTTAATTAGTAGGTTTAAGAAGAAAGACAAAATAGCTTTAGCAAAATTGATAACCATAATTGAAAATGAGCCTGAAAGAGCTCATGAAATTTTTAAACAGTTTGAAGATATAAAACAAGATTCATACATTATTGGAATTACGGGATCGCCTGGTGTTGGGAAAAGCACATTAACGAGTGAAATTACTAAAAGACTTTTAGAAGATGCAAAGTCTGTTGGTATTATTTGTGTTGATCCAAGCTCTCCTTTTAGCGGAGGTGCTTTTTTAGGAGATAGAGTACGCATGACAAATATATCATTACATCAGAGCGTATTTTTACGTAGTCTCGCTTCAAGAGGGTATAAAGGGGGTATTTCAAGAGCAGTTTTTGACATTAGTCTACTATACGAAGCTTTTGGTATGGATATAATCATTATTGAAACTGTAGGTGTTGGACAAGCTGAATTTGACGTTTTTAATTTAGCCTATACCATTGTTGTTGTCCTTGTACCGGGATATGGGGATGCAATCCAAATGCAGAAAGCAGGGATTATTGAGATAGGTGATATTTACGATATTAACAAAAAAGATTTAGGTGGAGAAGGTATCGCTGTTCAAATTGAAATGATGCTTGATGATACAGTTTTTCAATCTGGGTGGAGGCCTCCTGTATCAATGACAAATGCGATTAATGGAGAAGGTATTGATGATCTCATTCAAAATATATGGGATCATAAAGAACATGTGGAACTTTCAGGACTTATAAATGAAAAGAAAAAAAATCGATTTAAATACAAAATAAAAGAATTAATCTATTCTAAAATTGAAAATTTAATCTCCAAGAGTCTAATTAACGAAGATGAGATAAATAACATAATAGAACACGCTATAGATGATGGAAAATTCAAAATTTACCGTACAATCCATAATAAATTCGAAGATGTGAATTTTGAGATAAAGAAGAAGAATTAAACCTTTCTTTTAAATAATTTTTTAACATGTTCGAAAAGTGCACCTTAATCCTTTATAAGCACATTTTATTATCATAACTTAAAAGTTCCAATAATTCAATTAAAACCTTTTAAGATATGTGGTAAAAAATGAATCCTACAAAATCCCCCTATAAGAATCTTCTGCTTATTATTATGTTCTTTTTTATGGTTTTTTTATATGGAAATATAGTATTGGCAAATAAATATTTAAATCCGCAAAAGATTGGGGAATTTAAGACATTATTTGCCTGGGACGTTGTTGTAATCGATGATATAGCTTATGTTGGGGGAACTGAAGAAGGGTTACAAATTATTGATGTTTCTGACCCTCGCAATCCAA
>JAHLWP010000012.1 GCA_019057865.1 Promethearchaeota archaeon
GTTTACGATTCAAGAAATTGGGATGAGATTCGTAAATGGGCTAACGAGTTAGCTAAAAAGATTTATAACAACTCTATTTAGATTAAAGCAACTTAAGAACATTTTAAATTTTTTTTTAAATTTCTATTTTAAATCCATTTAAATAATATTTAATTCTAAAGTCTCATTAAATCATCCATAGTTTGAAATGATGTTTTTAATTTAATAATCAGAACTTAATGGAGTGAAATTCTATGATTTTAGCAGAAAAGAAATATGAAATCCACGAAGTTCAGAAGGGTTATGCAAATCGAACTTTATATATTAATCTTTCTAAAAGTGAGATTACTATAAAACCTGTTACTGATGAAATGAAAAAGAAATTCATTGGGGGAAAAGGTTTTGATTTATGGTTAATGTGGAATTCTCTTCCTAAAGATAAAATAGTAAAATGGGATGATCTTGAAAATGAAATTTGTATATCTTCAGGTCCGTTAGGGGGGAGTATTTTTTATCCCGGATCCGGTAAATGTATTGTTACTTCTATCTCACCTTTAACTGGAATTATTGTAGATTCAAATGTTGGAGGGTATTTTGGCCCTTATCTTAAATTTTCTGGATTTGATGCTCTTGAAATTCAAGGAAAAGCTAAAAGAGAAGTAATAATTTATATTGATGGTATAGAAGGTTTGATTCAAATAAAAGAGATAGAAGATTCTGAAGGACTTTCTGAATATTCACATGAACTTACTCAACAATTAACACAAGAATATGCGCCAGATGAAAATGAAAAACAACGTGTTTCAGTAGTTAGTTCTGGTCCTGCTGCAAAAAATACTAAATGGGGAATACTCAATTTCTCATGGTTTGTTCGTGGGCGTAATTGGGCTTCAGTTAAACAAGCAGGAAGAGGTGGAATTGGAACTGTATTTAAAAAAAAGAACCTCAAAGCCTTGGTATGTCTTTCTCCAAAAGTAACAGTTAAATCAAATAATCCCGCAAATTTGGAAGCAGCTAGAGAATTAGGAAAAACTCATAGCCAAGAAATTATTAAACTTGACCCTAAACAAAATGAAATGCGGAGAGTTGGGACAGGTCATCTTCCAGATATAATGAATGTGACTGATCTTTTACCGACTGAAAATTTTCGATTTGGAATGCATAAAGAAATAAGTGGCAAGGAAATCCCTTATAGTCGTGAAGTTATGAGAAGTATCTATTCTGGAAAAGAAGGTGCTGATGGCTGCTGGATTGGTTGTACAGTAAGCTGTTCCCACTATTCTGAAGGTCATATAGTCCTAACAGGTCCTTTTAAAGGTAAGAAAGTTATTGTAGATGGACCAGAATATGAAACTATCGCTGGTTGTGGCTCTAATTGGGGTGTTTGGGATCCAAAATGGGTTTTGGAAACCAATTTTTATTGTGATACATATGGTTTAGACACTATATCTGTTGGTACAGGTATTGCATTTGTTATGGAATGTTATGAAGAAGGCATATTAAATAAAGAAATAACTGATGGTCTTGAACTAAATTTTGCGAATGCAAAAGCAGCTATAGAATTAATACATCAAATGGCTAAAGGAGAAGGGTTTGGAGTTATAGTAGGTCAAGGAATTAGAGAAATGAAAAAAATTTTTGCTGAGAAATATGGCGCAGATCCCCAATTTTTGCATGATATTGGTATGGAACATAAGGGTTTAGAATTTTCTGAATATGTAACAAAAGAATCACTAGCACAACAAGGAGGATATGGATTAACAAATAAAGGCCCTCAACACGATGAAGCGTGGTTAATCTTTGAAGACGTGATTCGTAATTCTATTCCCAGTTTTGAGGATAAAGCAAGGGCTCTTCGATGGTTTCCTTTATGGCGTACTTGGTTTGGTCTTAATGGGCTTTGTAAGCTCCCCTGGAACGATATCCAGCCAGAGTCTCAAGCTAATTACCCAATAAAAGATACAAACACAGGAGAATTAGTTAGAGCAAAAGTTCCTGACCATGTTGAATGGTATGCTAAGTATTTCTCAGCAGTTACAGGAAGACAATCCACTCCAGATGATCTTATTAATATGTCTGAAAGAGTTTACAATTTTCAGAGAATTTTTAATATTCGCTTAGGACAAGGGCTGCGGGAAGGTGATTCAAATTTGCCATACAGAGCAATGGGTCCAGTGACTGCTTTAGAATATGAAAGTCGTGCTAATAGATACGATAATCAGCTTAAAGATTTAGGATTTAACATTGAAGGAATGTTTATTGAGGAAAAAATAAAAATACTTCGAAAGCATCGAGAAGAACAATACTCCAAACTTCAAGATGCCGTATATAAAGAGCGTGGTTGGAACCAAAAAGGTTGCCCTACTATAGAACTAGTTAAAGAGCTAGGAATTGATTATGATGATGTTATTTCTGTAATTTCTCCTCACCAATAATTAATATTACTTTTAAAAAAAAAATAAGGAATCTAAATGGAAAATATAAAAGAACATCCAATTTTAGAGATACCAGAAAGAAAGAAGATAACTTTTACTTTTGACGGTAAAGAATTAATCGGGTATGAAGGGATGGTTATATCTTCAGCTCTTTTCCTTAATAAAATTAAAACTTTCGGTCATCATGTTAAAGATGACAGCCCTCAAGGAATGTTTTGTGCCAATGGGCAGTGTTCACAATGTAATGTAATAGTTAATAGTATTCCTGTAAAAGCTTGTATGACACCCCTTGAAAGTGGTATGATTATAGAAAGTTGTAATGGATTACCAGAATTACCAGCTATCGATAATCCTGTGAATGTAGGGGATTCGGATATACTAGATACGGAAGTATTAGTTATTGGAGCTGGACCCGCTGGACTTTCTGCAACTAAAATCTTAGGAGAAAATAATATAAATGTTATCTTAGTAGATGATAAAAGCAATCTTGGAGGTAAATTAGTACTTCAAACACATAAATTTTTTGGGTCACAAGAAGATGTATATGCCGGCACTCGTGGAATCGATATTGCAAAAACGCTTGGCAACATAGTCCAGAAATTACCTACAGTTGATGTTTGGCTTAATAGTGTTTGTTTAGCTGTTTTTAGTGATGGATTAGTTGGAATTTTAAAGGATAATAATAGTTATGTTTTAATTAAACCTAATTATATTCTCGTTGCTACAGGCGCAAGAGAAAAAATGTTAGTTTTCCCGGGGAATACGCTTCCAGGAGTATATGGAGCAGGAGCTTTTCAAACTTTAGTAAATCGTGATTTAATTAAAGCAGCAGAAAATATTTTTATTGTGGGGGGAGGAAATGTAGGTTTAATTGCAGGTTATCATGCAATCCAAGCAGAATTGGAAGTTATTGGTTTGATTGAAGCTTTACCTCAATGTGGTGGATATAAAGTACATGATGATAAACTTCGAAGATTAGGGGTTCCTATTTATACCAGCCACACAATTATATCTGCGAATGGAGAAATTAATGTAAAATCCATAACAATAGGAAAAATTGATGAAAATTTTAATATCATTCCAAGTACTGAGAAAACTTATGAATGCGATACTATTCTAATTGCTGTTGGTTTAAATCCTGTAGATGAATTTTACCATAAGGCAAAAGAATTTGGATTTAAAGTTTGGGTAGCTGGTGATGCTCAAGAAATTGCTGAAGCTTCTGCTGCAATTTTTACTGGTAGAATTGAAGCTCTAAAGATATTAGAAGAAATTGGAATTGAAGTTAGAGAAGATATTGATGAGCTTCAAAATTTTGCCGAACTAATGAAAGCAAAACCACCAAATCCAATAAAAATAGAGATGTCCTTTAAAGAAGAAGGAATCTATCCAGTATTTTATTGTAATCAAGAAATACCATGTAATCCATGTACATCAGTTTGTCCGCAGGAACAGATAGAAACTATTGATGACTTAATTACACAACTACCCTTTTTTAAAGGCGAAGAAGAATGTTTGGGTTGTGGAAAATGTGTAGCTGTTTGTCCTGGATTAGCAGTTATTTTGATTGATTATAGAAAAGATAAAGACAACCCTTTTGTTACTTTTCCACTTGAACTTACTCATGAAAAATTAGAAAAGGGTAAAAAAGTCACTGTTGTTAGTAATGAAAAAGAATTAGGAGAATTTGAAGTATACAGATCAAGAATATTACCTGAATTTCCTAAAACTCAATTAATTACTGTTAAATTGCCATCAGAAATAGCAAAACAAGCTGTAGCGATTAAGTTGCTAAAAAGTGTTTATAATGAGCCCATTGAGGTATACCAAACCTCTTTTACTGAAGATGATACTATAGTTTGTAGATGTGAGCGTGTATCAGTTGGAGAAATACGGAAATGGATTCGTGCTGGAGTAAGAGATTTTAATGAATTAAAAGCCTTAACTGAAGTTGGAATGGGTGCTTGTGGTGGAAAAACATGTACTCCACTCATTGAGCAAATTTTTCGTGAAGAAGGTATATCAATAGAGAGTATTACATCTGGTACAAAACGACCATTATTTATTGAAGTTCCAATGGGAATTTTTGCTAAAGTAAAGGATAAAGAATAAGGGGATTTACTATGGTAGAATATGATGTTATCATTATTGGTGCTGGAAGTGTTGGGGTTCCTACTGCTTTAGCTACAGCGAATGATGGACTTAGAACTCTCGTTATTGATTCTTTACCTTCAGTTGCTCAAGCAGACAATAAACATGCAATTGGAGGTATACGAGCCACTCATTCACATAAAGGAAAGATATGGTTATGCCAGAGATCCATTGATATTTTCTCTACATGGGAAGATAAATATGGAGATGATATTTGGTGGCATCAAGGTGGTTACACTTTTGTTGCGTTTAATGATGAACACGAGAAACTATTAAAAGATACGGTTAAGCTCCAAAAAAGTTATGGATTGAATATTAATTATGTTGATGCTGAAAAAATAAAAGAAATCATTCCGGGTATTAATGATAATGGATTATTGGGAGGAACCTATAGTCCTGAAGATGGAAATGCTTCACCACTTTTGGCTTTACATGCCATTTATCGTCATTCGAAGAATAATGGAGCAGAATATCATTTTAATGAAACAGTTACAGATATTTTAACCAGAAAAAATAATAAAGTATTAGAAATCAAAACAACTAAAGGAAGATATAAAACTAATTATGTAATTAATGCCGCAGGAGCTCACGCAAAAGATCTCGGTAAAAAAGTTAGAATAAATATTCCATTAGAACCTGAATCTCATGAGGCAGGAATAACAGAACCAGTAAAAAATTTCTTCTCAACAATGTTAGTAGATATTAGACCTTTTGTAGATCCTAAATTTGGAGATTCTAAAAATTACTATTTCTATCAAAATAAAGAAGGAAAGATTTTATTTTGTTTGACACCAAATCCTAATATTCCCGGAATAAATAGAAGAGAAACAAGTTCATTTTTGCCTCAAATTTCAAAAAGAATGATTCAACTTCTGCCACGTTTGAGGAATATAAAAGTAAGACGTACATGGCGAGGTTTGTACCCAATGTCTCTAGATGGAAATCCGATCGTAGGAAAAGTTGAAGAGATTGAAGGATATATTAATGCAGTTGGAATGTGTGGACAAGGTTTCATGTTGGGACCTGGTTTAGGAGAACTTCTAAGTCGACTTGTGACAGAAAAAGAAACGTCAAGAGATGAAGAGATTTTAAAGACACTCTCTTTAACTAGGGATTTCGAAGTGGAAGAGGAATTAAAGTGATAAATTCTTCTTTTTGAGATATATAATAAGAGTAATTGAAATAATACTTATTATACTAACCAAATAAATTAAATTATATCCTTCGATTCTTGTTTTGGTATGAGTTGGCTCAAACTGTCTTAGAAGTTGAATTAAATGAAAACAAAATAATTGTTGTAAATGAAATTTACGTAAATGGCAATCACATAAATTCTTTCCATTTTAAGGATGATAATAAATATGGAATAGTGTAATCTTGGAATAACATCAAAGATAAATATTTATACATAGGTGAAAAATGAAATAAATCATTAAAGAAAAAAAAAATTGATTAAATATTTTTTCTGATTTTAATTGAATGTCGTTTTTTAACGAATAAGACTACAATTACTATGCTAATAACGCTAGGTATAATAAAGAAATATCCAAAAGGGATTTCTCCTCCATCACCATCAATGGGTGTTATTAATTCATATCGTACAGCCAAGGCCTCTATAAAATATCCTTCCAACGATGTTGCAAAACCAGATGTGCTATAATAAAATACATGTTTTGTCATTCCACCATCTGAAATTATCATAAGTCTATTACCATTAATGGTATGGTTGGTATATCTAGGACTATTACTTAAGGTTGATGCGACCAATTGTAGATTTATGGGTGTAGGAATGATTAATGCTCGAAAGTCAACTAAAAAGTACGAGCTAAACCAAAGATAATTTTGAGTTTCATTGGCAGCAAGATAAGTACCAATATGTTCGATTGTCCATAAATCTATAGTAGTATTATATAGTGTAATTGTACAGTTTACAATTAGCGCATCTTTACTAGCATGCTGACCTTTATATATCGCATCTGTAGTAAAATTAATTTTTTGCCCAAGATATTGAGGGTTCAGAGGAGAAGCAGTGACTAACCACGTATGTGTATCACCTTCATTAGTGGGAAATGTAGTATCGTTTATAGTAGTGACACATTTAACATTAGATAAAAAAAACGGGAGAACCAAGAATATACTAAATAAAATTATAGGGAATATTTTACATTTTTTCATACTATCCACTATGGTTTTAAAATAGATTATTTTTAATTGGATTGATAATAAATTGCTAATTTAGATTTATGAAATATAATTATTTAAATTTTTAGAATTTTTTAGTTTGAAATAAAAAAAAATTTAGAGTAAATACTTATTTTGTGTTTTATTCAATATTCCAAATCAATTGAATATTCAATCTCCTCTTTCATGATATCTGTTGTCAAAACTTGAAAGATTTTATATTAAGAATGATATTAGAAGTTAAGTAATTATCTTTGAAAATTAAAAAGAAGTAATTAAAAATGGTTCGTCATCTGCTAAAAGTCTCAGATTTTTCAAAAAAGGAATGCGAAAAGGTTATTAATAAATCAATTGAGATAAAGAAGAATCCTAAAAAATATAGTTCTGCTTTAGAAGGAGAAACTCTTTTAATGCTATTTGAAAAACCTTCCTTGAGAACTCGAATTTCATTTGAAACTGGAATGCAACAATTGGGTGGACATGCGATTTTTTATTCAATAAAAGATTCTCCCTTAGGTAAAAAAGAAAATATCTCTGATACATCTAAAGTTGTATCTAGATTTGTTAATTTAATAGCAGCTCGAGTATTTAAACGGCAAGACATTTGGGATCTCGCTAAATATTCTGATGTTCCTGTTATTAACATGCTTGATGATTTTGCCCATCCATGCCAAATTCTTGGTGACTTTCAAACAATTAAAGAAAAAAAAAATCGGCTTGAAAACTTAAAATTATCATATTTTGGTGATGCCCATAATAATGTAACCTATGATTTGATGCGAATGTGTGCAATATTTGGCTGGAGAATGGGTGTAGCTTGTCCAAATGCACCTAAATATTCACCTGAACAATTAGTTTTAGATGAGGTTTCACAGATCTCTAATGACACTGGCGCTGATGTAAGAGTCATTCATGAAGCAAAGGAAGCTTCTCAAGAAGCAGACGTGATTTATACAGATAGTTGGATGAGTTATGGCATACCACAAGAACAAGAAGAAGAACGTAAAAAAGCATTCTTACCATTTCAAGTTACATCATCAATCATGGAAGCTGCAAAGTCTGATGCAGTTTTTATGAATTGCTTACCTGCTATGAGGGAATATGAACAAACTGCCGAGGTTATTGATGGACCTCAATCAATTGTATTTGACCAAGCTGAAAATAGACTACATATTCAGAAAGCGATTATGCTCTTTTTAAGTGATAAATTTTAGACATTTATCATTTTGATATAGCTAATAATAGGTGATAATATTATTTTATATTTAAAAAAAGAAATATGTGTTTGTATATGTGTATACATATGACCTCAAAAAATATTAGTATTACTGAGGAAGTATATAAAAAATTAATGAAAATTAAACGAGAAAATGAAAGCTTCTCTGAACTTTTCCTAAGATTATTAAAAAGCCAAAAAGATAACATGAAAAGAACCTTTGGAGCATGGAATTTATCAGAAGAAGAAGAATCTGAGATATGGAAGGATATTTCAAATCGTACTGGTCGAAAATGTTAAGAATTTTGAAATAATTGAAGGTATTGAAATTATTCAATATTAATATAAAGATATATTACACTATATATTAGACTCAAATTTCAATTCGTAAACCATTCAAAACCTGCTCAACTTCTTGATAGAGTCTTGGATAGATTTTTGCAAACAAGCGATACCAATCCACTCCAATTATTCCACTCGAAATAATACAAAGAATAAAACCTATAAGAACAACTGTTTCATTTTTCAAGTCGAAAATCTTTTCTGGTAAAAAAAGTGTTCCATGTATTAACATATTTACTGAAAAAATATTAAGTAAAATTCCCAGCGGATAACATAACACTTTTGGAGATTTAAAAAATTGAATAGAATCAGCAGTAATTGGATTAAAAACTGTCCATGTATCATTATTATTTAAAATCTCTCTTCGCTCGATAAATTTAAACTTAATTATATCTCTTCTATCTCTAAAAATTAGAAAACTTCCACTAAATAAGAATAAAAATAGTAAAACCATAGTTATTGCTAAGAAGATCCTTAATTCCTCCCTCATCACTTCATATTGGATTAACAAATAACGAGTCATCAATAACAAAAAAGCGATGATAACAAAAATAATGCCTACAAAACCTTCATGAATATGATAATTCCTAAAAATCTTTCCCTTTTCATTTTGATTAGAATGATCTTTGATATATTTCATTATATACAAAGTAAAACCGGGAGATATGATACAAATGCCTAGTATTGCAGCAGAAGTTCTTATAGTGGACAAGTTCCAAAAACTAAGGTTAATCTTAAAAAAATCAAGTAAATAAAGAATAATCCATAATAGAGTTCCAGATATAATAATAAAGATAAAAACTTGGTTATAAAATTTAAAATTAATCAAGAAAAAGAGAATGAAAAAAAATAGAACAAAGTAAGTAATAGTAATCATTCTGTTAATTCTTAAGAAAGAGGATTCCCATTCATATATTTGATCATAATAAAAAAAGTAATAAAGAACTGCAAAACTCAAAATAACAAGACTAAAAAGATTTACAAACTTAAAGATAAATATAAATTTTTTCATCATTCCCTTTAAAATTACTTCGATTATAGAATAATTAGTTCAATAAATATAAATAATCTAATCTGTTTTTACGAGAAAAATTTTAAATACTAAGTTAAATATTATTATTTTTTCCATTTGTGTTAATTAAATAAATACCAGAGGTTTTTCTTTGAAAACATTAATTATAGCATTAGGAGGAAATGCATTAATAAAGTTTGGTGAAGAAGGTACAACAGAGGAGCAATTTCGAAATTTAAGAATTCCAATTAGCCAAATTGCAGAATTAGTAAGAGAATATAACATAATTATTACTCATGGTAATGGTCCACAAGTAGGAAATCTCTTACTTCAACAGGAAGCAACGGAGGCAGTTTCAAAGAGACCTTTACAAATATTAGTAGCAGAAACCCAAGGACAGATTGGTTATATGATTGAGAGTACTTTGGATGAAGAGCTGATGAAAATAGGTCTGGATGAAGAAAAACTTTTCTTGACAGTTTTAACATATGTTAAGGTTGATCCTGAGGACCCTGCATTTAAAAATCCTACAAAGCCAATTGGACCTGCATATCCCGTCCGTACTCAACCGGGACAAGTTAAAACTGCTAAAGGTTGGCGTCGAGTTGTTCCTTCTCCTAAACCAAAAAAAATCTATCAATGGCGTGAAATAAAGAAATTAATGGAATTAGGAAGCTGGATTGTAATTGCGTGTGGGGGTGGCGGCATTCCAGTTATAAAAGAAAAGAAGAGACTATATGGCGTTGAAGCGGTTATAGATAAAGATCTTGCTAGTTCTAAATTAGCTGAACAAATTGATGCTGATATACTTCTTATTGCTACTGATGTTGAGAAAGTTGCTCTAAATTATGGAACTCCTAATCAAAGAGATCTTGAAAAACTTTCTATATCTGAAGCAAAAAAATATTTAGAAGAAGGACAATTTCCTGCTGGAAGTATGGGACCTAAAATTCAGGCGGTAATAAATTTTATGGAAGCAGGAGGAGAAAAAGCAATTATAACATCAATTGAAAAAATTAATGCAGCATTAGAAGGAGAAGCAGGAACTAATATATATTTGGATGAATAATAATTTTTAAAATCCATAAAAAAAGATAGAAAATTGAATTTTATTGTTTTACTAGCACTTTTTCAATAATATCCACAGCCCAATCTATTTCTTCTTTAGTTATTATCAAAGGTGGAGCAAATCGTATGATAGTTGCATGAGTATCTTTAGCTAAAATACCATTATTCTTAAGTTCTTCAACAATATGTCGAGCATTTTCTTCAAATTCGATGGCTATCAATAATCCTTTACCTCTAACTTCTTTAACTGGAATTTTTGTTCTTTTTTCAGCAATTTCTTTAAGTCTTTTCATAAAGTAATCCCCCATTTCTTTAGCTCGTTCTGGTAAATTCTCGCGTAAATGCACATCCAAAGATTTCATTCCAACAGCTGATGCCAAAGGATTACCTCCAAAAGTACTTCCATGTGTTCCTGGTTTAATTACATCCGGACCAATAATATCACGATTCGTAACTACAGCAGAAACAGGGTAAACTCCACCTCCAAGAGCCTTTCCGAGTAACATTATATCTGGTTTCACATTTTCATGATCGCAAGCAAATAATTCTCCTGTTCTCCCAAGACCCGTCTGAATTTCATCAACCATCATTAATACATTATATTTTGAACATATTTCTCTTACTTCTTTCAAAAATCCTTCTGGAGGAACTTTTACTCCAGCTTCTCCTTGGAGAGGTTCAAATAAAAATGATGCTATTGTTTCTGGACCAATTTCAAGGATTGTATTTTCTAATTCTTCAGCATCTCCATATGGGATTGTAATAAAACCCGGAGTATAAGGTCCAAAATTACCATAATAACGAGCAGCAGAAATATCAGTACTAAAACCAACAATAGTTATAGTTCTTCCATGAAAGTTATCTCTACATACTATTATTTTTGCTTCTCCTTTAGGAATTTTTTTCTTAATATATCCCCATGCTCTGGCAACTTTCAATCCAGTTGAAACTGCCTCCGTACCCGTATTCATAGGGAGCGCCATTATTCCTGAATTTTTAGGATCATTTATGTGTGTTCCAACAACTTCACATAATTTCTTTAGAAATGGACCCATCATATCGTTATGAAACGCTCTAGACGATAAAGTTACTTTATCCGCTTGTTCTTTTAAAGCTTTTATAATTTCAGGGTGGCAATGACCAGTATTTTGACTTGAATATGCGGATAAGCAGTCTAAATACTTTTTATCTTCTGGATCATAAACCCAAACACCTTCTGCTCTTGATATTACAACGGGGATTGGATGATAATTATGAGCACAATATTCATTATCCATTTCAATATAATCTTTTGAACTTGGCATATTATTTCGTATTTCTTTTTAATGATTATAATACTACTTTATTATATGAAAATTCCCATTAAAATTTTAGAGTTTTTTTATTCATGATCTAGGGAAAAACCTGGGAATTCTACGAAAATAATTTATAAAATACTAAATAAAAGTACATAATTTTAAAAAAATTTTAGGAAGGTGCTATTTAATTAGATGTTTGACAAATTACAATCAATTATTTCCAAAGTAGAAGCGTAAAGTAAAACCTTAAATTTTGAATTTTTTTTTCCTTTATTTAAAACTTTCAAAAATTAATTTTATAATACTTTTTCTTATATTTTATTTCTCTTAACTAATTCTTTAATAGCAAATGTAGCAACTAATTCAGCATAAGTATCAGGTCCAAATCCCGCATCATATCCGAGTTCTTTTGCTAGTTCATTGCTTATTCTTGGTCCACCGCATATTAGTATAACTTTATCCCTTATTCCCTCAGCTTCTAAAAGTTCTACTAGATTAGTTAAATTTTTTACATGAATATTTTTTTGAGTTACTGTTTGAGAAACAAGTAAAACATCAGCTTTTAATTCTATTGTTTTTTTAACAAATTCTTCATTCGATACTTGGCTTCCTAAATTATAAGCTTCAATCATCTCATATCTCTCGAGACCAAAATGACCAGCATATCCTTTCATATTCATAATAGCGTCAATTCCTACTGTATGTGCATCTGTCCCGGTTGTGGCTCCAAGAACTACAACTTTACGCTTAAGATTTTGCTTTATAAAGTCATTAATTTCTTCCATAGGCATAGATTCTACGTCTACTGATTCTACTTCAATTTTAGTATAATCTATTGTGTGAATTAGACTCCCATAGACTATAAAAAAAGTAAAACCTTTATCTAATAGAATGTGATATACGATGGAGGGGTCTTCTAATCCCATTTTCATAGCTAGCTGTTTAGCTGCTATACTTGCTTTCTCTCCATCCTCAACAGGAAGAGTAAAACTAATTTGGACCTTACCATCATTCATTGCATCTCCATAAGGTAGAATCCTTTTCAAATCAAGAGCTTTATCTAAATCTTTCTTTTCTGTTGAATACAATCCTCCTCTCATATTAACTCCCTCCTATACTTAATTCTTTACTTATAATTTCTATAAATGGATTATAATAGTCTTTCTCTTTCTCAATTACCCCTTCCAATCCTTTACCACTATTAATTGGTCTTTTAATTCCAGCAAAAATGCCTTTTTCGATGGTTCTAAATAACCCTTCTTTTTCAATTTCTTTCAATAATTTATATGCTTTATGTAATACGTCATTAGCTCTTTTTTCTATTATCCCCCCTTGTTTAAATATAATTTCTTCACTAATAGACTTCAAATTATTAAAAATGTAACGTGTATTTTCTATTGAAAGTGCTCTGTCTGACATAAAAGGAGTATGAATCGCTTCGGTTAACATACCAAGGAGATGGATTTTTTGATTTGTCATTATTGTAATGATATTGAATAAAGCATCCTGAACATGACCTTTAAATATATTTCCTGTCATATATTTAGTGGGGGGCATATACTTAAGGGGAGCATTAGGAAAAATTTCTCGAGCCATCTGAGCTTGTGCTAGCTCATATAAAAACCCATTTTCTAAATCAGGATTCATTTCAAAAGCATGACCTAATCCCATTTGTTCCTCTTTTAAACCAGCAAAAGATGCAAATTGTTCATTGATAAATTGAGAAGCAAGAACAGTATGAGCAGCTTCAAATGCATCTGCTGTTGTTAAATAATTATCTTCACCAGTATTGATTATTACTCCCGCATATGCATTTATCATTCGAGAAAAATATTGATCGACAATCGTTCTTTTCATATTTATATCTCGAAAAAGAATTCCATAAAGAGCATCGTTAAGCATCATATCAAGCCTTTCAAATGCGCCCATTGCAGCAATCTCAGGCATACATAACCCCGAACAATAATTTGTCAGTAGAATGTACCGTTTTAATTCCTCACCAACCTTATCTAATGCCTTTCTCATTAATCGAAAATTCTCTTGGGTAGCATATGTCCCTCCGAATCCCTCAGTAGTAGCACCATAAGGTACATAATCAAGTAAGCTTTGAACAGTAGACCTTATTACCGCGATTACATCGGCTCCTTGTCTAGCTGCAGCTTGAGCCTGAATAATATCTTCATAGATATTACCTGTTGCTACAATAACATAAATGAGAGGACCTTCTTTAACACCATATTTTTTGAGCAATTCATTTCTTTTTTTCTTTTTTTCAGTGATAAGTGCCAGTTTTTCTTGAGCAATTATATTTATCGTTGCTTTTATTTCAGAAATGTCTTTTAAAGGAAGCTTGGTTAAATCTAATTCATCTTTTGCTACTTTTTCAGCAATTTCTTGAGGTGAAAGATTTGTATGTAATACAGCGTTTCCTATATAGATTGCAGCTCCAATTCCCAAACCATTTTCTTTTTCTATTTTGTCAACTAGGATGTTTGGTAGTGGCACATCAAACTCATCTACACCATCAATACCAAATAACCTACAGACTGTTCTTTCAATTGTGGTAGTAGTATGTTGATCTATAAATTTCTGTGTATCTAACGCAATATCCTTTGCTGCTTTTCTTGCTTTTTCTACAATCGAAAAATCTAAATTTAACTTACTTCTTTGAGTTTTTTCTATTTCTTTCACTAATCTCACTTTTTTTCAATAAGGATTCTAAGACTATTCTAAATTTAATCATTAACTCCAAGATTATAAACTGGAATTTTTAATTCTTCTTGGATTGATTTTAAAAAATTATCTTTATCAAATTCATATCCATAAGGAGAAGTTGGGTTTATTGTTATCGCAATTATATTTATTGGGTTTAAAACTTTTAAAATTCCTCCTTTTTTGAGAAATTTTTTTGTTGTTTTTTCACTTAAAAATAATTTTGTACCATCTTCCACTATAAAGGTAATTCCCTTATATTTTTGTGTGGATTTCATAAGATCTTCCAATAGTTTGTCTGTGACAGCCCCGTTTATTACAACATATTGAGAATTATCATCTAGATTTTCAATAATTTCTTGAGCAGCATCCAATGCTGTAGCGACTTTTAAAGAATTTACTGAATAGGTTTTATCAATAATGCTCACTTTTGATTTTTTGAGAATACCCGTTGAGAGGTTTATTATTTCTAAGTTTTCCTCTTGTTCTAAATTTAATAACTTAATAGTGTGAATTGTTAAGTCAATCACATTCTTCATGTTTCTTGACACAGAGGCACCCGTTGAGAGGATGGTAGCGTCCGAAATTAAAGGTGTAGCATATGCTCTTCTATCAAACGCACCATCCACCAAAATATGATCACATCCTAAGTTTCTTAAATCTGAACAGATTGTTAATAAATGTTTATTTATCGAAGGACCAGCCAATACAACATATCCTTCACTCAAAGCCTTTAAAATCATAATTTCTCCTAAAGGAGTATTCAATCCTGTCTTTTTGATAATTTCAAATTTAATTTCACTATCTTCAAAGCATTGTTGGGCAGTTACTACATAAGTTCCCTTCTTTACAAATATTTGAGGTTTTGGTAATTCAGTAATAACATCATATTTTTCACCATCTCTCCCTATCGAAGTAAGACCTAATGTAAATCGGTCTTCAATATTTCTTATAATATAATTCAATGTAGTTGTTTTACTCACATTTTTTGCGAGTCCTATTATTGAGATAATTTTTATATTTTCAAGTTTTTTCAAAAATTCGACCATAAAATCCATTTTCTCGCCAAAAATATTTCAATTTCTCAATAATTAAAGAAATAAATCTTGATTATGTAAGTTTTAAATTTAAAATATAATAATATTTTAAGCTAATGATTCAGTTTTCTCCGCGACTTTCTAAGCAGATCCTTCGGTTCAATCGTCATTTTCTGACCACTTAACAAAGCACTCACCCCAATTTGTTTCTTACAATCTTCACAATGACAATTTGGTGTATAATCTTTTGGTTCTTCATATGTAGTTATAACGCCCTCAAAATTTCTTAATACAACACGTGTATTTCCTTGAGAGATTGTATAATGTGGCATCACAGGAATTTTTCCACCTCCACCAGGGGCATCAACAACAAAGGTTGGAACGCATAATCCTGAAGTATGTCCTCTCAAACCTTCAATTATTTCAATACCCTGAGCAACACTGGTTCTGAAATGTCCGAGTCCAATAGAAAGATCGCATTGGTATATGTAATATGGTCTTACTCTAATCTTTACTAAATCTTGTACCAGTTTCTTCATTATATGAATACAATCGTTTACTCCCCTTAATAGAACTGATTGGTTACCAAGAGGTATTCCAACATCGGCTAACATTTCACATGCTTTTGTAGAATCTGCTGTGATTTCATTTGAGTGATTGAAATGTGTATTAAACCAGATAGGATGATATTTTTTTAGTATTTCGCACAATTCAGGAGTAATTCGATAAGGATTTGTAACCGGGGCTCTAGAACCTATCCGTATTATTTCTACATGAGGTATTTCTTTCAATTTTTTTAAAATATCTTCTAATTTTTTGTCAGATATTAATAGTGCATCTCCTCCAGATAAGAGAACATCCCTTATAGAAGGGGTGTTTTTTATATATTCAATACAAGCATCAATTTGTGATTGTGGAGGTGCCATGTCGTGATGACCAGCAAATCTTCTTCTAGTACAATGTCGACAATACATTGAGCAATTTTCAGTAACTAAAAACAATACTCTATCCGGATAACGATGGGTCAATCCTTCGACAGGAGAATCAACATCTTCACTCAGGGGGTCTTCTAGGTCACCAGTATATCTTTCTAATTCAAGATTTGTTGGAATCGCTTGTTTTCTTATTGGATCATAAGGATCATCAGGATCAATTAATGATAAGTAATAGGGTGTAATCGCCATCCTATACTCTTGTAAGATTCTAGGATCATCTTCTTCTTTAGTTAATTTGATATATTTTTTGAGTTCTTCTAAAGTTGTTATCCTGTTTTTAACTTGCCATTTCCAATCATTCCATTCTTCATCACTAATGTGTCCAAATAGTTCTTTTCGCCTATTGACTTTCATAATCATCTCAATTATTTTTCTTTGAGTTAACAATTTATTAAACGTGTTTTTCTTCAAATATTTTTTGTTTTTTGAAGATTTTCTTTATTCATCCTGATAATATAATTTAAGAAAGTTATTTGATGAAAAATCCGTTAGAAAATAGTATTAGAGTAGATTTATTTATTTTGTTCCGAATACAAGATGCAACTCCAGTGACATGCCCATTCGAACCCACTTGCGTTATAGCGGGAAAGAGTGAAGCACCTTTGCCAAAATAAATATCGAGTACAGTAGCTCCAGCATGTAATTGAGCTAAAATAACAAAATATTCCCCGAAATAGTCTGAATCATTGAGTCCTTTATAAGGTTCCATCAATTTTAACTCATTTTTCCTACTTCTTTAACAATTTATTTGACATATTTTTCTTCAAATAATTTCCTTAAAACGCTTGATTCTCGCAGTATATCCAATGCAATTTGGTCATGATTTTTTGTGTAACCATTACCTATAATCATTGATACATCTTTCCCTACTCCTTCAGCTCCTAGTGCTGCTTTTGTAAAACTAGTAGCCATAGAAAAGAAATATACAATCCCACCATCTCTTACAGGCAATATGCTTGACATTTCTGTATTTGGTATACTCAAACAATTAATAGAGATATCTACTTCTTTACCACCATTAACTTTTAACGTTTCTTCCAGTACATTTACGGGTTTAAGAACATCAGCAATAATAACTTCATGACAGAAGTTTGTATCCTTAAGGTAATTTGCTCGTTCTTTATTCCTTGCTTGACCGATTACTTTTCCTGTTTCTCCTACCATTTTTTTAGATATATATGAGCACATTAGTCCAGATTTGCCAGTTGCTCCTAAGATTAAAACAGTATTTCCTGATTTAACGAGTTTTTTAACCTGAGCTGGAGCACCTGCAACGTCTAATACTGCTAATGCTAGAGTATCTTCCATATCCTCAGGGAGCTTAGCATATATTCCACTTTCAAAAAGAATTGCTTTCCCCTTAATTTCAACGCGATCAATTTCTGGGAAGATATTGAAAATTTTATCTATTCTGAGAGGTGTCAGGGAAAGGGAAACTAATGTTGCAACCTTATCGCCAACTTTTAAATCAACTTTACCTTTTAAAGAATCACCAATTTTTTCTATATTCCCTATGAGCATTCCCCCAGAGCCAGTTACTGGGTTTTGCATTTTACCTCTTTCATTTACAATTCCCATTATTTTTTTTTTAATTTTTTCAATATCTCCATTGGCTTCTTCCTTTAGTTGGTTAAAACTGGCTGAATCTATGTTTAAAAATTCAATATCGATTAAAATCTCATTATCATAAATGTCCATATTATTTGAAATTTTTATGGCTGGTTGTGGTAGAGCTCCTTTTGGTTCAATGACTCTATGAGCTCCATACTTGTTTCCTTTTTTCATGGTCCAATATCCAAATACATGTTAATTGTCTCTAATCAAAATAAACATTGAATATAATTATAATTTTTTCTAATTTTGATAGATACTAGAGATTATTATGGGAAAAGGAAGAATAAAAAGTGATTAATTACAAGAAGAGAGAGAAAAATAGAAATTAGTATTAATTAAGAATATCTTGAGCGAATTTTTTAGCATTCTCTAGATCTAGCTTATTTGGATGTTTTTTAACCTCTTCTAAATATTCTACCCACTCTTCTTCATCCGTTATTATTGTTTTATGGATAAACATTTCAATAGGAGGTGATGGTGCTCCTTGACACCTAAAACAGCCTTTAAAATTGATCTCTTTTTCTCTTTCAAGCTTTTCAAATGTTTTACTACACTCTCCTGCCCATTTCTCGAATAGGCTTTTATTTTTTTCTGGTGGATAAGTTGAGTGAGTATAAAAACCTGCTAGTTTGAAATTAGGAGATATAGGGATTTTTTTAAGAATTCTTAAAATTGGTTTAGCTAAGTTAGAATCATGACAAGCAGAACCTAAAAAGACTAAATCTGAATTAAATAAATCTTCTACTTTGACCTTATTTACCCTTTTTAGATATGATTCATGATTTTGAGAGGCAACTTCGTGTATTGCTTTGGCAATTTTTTCAGTATTACCTGTTTCACTATAATATGCTATTAAAACTTTCATTGATTAAATCATCCTTTATTTTTAATTAATTAAGATTAACATACTATTTTATTGTTATGAATAAAGTATTCTACTTTAAACCTAAAATTTTCCTTGCCTCATCTGGATTTGCTATTTCTCTCCCTAACTCATTTGCTAATCTTACAACTTTATTAACTAATTCTCCATTAGATTTAGCCAATACTCCTTTAGAAAGGTAAATATTATCTTCAAAACCTACTCTAGCATGACCTCCCATCATTATTGATAAAGTAACCATAGGAAACTCATGTCTACCTATAGCACAGACAGAATAAGTACAATTCTTCGGGATACTATTTACAAGAAAAATTAAATCTCGAGGAGTAGCATTTATCCCTCCGACTACGCCTAATACAAAATTAAAGTGCATGGGATCTTTTATGTACCCTTTCTCATGTAATCTCAAAGCCGTATCAACCATTCCTTTATCAAAACATTCCAGTTCATATTTTATACCACGATTATTTATCTCCTTAGCAAAATAAATTATTGCAGTTTCAGTATTTACAAAAATTTCATCACCACCAAAATTCATTGTTCCACAATCCAAAGTTGCCATCTCTGGGGGTGGTTCTAAGAATATTGGTTGTAGTCGTTCTTCATTACTCATTCCAACAGCTCCCCCTGTTGAAGGTTGGATAATGACATTTGAGCATTTTTTTTTTATTTCTTCGAAACATACTCTAAATCTTTCCTTACTTTGAGTAGGAGTTCCATCATCTTCTCGAACATGTAAATGGATAATACTAGCACCAGCTTTATAAGCAGATTCTGCTTCTTTTCCTATTTCTTCAACTGTATATGGTATATTTGGATTACTTTCTTTAGTGACTTCTGCTCCACATATCGCAGCAGTTATAATTAGTTTTTCCATACATATCCCTTTATTTTTTTCTCTGTTTAACTTTCGGAACAACACATGTTCCACTTGCTTTACATACAGTTATAGGTTTATCTAAAAAATCAGCGGCAGTATCATTAATCTCTGGTCTTAACGTTATTATTTTACTTGCCTCAAAAATCATTTTCCTTGAAGTATCACCACATTCTACAATTTCACCTTTAGCCTCAATATAATCACCTGCATAAACTGGAACTAAAAATTCTATATTATCATAAGCACGAAATAAACCTTCATCTCCATCGTTTTTAATTAATAATTCAGTAGCAACATCACCAAATAATTCTAATATTTTAGCTCCATCAACTAATTTTCCACCATAATGAGCATCATTCAAACTCATCCTAATCCTAATTAATGACTTCATAATACCTTATCTCTTTATTTTTTTTTCAACTATAAATATAACCTAATAGATATATTGAATTCTAAAAATCAGTATTATTTTTCTTATTTATTATTTTAATACTTAAGTTTATCTTTATAATTTTATCATTTTAAAGAAAAATGGCTTATATAGTAACTATTAATTAATTGAAAATGCAATTTTAGATTTTATTTATTAATTAAATCACAAATTTTTAAGATCTTATTTAGTATAAAAGACCTATTTTTATTTTCTTTTTTTTTTAATTTCAATGAAATAGATGTGAAAAGAGGATGATAAAATTGTCAAAACTAAAGTGTAATATATGTGGATCAGAAATGGATGTACCTAAATGTTGTGATAAATCTATGATTGTTAAAAAGGGCTATCTACTATGCTGTTGCTCAGAAGATTGTGGTTATCAACCTATTCCTGAATGTTGTGGAAAAATAATGGAATATTCAGAAATGTAAAATAACAATAAAAAGTTAAATATTTATATAAAAACTTTTACCAAACTAAGTTGGCAATCATATTTTTAGCAGTTTCAGCATCTTTCTTATTCAAGATCTTCCTGATTCTTAAGTCATTTACAGCATCTTCAAGTCGTGTATCTAAATTTTTCATCTCCATTAAGTTATTTTTATCACCTTGAGTTTCGACAAGTTCAATCATTGCATTGTCTTTATTCATTAAATCTCTTAATTTTTGCCTAAAACTCGCTTTAACCTTTGTTCTTACAATTTTGCCGTTGTCGATCAGAATTGGTAATACAGGAGCTCTTTCTGTTGTTCTATTTGTATTAGGATCTACAAAGTAGAAGATAAAAATTGGAATACCAACTACAACATTTTCAGTTTTAACTTCAATTGTATAATTATTAAAAAAGTTTTGAACATCTGTCATCTCTGTATCCTTTATTGTTTCAAGATTATCTAAACATGATTGCTTTACTTGCTTTATTTGTGCAACAACATCTTCAGCAGAAGTTAGATCTTTACTTAGACCACTATGTTTTGCATCAATCTGTTTTTGAACTTCAGATATTTTACGTTCCAATTCCCGAATTTTCAGTTGATGTGTTTTCTCAAGATCAGAGATCTCACGTTGTACATTTTTTCTTAATTGTGCAATTTCACTCTTATATCTAGAGAGAGAATTTCCTAAATCGCGATATTTTAGATCTAAATCTTTTATACGTTCCTCAACTAGGAATAAATCTTTTTTATCAATGGCACTTTTTAGTTGATCATTACTATTTTTAATTTTATTTAGATTATTTTGAATCTCTCCAGTTTTATCGTTAATTTTATATTTACCTGTTTTTACCAACTCTTCTGTTGATGTTTCAATTTTTCTCTCTTTTTCTTCTTGTAATTCTTTATTAAGTATCGCTAATTGCTTCTCTTCTTCACTTGTATCCACTTTAGTTACTCTGATTTTATCTACTTCTTGACCTCCCCTTTGAATCCATCTATCACATAACTTTATAATTATATCTCCATAAGTATCTAGCATTCTCACGTCTTTTTGTGAAATAAATTCATGAATTTCTTGAGCAATTTTTGCTTGATTCACACTTTTAGCAATAGGACCTCCTTCCAGTAAGAAATACGGATTATTAAAAGAACTTAAATTATATTGATTTAGGAAAAAATTCTGGAAATATCCAACTTCAGAAGAAGAAAATAACGCTTCTTGAATTACAATACCTCTTTTAAAATTCTTACTTCTTCTTAAATAAGTATTATTATAAGATTGTAAGGAACTTAAAAATGAGTCTGGATCTGCTCCCTTAATAACATTATCAGGTCTTGGAGGCGTCTGAGAGAATTGCCCTACGCTTAATTTTTCCTGTTTGTTGAGTAAATAACTACATACACACGCTCTAGTTTCGTTTAAAGGAATTAAACGAACTGGCCAAAAACAGGTTGCAATTTTTGATATTTTTCCCATTTTTTTAAGGTTTTTACTATATATTCCAATGCATTCATTTAAAGCTAATGCTAATTCATTTAATAGTGTAGCTTGGGAGCGAGCGGGGATTACTTCGCCCATATTAATTAAATAAGGTATAACTCTTTGGACCATATTTGATTCACTTTATTTTCTATAATATTTTTTAATACCAATTAAATAATTAAATTTTTGGTTTTAAGTTATTTTCATGGTTTGATAGTATTCATTACTGGGATATTGATTTTATGTTTTCTAGCAAATATTGATAAAAGGAATAAATCTTTAGAATAAGAAGTACAATAATAATAAAAATTTTTTTTTCTCTTTTTCTTTTTCAGTTTAAAATTATAAATATCTTGCTATCAAATTAATACGTATATAAAAGTAAAAGTGCATCAATAATGGTTGAGAAATTTCTTGAGGGTAAAGGAGCTCTAATTACTGGTGGAGCTTCTGGTTTTGGAAGAGATGTAGGATTTGCATTTGCAGAAAGGGGTGCAGATTTAGTCCTAGTTGATATCAATGAAGAACTATTAGAAGAAACATGTAAGAAAATTGCACAAAAAACTGGACAAAAAGTGATACCTATTATATGTGATGTTTCAGATTCTAAATGTGTAAAGAAAATGGGAGAACAAGCATTTAAAGAACTTGATAATATATATGTTTTATTCAATAATGCCGGAGTAGCGACTGGATATGGAGTTGATATTTTACACGTTGGAGAACAAGCATGGGACAAAACCATGAATATTAATCTTAAGGGTCAATGGTTAGTAGATAAATTTATATGTCGAAAAATGAATAGGCAAAAATTTGAACCATTGAGAGGGAAAGTTATTCATAATTCTTCCCATTATGGGCTATGTCTTAGTCCATTTGTACCGATATATAGTATAAGTAAAACTGGTATAATAGCTCTTAATAAAATTATAGCAAAAACATTAGCTCCCTATATAACTTCAAATGCAATAGCACCAGGTTATCATACTACAGGATTTTATGGGAATAGAGAAGATATTGTGTTACAGGTTATCAGTGATTCAAATGAGAAAACTCCTTTAAACAGAATAGGAACTATTGAAGATGTTGTTGATGTTGTATTATTTCTCGCTTCAAATAAAAGTGACTTTATTACTGGTCATTGTTTCACTATTGATGGAGGGATAGCAGAGGTGGGTGTTCACGCTCACAAATTAGATGTAAATGTATAAAATAGTAAATGAAGGGAGGGAAATTTTATGGTTAATAAATTTTTAGAAGGGAAAGGAGCTCTTATAACTGGTGGAGCTTCTGGTTTTGGAAGAGGTTTTGCTTTTGCATATGCACAAAGAGGGGCGAATTTAGTGTTAGTTGATATTAATGAAGAATTATTAGAAGAAACTTGTAAAAAAGTAAGAGAAGAGACTGGTCAAAAAGTAATACCTATTGTATGTGATGTAACAAAATCAGATCAAGTAGGAGCAATGGCAAAACAAGCATTTTCTGAATTGGATAATGTGTATGTTTTGAACAATAATACTGGTGGAGGATTTGGTTTTTTTGATTTAACTAGAGTTAAAGAAAATATTTTTGACAAAACAATAGCCCTTAATCTAAAGGGACAATGGTTAGTAGCAAAAGAAATATGTAAAAGAATGAAAAAACAAAAATTAGAACCATTAGCAGGAAAAGTTATTCACACAGCTTCAATAGCAGGTGTAAAGGTAGATGGCGGTACTCCAGTATATTCTATATGTAAAGCGGGTGTAATCGCAATGATGCAATTACTTGCTCAAAGCCTAGCCCCAAAAATAACTGTTAATGCTATTTCACCTGGATATCATTTGACAGGAGCATATAGAAACAGATTAGATGTAATGAAAATGACAATGGATGAAGGACATGTAAAAACTCCATTAAACAGATATGGAACTGTAGAGGACGTTGTAAATGTTTCAGTATTCCTTGCATCATCAGCCTCTAATTTTATTACTGGACATAATTTTATTGTAGATGGAGGAATTGTTGAGGTAGGTGTTCCTGCATATTTCTTTAAATCAGACATTTAATAATTTTGCTAATATTTTATTCTTTTAATATTAGAAAGTAAAAAAATAAGATTGTAAAAAATTAAAGATTTATTAGGCAATTAGAATAAATAAATATTCATTGATCTAAAGAATTAAAAATAAAAAACTAAAAATTGAGTTGAACATGATAAATATAATCATAGTAATTTTTCAAATTATTTTTATAGTTGGTCTTGTTGCATTTTGGATTTATTTTTTCCTGGTAGAAAATAAGAATCCAGAAAGAACAGAAGTATATCGTGTATTTGAAAAGTCTTTTGTTATAGCAGATTTAGGTTTTGCTCTACCTTGCTCAATTTTATCCATTTATGGGATTCTTACTGAACAAAAATTGGGATTCTTTTTTTCTGTCGTATTAGGTAGTGCGATAATATTTCTATTTCTGATGGATTTTTGTTATAATTTACAACAAGGAACTTACAAAAAAAGAGATTTCGATACGATATTAGAAATAGTACTAAATATTTATTGTGCAATATTTGGTCCACTTTACATATTATTTGGTTGGTTCAACTTATAAACATAAAAAAACTTTATCTCTAATTTCTTTAAACCTAAATCAATTTTTTTTTTATTTTTAAACTTAACAAAGGTATAATTTATTAGAAGGAATATCAAAGTTAGTATCATGATTTCATTATTAAATGAATATAATTTGGAGGTTAAATAAATGGTAAAAGTTAATGGAGCTCAATTAATAGTTAGGGCATTAGATAATCAAGGAGTTAATGTGATATTTACTCTTTGTGGAGATAATGATTTGATCTATAACTATTGCTCATCCTTAAGCGATGAAACTAGATATGATAAATATGCTGAAGCTTTTAATTGTTATGGAGAATTAGTTTCAGATTCTAATGAAATACGCCCAGCATTACAGCGGGTTTTTGATTCAAACCTACCTGCTGTAATTGATGTAAGGATTAATCCTAAAGTAAATACTGTTATGGATTACCTTGCTCGTGAAGCCTATAATCCAGATAGCTGGAAACGAAAAGTTAAAAAGAAAACTGAGATTGTTCTTGAAGTACCAGTAACTAAAAGTTGAGCCAATCGAAATTAACTTACTTAAATATGTTATGAATCAAATTCGAATCCAAGCTGTTTGGAGCTATACAAAAGAAAATTTCAAGAATGCAATAGACCTAATTGTTAAAAAAATGATTGATCCTGAACCAATCGTAACTAAAATAATTTCTTTAGATGATATCGTTGAAGAAGGATTTGAATGCGCAATAAATCTTGAAACAACTGATATTAAAATCCTTGTAGAACCATAAATATGAAACCAATATTTAGATAAATAATATTAATATGAAAAAAATAGGACTTATTGTAAATCCAATTGCTGGAATGGGTGGTAGTGTAGGGTTAAAAGGGACAGATGGAGATATATATAAAAAAGCTTTAAAATTGGGTGCCAAACCAGTAGCACCTAAAAGAGTAAGTCAATTTTTATCGAATTTAAAAAATAAAGAAGATCTCTTTTTATTTGTTGCACCTGGAAAAATGGGAGAAGATTATGTTAAAAAGAAAGGTTTTACCTATGAAGTCATTGGAGAAATTAGTAAAAAAACCACGGCAGAAGATACAAAAAGAATTTCAAATCAAATGATTGAGAAAAGTATTGAAATACTTGTTTTTTGTGGAGGTGATGGTACTGCCAGAGATATTTATGATGCCATTGGAATAGAAAAGCCTGTAGTTGCCATACCCTCAGGAGTAAAAATGTTTAGTTCTGTTTTTGCTCTTAATCCAAGGGCTGGTGCTGAAATTATTGATAAATTTTTGAAGGAGACCATAGAAACATTAGATAAAGAAATTTTAGATATTAATGAAGAATCTTACCAACATGGGATTTTAGATTCGAGATTATATGGATATTTAAAGGTTCCTAAGGTTAAAAATTTAATACAAGCTGGAAAAGATAGTTCAAACGTAGGACGAACCGCTGAAGTAAATAAATATGAAATCGCCAAACATATAATTGAAAATATGCAAAATGTTACTCTTTATTTATTAGGACCAGGAACAACTATTAAGACAATTGCTGATCATTTAAAGCTACCCAAAACACTACTTGGTATTGATGCTATTTATAATAATGAGCTGGTAGGAAAAGACTTGAATGAAAAAGGAATTTTAAAACTTTTGGATGAATACAAAAAAGCAAAAATAATCTTAACGCCAATAGGTGGACAAGGATTTATATTGGGAAGAGGAAATAAGCAATTCACCCCTAAAATCCTTAAAATTATTGGAAAAAAAAATTTAATAATTATTGCTACGGAGGAGAAAATAAAAGGGTTTAAATGTTTAAGGGTTGATACGGGTGATATTGAAGTTGACAAGATATTTACAGGACCTACTAAAGTAATTGTTGGATATAAACAAGAATTAGTTGTGGATATTTTAGTTTAAAAATTATATAAGTTCAATTTTATAATAATAAATAAGGATTTAATTATCTTAATTTAATTAGAATTTTTAGATGAGAGCATATGGTTAGAGAAATCAATACTATTTCTGTAATTGGAGCGGGATATATGGGTAAGCAGATCATTGAGAGATCTGCCTTATGTGGTTATAATGTCCACGCTTATGATGTAAGTTTTGAAAGTTTGAATGAGTTTATTTCTGAGTTAAATAAGTCAAAAGATATAAAGGGAGAGATTATACATCATAACAATCTCCCTGAAGCAGTAAAGAATGCTGACTTAATTATTGAAACGATTCCTGAAAATATTGAATTAAAAAGAGATGTTTTTTCACAGATTGATGAAGTAGCTCCACCTCATGCTATTATAGCTACAAATAGTTCTTCAATTCCGATTTCAAAATTAGAGGATGTTGTTGAACGGAAAGATAAAGTTATGAATATTCATTTTTATCATCTTATTAATTGGCCAATGGCAGACCTAATGAAAATCACTCAAACAAGTGATGAAACATTTGAGAAAGGAAAAAAATGGGTTGAAAGTATCGATATCACTCCTCTTATTGTAAAAAAAGAATGCTACGGATTTGTCTTTAATAGAATTTGGCGAGCAATTAAAAAAGATTGCTTGAAAATATGGAGTGGTGGGCATGCAGATGTTGAAGATGTTGATAAAGCATGGAAGATATTCACTGGCTCGGATGAAGGTCCATTTGAAATGATGGATAAAATCGGATTGGATGTTATATACGACATTGAAATGTCTTATTTCAAAAAAAGTGGGGATCAAGATGATAAGCCACCTGATGCCCTTAAAGAATTGGTTGATAAAGAACAATTAGGAAGAAAAACTGGAAAAGGTTTTTATGAATATTAATAATAAATACAAATTTTAAATAAAAGGAAAATTTTTTTTAGATTTTTAATTAAAAACAATAAATTCCTATTCTAATTTTTGATTTATAAATTTTAGAGTCCCTCATGCCCAATAGAAAAGAAAAAGAAATAACTAGAATACAAGAGCTTGAAAGCATAAATTTAGCGAGAGAAGAAGATAGAGATCTTGTAGTACAAATGAAGAAAGAGGTTGAGAAAGATAATGAGCTATTAGCTTTTCAAATAAATCAAGAATTAAGAAAAAATAATATTAAATCTATTGATGTTGTGGGAGCTATTGGCGCGGGTAAAACTGCAATATTAGAAAAAATTGTTGAAATTATCGCTTCTAAATATAGAATCTTAGTAATATGCGGAGATATTACTACAAGAGTTGATGCTGATAGAATACAATCTCATAATGCTGAAACGATTCAAATAAATACTGGTCGTGAATGTGCTTTAAATGCTTATCATATTTTTCAAATAATTAAAAATAAAGATCTTAAAGATTATGATCTAATATTTATAGAAAATGTAGGGAATTTAATTTGCCCTTCAGATTTCATTCTAGGGACAGATAAAAGAATTACTATTGTCTCTATAACAGAAGGAGAATGGGTTATTGAAAAACACCCTATGCTATTTAAAATGTCTCAAATTGCTATTATAAACAAAATTGACCTTGCTAAGAGATTAGGCACAAATGTAGAAAAAATGATTAATGATGCAAAAAAAATTAATCCTAACATTGAAGTTATAACTACAAGTGCTAAAACAGGAGAAAATATAGATAAATTAATTGAAAAATTAGAATTGTAATAATTTATTGACGATAAAAAAAAATGAATAAAGAATTAGAAGAAATAGAAGAATTAGTTAATGAAATAGAAGTAGACATTATTAAACTCCAAAATTTATTTTCTAACTTTATAAAACAACATTTAAAAGGGCTTATTATTGAAAACTATATAGGAGAATACCCTACATTCATGGAACCTGTAATTCTTGGAGAAAAAGTCGTAATTGGAGATGATGTACTTATAGGACCTTATGTTTATATTGGAAAAAATTCTGAAATTGGTAATTATGTAGAGTTATCTAACACGATTATTTTTGATAACGTTAAAGTAGGAGACAACATCAAATTGGATAATTGTATTATTGCAAAGGATTGTAAACTTAATTTTAATAATTCAAATATAAAAAATTGTATATTAAAAGGAATTGCCAATTCAGAGAAAGAAGTATTAAAAATTTACTTTTAAATTTCAGCTTGATGGAATTAACTTGAAGAATAAAAAATATTTTGAAACCAATTTAAAAAGATGGAACGAACTAGTAGATATAAATCTTGAATCAGAGTGGTATGATTTCAAAGGATTTTTGGAAGGCAAAGAATCCCTACTTCCGATAGAAATTAAAGAACTTGGAGATGTAAATGGAAAATCATTGCTTCATTTACAATGCCACTTTGGAATGGATACTCTTTCTTGGGCAAGGAAGGGTGCAAAAGTAACAGGAGTTGATTTTTCAGATAAAGCGATTGAATTAGCAAAACAATTAAGTAAAGAATTAAATATACCCGCAAAATTTATTCAATCTAATGTTTATGATAAACCAAATATACTTAAAGAGAAGTTTGATATTGTTTTCACTTCTTATGGAGTCCTTTGCTGGCTACCAGATTTAGTAAAATGGGCAGATGTTATAAATTATTACCTAAAGCCTGGAGGTACTTTCTATATTATTGAAGGCCATCCTTTTGGATCGTTAATTGATGAAAAATTTAGAAAAGGTTTCCAAGTAGGTTATGATTATTTTACAGAAGGAAAACCTACTCAGTGGGACGAGGATGGAACTTATGGTGACCCTAATGCAAAATTAAAACACATAACTAATTATCAGTGGGATCACACAATGAGCGATATCATAAACGCTTTATTGAGTGTAAATTTAGAAATAGAATTTTTTCATGAATTTCCGTTTACATTTCATAATTTACACCCAGATTTGAAACGAAGAGATGATGGATATTGGGAGTTCCAAAACTTAGAATTTTCAGTTCCTATGATGTTTTCAATTAAAGCACAGAAGAAATTATAAAATAATAACTCTATAAGAATATTATCATTAATTTCATATTATTATTCTAGATATTATACTCCTAATTTCTTTTTTATTCTTAATGACTTTGGAGCAGAGATCTGAATTCGAGCATCTATAAATCTTAATTTAGATTTATTTTTTAGTAATAGATTAGAATCTTCGTGAAAGCACACTTTTACGAATATTCATATTATCGGTGATAATATTTATTACAATATATTAATCATTACTTATTTTGAATATCTCTTCTTTTAAAGATAATGACTGAGAGTAGAATAGGCATAATCGAGAGTATCAATACAATCACTGAAAAAGAATAGATAAATGAGCCAATATTTGGGTCACTAGGAATCCCTCCTTTTACAAATATTCCTGCTTCTCCTCCTGAAATAAACCCTAGAACGATATTAACATGATGGGACAAAGAGATATTATTAAGAACGTTAGCAGTGTTTTTTGGTAGATAAATAGTTAGGAAATCGAGAATCATCCATAAAATAAGAAAGATGATTGTTCCAAGACTAGCCATAGAGGGTCTTTTACTTAAAACAGAAAAGAGTACTGCAATTGAAGTATAAACAATAGCATAAAATAATATAACAGCAAGATACCCTACTAAAATGTTTACATCAGCGATCCCAATACCAATAAGTATGAAAGATAACACCATCACGAGGAAATTTAAAGTTAGGAGTGGTAAAAATATAACCATAAATGAGAATAATTTTCCTATTATTATTTCCCATCGGTGTAAAGGTTTTGAAATTAAAAGTGTAAGCATTCCTCTCTCTTTTTCTCCAGCTATAAAATCGCTACTATGTAATACAGCTACCAAAGCTATTGGAAAGGTTGTTATATCAATGAAGGACATCATGCAGATCGTGGGATTAATTTCGGTAAGCGGTTCTGGAAACATTGCAGTCATCTGTTCAAGGATACTTGGATCTTCATACATCATCCAGGAAAACCATATGTTCAGTACAACGGGTAATATTAACAAAACAAGGTATATGATAAATCTCCTTGATAATACAGTATCTCTTATCTCCCGTTTAATAATTATTTCTAATGCCATTTTAGTTCCAATCACCTTTGATAGTATTTTTATAGATTTCTTCTAAACTTCCTGAAATATCTTTTAAAACAACTTTCGTTATAATTTTACCTTTCTCAATAATTGCGACAATATCACTTATTTTTTCAGTTATAGGAAGCATGTGAGTTGTAATTAAAATTGTATTTCCTTTTCTAGCATAATCAGAAATCATTTCTAAGACTTTTTCACGGGCTAGTGGATCTAAATCGGATGTAGGCTCGTCTAAAAATACAACTTCAGGATCTGCAACAAAAGCTTGAGCAATTGCTAATCGTTGCTTCATTCCTGCTGAATAAGTTTCTATTTTTGAATTACCTCTCTCTGACAACCCAACTTTCTTAATAAAAGTGCTGGCTTTCTTTTTAGCTTCAAGTTTTTCAACCCCTCCAAGTTCTGCCATATATTGCAAAAATCTAAATCCACTCATGTTTTTATAAAAACCAGAGTCTTCAGGCAGATATCCTATCTTTTCACGTGCTTTTAGAGGGTCTTTTAGGATGTCTTTACCTAAAATCTTAGCTGATCCTGATGTTGGTTTTAAAGCACAAATTAACATTTCAATTAATGTAGTTTTTCCAGCTCCATTTGGTCCAACTAGACCACATATTTCTCCTTTCTTAACTTTTAAATTCAAATTATTAACAGCAATAAAATCATTGAATTTTTTAGTTAAGTTGTTCGTTATTATAGCATATTCCATTTTAGACATTTAAATAAAATATTATACAACCCTTTTAAAATTAATTGAGATTTTAATTAAAAATTGGAAAAGAATTAATTTCTATTATGTAGATGTTTTTTCTCTTTTTCAATCTTAATTAGTAATTTTCCAGCTGTTTTATGGCTCATTAATTGTAAATATGATAATAACCACCACCATCGTGGCACAAATACTTCTCTTTTATATTTGCGTGATGCTTTCATAACACGTTCAGCAACATCCCTAGCTTCAACATATTGATATATGAACCCTCTTTTTTGATATTTTCTTGCCCATTCCTTCATTTTTGGTGTAGAATCCCAAAATTTAGTTTTAGCAGGAGCGGAACAGATGGTTATTACTTGAATATTATGATTTTGCATTCGATATTCTAATCGAACTGAATCTGCTAAACCTACTACAGCATGTTTACTCATGCTATATGCTGCTAAATTGGGAATACCCGTTTTTCCTGCTGAGCTTGCTGAGAAAATCAATTGACCTTCACGTCTTTCAGGATATTTTTTTGTTGGTGCTGGTCGTCCAATATAAGGAAGTGCTTCTTGAAGAACCAACCACATTCCATCAGTATTGATAGACATTATCTTGCGATACTCTTCAAAAGAGCCTTGATTTGTAATTGAACAGGTACTTCCTATTCCTGCATTATTAAATAAAATATCGATATATTTTTCCTTATCTCCAATCTTTTTAATTCCAGATTCTATTTGTTCTTTATTAGTAACATCAAATACCATCTTTTCGACGTATTCAGCACCTAAATTTTTAATTTCTTCTGTTAATGCATCTAATGTAGGACCAGGAAGATCTAATAAATACATTTTCATCCCTAAGGGTGCAAAAAGCCTACATACTTCACTGCCAATATCACCACTAGCCCCTGTTATTACGAATACTTTTCCTTTATACCATTTCTTTTTCATATTTAGAATTCTTCCTCGTTAATCTCCTTTTTTTACTATACCTGAAAAAGAAGAAAATTGTTTAAAAACACTTACATCTCCTTCAATTTTAGCAAAAATATTTACTGGAGATGCTGCTTTTGGTTTATCAGATGTACTTGCTGGGGTTCTTCCAAAAAATATACAAAAACCAGTTCCACTTGGCCAATATCCAATATCTCCAATTTCACATTCAATTTGAGAGTTTTCCTCTTCAAGTTTTACTGGAATAGGACCATATAATTCTTCACCCCATCTTGCCAAATCTAATTCTAAGGGAAGACTATCCCAGATCGCTTTACATGTTTCAGGATTCTTTTCAAGTAATAATTTAGCTTTAACTTTTCCTATTTTTTCATTTTCAATGATTAAATAATCCATGAAGTAAATCACATTTTTCTAATTGAATTATACTAACTTTTATTGATTTTAAAGATTTAATTATCAAAGATATAAAAATTTTTATTCTTATGAAAAACAAATAAGATTCTTAGCTATCATCAATGATTTTAGAAAAAACTGTAGAATTAGTAAAAAAAATCTATAAATATCATAAGATTGTCCCTCCTAAAATTACAAAAGTGATTATCGGATTAGGTTATACAGGAGTAGAAACAACATCTTATTCTTATGAACCATTCTTAGGTTTAGCTTATACTTTACCAAGAGTAATTAAAAAAACTGATTGTAATAAAATTAATTTTGCGGGATCTCTTACCGATAGATCTTTACTAGAAGTATTACAATGGTCATATGAGCCACCAAGCTTAAAAAAAATTATTGGAATAGCTACATTGAACGCAGTGTCTCAACATATATTTCAAATTGCTAAGGATAATGATTGGGGTAATCCATATATTAGAATCAAAGAAAATCTTATAGACTATCTAAAAATCGAAAAAAATACAAAAGTAACGTTTATTGGATTTGTAAAGCCGATGATCCAGAAGATAAGGAGAATTACACCAAATATCCTAATTATTGAAGACAATCCTTCTATCTCTACAAGTTTTAATAATTGCATTATCAAGAATGATATTAAGCAGTTAGATAAAAAGGAATTATCCACGGATATTCTATTTTGTACTGGTACAGCGTTAATAAATGATACATTTGAGGAGATCTTAGAATTATTTAAAAGAAATGTTCGTTGTATCTCAATTATTGGTCCTAGCGCTAGTATGATTCCTGATATCTTATTTGATTATGGTATTGATATTGTAGGAGGAATGAAAATTATAGATTCAGAGGCTACTATGATGGTTATCCAAGAAGGAGGAGGAACAAAATTATTTAAGAAATTTGGAATTAAATATAACTTAATTCCAGAATAATGGTTTTCTTTAAATTAAAAGAAAATTTTGCGATAGGTAAATTTTAATAATTAGATAACTGAAAACTAATTAATTTAAGAAAATTGAAATATATCAGAAAAAATAAAAAACATAGCTCATTTTATCAATTTGGTTAAAATGTCTGACTTAATATACGTTTTCAAGCTCATAGTTATTGGTCCTGGTGCTGTAGGAAAAACAAGTATTATAAATAGATTTGTAAAGGATGAATTTGTTTTAAAATATAAATTAACTATTGGAACAGATTTTATATCAAAAACCATTGAATACAAACCGAATAAAAAAGCAAAACTGCAAATTTGGGATATTGGGGGTCAAGAAAGATTTAAATTCTTGCGTAGAAGTTTTTATGATGGTGCTAACGGAGCATTTTTGGTTTTTGATCTTTCAAGAGGACATACATATAAAGAAACAAAGACATGGCTTTCTGAAATGAATCAAATTATGGAAAAGAAAATACCTTTCATATTAGTAGGAAATAAATCTGATTTAATTGAGGAAATTGGTGAATTAATCGATCGAAATGAAGTAGAAATGTTTGTTAAAGAAGAAAAAAGTATTTACATAGAAACTTCAGCAAAGACAGGAGATAATGTTGAACAGGCTTTCATTGAATTAACTCAAAGAATGATTAAAAAATAATACTTATCTATCTGTGATAAAGGTAATTAAAAAGATTTAAAAACGAAATTTACTGAATTTTTTAGGGTGAAAAAAATGGAACTTATAGAGATCTTAAACCAAATCCCTGAATATAAAGAATTCATGACAATTGCTGAATTAGACGATTCTAGTAAAAAGTTAGCGAAATTATTTGACTATGTAGACTTGAAAGAAATTGGTAAATCAAGAGAAGGAAGAACAATAAATTGCCTAAAAATTGGAGAGGGAAAAGAAAATGTGCTTCTCTTTGCATTCCCACATCCCAATGAACCTATTGGAAGCATGAGCTTGGAGTTCTTATCATGGTTTTTAGCAGAAAATCCTGAATTTACGAAAGAAACCGGTTATACATGGTATTTAATTAAAGCAATTGATATAGATGGAGCTTTACTGAATGAAGGATGGTTTAAAGGGGAATTTGATCCTTTTAAATATGCTAAGAATTATTACAGACCCGCAAGTAATGAACAAATTGAGTGGACTTTTCCCGTCAAGTACAAAAAGCTTGAATTTGAAACTCCACCACCCGAAACTCAAGCTTTAATTTTTTTAATGAAGAAATTAAGACCTAAGTTTGTATATAGTCTTCATAATTCGGGTTTTGGTGGTGTTTATTTTTATGTTACTCGTGGAGTTGGAAACCTATTTACTGATCTCATTGAATTTGTTAAAAAAGAAAAATTACCATTACATCTTGGAGAACCTGAAGCACCATATATTAAATCTCTATATGATGCAGTTTTCGAAATCTTTGGTATTCAAGAGATGTATGATTTTGCTGAAGCTAATGGTGTAGAGAATCCTCAAGAGATTTTACGGTGTGGGACATCCTCATTTGATTATCTTAAAAGAATCACGGGTCATAAAAGCATGACATTAGTTTGTGAAATGCCATATTTTTACGATGAAGCTATCGATGATTTATCCCACACAGAATTTGAAAGAAGAGACCTTGTTATAAAATCAATAGATTACATGAAAGATGTATATAATCATTCTAAGAAAGTCTTTCGATCAATTAAGAAATATTGTAAAAAGACTACAAGACTTTATAGTGCAGTGGATTATCTAATTAAGACTGGTGGAATGATGCTTGAAGTATATATGCAAGATGCCAAAACATCGCCCATGTATGATGGAAAAGCAACAGTATCACAAGCATTTGATTCAAATATCTCAAGTAGATATTACAGCTTGCTTTCTATATCAATGCTAGCAAGATTATGTCAAGAAGCCTCTTTGAATCATCCCGAAAAGAAAGCAGAGCTTTTGAAAATCAAAACTGACTTAGAAAAATGGATTGAAAAAAGAATATACGAGTTATTAAGCCATACAAAATTTGAAGTTATTCCAATCCAAAAACTAGTCCGAGTTCAAATTGGAAGTGCTTTTATCACTCTAAAAAACTTATTAAAAAAATAAGAGCAAAAATATTTTGTTGAGGATGCTTTCATTGAGTTGGTTAACCAAATGATAAAGGATTAAGGTTAAGTCAATTTAATTACAGCAAATGAAAATAAATTTGTGTAGAATTTAGCTAGATTTCTTTTAATCATTTCTTGTTTGAGATCTTCAAATTCAAAGGATAAATCATCTATTTTTTTTTCTACGTTTTGGATATCTTTTTCAATAAACATTATTTCTTCTTCCAATTTTTGAATTTTATCCAACCTTTCTTGCTTTTTAGTTTCATCAGACATTTTATTAATATTTTGGAGCTGTCTTTCTGTGGGCCTACTATTTCTTTTTCTCTCTAATCTTTGTTTTAAAGAATCTAGTTTGAAAAATAAGACATTTCTTTTATGTGCATATATTTTTTCCTTTTTACTTCTTTCTAAATCAAATATTTTGTCATTTAAAATCTTAATTTCATTTTTCCATAGAGAAGTTTTTGATTTTACAATTTTTTTAGCTGTTTTAGAAAGAGTGTAAATATCTTTATAATTTAAATCGATTTCGTGATTCAAATCGTTGAAATTAAAGATTTTTTCAAAATTTTCAATATTTAAAATAAAATCTGTTAACTTCTCAAGCCCATTCCCATTCTGATCAACTAATACTGCAGAAATTTGATTTTCAATTATATATCCTTGAAATTTAATTGTAAAAATAAAAAGATATAACTCTTCTTTTTTAATTGATTTCAAATCATAATATTTTTCTAATATTTTCTTTTTTAGACCTAAAATGCTAAAATTACCATGAAATTCGTCGTTTATACAATAATCCAAAATTCCATTTATTAATGGATGTCCCAATGCAAAAAAATCAATTTCTTCCTTTTTCCTTGCTAGTTCTAAGCTAAAAGTGCCTAAATATTCTCTTAAAAACTTGTAATTAAGATTCTTTAATAACATATCTTTTAATTTAATTTTTGATTGAAGTTCAAAATCATCTTTGACTTTTTCAAAATCCTCTTCGCTAACTTTTAAGTATCCATATTTATTATTATCAAGATTAAAGAAATATTTCATCAGTAGAAATAATTCATTATGACTAAGTTTAACATCGATACATGATGCTAAAGATGTAATCAGTCCCTCCATCTGAAAAGATTTTTTATCAATCATTAAATCATCTAATTGCATTTCAATTTCCTTTGCTTTCTGAATCTCTTCATCAAGAGTTCTATAAAATTCATTTAATTTATTTCTCTTTTTCTTCTCATCCTCAATGAAAATTAATTTTTTAAAATCTTTTTCAATTTTACCTATTATTGGTTCTAAAATTCCTATTGATTCTTCAAACAAGCTAATTCTTTTCAATAAAGCGGAAATTACATCTGTTTCGATAGTACCTTCCATAAATAAATTGTAAATATATATTTCACGAGATTCTTGCCCTATTCGATCAAGTCTCCCTATTCTCTGTTCTAGTTTCATAGGATTCCACGGTAAATCATAATTTATGAGAATTCTACAAAACTGGAAATTGCGACCTTCTCCTCCTATTTCTGTCGAAATAAGTATTGAGAGTTTTTTACTGATACGAAAGCGCTCAACTGCTGCATCTTTTTGATTTTTATCCAACCCTCCATAGAAAATTTCAACTAAATATCTTTCATTTTGTTTCTCTATTAAATCTTTTAGATAGAAGAGAGTATCCACGAATTGAGTAAATATTAAAATTTTTTCTTTTGGATTTTGTGAATAAATCTCACTGATAATCTCAATTAATTTATCTGCTTTTGAATCATATGGCAGATTCTTTAGCTTTTCATAAAAATCTTTTAAACTTTTTTCTTGATTAATAATATTAAATGATTCATCTGATTGTTCTTGTGTTAGTGATTCTTTAAGTCCAATAATTTCAGAATCAATGGTTTGATCTTCTAGTTCTAATTCATAATATTCAGGATCTTCTTCTTTTATCACGTCTAATTTCAGAAAAATATCCTTAAATCGATTAATTTGTTCTAATCTGCGCTCAAGACTTTTTAAAAAGGCATATTTTGAACTGGTTAATAATTTCTGTAAGGTTGTAATTACAAATCCTATTCCAGCATTTTCTTTACTTATGGAGGCGTTATAAATTTGAGCGAGATATAATCGGATTTCATTATAAAGGTCTAGTTCTTGTTTAGTTGGGTCTACCATTATTGTATTTACTAGCCTTTTACTCAAAAATTCTTTAGAAAATACATTTTTCTTACGATTTCTAATTAAAAACTTCGATAATGTGTGATCTTTTTCAATTTTATTTATTAAGTTTAATTTGAAAGAATCATCTTTAATCTGTAGTAAAACTTGCTCATAATTTTTTCTCTTATCAATGTATCGAAGATTTTTAAGAAGTTTTATAGTATTTTTAACTTCAAAATTATTTAGTTTTTCAATCTGGTTAAGATTTGAGACTAATAAATTGATAAATGGCATATTTTTCCTAAAATGTTCAAAATCACTAAAATTTTCAAAAACTTCTGGGTGTATTAGCTCAATTAAAGAGTATAATTCGAAAGAATGAAGTTGTAACGGAGTTGCTGTTAATAAAAGTAAACTTTCTGCATTTTGGATTAGGTTACGAGCTAATACATAATTGAGTGTTTCTCTATAATAACCCGTCATAGCATTAAGTAAATAACGTCTTAAATGGTGAGCCTCGTCAAAAATAATGATATCCCATGAAATTTGAGATAGTAATTCTATATATTTTCGATTTCTGGCAAATTGTATTGAACATATAATTAAATTATCATAATAAAAAGGATTACTTAAAAGATTAGCACTTTTATAGCTCCCTTTTTTCTTTAGTTCTTTTATCTTTTTTCCATCATAGATTGTAAAACTGATATTAAACTTATTTTGCATTTCAAATTGCCACTGGTTTAGCAATGACGCTGGAACTATAATTAAAATCCTTTCTGCTAAATTTCTTGCCATCATTTCCTTAATATAGATTCCCGCTTCAATCGTTTTCCCAAGACCTACTTCATCAGCTAAAATAACCCTTGGAAAGTGTTCCTCCGATAAACGATGAGCAACATTGATTTGGTGGGGCATTAGTGAAAGTCTTGAATTTGTTATGCATTTTATTTGATATGAAGTATAGTAAGAATGAAATAAGTTAGCCCAATATTTAATTAAGAAGTTCTGCGGGGGATCAATTCTTTTACTTTTAATTAATCCTTCTAATGGTTTTTCATATTTTGAATAAATTTCAGGCTCAAATATTTGAGTTATTTTCCCATTTTGCATTAGAAATTCATAAGAAACTAAACCATCTTTAATTAAGAATTCTTCAGAATTGATAATCCCAGTTCCTTGTTTTGTTATAACTCTTTCATTTAGTTCAAAGATATAATGCACTAGATCAATTGGATGGATAATTTTAATAATATTATCTTTAAATACTACTTTAAATTTCGTGATAAAAAATGTATCCTCATCATCAAGAGATTTTGATGCAGGGATTTCTATCCTTTTTACAACTCGGCCTATTCCAAATTCAGGATTTAACCTATATACAATTAAATTCCCCTTATTAAATTTCTGTCCTTGACAATATAAATTAAAGCATTTAGAAAATCTTGATTCTAATTCATTACCACAGAAATGACAATTATACATAGAAGGATTATTTCTAAAACAATTATCTTTATATTTTTTTTAATATAAATTAAAGTAAAAATTTTGGTATTTTAAACTAAAAATGAGATAAGCATGTCAGAAGTGGGAATAAAACCTACATATGTAGGAAAAAATGAAAATTTAGTCTTTGAAATTCCTCAAGAATTATTTAATATGAGCTTAGGTTCAGCAGATGTATTTGATCGTGAAAACGCAAAATTACTTAGTAAATATATAAGAGGTACCTTTAAAGGATTTCAAAATGCAAGAAAAACAAAGTATGGGAATGAGAATAAAACTAAAACAAAAGTTTCACCTGATTTTTGGGCAAAATTTGAAAAGAAGGCAGAAGAACTTGATATAGATTTTATAGGGTATACTCCTGTTAATGAAAATTATATTTTTAAAGGTCTAAAAGTGTATGGAAAAAATGCTTTAATTCTCGGAATGGAAATGAATTGGGATAAAATTAAAACAGCTCCTAGTGGAATATGTCAAATTGAACTTTTCCGGGTATATAAAGTATTAGGAGATATTACAATTGAATTAACAGAATACTTAAAAGAACAGGGATATAAAAGTGAGGCACACCATCCTTTTGGAGGAAAACTTTTAGACGGACCTCATGTTGTAGCAGCAAACTTAGGAGTAATGGGGCAAAATGGATTAATAATAACTCCAGAATTTGGGCCAAGACAAAGATGGAGTATGATTTCAACTGATGCTGAGATAACTAAAACTCAAGAAAGAGATTTCGATGAATTGAAAGAATTTTGCAAAGGATGCGGAGCTTGTGTAAAAAATTGTAAAGGTGAAGCAATATATGAAGAACCAATACAAAAAGATTCCGGTGTAATTACCCATATTGATCGCTCAAAATGTATCGAGAGTTTATTAAATAATAATTATTGTAGTTATTGCCTTAAAATATGTCCTGTAGGACTTAATAAAAAATAATTTTTTATTTTATAATATAGCATACCCTAAAGTCGTTCCTATAGAATAAAATTACTATTTTTTTAGTTCATAAATAGTATCGCAATATGGATCTCCTGCAGCAAGAGTTTTAACAATTTTTAATTTAATTTTATCACTCACAGCTGTACGAAAATATTCATGGTCTATTGCCATTGTTGCTTCACATAATTCTCTTGATGTGTTTTCCAAACAGAAAGGACACTTAGTTCCTTGAATTTGGAATTTTTCATCGGAAATAGAAATGATTTTAACAAATTTTGGATCAAAACTCTTTGAAAATGCCTCGCCAACAGTGGTTAATCTATTATTGGGTAATTTCTCGATAATTTTTAACCCTAAAGCTCGCCCTTGTTTTCTACAAACATCTTTAATAATAGATAATGATGTTCTCCCGAATCTATTATAGATGGATTTAATTAATAAACCTTGAACTTCTATAGAATTTTTTGGTAATTCATCATCATTAACTTTAATCATGGTTTAATTTATTGAGTGTTTAATTAATTAATTTATATTCAAATACAATACTCCTTTATCAAAAAATATATTCATTAGTATTATCCAGTGTAATAAATAACCTAATAAATACTAGCATATTTATCAAAATATAAAAACATAATTTATAGTGAAAAACATGAGTAAAGCTAAAGGAAAACCTTTACCAGATGATGTTAAAGGATATTCACAAGTTAGACTCGATGTCGATCTAACAACTGGGAAAATTGAAAAAACTGAATTATCAGGAGAATTCTGTCGCGATTGGATTGGTGGATATGGCTTCGGTGCTCGCATTTTGTGGGAAGAGCTGAAACCTGGCATAGATCCACTCGGTCCGGAGAATGTTTTTGTTTATGCTCAGGGACCATTCCCAACCACCATTCTGCCAACTAGCTCAAAGTATGGCGTTTTTGCCAAATCACCTTTAACGGGAATGTTTGGAATGGCAATATCTTCGGGAAGTGTAGGAGCTCAAGCTCGTCGTGCTGGAATTAATGTAATTGTCTTTAAAGGAAAAGCTCCTGAACTCTCTTACTTTGTTATTGACGATGATGATGATTATTTAGTTCCATGCGAAAAAACTTTAAAGGGAAAAGGAACCTTTGAAACTGAAGATCTTTTAAGAGAGGAATTTCAGGACCAACGATTAGCAGTAATGAGTATAGGACCTGCTGGTGAACGTATGAGTAGAATGGGATGTATTACTAATGATCGAAACAGACAAGCGGGAAGAACAGGAATGGGCGCTGTTATGGGATCCAAAAACCTTAAAGCAGTTTGTTTTAGGGGCACTAAAGGTATAAAAGTTGCACATCCAGTTGAATTTTATAAAATAGCCAAGAAACTCATAAAGGTAGCTAATGGACCTGCGACTGCTAAATATCGAGATCTTGGAACACCTGCAGGACTTACAAGCTATAACAAACTTGGGATGATGCCTACTTTTAACCATCGCGAAGGTACCTGGGATAAGATTACTAATGGTTCCTTCACTGGTGATACACTTAATGAGGATTGGGTTGTAAAGAAAGTTGCTTGCTCACAATGCTCCATTGCTTGCGATCATCTAGCAAGAGTCCCCAAAAATCATCCTGACTGGCCAAATCTTATCGCAAGTGTTGATATTGAACTTTTGTATGGATTTGGAACTGGATGTGGTAATGCTGATTGGCCAACTGTCTTCAAGTGTATTAGTTTGTGTGATGATTTAGGAATTGATGCTATTAGTGGAGGAGTAACTGCTGCTATGGCTTGCGATCTTTATACAGACGGCTTAATAACTAAAGAGGATTTAGGATTCGAACTTCCATTTGGTTCAACAACGAATTTAGTAAAATTTACAGAAGAAATGATCCTTGGAAAAGGATTTGCAGGAGAAATTTTTGGTCATGGAACCAGAGTTGCCGGTGAAAAATTAGAAGAGAAGGGAAAGAAGGGAGCTAGTACGTATGCAATGCAAATTAAAGGGTTAGAGATGCCTGCATTTGATATCCACGGAATGTCGTCCTTCGCCGTTGGGGAGAGCGTATCCATTAGAGGCGCTTGTCATTTGCGTAATGGATCTTATGGACTCGATGCTAAAGGCACTTTTGATCGTTTCAGTTATGATAAACCTCTAGAACGTGGAAAAGCAATTAAGGCAGTTGAGGATGTATATGGCATCATCGATTCTTTCATCATTTGTAAATTTACACGCGGAATTTATGAGAATGATGCCGAAATGGCAAAAGTTTACGAGTTAGTAACTGGTCTTCCAATGGATGAAGAATTAATGCTTGAAAGGGGAGATGCAATTGTTACTCTTTCAAAGTGTTTTAACATCAGAGAAGGTTGGACCAGAGCAGATGATCATCCCCCAGAAAGATTCTTTAAAATGGCTCACACAAAGGGTCCTGCTAAAGGAGTGACCCTAAAAGAAGATGGATTTCAACAATTGTTATCGGGTTATTATGAAGCAAGAGGTTGGGATAAAGAAACAGGTATTCCTACTGATGAAACCTTGAAAAAATTAGGAATGGAGTTCGTTATTGGTAATTTAAAACCAGCACAAACAAAAAAAGGAGGTAAAAAATAATGTCAAAAGCTGCAACTAAAAAAAGAGGAGGAAAGATGCATCAATTCATCATCGTGGATCCAAATTTATGTACGGGATGCGAAACTTGGACCAGGTCTCCTGGAAAGCACAAAACCTGTGAATCCGTATGTAGTTTTGTACATGATGGTGAATTCAATCCAATAAATACAAGAATTCATAGAGTTCGAATTGAACCTGTTTTTAATATCGCTTTAGCGTGTCAGAAGTGTGAAGACTCACCCTGCGTGAGAGCGTGTCCTGAGAAAGCGCTAAGTCAAGACCCAGAAACGGGTTCAATTATGGTAGATGACGATAAATGTAATGGCTGCGCCTTCTGTATGAATTAAGAGAATTTCTCTCTAATATGCGGAAAAGGGCGTGCGATTTCGGAGTTCTGAGTCTACATATTGAATCTCAGAAAGCACTTATCTGTGATCTTTGTGAAAATATGAAGGAAGATTATATTGATGAAGAATCCGGAATTAAGGAACCCCAATGCATATTGGTTTGTCCTAAAGAGGCGATTTCTCTTAAAAATGTGGAACAGATTGGAGAAGAAACCCGTATTGAAGCCGTTAAAAGACTTTTTTCATCAATACTAGAAGAGTATGAAGGTTAAATAATATTTTTATATATTTATTTCTTTTTTTTATTCTATCTTTTATTTTTTTAATAAGTATTATCATTAAAGTTTTAAATTTTATGATTTATTTGTAGGATAGATAATTGAAATTACATAATAATTGGATTTTAATAATATAGACTATTTACAATATCATAAATATTTTTTTGATTAGCAATTCTTGATATAGGTAAGTAGAAAAGAAGAAACTTATGGAGGAAAGAATTAAACAAGGTGTATAACTTGTCTGAAAAACAGACCAAGGATAATAATGAACCAGAATTGCCAATTGTTGGCGTTTTCGTGTGTCGCTGAGGAATAAACATCGCTGGTATCTTAGATGTCCCTAGAATCGTGGAAGAACTTAATAGATTAGAAGGTGTAAAAGCTTTTGAATATCTTAGTATGTGTACTGAAGGAGGATCTTCTTATATAAAGGAACAACTTGAAGAAAGTAAAATTGAGAGAATTGTTGTAGCTGCTTGTACTCCTAGAACTCATCAACCAGTTTTTCACGCTATACTCGCTGAAGCTGGTTTACCTCCTAGATATTTGGAATTTGTTAATATAAGAGAACATTGTAGCTTCGTTCATCAAGCTCCAGAAGTACGTGAAAAAGCAATTCAGAAGGCAATTGAACTCACAAAAGCAGGAATAGCACGTGCTAGATTATTAGAAGATGTTCCAATAAAAGTAGTACCTGTTGAACCAGTGGCTCTAGTTGTAGGAGGAGGTATTGCTGGATTATCTGCTGCTGTTGATTTAGGGGATGCTGGATTTAAAGTTTACCTCGTTGAAAAGAATACTACAATTGGAGGTAGGATGAGCCAATTAGACCGAACATTCCCAACGGACGATTGTTCAATATGAATTCTCGGTCCTAAAATGTTAGAAGCAAATCGTCATCCAAACATTGAGATTCTATCATATAGTGAAGTCATTGAAGTTGATGGATATATTGGAAATTTCAAGGTTAAAGTTAAAAGAAAGTCACGGTTCGTAGATGAAATTAAATGTACTGGTTGTGGAGCATGTCCAGAAGTATGCCCTATTTATGTACCTAATTATTTTGATGAAAATCTTTCGGCGAGAAAATGCATTGATATCGCTTTTGCTCAAGCTGTTCCTGCAATTTTTGATATTGCAAGAGAATCTTGTGTAGAATGTTTTGCTTGTGTTGATTCATGTGAAGAAGATGCTATTGATTTTAGTATTCAAGATAAAGAAATTGAACTTAAAGTTGGTACTATAATTGTTGCTACAGGGTGGGATCTCTATCAAGGACCAGATTATGGATATGGTACTTTCGATAATGTTGTAAATCAAATCGAGTTGGAGAGGATTCTTGCGCCTAATGGTCCTACTTATGGACATTTAAAACGACCTTCTGATGGAAAACGTCCTACTAAAGTATTATTCATCAATTGTGTTGGATCGAGAGACATAAATAAAAATGCTCACTGCAGCGTTATTTGCTGTAATTTATCTCTTAAAAACTCAAAACTCATCAAATTAGAATATCCTGATTCTCAAATAGTTTGTTGTTATATAGATATGAGATGTGCAGGAAAAGATTATGAAGAGTACTATAGACGTTCACGAGAAGCAGGAATTATCTTTCTAAAAGGATTAGTTGGTAAAATTGAAGAAGATCCATTAACTAAAAATCTAAAAGTACAGTTTGAACCTGTTGGCACAGATACAATTGTCGAGATGGAGTTTCATATGGTTGTATTATCACCAGCATCACTCCCATCTAAAGGTACTGTGGAGATAGCGAGAGTTTTAAATATGGAAAAAAGCCCAGATGGATTCCTAAAAGAATTTCATGCTCGACTTGATCCAATCAGTACAAAGGTTCCTGGAATATATATATGCGGTTCAGCTCAAGGACAAAAAGAGATTGATAAAGCAGTCAGCCAAGCAAAGGGTGCTGCTTCTACAGCAGGTATACCAATGGGCAAAAAAGAATACGTCATGGAGTTAATTCGGGCTACACCTTTAGATGAACGTTGTGCCAAATGTTACAAATGTATAGAGTCATGTCCATATAGTGCGATTTCAGTAAATGAGAAAGGAATTCTAGTAGTGAATATTATTCTATGCAGAGGATGTGGTACTTGTGAAGCCGTTTGTCCTTCTAAAGCAATTGAATTAACATACTTTAGAGATGATCAATATATGGCATTAATTGATGAATTACTTCCTATTGCGGATTAAAGAGGTGGATAATATGGCAGAAAAAGAAGATATTAAAATTATAGCATTTTTATGTTGGAAATGAGGATATGGATCAGCAGATATGGCAGGAACTATTCGAGCTCAATATCCATCATCTATTAGAACAGTTTTAGTTCCTTGTACGGGAAGAATTGGATCAGATTTAGTGATGCGTGCGTTTGGAAGAGGTGCCGATGGCGTAATGATTATTGGATGATACCTTAAAGAATGTGATTATGAGACGGGAAACTATTTTGCATATCGTCTAGTTGAATACTTAAAAGAAGTTTTAAAAGCTATAGGGATTAATGAAAAGCGGTTATATAACGGATATTGTACTGCGGCTGAAGGTCAAAAATTTCAAATCGAAGCAACAGATTTCGACAAAATAATACGTGATCTAGGTCCAAGTCCTTTACGTACTAAAGGCGGCGCACCAGAAAAAGCTAAAGCGAAAGCGAAAACTTAAAAATTAATGTGTTAACTAATGATACTGAGTTAAAAAAATGAGAACTCAGTTGAAGAAATGGGTGCACCATTAACACATAAAATTGTAAATATAAAATTAAAAGAAAAAAATATATATTGGAAAAATTTAAAAGAATTTTTTTAAGAAAAATTCAGTTTAATAATTTTGAGTTGGAAATACATGGATGCAATGGCAGAATATCTAATAAAAATTGAAAATTTTCCCAAGATTTTAGAAACATTGTTAAAAGAAAAAGTAGTAGATAAGATAATTGGAGCCCAAACTAGAATAGATAAAAAAACTGAAAAAGAAGATAGATTTACTGTACAACCCAAACTATATGAAAAACCTGAAGATATTAAAGGTTTCCCATTAACAAATCTAATTACTTATGGATATGCCAGAACTGACTCTGCTTCAAAATATTTACATAAATCAGTAGAAGGAGCAATGAAAGAAAAAGTAGCGCTCATTGCTCGACCTTGCGATACAAGAGCTTTAATCGAATTAGCTAAGATAAAGCAAGTTAATTTAGAAAATCTATTTATCATTGCTTTTGAAGATAGAGGAATGGTGATTAATGTATCACGACAAATGAGAAATTATAAAGACATCGATCCCACAAAAGTAGTGAAAGAAAAAATTGGAGATAAAGGATTAATCCTTCAAATTGATGATGGAAAAACCAAAGAAATTGATTTAAATATCGCAGAAAATTGTACAAGGTGTACAAGAAAAATTCCTGTGGTAGCAGATTTAGGAATTAGTGATTTAGGAATTCCAATAGATTCAGATGAAATTATTTTAAAAGTGTATTCTGATAAAGGAAATGAAATATTAGAAAAGTCAAAAATAGATAAAAAACCCATTCCGGATGACGTTAAAAAGGCCCATACAGATAAGATAAAGGAAATTAAAGAGAATGCAATAACTAAAAGAGCAAAAGATTTAGAAGAATGGGATAAACTCTCTCAAACCGAAAAAATTGCCAAGCTTCAAGCATGTACAATGTGTGGAAATTGTATTAGAGGCTGTCCCGTGTGTTATTGCGTTGATTGTATACTTCAAAAGAAGCGAAAAGAAAAAATAATTAATAAAGAGACATATCAATTAACTCGTATAGCTCATGTCGCAGACCGCTGTGTTGAATGTGGAAATTGTGATAATAATTGTCCTGTCCATTTACCATTATCTTTATACTTCCAATCGCTAAGTGAGGTGTTTAAAGAGAAATTTGGCTACGACGCAGGCATGTCTCTTGAAGATATTCCATTTAGATCAGGAAAAGCTATCTTACAAATGGAATTGGAGAAGACCTAAATCTAATTTTTTCAAATTTTATTATTTTATTATTATATAGTACAATTATTTTGATCAAATATAGTATAAGAAAGAAATTAAATACAATTATTTTTATTTTTAGTATTTTATTACTCTTTTTTGGATTAGAGTTTTCTATTGCCCATTAGCAATTTCTGCAGTTTTTCTTGATTTTAGAGATATTTTAACATTCTCTGTTTTCTCTTCAGGTTTTTTAGTCTTATTTTTATTTAAGATTTCTTCTATGTTTCCCTGTGACATAATATCATTTAATTCTTCTGAAATTATTGAGCTAGTCATTCCCATATTATGAAGCATTTCTAACCCATTCATGACTACTGTTTTAAGGAATCTAGGAAGATTTTTAGCCATCCATCCAAATTTTCCAAATGGGTTCATATATCTTTTTGCTTGAAATTTAAGCCACCCTGTAAGATAGTAAGCAGAATACGCTTCAGCTACTAATCGGTACATATCCTTCGCTGTAAGCTGTTCAGTTCGCATCATTGGATGGAACAAGTCATAGTGTTTATAATTATAGCTAGTAATCATACCTTTTTCTTTCATTTCATCATAGAACGTAGTTCCTGGAAACGCAGTTATTGGCGTAAATTGAATGCAAGATAAATTAAGCGACTTTGCAAATTGGATGGTTTGTCGAACCATTGTTTTAGTTTCCCCAGGATATCCTATTATTACTCCTCCAAAAATTGAGATTCCACGATCCTGTAACATAGTAACAACTTTTCTCACCATCTCAGGAGTAGTATTTTTTTTATTCATGGCATCAAGACTTTGTTGATGAACAGATTCAATTCCAAGGAATACTTGCTTCATCCCTGCCTTATGCATAAGATCAATTAACCATTGGTTTTGATATAAAGTATCTACTCGAGATTGACAAGAGATATATATTTTATTAGGAACACCTGATTTAATCAAGGTTTCGAGAATTTTTTTCGTTCTCTTGACTTTAATTGAGAAATTATCTTCACAAAAGAAGATAAAATCATTTTTCCAATCAATGTCATAAATTTCCTGCATTACTCGATTCACACTCTTGGTCCTATAGCTTATATGGTTATAAGGATCCTTCCACATTTTAGTGATACAACAAAACTTGCATGAATGCGGACAACCACGTGAAGTTTCCATTTGTACTACTCTTGCTCCTAAATAAATATATTTTTTATCTTGGAGAAGATCTCTACGCGGCAATGGAAAATTATCCAAATTTGGTTCTAATCTACGATCCTTGTTATGATTTATTTTACCTTCTTCATTTTTATAAGAAACTCCATCTATATCCTTTAAGGAAATTCGTTTTCCATTTCCATCAATAAAATCTATTAATTCTTTAAATGTATGTTCTCCTTCTCCTCGTATTGTATAATCTACAGATGGTTGTTTAGCCACATATTCGGGAACTAATGTTGGATGATAACCTCCAAGAATCGTGGTACATCCCTGTTTTTTAGCCATTTCAGCTATTTCAATGGCGTGAGATATTTGAGGAGTCATTGATGTTATGGCTACCACATCGCTTTTATTTAGCTCCCTAAGAAATTGATGTTCACGATATTTATGAACCTTAAAATCAAATAATTTTGCATCATGGTCAGGAACCATTGCAGCTATTGAAATTAGACTTAAAGGAGCTCCCTTAATAACAGCATCCAATCCAGATTGTAGACGCGCAGAATTAACATACAGAATTTTCATGATTATTTTTCATCTATTTTCTCCTCAGATTTATGCCTAATTAGAACCATCATCAAAGAATTATTTTACTAATTTTACGAAACAGTTTTATAGCATAAATTTAAGGGTTTTGATATTTATTAATATATAAATCTAAATTATTTAAAGTTATTGTTGGATCAATATAGTAAAAGAGGGCTTGAACTATCAAGATTTAATAATCTGACAAGGAGGATGAAATATAGACTTAAAAAGCAATTTAAGTGCTTTATAAAATAAAAAAATAATGAAATATTAAATTTAATCTAACAAAAAATAAATTAAAAGTAAGTAGTCATTTGATGACCAGTTATTACAAAGAGAAACTCTCAGCGTTAAGATTGAAAAAATGTTACGATATTGCTCCACCCCGAGTTCAAAAATATTTACAAGCAGAATTAGATCATGTTTTACAAAAAATTACATCAAATGATATTGTTTTAGAATTAGGATGTGGGTATGGACGTGTTCTCTCTCAAATTGCCACTAAAGCAGCTATGGTAATAGGGATTGATAATGCATATTCTAATTTGATTTTAGCAAAAAAAGTGCTTAAACGCTATTCAAATTGTTGTTTATTAACGATGGATGCGATAAACTTAACATTTCGCAGTCATATGTTTGATTTTGTTATCTGTATTCAAAATGGAATATCTGCTTTTCATGTTGATAAAATTAAGTTATTAGCAGAAAGCATTCGGGTTACTAAAGCTAATGGATATGTTATTTTTTCTAGTTATTCCGATAAATTTTGGGAAGATAGATTGGAATGGTTCCAATTGCAATATAAATTTGGTTTAATTGGAGAAATTAATTATGAAAAAACTCAGAATGGGATTATTTCATGTAAAGATGGTTTCACAGCAACCACTATAGGTCCAGAAGAATTTTTATCACTAACTTCTAATTTTCATATTGAGCCTAAAATAGTAGAAGTTGATAATTCAATCCTGTTTTGTGAAATTAAAATCCCTAAAAAAGACTTTGATCAAAGTTAGCTCAAAAAGTTTATATTTTAAGAGAGTAGATTTTACGTATGGTATTAGAAGAATTTGGTAAAAATTATTTACTTCTTGGTCTCCGAATAGGGAAATTAATAGATGGGTATATTGATGCTTATTTTGGACCACCAGAACTCAAAGATACTGTTGAGAAAGAGAAACCAAACTCCTCCAAAGATTTACTTGATAAATGTAAAGTTCTTCAAAAAGAATTACCTAATCAAGGTTTTATTGAAGAACGTATCAGATTCATAGGAAAAATGCTTGGAGCCATGGAAACTTCATTGGAGATACTTAATGGACATGAATTTCCATATTTAGAGAAAGTTAATAGATTATACGATATTAAACCAGAGTTAATTGATGATTCTGTATTTTATAAAGTAGCTAAAGAGTTAGATAGTATATATGAGGGATCTGGTAGTCTAGCTGAACGTATGGATACAATTCAGAAACAACGGGCTGTACTTGAAAATAAAATTGAAGGAACTTTTAGAAAAGCTTGTGAAATTGTGCGTGAACGTACACAAGAATTATTTCCTGGCTTATTACCTAATGAAGAAGAATTTACCATCAAAATAGTCAAAAATGAACCTTGGGGGGCATATAACTGGTATTTAGGTAACTTTAAATCTAGAATAGATGTAAATACAGATATTCCCAATGCTTGGACTAGAGTTTTATTAACTGCTGCTCATGAAGGATACCCTGGTCATCATACTGAGCATGTTATTAAAGAAAAATTACTTTATATTGAAGAACAACGGTTTGAACATAGTATATTTTTGATCCAAACACCTGAATGTGTAATTGCAGAAGGTATTGGAAACACAGGACTCGATGTATTGTATACTCCACAGGAACAAGTAAAAATAGGTCTTGAAGAATTATGTCCAGATCCCAAAAAGGAATTTTCTTTAGATGCATTGGTAGCTGAAAACGAGGCTACGAAGAATTTCATGGCTTTAATAAATAATTTGGCAATTCACGCTCATGTAGATGGTTGGTCTGATGATCAATTAATAAAATATGGATTAGAATTCGGTTTCGTTATAGAAGAGCGTCTTAGACAAAACTTACTGTTTATTCGCAATCCTCTATGGTCAACCTATGTCTTTAATTATTTCATAGGTGAAATGTTGATTAAAAAGAAATTTGGAGAACGACCTTCTCCTGCTGATTTTAAAAAACTCTTGACAAAGCCAGTATTACCATCAGATCTTGTTTAAACATTGAAAATTAGCTTATAATTTTAGTATAAAATTAATATTTTAATTCAAAATTATTTTAAAAAAAATTCCTTACAAATTCTAAGCTCTCAGGTAAATCTTCTACTTTATGTAGTTCCATAACTAATGCTCCTTTATAACCATATTGATTTGCTAATTCGAAAATCTTATTGAAATCTACTTTACCCTTACCTAATATTGGATGAATATCTAAAGCATTTTCAAAATGTTCTACTAAATGAATATTTTTTATTCGGGCATGAAGCTTCTCCCATAACAAATCTATATGATCATTGCAGAAATATGTATGACCAGTATCCCAAGCAAAATAAACATCATTTCTATTAATTTCTGTAAAAAATTTGCCTATCTCTTTATGGTTTAGGAAAAATCCTGCCATTTGTGGCATATTTTCTAAACATGTAATTAAGTCCAAATCTTTAATTTTTCCCAATAAAACGTTAACTGAATCTATTAAACGATTTTTTAAGCCATTATATGAATGATGAAGAAATTTTGCGTTTCCAGGATGAATTGTATAGACTTGAGCTCCAATTTCCTTACAAATTTCAGCAGAATTAATATAACACTCTATTGTGGCATCTAAAATCCAAGGATTATGGGCACATAAGCTTAAATAAGCATAAGGCGCATGAAATTGCTTTTTAATTGAAGGATAAGACTTGCATAATTTAATGAACTTTTGTCGTTCTTCGTGAATTAATATTTCGGGAGGATCTAATATTAGTTCACAAACTCTAATATCATATTTTTCAGCAAAATCAAACGTTCTTTCAATTGAATGAAGTAGTAATTCAATTGAATTGTGAAAACCTCCATTGTTTATTGAATCGTAAATAAACGCTATAGATCCTAAACCTAATTCCATTTATTATCAGAATTTATATAAATAATTTATTAAAAAAATTAATAATTATAATCGAAGAAAATAATAAATGATTAATAAAGTATATGTTTATAAAAAGTCAGTTATTTAACGTTCTTAAGATAATAGAAAGAGAACTAAAACCTTTATTATTCTTTTTAAATTATAAATTATTAATTACTAAATTTCAAAAAATTGAAGAAATATGTCGCTACCGGCTAAAAAAGCAATTGAAATTGATGAGAATATCACTCATTATGTTCATAAAATGTTAAACATGGAAATGATTCTTAAATATGACGAGTCTAAATGTATAGAGTGCGGGTTTTGTCACCGAGTTTGCCCGGTAACTGTATCTATATACGATGAACCTCTCAAAAGAACAGCTATCGGTACTCCAGAAGAAATGGGAGTTGAATCCGAGAAAAAGATTGTAGTTGATACTGAGAAATGTATTTGGTGTGGTAGTTGCTCATGGATATGTCCAGGATATACACTAGAACTTTTAATCAATGGAGAGAATAAGATTTTATTGGTAGAAAATGGCTCTCTTGCTGAATTTGAGGAAGAAGTTCGAACTTTGGAGAATGGAAATAAAGTTCGAAAGGTGGTTGAAGGGAGCATAACGATTAAGTGTAATGAAGGGGATACAAAAGTCATAGATCAATTTGCAGATGAGTGTTCTGTTGGAGCTATGACCCGAAAAGACAAAGATATCGAAGTAGACAGAGATAAATGTATTTTATGCTTTAAATGTACAGAAGCGTCAAAAAATTATGAAAATATAAGTGTTGAAGTACATCGAGATCGATTTAAACAAGTTAAAGGAGAACCTTCTTCAGTATGGAATGGTATTATGCTACGTGTTCTAGGGAAAGAGGGAAAAATAAAAGGTATTATGAGTCGTAGCCAGAATAAACTTGCTGATGCAGTAATGCGATTAATGGGAAAAGAAGAAACTGAAGAAGAAGGTTAATCTAATTAACTATTATTTTTCACATATTAATAAAAAAAGATTTTATTTATAATCCTCTCTATTCAAGGGTATTTTTGATGTAAGTTCTTTATAAAATCATCTAGCTCCTTCATGGATTTTTTTTCGGTAGCATAAGCAGCCTTCCCACATTCGTCTTCTAAATCGAGGCATGATTTAATATATGCTTTATTCATAATGGTTAACATGGATTTTGTAAAGAAGATAAATTCTGTTTGATATTTAACTATTTGTTTAGCAAAATTAAGAGTTTCAGCATTAAGTTGATCGAGTGGAAAAACTCTTGTTGGGAAATTGATGTTCTTTAACTCTTCCACACCAACTTTATCTGCAGTAAAAAGTAGTTGTTTTGCATATGATAATCCGAAGCTCAACAATGGTAAAAGGGTTGCCCCTGTCTGTGGAAAGGCAGAAATTGCGAGTTCTGGTAATTGTATATATAACTCATCCTTAGATCTATCCGCAAAGATCCTTAAATCAGAAGCAAGTATCAGTAAAACGCCAAATCCAACAGCAATGCCTTGAACTTGAGTTATTACTGGTTTCTTCATGAGAAGAATAGTCTCATTGACTTTTCTACCCCACTCTGTTATTTTAACTGCTTTTTCAGGAGATCCTTGTATTTCTTTAAGATCATAACCTGCAGAAAAGAATCTCTGTTCAACACTTTTAATTATAATACATTTAACTTTTTCATGTTTATCTGCTTCAACTAGCTTCTCATGTATTGATTTTAACATCGAAATATTACAGGCATTTGCCTTATCAGGTCTGTTTATTGTAATTATAGCAATACGTCCTCTTACTTCATATAAAATTAATTCTTGATTACTCATAAGATCTTTAACTTAAATTATAATTTAAAGTATATTGAACCTAATGTTATCTCTATAAATTATGAATAAAAGATTTTTTAGATGTTGAGGCTAATAATGAAAAGGCATTCACATTGTATAAGAAATTTGGTTTTAATGAAGAAGAATCACGAACAGTAATGGTCTATAAAACTAAATAACATATCCCCTATATCATCACTCTTTTTAAGAATCATTTCTCCTTTTTTCTCCATAAAATTATAACTATTATATTCTTTAATGTTGAAAAATATAAAACTAAAAAATTAAAAAACTATCTACCACATATTTAGATTGTCATTTCTAATATAAAGAATTAAATAAAAAAAAAATAAAGTGATAAAAAGTGGCTAAAAGAATATCGATCAATGGATTCGGAAGGATTGGGCGCAATTTTTTTCGCGCGTTATCGGAAAAATATCCCAATGATATCGAAGTTGTTTCCATTAATGATTTGTTTGAACCAAAATATCTAGCTTATGTCTTAAAATACGATTCAATATTTGGAAGATTTCAGGGTACTGTCGAGTCTAAAGAAAATGCGTTAGTTGTGAATGGGAAAGAAATTCCAATTACAGCTGAGAGAGATCCAGCAAATTTACCACATGCTAGTAATAATATTGATGTAGCAGTAGAATGTACTGGATTCTTTACTAAAAGAGAAGGTGCCGCAAAGCATTTAGAAGCAGGGGCTAAACGAGTGCTTATCAGTGCACCTGCCGTTAATCCAGACTTTACTGTTGTTATCGGGTGTAATGATGATAAATTAACTAATGAACATAAAATTATCAGTATGGCGAGCTGTACTACTAATTGTTTAGGTCCTATAGTAAAAGTGTTAAATGACAATTATAAAATACAAAGCGGTATTATGACCACAATTCACTCATACACCGGTGATCAGAGAACTGTGGATACCGCACGAGCAGGAGATCCTGTAAAGATGATTCGAGGAAGAGGCGCCGCTGCAAATATTTTACCAACAAGTACTGGAGCGGCAAAAGCAATTGGTGTAGTCTTTCCAGAGTTGAACGGTAAGCTAGACGGTATAGCAATGCGTGTCCCAACACCAGATGGATCAGTAGTAGATTTAAAATGTAATGTAGAAAAAAGTGCGACAGCAACAGATATTAATAATAAAATGAAAGAATATGCAAATGGACAATTAAAAGGAATTTTAGAATATACTGACGATGCGATTGTAAGTAGCGATATAATAGGAAATCCAGCGAGTTCTATTTTCTCTTCACTATGGACAAAAGTTATAGGGAGTATGGTTGGCGTAGTTAGCTGGTATGATAATGAGTGGGGATTTTCAAACCGCATGGCTGATTTGATCGTTCAAAAATTATAGATCATTGATTACTAAATTCTCTTATTTTTTTATTTTTTTATCGTTTAATTTTCTTTCTAAAATTCAATTGATAAATAAACCAATTTCCAAATTCTTCATCTAATTCAAAGCCGGCTTCTTCTGCCCATTTTTTTTCTGTTTTTCGTCTAGGATAATCAGGATCAGGAAGCATTTCACTTAAGGATATCAGCCCATTAGGTTTTAACACTCTTTTAAATTCTTTAAGAGCTCTTATTGGTTCTGGAATTTCAGGAAGACATGCAATCATTAGAATACGGTCAACACACTCATCTTCAAATGAAAGATTATACACATCATCTATTTTGGGAATTATGTTTGTGATATTTTCTTTTTCAATTTTTTTCTTTAAATAGTTTATTACAGAGTCTTGGATATCTATAGCATATACTTTTCCCTCTGGCAAGACGCTTTTGGCAATTGCTTTCGTATAACTCCCCTTTCCTGGTCCAATTTCAATAATTATCATACCAGGTTCGAGCTTCATCCATTCAGCAATCTTTTCAGGTTTTTGTATGAACTTCCTTCTAATAGGATTGTCAATTAAACGTGTTAAAAAACCGGGAATAGGAAATTTATGACATCATCGGATAATTCTTAGTATTACAAATACAATAAAAAAGAATATTCCCAAAACTATTAGAAATATCAGAAATATGGTTCTTAAAATTAACCAAGGATCCATTCCTATTATACTCTTGAAATTCTATAGATATGATTTAATTAATTGAATAAAAGAATAATCCTTTTAAAGATCTATAAATAATAAATTAACCATGGATCTTAGCACTGGTAAAACTATTGAAATAACAGATAAAAAACTTTTTGATGAGTATTTCCAAAAATATCCACCAGAAATTTCTGAATTTACATTTACAAACCTCTTCATGTGGAGGAATTATTATAATTTCTTATTCATGGAGTTTAAGGAGCACCTAATCTTATTTTCTAATGATTATCTGAAAAATAGGAAAAAACCAATTAATGCAGGCTCTATTGATTATATTTACTTCTTTCCTCCAATCGGTCCACATCCAGATGAAATCATTATTAAATTATTTGAGAATATTAATAATATAGAAATTCATAGAATTCCAGAAGAAATATGCGAAAAAGTAACTCAAAATGAGAAATATAATAAATTAAATCTAGATTGTCTTGAAGATCGGAATAATTGGGATTATATTTATAACAAAAAAGAGATTCTTAATTTAGCAGGAAATAAGTTCAGACAAAATAGAAGATGGCTACAAAAATTCCTTAACAATTATGATTATGATTTCCAATTGATAACAGGAAATATTGTTGCGAAATGTAAAGAGCTCCAATTGGAATGGTGTGTAATGAGAGCTTGTACTGAAGATGAAAGTTTAGAAGCAGAACAAGAAGCAATATATGAAGCGCTAAACAATTTTAATACGTTAGGTTATAGTGGAGGAATAATTTGTGTGGAAGATAAATGTGCTGCTTATACATTTGGTGAAATGTTAAATAAAAGAACTTTAGTGATTCATATTGAGAAAGCTCATATGGAATATGAGGGCTCTTATCAAGCAATCACTAATTTATTTTTAAAAAATTGCTGTGTAGATACGCTTTATGTTAATAGAGAACAAGATTTGGGAATAGAAGGGTTAAGAAGAGCAAAAGAATCTTATAAACCTACTTATATGGTAAAAAAAAGCATAATTTACCGAAAAGACTAAACAAAATCAGATTATAATTTCTCAAAAAGAAGAAAAATCGCTTAGATTTATATTCTTAAAATTTCTAAGATCATTATAACCTATATTAATTTATGTGGTATTAATGGCCGAAGAAAGTACACAAGAAGAAAAACCTGTAGGTAGATTAACTGGAAAAACAACAACTCATACCGTTACAGTGGTATTTGAAGGTCCTTCAGTTGAAAGGAATAACTATTTAGTGGTTTATGGTGAAAAAGATAAAGAAGGGAAAAAACAATATTTTGTAATGTACATTACAGACATGTGGACTGATGAGAAGGGACGTATGGCAAAATTGGGAGTATTAGGAGAAAGACCAACAAAACCTTTTGAAATTGGCTCAGATGTCTTCATGGCTAAGGAAGAACAAATTTCAAAGATTTTAGGAATCTTCAACCCACCAGGAGAATCTCTCTCTTTGGGAAAGCTTATTGGTTATCCTTATGAAGTCTACTTATTAATAAAGAATTTTGGCAGAATTTTTATTACAGGAAAGTCAGGTTCAGGAAAATCCTACACTATGGGCGTGCTATGTGAAGAGTTTCTTAAGAAGGGAATTCCTGTTGTAATATTAGATAGACATGGAGAATATGGTAGCTTAAAGGTTGTTGCTGAAGATACTGGAGAAGGTGAAAGCGAATTTGTAGATAGCATAATTGAATTTTCTGATTTAAAGAAAAATAAAGGTGGAGATATTGATATAGAGTACTTATTTTCATTAAAACCCTCAGATATTATTGCGCCTAATCTTTGTACTGTAGTTAATTTGAATGGTTTAGCTTTAGAAGTTCAAGAGTCTATAGCAGGTAAACTTTTAAAAAAGTTATATGAAGCAAGTACAACAAGAAGTATTCCTCCTTTCTACTTGTTTTTGGATGAAGCTCACTTATTTGCTGGAAAAAAGCAGACTGAAACCTGTGAAGTTGTTAAATTATTTGCTCAAGAGGGAAGAAAATTTGGAGCTAATATTATTATAGGAACACAACGTCCACAATTATTAGACACTACAATAAGAGCTCAAGCCGGAACTTGGGTTGTTCACAATCTTTCTGATATAAGAGACATTGGAATTACTATCTCAAGTGCTGAAGATTTAAGTAATGATAATAAATCAGATATTTCCGGTTTGGATAAAGGACAAGCCATAATCTGCGGGGAAGCAGTTAAAGGTATCCCCCTCTTTGTTAAGATAAGAAAAAGACGTACAAGACATGGAGGTGTAAGCTTTAATCCTCTAGACTTCCTTTCAGGTCAAACTGTAGAGGAATTGCAGAAAAGAAAGCAGAGACTTTTAGGAGGAAAGTCAGCAGATGAATTAGAAACAGGAAAATCAATTTATCAAGAAATGATGGAACCAAAAACTTCAGGAGATTATTTAGAAGAGATTGCTGAATTAAAAGTTAGAATAAGAGAATTAGAGGATGAAGTATCTAGATTAAAACAAAAGGTAGCTGATGTAAAAGAAGGAAAGGAACTACCACTCGAAGCAACCGATGATGTAATACAAGAATTACAAACAGAAATAGATGTATGGAAAGAGAAATATAAATACCTAAAGGAAATGGCAGAGAAAGGAGAAGGAGAAATTGTTCAATTAACAGAAGATAGTGGAGCAATGTTAGATTTAAATAATAAGATCATTGAATTAGAAGCCCAAGTTAAAAAATTTAAATCACGATACGACGATGCTTTAATCTTGGCAGAGAAATCAATAGCAGAATTGAAAAAGAGAAAAAAATAAATAGTAATTGAGAAGATCCTTATAATTTAATTTTTTTCAAAATTTTTTACCTATTTCTAAAATTAGATTAATTAGTTTTAATTATCTCAAATTATTTAAGTTCTTAATAAACTCAATTTCTTTTAATCATGAAGAGTGAAATATTAAATATTGAAAATATTAAAGCCTTACAGCGAAAATTATCCTCCTTATTTGGTGTTTCGGGATTTGAAGAAGATGTAAGTAGCTTTATCCTTAGTGAAATTGAGAGTAAAGGATTAGCGGATAAAGCTTGGATTGATCCATTAGGGAATGTTCTTGCTGTAAAAAAAGGAAATGATGGTCAGAAAAGAATCTTGTTAGATGCTCATACTGATGAAATAGGGTTCATGATTTCTCATATTGAAAAGACGGGTTTCCTAAGATTTGTTCCAATCGGTAGCTGGGATACTAGAATATTATTAGGACAAACAGTTATCATAAGATCTGAATCTGGTGAAGTTATTCACGGAATCATTGGTTCTAAACCTCCACATCTTACTTCAGTAAATGAACGAAAAAAGATTGTAGAAATTAATAATTTGTATATTGATATAGGAATGGGCTCCAAAGATGAGGTATTAAATGGTAACATTAATATTGGTACTGTAGGTACCCTTTATTCTCCCTTTGAAGAATTTCCAAATAATATGGTTCGAGGAAAAGCATTTGACGATAGAACGGGGTGTAATGTACTTCTACATATAATGATGCTATTAAAAGAGAAATCTGAAATTAAAGATACTACATTATTTAATTTTGCTGTACAAGAAGAAAGAGGAAGAGTTGGAGCTATAACAGGCGCTTTTAATCTTAATCCAACCATGGGACTTGCGATTGAAAATACTACGGCTGCAGATGTGCCTGGTATCAAAGAATCTGAAATCCCTGTATACATCGGAAAAGGTCCAGCCATTACAGTTGCTGATAAATCAATTATCTCAAGTCCTAAGGTAAATAGAAGGCTTATTAAAAATGCTGAGCATGAAAAAATTCCATTCCAAATAAAAAAACCGATGTATGGTTATACTGACGCTGGAAGAATTCAAGTTACTCGGGAAGGTGTACCAAGTTCAGTAGTTTCTGTACCTTGTCGATATATTCATTCATCTACTTCCTTATTAAAGCTTGAAGATATATATGAAACAATTCGGTTGATTGATGTATTTATAAGAAACCCAGTGAATTTTTAACTATTAAAAAAGGTTTAAGAGAAATAAATAAATAAAATGCAATTTCATTCTTCAAATTTTACTTGTAGAGATCTTTTTCTAAAGAATAAGTTATTAAGATGAACATTCCTGAAATTCCAAATAATACAACTGAAGTTAATATTAGAAATTCCATTACTACAAAAGAATAGAATAAATAGCTCATTGGAACAAATATGATTTTAGCCAAAGAGGTATAGGTCTGAAGAAATTGAAATTTATATGTTTTATACTTCTCATTTTTAGAAATATCAGTAATAAAAGAAGTATATGAGAAAATAGCCAAGCTTGCTGTAAAAGAAAGCCCAAAATTTATAATTAAAATCAACACGAAATTTGAAACTGTTAAGGAGCCCATCAATAGCATATATGAAATTATACCAATAAACATCAATTTTCTCTTATCATACTCCTTTCCATTATTGCCTTTTTTAAGATCTAATTTATAGGCAATAATATTGCCTAAAAGTGCCCCTATTGGAAAAATTAATAATAAAAAACTATATACTCTAAAAGATGATTCTCCAAATTTATTTAAAACCCATGAACTAAATAGATAAAGGAATAATAAATCGGAACTTCCAAGAAAAAATGCAATATATATAATTAACATAATAGGATTTTTATTATTCAGAGAATTAATTTTACTAGATTCTTTTATACTATAAGTAGGGGAGAGTAGTTGTATTTTACTATTTAAAGCAACACTTATTATAATAAAGATAATCATTACTGAAAAACAAAGAAAAAAGAAAATATGCCATAACGTCAACAATGATATTTTAACTATAATAACTTGAAAAAGTATTGATGTCGTTAGATAAGCTATAATTGTAGTGATTCTGAGAATTAAAATAATAGTTTGTTTAACAGAGGGAAATTCTTGAGAAATTCGTAAATAAAGATTACTCATTACTGTTCTGATTAAGAAAATTGAAAAAAGTGAAAGAAAAGTAAATAATCCGAATAAATATAGTGATTCCTTATAAAAAATAAATATTAAAATACTTCCACTCAAAATTAGACAACAAATATAGAATAAAAGTTTACTTTGAACTTCTTTTTTAAAATATCTATCATAAAAATAGCCAAATAAAGGAGACATGAATAAGGGTAAGTATGGGAATATTTGTACTAAAGCTAATTCTTTAGGATCTACTTTTAAAACATCTAAATAAAATAAAGGGATAAAATAGAGAAAAATTACTTGATACATGGTAATAACGAAATATATCAGAAAGAAGCTGAGATAAACTTTGTTTTTATGTAAATTCATTCCTCTTCTCTTCCCATTATCATTATTTTTAATTTTTAAATACTCTTTTTAAACTCCAATTTTTGTTTATAATTGAATATAGCTTTATATTATCGAGAATTTCCTTAGCAGGATAATTATACTCACATTGTTAAAAAAATATAGGATGTAAAATTCGAAACCGAATTTTACAATCATCAATAACAACTTCCATAATATATTTTACACTTTATGGAATTGTTTCTCCACCAAATATTGAGGACATGAGTAATATACCCCTTTCTTGTTATCCAACGTGTAGGTAAAATTATCTACGAATATTTATTCTATAGTTTATATAAAAAGTGAACGAAAAAAAGGAAAAGTATCCAGAGAAGAGGAGTTTTAGACTAATGTATTTCAATATAAATGCAAAAAATAGAAAAAAGGAATGAACTTATGTTTAACTATATACTTTTATTTTTAGGGGGTTTAATAAGAAATGCTAAAATTGCTGCGCCAATAGACATAATTCCCATGACAATAAAAAGGATCAAATAACTTCCGAATACTGATACAAACGCATTCACCATAGTTGCCCCTATAAATCCTGCAATTCCATAGGCAGTAAATACTATTCCATAGTTAGGTCCTAAATTTTTAGTACCAAATAAATCAGCAGTCGCCGTTGGAAACAAAGAAAAGTTACCTCCGAAGCAAAAATAAATAGCACATGTCATTATTAGAAAATAAACGACATTCTCGTTTGTTGTAAAATATAGAAACATCAAAATCGCTTGAGTTGTAAACAATAATAGCATTGCTTTCTTATAAGTGATTAAATCAGCTAATTGTCCCCAAATAATTCTTCCAGCTCCGTTAAATAATGCTGCTAAACTTCCAATTAACACAAAATCAGCAGTTCCAATAACATAAATAAGATCACCTATATCATTTTCTGATTTAGCAAAAGCAGCATAGGATCCAATAACCAGTAAACCTGATATTGCGCTTAATACGAATGTTGCCCAAAGCATCCAAAATTGGGGCAATTTAACTGTTTTGCTCCTTTCAAATTCAATTCCAGAAATTCCACTTTCTTCTGAAGGTGGTGGAGGACTCCATCCCTCAGGTTTCCAATCTTCTGGGGGGTTGCTTAAAGTCATTGCTCCTCCAATAATTAAAACTATGTAAATTAATCCTAATACAACAAACATAAGTGGAATATTTTTTGAGATTTCTGATACAAAATTTAGATCATCAGTCTCTAAATTCTTTGGGTTTGCTAAAGCTTTTATTACGTAATTAAAGATAAATGAACCAGCTCCAAATCCCGCAACAGCAATCCCATTAATTAATCCTTTTTTATCTGGAAACCATTTATTTGCTGATGCAATAGGACAAACATATCCAAATCCTATACCTGCTCCAAAGATAATACCATAAGTAATAAACAATCCAATAAATGTAGTCATTGCTGCTGATGTTATAACACCAATTCCAATTAAGATACCTCCAAGGATTGCTATTTTTTTGGGACCATATTTCTGTTGTAACTGTCCAGCAAAAATCATAGTAATCGCAAAAGATAATAAACCGATTCCGAAAACAAAGACAGTTAATTCCCTTGCTTCATCTAGGTAAGGGCTAACAAATATCGTTAGAGTACCCCATGAATAGATCGTTCCAAGAGCCAATTGGATGAGTATAGCACCTATTACAATAATCCATCGATTCCTAACTTTCTTTTCTGTAACCATTGTTTTAAACCTAAATAATTTACTGTGTGTGAAAATTCTTAGAAGATTAAAAATTTTGTATTAATATTTTATTAATAATAATGCTAAAACTTTTTCGAAAATAAATGAAATCACTATTTACTTTTTTGTATGATTAATCCGAAAAAAATTAACATTAATTAATGGTAAAATCTAATAATATAACTACCAATTTTTCAAAAACTATTGTTTATGGAACTAAAATGAATCGCATTGAAATTTCGAAAAAACATTTAGTTTTGATTTTCCTTTTTTTATTAATTTTCATTGTAGGAACAATACTAATCTTTATAACTCCGACAAGTATAAAAATTATTTATGGGCGAAGTGTCAAAACATCCGATGGTGAAACAATTTCATTTAATGTACTTGAGCCAAAAAGAGGAGGATCTAATAAAAAGGCAGTAATTATAGGGCATGGTATCATGTCAAATAAAGAAATGATGAAAGGTTATGCAATAGAATTAGCTGCTGCAGGATTTGTGGCTATACCTTTCGATTTCAGAGGGCATGGGCAAAGTTCAGGTGAACTTGATAGGGATAGATTAATAAATGATGTGCAAGCAATCTTATCTTATGTAAATTCTAGAGCTGATATCAATTCAAGTGCTCTTGGATATTTAGGATTCTCTATGGGTGGATTTCCGGGAATAGAGATTGTGAATCAATCAACAAATTTTAAATGCTTTGTTGGAGCTGGAACAAGACTTCCAACTAACGTAAGACTAGGAAATTATTCTGAACCATTGAATATTTTGATGATTTTAGGGCGTTATGATGAAGTAATCACGATTGAAGAACTGAAAGAAGGATTATCAGATCGAGTGGGTTTACCCTCTGCCGATATTGATGTAAATAAATTATACGGGAGTTTTCAAGATGGAAACGCTTCAATGATATATTTAGATGATACAACTAATCATGTTTTAGGAATTTGGGACCCAGATTTCATTAGAGAAGCAAGAAATTTTATAATGAATACATTTCCTAATGTGAAAGCTGTTGATGAGAACTTTTTTGTAAACATTAGATTTCTAATCCTTGTTCTACAAATTATCGGAGGAATTGGCTTTTTCTTTCTTATTACTTCACCTCTTTCTAAGTTCATATTAAATTCTAAACAAAATGATAGAGTGACTATAGAATTAGAAAATGAATCGGTGAATACTACCATTATAAAAACGATATCTTATAGTATTGTCCTTGGTATACCCGGAGTAATCATATTCATTCCAATCTTAATGGTTTTACCTTTAGCTATAGCTGGATTTGTTTCAGCACTTTTATTCGGTCAAATGTTTGGAATATTAATTTTACTATGTAGACTTGGAAAAAAAGAGAATTTAACCTTATTAAATATCATTAAAAAACCATTTAATACTTCAAAAGAAAAACTAGTTAAACAAATATTTTTAGGTGCAATTTTAGCTGTTATTTATTATGTAATTCTATATCTATCAATTGGATTAAATTATTTAGGTATGGTTCCCGCTCTTATGAAAATGCTTTGGGTGCCAATATATTTTATGATTTTCTTCTTCATATTCATTATATTAGGGCTGCTATTTCACAGTGTCCTCCAAAACAAAGTTGGATCAGGTCTTCGGAACTTTATTAAAGTATCACTAATGATTTTTGGATTTTTCTTTTTATACATGTTTAGCTATTTATTTATCCTAGCTATTATTATGAATAGTTTCTTTTATTTTGGATCCTTTTTGCCAATTGCTATTCCAATTTTTCTATTAACTGCTTTCAGCTCAACTCTCATATACCAGAAATCAGGGAACGTTATCGCAGGCGCTATTGTACATTCTCTTTTCTTAACGCTAGTGATTTGTACATTATCTCCATATCAGAATGGATTAAGCTTTATATTAGGATTTTTTCATTAATTATACTTTTTTTTCTTTTTTGGTAAACATATAATTTTTCAGTTTAGACTTAAAAATATAATAGTAATTATCTTACTAAATCGTATACCAATAAAATCTAAAATAAAAATCTAAAAGTTACTATAAAATTATTGGCAGAAATTTAGAACTTAGTAAAAATGTCGCAAGAACAAATATTATGTATTTCGTATTTTGGCGATGTAATAGGACCAAATACTTTATATTGTAGCGCTATTGAGTTGGACTCAATAGAAACTCCTGATTTAGGGAGAATTCTTGAATTTAATGAAGAACCAGGAACATTTATATTTGCTTATCGAAAGTATCAGACTGTAAATCATATCTTTTATATTGACTCAAAACTGGCTCGAGGAGGCAAAGACCTTATGATGATCTCATACCTTATTAGGACAGCTATTTTTAAAGATGAAATAGTAGATGTTTTTAAATATTTAGATTCAAAAGCACCTATATTGGAAGAATTTGCTTCTGAAATCAAAAAACTGAAAGAAATTTCAAGGTTATTACATGCTGAAAAAAGTGCAGTTTCAAGTGAGAGTATCCTTGATCTAGCCAATGATACACTAAAAAAAGAATTTTTAAGAATTTTTAATAAATATTATAGAAAATTAACTCCAAGATTCCAATTTGAGCCTCCCTTAAAGGGTAAGCAACAAATTAAAAAAATCTTTATAATTGGAGCTCCAAAAGCGGGAAAAAGCACTTTTTTGAAAAATATTGAATTAATTCAATTTTTGAATGTAAAAAACAATGATATACCTACACGGATTCTTGAAGTTTTAATCGAGAATTTGGAAATTTTACATTATAATGATGCTAAAAAGGAATTCAAATGTAAACTCTTTGATAATATTGATGACATGATTAAAAATGCTCAAGGATTTATTGTACTAGCAAATATTACAGATAAAAGATCAATAGATATAACAAAGAAGCTTTTTAATATCATTAAAGATAAATGTACAGAATTAATAAATGAAAAAATACCACCCGTTTTAATAGTTGGTAATAAATTCAAGAATAAAGAAAAGTACAATATCGAATATATTTCCCAAATTTTTAAATTAAAAGATTTGCAACAAAAGGGTGTGAAAGTTAAATATCAGCCGCTAAATGTAATGACCGACGATGATGAGGTTATGAAAGCACTACGATGGCTAATAAAAAGCTTATTATAAAATCTTAATGATTTTTGTTGTTTCAAAATCCAGAGATAAGCCCTAACAAATCTTATAAATCATTAAGAATATAATAAATAAAAATAGATCGTTATTCATAAATTAAATATCAAGTGAATAATAGTTAGAAAAATGGCACTAAAAGGAATTTTATGGAGTATAGTTTTTTTCCTTACAGCAGCTATCTATAGCGCAATTCCTACATACTTAATTGTGCGTTTTTGGGCATGGTTGAATACCTTTCCAATTTATACTCTATCCCTCCTGATGTTATTTTTATGGATTGTCAGTCTAATAGTCGTATTAATTTATATTGTTGCTATGATTCGAGCAATTATTCAGAGAAAGAATGAAGAAGGTCTAGGCATTCCTAAAGGTGTAAAAGGTTTTGGATTAGTTTCCACAGCAATATCACTGTTGTTTATGTTAGTTTGGTTTATTATTTTTGATCAAATTGCTTTTTTTGTAATGGCTCCTCCTTAGAAATTTAAAAATCATCGAATTTTTTACCAAATTAATTAAAAAACTAATTAATAGAAATGGGGTATGTTCCATATCTCTTTAATGTATTATGCATTGCTAAAAAGTTTTCAAGCTTAACAGAGGGATTAATGCTATGGCCAGAACTTAGGATAAATCCTCCTTCTGGAGCAAGCTTTTTGATGAGATTTTTTGTATAGTCTTCTATAAATTTTGGTTCTTTATCTGCAAGATCTTGTGGAGACACATTACCAACAAAAGCAATTCGATTCTTAAATTTTTCATATAATTCAAAAATGGTATATTTGGGATTTGCTGTTGTCGGCTCTATTGGATGAATCGCGTCAACTCCTGCATTAACGATATCTTCGAAAATCGGATAAAGATCTCCGCAACTATGTAATATAATTTTTACACCTCCCTTATGCGCATTCTTGCAAGCTTCTTTTAACCACGGAAATACATAGGTTCTATAGTTCTTAGGACTCATTAATTGCCCTGTTTTATAGCCATAATCATCCATTATAAATATAGCACCATCTTCTCCCCAATCAATAAATAATTTTATTAAGTCCACCACAAACTTTCCATATGTATCAAAAACTTTCTTGATTGTCTTGGACTTAGTTACTAATTTACTAAATACTGAAAATCCAAAAGTTTGCCAAGTAGGTTCAAAAATACCCCAAATTGCAGGGATGATGGAAACTTTACCTTGAGATTCTTTTTCTGCTTTTTTCATTCCTTTAAAGTATTTTTCTCTTCTAGTTGTATTTACTTCTAAGGCTGGAAACGACTCAAATTCTTCAAAACTTTTAAAGTATCCCTCCTTATAATAGGCTAAATCCATCCCATCAGAAGGATTTTTTCTTAAATCAAAAATTCTTCCATACTCATCTACAAAGTGGGTCTTTTGACAAATAGTAGGATAGAGAATGTAACCAGTAAATGGTACAATAGCAAGATCAATTCCTATTTTTTTAAATAAATTTAAGTGCCTATTTAAAGTATTCTTAATATATGATCTCGTTTCCATTGCCATAAGAATCGTTTTAGTTAGCACTCTTGTATCGCCTTTACATAAATCATAAGTATCACTATAACTTTTTACCATTCCTTGAAATACATACTCTTCATTAAAGTGTTTACAAATATTAAAATTATCAATAGAGATTTCAAAAGATGGGACTTTATCTGGCTCTTCAAAATCCAAAGCTAAGCGAATTCTTTCTCTACAATTCATAAAATTTCTACATTAAAGGCTTATTTTTCATTTATTTAATATCTTCAGTAATCTAATAAAAATGTTAGGGTGTTTTAGCGTAAATTTTATTAAAAAAGTGAAAACTAATGGGTTCTTTAATAATTTAAAAATTAAAGCTTTTGGAAAATCCATATCCCCATAAAAAGAAATTAAATGTTCTATCTTACTTGTTTTTATAATTTGAAATAAATATTCAAAATCCGTGTTCGAGAGATGTTCTAACAAATATCTAATTATATAATGAATTTTCAACTGCTTTCCAACAATAGAAGCACAAAGTTCTTCATAGTTACTTTTAATAAATTTTTTTGAAAATTTATTGATTTTAAAACATTTTATTATACAACTTGCCGCAAATTTTGCACATGTTATTAGTATAATAATACCTCCTCCAGTTGTTGCTTTAACTTGACAAGCTGAATCTCCCAAGAGTAATATATTATCGAATGCTGATTTATTCAATGTACCATAAGGAATAACTCCTCCTTGATGTTCAATTGCCTTTATAGAGTCGATTTTAAGCTTTTTTAAAAAGATACTAAAATTCCTGGTAATATTTTTAGCAGAAGCTAGTCCTATACGGTAAATGTTATTGGAACCCTCAGGTATAATCCAACCAAATAATTCTTTCCATCGAGGGTCAAAATGCATTATAACTTCATCATCTCTAAAATTTCCTTGAATCCGAATTTGAGTTGCATACAGTTTACAGTATTTAAGACCCATCAACTTTGCTATAGCAGATAAGGGTCCATCACATCCAACTAATATTTTGGCCGTTAATCTTCGTTTTGATGTTTCTACTAATACGACTTGTTTCTTTTCTTGGACTAAATATCTATATTTAAATGATTTAAATTTCTCTTCAAGATAGTAAGTAATATTTGGATTATCTTTAACTTTCGAATAAAATAATAGGTCTAAAGCATGGCGATCTATGATATATGGTCGTTCATTCCCTGATAGCCTTATAAATTTTCCAGAAGGAGCAACTAATTTAACTTTTTCTACACGATTTAATACAATTTCTTGAGGAAGCTCTATTAACTCAGATAATTTTTGAGAAATAATACCGGCGCACTGAACAGGTAATCCAATCTCTTTATGTTCTTCGATAACAGCTATTTTTAACTTTGTTTTAGATAATAAAAAACATAAATAATTACCTGCAATACTTCCTCCTATAATACAGACATCATAATTCTCGATATTTCTATCCATTATTAAAGATTAAAGAAAACTAGAAATTAGAAGTTTTTGGAAAAATAATTTATTACTCTTTCCTATAACCTAGATCCATCATCATTCCATAAACTATACCTAAAGCAATGCTATTAAAAATTAGGCTATTATCAATAGTTAGATCTGTTCTTTCAGTCAAAAATGGCATTATTTTATTAACAATATATTTAGTATCAGGCTTTTCTTCATAGAATTTTATTACTAATGTTCTAAATTTTTTCATAAAAGATTCATGCTCTAATATTAATTCTCTTATGTTTTTTTCTCCATTAACAATTCCAAAATGGCCAAAACCTGCTTTTAAGGGATGGAGTTTTTTAAGATTTTCAATTGTGTTCATATAATCTTTATGATTATAATATACTGGCATTGAGACTGGCATCGTTACTAATTTTGTAGTGTGATACAACGTCCCTGCAGCTTCTCCTAAAAATATAAACTCAATTAGATTATTCTTAATTAATATTGAAGACTGGTGATCAGGAGTATGTCCTGGAGTTCTTAATATTGCTAATTTTATCTCTGACCCATTTTTATAAAATGTCTCAATAATATCAAAATTACTTGGATCTGAATAGAATTTTTGATTTGGTTTGATGATTTTGAAAGCAGAATCCTCAATTGGTTTCATTTCACCAACTAGATTTCCATAAGTACGTCTTGCTCGATCTAAATGACTCTCATAGTTATTCAATAATTCTTTAGTTTGTTGATTTGTAATAATTTTAACATCTTGACTATATTTTTTTATCTCTTCATATAGTTTCCATAAACCACCATTATGATCGAAATGATGATGAGATGTAATAAGATACTTTATTGAGGATAAGGGAATTTTTTGATTTTTCAAGTATCTTAGAGTCTTTCTAATATCCAATGATGAACCACAATCAAACAAGATTGAACAGTTATCAAATTCTCCAAGATAAAGGGACAGCATTCGAGTTGTCCCATATGCTCTCACATCAATTTGATGAAGATAATCACTTACCTTTCCAGATTTGGTAGTGATTAATTCTTGAACCATAGATAGACTAATTAAAAATAGAATAAGAAGGATTTTGTTATAAAATAAAATTATTTATAGGGAAGGATAAGAAAAGTAAAGAATTTTTTAGAAATATTCATTTAAAGATTAAGCTTCTCTTTCCATGACTTCATTGATAACTTCAATTTTTCTCTTTCAGGACGACTTAGTAATTCAGTATTCTTTTTTAGATCAGTACTAACACCGTGAATATTTTTTAAAATACTATTATATCCTTCTATTTTAACATACTCACTTTGAAATCTTTCTAGAGTAGATGAAATTTCAATTCCTGTCATTTTATCTATATTATTTATGATATCATTAAACTGTTTTGAAAGAAAAGATGGTTTTTTCTCTTCTGGTTCTGCTTTTGCTGGAAGAGGAGCCTCTTTAGCTGGTTTAGGCATTATTTTAGGTTCATGAATAACTGGTTCTAATTTTGTTTCCTCTTTTGAAAGTGAACTTTTAATGGATCTCATAATTTCTTTTCTTGCAGAAACCCAAGCATCTTCGAGTACAGGAACAAAAATTTTAATATGTTCTTCAATTATACTTCCAATTCCTGCAATTTCAGTTATAGTTTCTCCTCGAAACTCAGTTTTAGAAAGTACACATAGGATTACCTCTTCATAATCCCTGTTTATACCCCATAAATTTTGTAACGTGCGGTTTCTGTAATCAACATTATCCATATTATCGAGTTCTCCCAGAATTGCTTCATGTACCGGTGACGTTGGGTCAATATAAGAAGCGATTCTAAAATTTATTCTTGAAGGTCGTGCTTTTATAGCATCAATATCAACATCTGTAATTTGAGGTGCAACTACTAAAACTCGCATTTTAGCTTTTGCAATTTCATCATTAATATGAGCCTTAGCACTTTCTATAGACCGAATAAACCATATATCTTTCATAGTAAACAGTGAGCCCCTTTTTGCTTGTTCCCAGAACTCCTTGGTAGTTATCTCGCTAATTTCCAATCTTTTTAATATATCCTCTAACGTGTTGTTTAAGGTATCTACAATTTCTCTTGAAAAAATGTCTTTAATATTACCAAAAGATTGAAAAATTCCGCCAGAAATGCCATCTATTCTTTCTTCTGCCATTTTTACAGCTTTATCGAAATTTTCACTCATTTCTGAAAATATCTTATCCGTATCTTCACCAGACTTAGCAGTAATCCCCTTAATATTTTTTACTGCATCCTCAATTGTTTTTTTCAGGTTAGAAATAATTTCGGTGTCTATTCCTTGAGTTGCTTTTTTCAATTCATCTACAAACACAGTTTGACTTACACTTAATTGTATATTAATATTATCTGTTATTTTTTTTAATCGATTTGTTATTATTTTTTCAATTACATCAACCACAGTTTGCTGGAGTACACCCAAACGTAATTTTCGCAAATTTTCAGCTATTATTTCTTTTAGTTCTTCGAATTGATCTTTTAATGCATCAAGTTGATTGTTAATAATTTGAGAAGTTTTTGTACTAAGATTTTCAAATTGTTTAGTTAGATCTCCAATTTGTTCTTCAGATATAGTTTTTGCAAAATCACCAAGACTACTTATATCCACTGAAATATTTCTAATTTTATCTATTGCCGCAATTGTATCATCAAATTCTTGCTTTTGGGCATGGATTTGATCTATCATCTTTTGTTTTAAATTACCTATAAGCTCACCAGAGTCTTTAAGTTTCTCCATATCTTTAGCTTCAGACTCTAGCTGAGTGAAAGCTTTATCCAATTGAGTTGGTAATTTTGATTTTATATTTGAAATAAAGTCATAAAAGCTTCTTAACTGAGCAATTAAAGCAGCATAAGGTGGTAAAGCAGCATAATGTGGTGTAGCACCAATAATTTCTTTAAATAATCCCTTTTCTACAAATTTATCTGCAATTGTTTTACATTCTTCTTTAGGTTTACCTATTAAAAGTGCCATTTCACCTAGAGAAACAGCTTCTCGTCCAGTTGTTCGAAAGTATAATTCTATTTCTTCATCATTTAAATCAATCTCACTTAATACTTGTCTTGTTAATTCTTCTGAATATGCAACTTCTTCTTCTTTTCTCACAATATCTTTAATTTCGAAGTTTTCTACTTCTAAATATTGATTAATGAAGACTATTAATTTATGTGGGGGGTCTCCATGAACGTATTCCTTCTTAATAGGGAATTTTTTGACTTCCTTATACTCATCTTTGGATACTTTGAACTTAATCTCTTTTAAACATATTTTACAACTAACTGGAATCTCAATTTCGTCTTTTTCCTCAAATAGATACATCTTTTAATATCATCTCTTTTATTAAATTAATCTAAAATGTAACCTTCTCTGGATATGTTATCTCTAATAAAGTAAGGGCTTTTTTAGCTATTTCATAGGTAATTGCTCCATCAGTATCTTGGTTTTTAAACGCTTCTCTAATTTTTGGTAATAGATGTTCTGGAAAAATAATTAATGGTTTAATATCTGTTAGTAGTAGTATCCAACTTCGCTTTTTCTCATCTTTAATCTCAGTAATAATATTCAAATCCTTTAAATCATCAAGTAGAATCTCTGTTACAGCAAATTCACTAAATATTTTAGGGATTTTGTCAAGAGGATAATGATTATGTCGCATAAGCACAAAAAAATCATATATATCAGGATTTAGCATGATAGATGCTAGTTTTCTTATTTCTTCAATTGGTTGTGTATATGGATCGTAATTTGAAAAGAAATCAATAACTTTTTGTTTATATTCTGGTAATAATTCATTTTTTGTTTCTTTGAAATGATTTAATAGATTTTCATTTGGGATTCTTGCCATAAGAATATCTTTCACTAAAAACAAATATTCTCCTTGGTGTTTAATCTCGCCAGTTTTTTTATCTTTTTCTCCTTTAATCCAGTCACGTCTAATTAAATTTAGTTCTAAGAAAGGTCGTAGTAATATATCTACATTTGGAGTTGATTTAAATTTTTCCAGTATATCCTTCATTTCTCTTTTAGATATCGGACGATCGCGTAAAATTTCTAAGATTTTCATTCTTTCAACGCTATTATATATTAAGGAAACTTTCTGTAGTTTATCTAAATTAGATAATCTATCAACTTGAAATATGGTAAACTTAACTTCATTTTTTAATCTTATATTTATGTTAGAGATTAATGAGAGCTGTTTTGAAGTTTTTGCCCGTGTAAGTTTATCAAATATTTTATCCAGTCGATTTCCCATTTCTTTAATTAGATCCTCAAAAATCTCAATTTCATCATCTAATTCGAATATTGATATTGCTAAGAATTGTGATCCATCAGCAGATTGGTTAAAATATGAAATAACCTGATAAGGAGTTTCTTTTAACCTTCCTGTATAAAAATTACTATAGCTATACTTTACTCCGAAGAGTCCAGTTGTATGTTGATAAAATGTAGCAAAGATGTCGTTTTCAGCAATCAATTTTGAATAATTATCCTCATTATATGTTTCGTCCCTAAATTCTAATTGTATAGGTTCAAATTCTGGTTCTATCTCACCCGTCTCCTTTTGATTTATCTTAAATTCCATGCATAAAATACCTTGAATCAATATTATGTCCCTCGATAAATGTTATAATATAAATTATATATAATTATTTCTTAAGCAATTTACTTAATTAAACTTTGCTTTAACTAATCTTACTTTTAAACAATATTTATGCTTTTTGTTAATTTAATTCCATGATGAAGATCACAAAATAATCTATTTCATTATGAATAAAATGTTAATAATCAGATTTTTAATAATTGAGTTTTTGACAAAAATATCAAGTTCTCTAGAATATTATCAATTTTTAACAATTTAAATTATATATAATCAATTCTTATAAGTTATTTATATTATAATAGGTAATTTCTTAGAATATATGAATAGTTAATGATAATAGCGGTTAATTTATATCATGAATAATAAACATCATAGGAAAAGAAAATATTTTTCTCAAGGCATTAATCGACTAAGATTATTATTAACAGTTATTTTTATATTTATTTTAGTCCTGAATATTTATTTCTTTGTCCCCAATAAAAGCCAAAGTACCTCACTTATATCTAAAGAATATTTTAATCTAAGGGGAGATCAGCCAGGACTTCATACATCAGATAGTGAGTGGTCAAAATCCACCCATAATGTACAATGGATTCAAAATTCAGATTTTAATACATCTAATAATTGGGTAAGTGAAATTATTGGAGATTATAAAGATGTTGGAACAGATATAAGTATGGGGGAAGCACACTATGCTATTAAGGGAGATCAAGAAATTGATTATAACATAATTTCAGGTACAATTAATAATTCATTGACATCACCAGGGTGGAGTAATTCAACCAATCCTAGGATTCCTGTATATCCTAGAAGAATTGCAACCGAACCACTTCATGAAATCACAAGTGATGGCTGTTGGACTGCTCATATATGGAATGAATCTTTAGGATCAGAATTAAATCCATTTCAAAAAGTATCTGTACAATGGGATAAAAATATCTCTCTTCCTGATGATATGTCAGACTATTTTATTACATCTGCTTCAATAAAGACAACTGTAAATGCTACCGTTAGAGCTTATAAAGGATATGGTCAAGATAGACCAACTGTAGCACCTTTTGATCCATGGGGAGGTTTAGAAGTAAACGGTGATATTAATTTCTCTAAAGTTCCACCAAGTGATGATGGGAGAGATACATATTATGGAGAGGGGGATTATGTTATTTTTTATGTAGAACTTTCCAATTTAAATAAGAGTATAAATTACAGAGTTTCTTCATATAAACCTTCTGGTTTAGGAAGCGATGTTGGTCACTATCTTTATGATAATATAACAGATACAATATTCGAACCTGATAATATGGAGAATTTGATTTTTTATATTAATCAAGTTTTGGAAGGTGATCACCATAATTTTACAATTACAATAGGAATTGAAATAAATTGTGAGGATAATAAAGAGTGCGATTGGGATATATTTGAAGATATTTTTATTAAAACTTGCGATTTTAATATTTCATTTGTGAAAAAAATTGACCAATTAACATCAGCATCATGGAAATATCAAGGAGAAAAGCTTGAAAGTGATAAAGGGATAATAGAGGTCACTGAATCTAAATTAAATTTTGATTTTAAGATAAATCAATCTTGGCCAACCCATTTATCTCCAAATTCAGAAATTAAAATATTAATAAATAAGCAAGAGCACGCTGAGACCATTAAGCTAAGTAATGCTGATACATTCTTTAAAAGTATTAAAGAAGATGGATTTGATGTTACAAAATTAATTCCGGTTAATGAGGATATTAATGTTTCAATTCAGATTTTCCTTGCTGACGAATTCGGATTAGCTGAAGAATATGTAATTGCTATAGATAATGTAATCTTAAATATTTCCTATAATTTATATATCAAATTAGAAAAATCGATACTGTTTGAAATGCTTTTAACGCTTGCCATTATTGCTTCTGGATGTTTAGGAGGTTATTTTATACTCTATCAACGAGTATTAAAATATCCGAAACCAGTGCGAAAAACGCGGAAGTTCCGGTTTTCCTTGAAAAAGGAGAAACGTCCTGATGTAGCTATTATTAGTCGTGAATCTGCTTTTAAGTCATTATATAACAAAGAATTAGAAAAAACAGCTAGTATAAGAGTCAGAACACCGAAACCATCTCAAATTAGCAGTAAGATGACTCAAAAATCATTTAATAAAAGTAATAAAGTAAAACTAAGCAAAAAAACATTAATCATTCTATTTATTTTAATTGTAGGAGTATTACTAATCCCAATATTACACAACTTAAATCTTAGTAATCGTTATCTTGAGAGAGAGAGAGAAATCAATCATTTAAACATATCTTCAGGTCCTTGGTCTAGAGAACTACATATTGAACAATGGATTAATAATCCTGATTTTAATAGTATAGATAATTGGATCTCTGAATATGAAGGAGATCTAAGTGATATCAACGCAATTATTAGTGATGATATAGCAAATTTTGAGCTATTAGGACAGAGTGGATATCAACAATGGATTGAAGATGATCCTTTGAGTGGAGAATGGAAAGAAATTGATAATGTAGATGGTATTCCAATTCCAGAAGAGCACCAGATGACTGAAAATGGGTGGTATGTAAGCCATCAATATGTAGATAATAATCTAAATCAATCAGTTAAAGTACAATGGCAAAAAAATTTTACTACTGATGTAGATATGTCTGATTATTATATAACTTCAGCGTCCCTTGAAGCTTGGATTAATGGAACAGCTCAAGCAATGGAGGCACATAATGGAGGAATAGATCGTCCAGGAGATACTGCTGGAAGTGGAACCATTCGGATAGCTACTGGTGATTTTGCAAGATATTTTGTCTTACTTTCTGATTTAAATCATGAGAGAGAATTTGAAGCAACATCTTATCAAACTACTGATCTAGGAAGAGATGGGCCACCAGCTATTACTGAGTTAAACGATACAAGAATAACACCAATTAATGAAGAATCACTAATTTTTTATCTGAACCAAGCTTTTGAAAAAGATAGTTGGCATTTTGCCATAACCTTAGGCATTTCTATTTGGTGCGAAGATAGTGTTTATGCTACAGACAGAGATTTTTGGAATGGACTATGGATAAAGAATTTAACGATATCATTTACCTATGAAAAGAAAATAGACCAATTTACATCTGCAGCTTGGAAATATTTAGGAGATCAAATTGAAGCTGATAATTATAGTATTGAGGTTACACAAGCACGACTTTATTTTGATTATAAGATTAATCAAACATGGCCAACAGCTCTATCTCCAAATTCTGAAATTAAAATTTTAATAAATGATCAAGTATATAATGAAACAGTTAAATTAATCAATGCTGAGACCTTTTTTAAAGCAATAAAAGAAGAAGGAATGGATGTAACTAAATTAATTCCCAATGATGAAAAAATTAATGTTTCAATTCAAATCTATCTTGCAGACGAGTTTGGCTTGGGTTATAAATTAAAACTTTCAATTGATAATGTAAATTTGTGGATTTCTTATAATGTTCTTATTCCATTGGAAGAAACAATATTATTTCTTGTTTTATTTGTTGTTGCATGTATAGGAGCGGCTTGTTTAACAACTTATATAGTATTGTATCAACGGATATTTAAATATCCTAAAGCAGTGAGAAAAGTGAGGAAATTTCGTAGAACCTTACGAAAAGACAAAAGTCCCATAATACCAATTATAAGTAGAGAAAGAGCATTCAAAGGAGTATATGGTAGTGAATTGTCAAAAACTACTAATTTTTTAAAAATCAAACCAACAGAACAAGAATTGATACCTGATGAGATAGATGATAAAAGTTTAGTACAAAAATCCCCTTCCACTTTAGAAGGAAAGTTAGAATCAGATCAACTTATTCAAAAATCTTTAGAAAAAAAAGAAGAATTAGATAAATTAGTAAGGAATTCATCAAAAAAAGATTAAAAAAGTAAGTTTTGAAAACAAAATCACAATTCAATAAATTAAATTATATATAATGAATTCTTACTAATAATTTATATTTTTTAATTTACTTGTAAATATTAAATCAATACTTCAAGATACTTAAGGTAAATTGAGATCATGAAATTTAAAAACTATATTAAAATAAGGAGATTTTTAATAATTTTTATTCTGATGAGCTTATTTATGAACATATTTAACATATTTATGCTAAATTATGATAATGATCAAACTACATATTCAATAGAAACGGGGTACCAAGGAAAACCTCACACTTCAGGTGATGTACAACATGAAACACAAAAGATAATCAATCCCACTTTTGAGGATCCAATAGAACCAACCTGGTTTTGGAATGTGCAAGGAGATGATAGAGATGTAAAGGCAACCACAGGTCAAAATCAAGCAAATTTTGTTGTTATTGGAGATTTAGGAGAATATGAATTTGCTGAATCACCCGATGAGACATGGGAGGATAGCTCAAATCCGGAATGGGGCCCCTTACCTAATCTTGCAATGTATGATAATAATTATAGTACTGATGATGATGGGGCTTTTCTTACTTATACTTGGAGGGAATCTGTGAGCCAACTAGGACAATTACCTAGCGTACAGTGGAAAAAAACTATTCCCAACATACCAGTTGACATGACAGATTATAATATTCTCTCTGCGTCACTTAAGGTGGTATTTAATGCGACAGTGACAGCTGAAGACCATGATGGTGGTGGTATAGACTGCCCTGGTGATGATCCTGTTCCTTTTGATCCAGACTATCAATTTTTTAATGGTGATTTTGTAAGATTCTATGTCAGACTTTCAGATCCGAACAATATAACCAGATTAACTCAAGCATATAATCAATCTCGTTATTTGGGACAAGATGCTCGAGCTGATGGTTATGGAAAAGATCATTTTACAGATAGCATATTATCTCCGTCAGAAAACCGTTTAATTGGAGACTTAGAGGATTTATTCAGGTTAAATCATACTAGCCTTACAATAATTATAGGAATAAATGTTTTTTGTGAAGATAATGATGATGCTTATGATTGGGATTATTGGGATAAATTAAGAATTAAATATGTTAATCTAACATTCATCTATGAGAAAAGGATTGATAAGCGTACTTCCTTATCTTGGAATCAAGAGTTAAGTGAGATTAATGGTACTAATGTAATAATTAAGAAAGCAAATCTTAGATTCAATTATAAGATTGATCAAAACTGGACTATTGCTTCTGAGTTTTCCCAAATCAAGATTTTAATTAATAATCTGGAACATAAGGACTCTGTCTATTTAATCGATTATATCTACTCCGATTCATTTCAAGAAGCAAAATTAGGTGGATTTGATCTTGATCCTAAACCCCCACCATATGAAAAATTTAATCTTTCAATTCAAGTATATCTTGCAGAAACTTTCGATTTAGATCGGAATATTACTATTTCAATAACAGATGTTTATCTTTACGTTTCTTGGGTTGAGAACATTCCTGATATCTTTCCAGCTTGGATATTTATCACATCATTAATCATTGCTATTATAGCTACTGTTGGTTTAGGTGGCTATCTTATCGCATATCAAAAGATACTAAAATATCCAAAGCCTGTTAGAAAAGTACGAAAATTTAGAAGAACATTAAGAAAAGATAAAATACCTGTAATACCTGTTATTAGTCAAAAAAATGCATTTAAAGGAGTATACAAACAAGAATTATCTCAAACAGGTAATTTATTAAAGTTAAAACCCGCTGGACAAGAAGGGATACCTGCTAAATTAAAAGAAGAATCTTCAGCAAAAATCTACTCACCAGATCAAAAAAGCATTAAGGCTATAGCACAAAAATTGAAATCTGATCAATTAATTGCTAAATCATTAGAAAAAAAAGAAGAGCTAGATAAGTTAGTTGAGAAAGCCAAAGATAAATAAGAATTAGATAGTAACAATTAAAATAAGATATTTATTTTATTTACTTTTAACTTTTTTATTATTCAAACAAGCCAAAATTAAGGCATCATAATAAATACCTTTAAAATTCAAATATTGTTTGAGTGTTCCTTCTTTTATGAACTCACATTTTTTAAAAAGAGTTATTGATCTAATATTATCAACCGCGACATGAGCTTCAATGCGATTTAATTTAAGATGATTGAAGGCGATTATTTTAATTAAATTTATTGCTTTTTCCCCTATTCCTTGTTTCCAATATTTAGGCACGAGCCAAATACCAATTTCTGCTCGCATGTGGAGCCAGCTTATATTCCAAAGACTGATTGAGCCAGCATTATTAATTATATTCCCTTCTTTTATTTGTATTATATAATTATATTGACTAAAATTGTTCCAATATTTAAGATAATTACCAATTAATCTTTTAGAACTATCAAGTGTCTTTAAAGGGCCTAATGACATGTAATTAGTAATTTCTCTCTGTTTTAAGCTGTTAAAGAGAAATTTAGCATCATTTTTGGAAATCTTTCTAAGAAACATATTATTGTCGTTAATTTCCTCAATAACTTCGATATCCTGAAACATAATTTTCAAAAACTAAAAAGTTTCGCATTTTATAAAAATTCATTAATATCAATAAAAAAAATAGAAAAAAATTTATATTAAATTATATACCCTTGAAGTGCGGAGTATCTTTTATCTTTCTCCTCCCACCACAATTTTTACAGGTACTACCATCTTCCATTTTGCCTTTACCACCACAAACAGGACATTTGATTCTCCGATTAAAAGCTGCAAGTCCCTCTCTAGCATCAAAACTGGTAAAAACCTCTCCAAAACCCAATTGTTCCATAATCAGACCCAATTGAATATTTCGAGTACCAAATTTAACACATTTTTTAATTATGAATAATGATGTTGTCGGAGCCTCGCCTAACCACTTAGCTTTTTCATGTAGTAATTTTTCAAATTCTTCGCCAGCAGGAGCTATCCAAGATACTAAACCCCAATCTAACATAGTCTTAGCACTATGATGTTCTCCAAACATTGACGTTCTTAATGCTCTATTGACTCCAATTCTAGATGCCATTCTCGTGATACCTCCATTAGCTGGAATTATCCCTCTGTTTATCTCTGGAGTACCAAACTCAGATCTATCAGTAGCAATCACAATATCACAGCATAATACGAGTTCACAACCTCCTCCTAAAGCATATCCATCAACTGCTGCAATAATGGGTTTTGGAAACTGTTCTATTTCATCATAATCCCTATGCCTTTTTCTCATTGCTTGACTCATATGCCGAGGGATGGATGGGTTTAATCTTGCATCAAACCTCGCAGCTAAATCAGCTCCAACTGAAAATGCTGGTTTTTTCGTAACTTCTTTTGTACCTCGAATTACAACTGCTCTTATTGAATCATCAAATTCCATTAGTCTTAATGCGCGTGGTAACTCAGCAACAACGTCATCAGTCAAAGCATTTAATCTATCTGGTCGATTAATTGAAATAACAGCATAATTTCCATCAATGGTGCCTTCCCTTATAACATTTCCTTCACTATCTTTTAATTCTGGCCATTCTATATTAATATATTCGAAATTTTCCATTTTAACAAACACTTCCTTTATTAATTCTTTCTTAATTCTATTAATAAGTTAAAAAATTTTGATATCTGAATAATTAGTATTATTTTTTTAACAATTAAAAATTTTCAAATTTAGATTTGAATAAGTCTTAACTCTAAATAAAAAGAAAAAGATGAAAAATAAAAAAAAATTAAATATTATCAGGTTATTTTCGCATTTTAACAAATTCGCCAGATTTCATTAATTCACATGGTCTAAAGTAATCTTTTCCAGTTTTATCAGCTAATTCTTCTAAAATTTTAGACCATTTTTCGTATTGATTTTTGCCAGCAGAAAAAGGTCCAGGAGTGTTCATTCCAGCCATGTTCGAATCGTCAATTACCTTGAATCCCGTAACAACCTTCTCTTCTAATAAGCGACAACCTTCGTTCAACATAATTGCCATGGAATTTTCAACACTAAACAATCCTGCTTTTTGAGATTTGTCTATTTTAGGTCTGCCTGCTGACCAATCGAAAAATCCTTGAGGCGACTTTCGTCCGAGTTTATTCTCTTCGACCATCTTTGTAATAACTTTTCCTGGTTTAAAATCAGGAGATAATGTTTCAGTATAATAATTACCTACATGAAACATTGTATCAATGCCGACATAATCCGCGAGTTCACAAGGACCCATTGGCATTAAACCTGCAGCATCAGCATCAATTTGTTCCCATGGTATTCCTTTTTCAGCGGCTTGATCAAATATCCAATTAAGATAAATTTGAACTGGCGCGTTTAAACGATTAACAATAAATCCAGGACGATCTTTCAATACTTTTGGAACAAATCTTTTTCCTTTTAAACAAGGTAATGAATTGCTCACTTCAACGCCAATATCCATAGCTTCATCAGAACTTTTTTCTCCGGCAATAATTTCTACTAATCTCATCAAGATAGGAGGGTTAAAAAAGTGCATACCGATAACTTTCTCTTCTCTCTTTGTAGCCGTAGCAATTTCTGTTATGCTCATAGTGGAGGTATTTGTTGCTAAAATGCAATTTTCTGGAGCATTTTCATCACAAGTTTTAAATACCTCTTTTTTAACATCCATTTTTTCGATTACTGCCTCAATAACTAAATCAGCATCCTTCACAGCAGAAGCTAAATCTATTGTTTTTTTCAACCTTCCCATTATATCAGATGCTTTTACACCCTCTCCAAGTGTTCCTTTTGCTTCTAATTTCTTCAATCCCTCTTCGATTTTAGCAGCACCATTATTGATAAATTCATCTTTGATATCAACGATCGTTACATTATATCCTGCCATTAATGCGATTTGTGCGACATTATGGCCCATGAGACCTGCACCAATAACTACAATATTATTTATATCAGCCATTTTTAATTTACATCCTTTTAAGTTATATTTATAATAAGTTTTTACAAGTTATAAAATAAAAGATTATATATTAATTTTAAACATAAAAATTTATGAAAAATAAGAATCCCTTGTTCAAAATCTATAGACTATAGATTTCTAATTAGAAGAAAATCTTAGAAAATAGTTTTTTTCTATAGTTAATTCATTGAATTAAATTTGTTCTAATAATAAATAGAAATATATAGCCTTTCTTATATATAACTGATAGAAATTGATTTTCAACAATTGATATAAAATATATTAGAATGAAATTAGCAAAAATATATGGAATTGAAATAAAGTTACATTTAAGTACTTTATTGATTATAGGATTAGTTGGTTTTTACGCTAGTAATTTTTATTTTTCAATATTTCCTAGTGCTTCATTGATTGAATTACTTATTGTTGGAATAATAAGTGGTTTAATTATTTTATTTTCAATATTAATTCATGAATTAGCACACTCGATTGTTGCACAAAAGTATGGGTTAAAGGTATTAGAAATCGAACTATATTTATTTGGAGGAGTATCTAAAATTGAAGAGGAACCAACTACTCCTAAGAGTGAGATGATTATCGCTGTTGTTGGTCCATTGTCAAGTTTAACTATAGGGGTAATATTCTTAACCTTCATTTATTCGATACCGATTGCTTTACCAGCTTTTATTTTCATTATTTTATTCTACACAGGCATTTCCAATATTAGTTTGGCTATTTTTAATTTAATTCCAGCATTTCCAATTGATGGTGGAAGAATTCTTAGAGCTTATCTATGGTCTCGAAGAGATAATATAGTATCCGCAACTAAAACAGCTTCAAAAGTAGGGAGCTTTTTCGCATACGGTCTTATAGCATATGGGATTTTCCAAATTTTTCTATTTGGATTCTTGAATGGTCTTTGGTTAATCATAATTGGCTCATTCCTTAATAATCAGACGAAACAATCATATTATAACATTCTAAATGAAATAACTTTGTCTAAAATAAATGCTCGGGATATGATAAGTATGCCTAGATTAGAAATCCCTTTTGATATGTTAATTAGTGATGCGGTTAGAGAATATTTTATTCTATACAAAAAATCTTATTTCCCGGTAATTCAAGGAGATAAAATAGTTGGCATAATTCATATAGATGATATAAAAAAGATTCCATTTGAACTCAGATCAAATTATATAGTAGGTTATGCAATGAGAAATATCACAAATTTTCCCATTATTGATGAGCTAGATAATGGGAAAGAAGCTTTAAAACAAATAAGGCATTTAAGGGAAAAACCCTACTTAGTAGCTGTAAAAGATGATAATGGTTATATCTTAGGTCTAATTGGGCAAGATGAATTATCTCAATCATTGAGATTTTGCCAATTAAATTCTGAAAAATGTTTATAAAAAGCTTTTTTTTATTCTTTTTAATAATTACTTTATAGTGAGTTTATAATCTTTAATTCACCAAGTTATTTAAAGGTAAAAATTAAGTTCCTCTATGCAAACGTCCTTCTGTGGATCATTTTCAAGGAATTTAATTTCTATTTTTTTTATCTTATCTCCCAATAATTTTTTGAAGGCAGTTTCAAAATAACCCTTATTTACTCTACAAAAAGCCTTTCCATATTTTAGTTTGTCCCGATGTTTTATTGGTTCACGTAAAAAACAATAATTTTCAATTTCGATTCGAATAATATTCTCATATTGTTCGATTTCTCTTACCTTTATTGAATAAAATTCTCTTAACTCATTCATTAACATTATAAGCGTTTCAATTATCTCAAAATCATCCTTATTATATTTTTCTTTTAATCTTTTTGATATTGCTTCCCCGGGACCGACGCCAATTTGGTATAACATAGAAAGGAGACTATTTCTTCCAAAAAGATCTAAAATTTTATATACTATAGACTCAGATATAATTTCAAATCCTTTTAGTGAATCAATATTTTCTATAGGATTAAATATTTTTTTGTTTATTTCTTCTTTATTATAATCATCCAATATGTAAATCCCTAATAATTAAGAATTTGTAGAACTAAAATCTTATCTTTTACTAATAACAAGAACAAACTTATTCATTAAAAATTTATTTTTTTCGAAATTTTTCAAATTTCAGTTTGTAAATTTATAAAAAAATAAAAAAAATAAATTTAAGATTATAGTATTGCTGTTTTTCGTTGAAATAAGATAATTCCTAATATAGTTGTGATTAGCCCAAAACCTAAAAGTACAAGAACATCTGTTCCAATAGCTTCCCATGAAGTAACTCCAGAAACCATAATCAGCCTCATAGCATGGACAGCATATGTTGTTGGAATATAACTTGATACAGGGTTATCCATTTCAAAGAATGTACCGCCTAAGAATTGAAGTGGGAGAATAATAAACCATGCTAACCCTCCTGCTGATGATTGAGACTTAGTAAATGTAGCTAGCAGTAATCCAAGACCTAAACAAGTGAAAGCGAACAAGAGTGGGATAAGAATTAAAAGCATAATATTTACTCCTGGTGCAAAATATGCTCCAAAAATCATTAATAGAATCATTAATAAAGCGACTTGGACTGCATTTATAATTAATTGTGAGAACATGCCTGATAATAAAATGTTTCTCCGAGCTACGGGTGTTGTACTTAGTCTTTTTAACGTCCCAGTTTCTTTTTCTTCAGCAAAATGCGAAGCTAATTGGCTAATACAAATTGTTACGCCTGCTTTTCTTAATACTTTACAACGTAATTCTCCACTTGGTAAAAGGCGACTGTTTGTAGGAATTACTATTGCATCATATTCTGTATTGGTTAAGTCTCCTACAAAAATCTCTATGACCGAATTATTAATAGTTAATTGGTTCATTACAAAAATAGACTAAAAAATTGTATTTATATTTTTTTTATTCCAAAGGTGTTGTGAAATTTAAGAACGATCTTCAGATTCATTTATTTTGAGGATTTTTTTTACAAGCTTTTCTACATTCTTATCCACAATATCCAGAATCCGATTATAATTATTAACACTCGTCTTGTATGGATCAGGAATGTTTAAATCGTGTCTATCCGCCCCATTGAATTGCTTTAAAGTAAATAATTTACATTTAAGATTTTCTTTTAAATCTTTAAATTTTTTTCTAAGTTTAATCAAATGGTATCTTTCCATTCCAATTATAAGATCTTGGTTTTCAATTAACTCTCTTGTAATAACCTTTGGATGAAAATCTTGCATATTGATTCCCTTATTTTTAATATAATTTATGGTTTCAGGCTGGGAGTAATCAAAAGCATCATGCCAACCAGCTGAACTAAAGTTAACATCCTTCAGTTGATGCTTATTAGCATAATATTGAGCAAGGTATTCTGCCGCAGGACTTCTACAAGTATTAGCATAACAGATAAATAAAACATTTTTAATTTTTGGCATCGTACTATTCGCAAACATTAATTCGAGTTCAGTTTATTAATTTCAATAATTCTATTTACTGCTTTATTAACAAAATCATCAATGATTTTGAGGACTTTATTATAAACTGATCTTGATGTATAATATGGGTCAATTATATCTAAGTCTCTTGTTTCTCCAGCAAATTCTTTTAATGTAAATGTTTTTTTATCTATATCTTTTACATTTGGATAATTGTTTTTAATATCTCTTGAATGACTATATTCCATTGTTAAAATTAAATCTTGCTTTTCTAACAAATTCTTATTGATGATTTTTGTTATAAAATCCGAAGAATTTATTGCTTTACTTTTCAAATAATCATAAGATACTGGTTGCATATAAGAAAAAGCATTAAAAAAGCCAGCACTATCAAAAATAATGTCCTCAAGCTCATCTTTATATCGTTTCTTAAGTCCTTTTGCTAAATATTCTGCTGCAGGACTCCTTGCTGTATTCCCCATACAAACAAACAAAACATTCTTGATTTTATTCATGGTTCTTATATTCTGATTTTTTATTTATCTCAATAATTTTTTCAAGTACTATAATTAATCCATCTTCAATTCTTTTAAGAGCTTTATTATATTCTGCTTCTTCATAATAAAATGGATCCTCAATTTCTAAATTTTCCTTTTCACTAGCAAAATCTAATAATAAAAAGAGTTTACGATCTAAATCTTTTAAATTTTTAAACCGTCTTTTTAATTTTCTAATATGCCATTTTTCTTCAAACCCTAAAATTAAATCTTGTTTTTTTATTAATTCTTCGTCAATTCTCTTTGCAACAAAATCATTTACTTCAATTCCCTTCGATTTTAAATATTTTAAAGTACCTTCCTGAGGTTTTTCATAATAATGAAATAGTCCAGCAGAATCAAAATTAATATCTTTCAATTCTTCTTTAAATTTATTATTCTTATACCATTTTGCCAAATATTCCGCAGCTACACTTCTGCAAGTATTGCCACTACAGAGAAACAAAACTCGTTTGATTTTACTCATTTTATTTTAAAATTTTATCCATTTTATTTTACGTTTCATAGAGTAGGAAAACAAGATATCTTTAATTTATCCTATACCTTAATTTACTAAAAATTAATTAATTCAAAAAAAAATTATTATTTACTTAAAAAGTGTAAATAAAACAATATTAAATAGCGTTTTAATTTGTAAGGAATAGGAAAATGGGTAATGAGATAGACTTATAGAATATGAAGAAAGTATTGAATCCTTATTTTCTCCCAAATCTAGTTATACTTTATTAGTAGGAGCTGGGATTTCTATGAATAATATTATAATTTTTAATTTGTAATTCTAATTTTTTAGAGAATTTTATTAATTTAATAAACAATTATTAATTCCTAAATGTAATTTAGAATAATTATTGATTTAACTAAGGAATTATAAGTAAGAGATTTAATTGAAGCTCAAGACTGACATTTTAATTATAGGTGGAGGGATTTCTGGATTAACTCTCGCTATTAAGCTAGCAGAGTTAACAAAGGATCAAAAAATATTAATTATAACTAAAGAGACATTAATCGATTGCAATACTTATAATGCCCAAGGTGGTATTGCATGTGTTTGGGACAAAACTGATTCTTTTAAAAAACATATTCAAGATACAGTAATAGCTGGAGATGGATTATGTGATGAAAATGTTGTAAAAGAAATAATTACTCAAGCTCCTGAAAGAATAAATGAATTAATTGATTTGGGTGTTAGTTTCAATAGAAATGAAAATGGACAGTATGATCTTGGAAGAGAGGGAGGTCATTCTCAAAGAAGAGTGCTTCATGTTAATGATCTTACTGGTGAAGCTATCCAAAATGTTCTGATAAAAAATGTAAAAGCGCACAGTAATATTGAGATTAAAGAAAATTGGTGTGCCGTAAATCTTTATGCTCAAAATTTCAAGTGTTACGGAGCTTATGTATTAGATCAAAATAATAAAGAGATCCATAATATTGCAGCAAAAGCAGTTATATTAGCTACAGGAGGTACTGGTAAGATTTATCTATATACTACAAATCCAGATGTAGCTTCTGGAGATGGAATTGCAATAGCTTATCGTGCTGGAGCTACGATAACTAATATGGAGTTTATTCAGTTTCATCCTACTTGTTTATATCATCCATATGCAAAATCATTTTTAATATCAGAAGCATTACGCGGAGAAGGTGCGATCTTAAAAGATGTTTATGGAAATGAATTTATAGAAAAATATCATCCATTAAAAGAACTTGCTCCTCGAGATATAGTCTCTAGAGCTATTGATGCTGAATTAAAAAGATCTGGGGATGATTACGTTTATTTAGATATCGCGTCATACAAGGATGCAACTTTTATCAAAAAAAATTTTCCCAGGATATATGAAAATTGCTTAAAATTTAATATTGACATTACAAAAGAACCAATCCCCATCGTTCCAGCGGCTCATTATTGTTGTGGTGGAGTAATGGCTAAGATTGATGGAACTACAGATGTGAATAATTTATTTGTAATCGGAGAATCAGCATGTACAGGTTTTCATGGAGCAAATAGATTAGCAAGTAATTCTTTACTTGAAGGCTTAGTTAGTGCTCACGAATGTGCTAATATCTTAAACGAAAAGATTTCAAAATTAGAAATTAAAGAATTTCCTGAATGGGAACCTGGTAATGCTGTCCCTTCCACGGAAGCTGTTATAATTACTCAGAATTGGGACGAAATTAGAAGGTTTATGTGGAATTATGTAGGAATTGTTAGAACAGACAAAAGACTTAAGAGAGCTAAGAAGAGAATTAATTTACTCCTCGATGAAATTGATCAATATTACTGGGATTTTAAAATAGAAAAAAATCTGGTGGAACTGAGAAACCTTGCGACTGTTGCTAAGATAATCATTGTCAGTGCAATATCAAGAAAAGAATCTCGTGGCATTCATTATAATCTTGATCATCCTATGAAATCAGAAATGAGTAGATCCACTACAATTAAAAGACCTTGGTAAAACAAGTACTCTTTTTGTTAGTATAATTTTAAATTATTACTCGCATTAATATTGATAAGTTTAATTAAAAAGTAGGTAAAGATTCGCATTGGATATTGGTAAAAATATTAGGATTGAAAGAATATTTAATCGGAAAAGCAAAAGAACAATAGTTATCCCTATGGATCACGGATTAACTATGGGAACAATTAAAGGTTTAGAAAATTTGGCTGAGATGATTGATAAAGTTGCTTTAGGCGGGGCAAATGCTGTTTTGATGCATTCAGGAATGGTTGGCGTTGGTCATCGAAAATATGGAAAAGATATTGGTTTGATTATCCATTTATCTGGAGCAACAAATTTGGCACCTGATCCAAATAGAAAAGTGTTAGTTTGTTCTGTTGAACGTGCTCTGAAAATGGGAGCTGATGGTGTTTCGATTCATATAAATATTGGAGCTGATGATGAGCCAGACATGCTTCAAGATGCTTATAAAGCCATAGAAGCTTCACGAAAGTGGGGGATCCCCATACTAGCAATGATATATCCAAGAGGAAAGAAAATAAAAGATGAAAATGACCCTGATGTTGTTAATATAGCCGTAAGGGCAGGGACAGAGTTAGGAGCAGATATTGTTAAAACAAATTATACTGGTGATATAGATTCATTTAAACAAATTGTAGATGGAGTTCGTCATACACCAGTTATAATTGCTGGTGGTCCTAAAATGGATACAATTCCTGAATTATTACAAATGGTATACGATTCTATTCAAGCTGGGGGTGCTGGTGTAGCCTTTGGGCGAAATGTATTCCAATCTAAAGATCCTACGAAGATGGTTAAAGCAATTAGTAACATAGTGCATGATAATTATACAGTTGAGGAAGTTTTAAGAGAGTATAAGTTTGATTAAAATAATATAATTCTCTATAATTATGGTATATAAAAAGATATATCCTTATTTTCTTAAAAAGATTGAAAATAAAGAAGTTGATATTTCTGGTAAAGAAAAAGATTTTCGAGTAATAATATCGTTTGAAGATATTTCAAAGCGAGATACTTTCCTATCAAAACACACAAATCTTAGAATTTTGAAAAAATTTGATTTCATTCCTTCAATCTATTTACATCTAACATTTGAAAAAATAAAAAACTTAGAAAAAGATGATCTAATAAAAATTATTGAAGAGGATCAAAGACTCTATCTTTCTATTCTTGAGGTTAATGAGATTTTAGAGTTAAGTGATTATCGTACATCTCAAATATCTTATACAGGAAAGGATGTTAAAATAGGAATAATCGATAATGGAATTACTAAGACATATGACTCAATATCAGAAATTAATATCGACAAGTTCGATTTTAGAGATGAAAAGATAAATGTAATCGCAAAAAAGACGGACATATCACATGGAACAACAATAGCAAGTATAATTGGTAATCAATATAAAGACAGTTATTATAGCTTTATTGGAATTGCTCCTAATGCCAAATTTTTTGATTTCAATATATCAGTTTCTAATAATGAATATTATTTTTCTAATATCTTAGAAATTTTCGATTTAATAAATTCACAGCACATTAAAATTGATATTCTTTTAATCTCTTTTACTACTTTACATCCATCTGATGGAAATGATATATTATCTCTAGCCTGTAATTTGTTAGTTGATAAAGGAATTATAATTGTGTGCCCTGCGGGAAATTTTGGACCAGAATCTTATAGTATTGGAAGTCCTAGTGCTGCTAAAAAAGTAATAACTGTTGGGAGTCTAACAAAAAATTTAACTATCTCTGATTTTAGTAGTAGAGGACCAACTTTAGATGAAAGATTAAAACCTGATTTTTGTCTGCCAGGCTCAAAAATAGAAGTTCCGTTATCAAATGAATTAGGGATAAGAGTATCAGGAACAAGTGTTTCTGCAGCATTTTGTGTTGGAATTATTGCTTTATTGAAAGAATTTAATCCAAATGCATCATATAATGAAATTTTAAATCTTATGCAAAAAGCGAGCTCGGATTTAAGTTATGATCAGAACTCTCAAGGCTATGGAATTATTAATATCGTTAATGTTTTTAAAAAATTAGACTTATATCAAGAAAAAGTTCTTCCATACAAAGATTTAATAAAAAGATCTTTCAAATTTACAATTGAATTTACTTTTATTCTAATCCTCATTTATTATTTAATTTATTTTTTCAGTAGATTTTAATTATTATGTTATAAAGCAAAGATTATTTCTTTAATCCTAATTATATTAGTGCATTAATATAGATGTGAAATATTTAATACATTACGCATTAATTTTTATGAATTAAAATGAGCCAAAATAAATTACTTCATATTATTATAGATAACAGAGAACAAAAACTAAAAGCAATATTTGATCAAAAAAAAGATATAATTACTTATGAATCGAAACAATTAGATATTGCTGATATAGTTATTTCGGAAGATATTGCTATTGAAAGAAAAGAAGGTTTCGATTTTATTACTTCTATAATGGATAATCGATTATTTGAACAGGTATTACGATTAAAAGATACATATGCGGATCCCATCTTAATCCTTGAAGGATTGAATGATAAAGTGTTTGAAAACACAAATATGAATATTAAATCTATTTATGGGGCACTTTCATTTATTTCATATAAATTAGGGATTTCTGTTATTCCTACAAGAAATATTGAAGATACTGCGATTGTTATTGAAAGAATTGCTTATAGAGAACAGGTAAAAGACAGTACACCTATACTATCAAGAAAAGCTCCTAAAGAGATGTCAAAAAACGAGAGAAGATCTTTTATTATAGAAGGATTAGTAGATATAGGTCCTAAAAAAGCGAGAGCATTAATTGAAAAATTCAAAACTCCATACCAAGTTTTTAAAGCAATTAAACGTACAGAGATAACTTACACGAGAACAGGACGAATTAAAGGGATAAAAGGTCCGCTGGAGGATTTAACCGGATTTGGACCTATATTTATCGAAAAAAATCAAAAACTTCTATTTAGTAAAAAAAAAAGAAGTCCTCAAAAAAAAATTAATGATGAATATTAATACACTAAAATAACATTTAAAAAGTATTTCGAAAGTTCTATAATGCTTTTAATAAAGTATTAAGATCTAATTAGA
>JAHLWP010000069.1 GCA_019057865.1 Promethearchaeota archaeon
CTTTATACTGAAAAAGTTATACCCTCATTTGTTTCAGAAAAAGATCTGAAAGAATATTATGAAAAAAGAATGGAAGAGGTTAATGATTTTATAGATAAATTATAAAAAGAGGTAATGAAAGAATGGAAGAAAGCATACCAGTTTCAGAAGAAAAGGATAAGTTAGACCCAAAAGCACTTGCGACTGATGCCTTTTACGCAGCGGTTAAAGGTATTGGTGGATTATTCTTAAAAGCTTTTATGAACTTAACTATTGAAGGTGCTGATAATATTCCTATCAGGGAAAAAGCGATATTGACTACGGTCAGTAAGAATATAATGCGCGATATGCTTGTTATAAGTCAGTTAAGTGGAAGGAAAATTCATTTCATGCTTGATCCAAAATTAATGAGACATGCCATTGCTGGACCAGTTCTTAAATCACTAGGAATGATTAGGAGTACTGAAAGTAAAGAAGATACGGAGCCTATTGACAAGGTTTTTGAAATTCTTAATGCAAAAGGTGATCTCGTAGCGATGACACCTGAAGCCAAATTGGATCGTGAAGTCCAAATAAAATCTATGGCAGCGATAATTAAATTTGCCGTAGCAGGGGAAGCACCAATTATCCCGGTTGCGATTTTTACTGAAAAAACAAAAATTTTAAACATGTTCACAGGGGATGGATTGAAAGTTAAGGTTGGAACGCCACTAAAAGTAGAAAAGAGATTAACTCGTGAAAAATATCGTCCAGAAAGATATGAATTAGCAGAAGATATTATTAATATAATTGAATCCCTTGTAGAGCACCCTGAAACAGAAGAAGATGAAAATTAGTAATTTTAGTTTTTCTTAATAGTTTTTATTTATTCCAGTGAATATAAATCCACCATTGGAATTTTTTTTCTTTATATATACCATCACACGTAGCAACAAGTTCAAATCCATTATATTCATGCCAAAGAGCCGATGCTTTATTAGCAAGAGGAATTTCTACTATAAAAGCAACAATTGGAACTCCTGTATTTGCTAAAATTTGATTTAGGATAGCTATACCAACGCCTTTTCGTTGATAATCTGGTATTATACTTATTTGGTCTAAGTATGCGAATTTTTTTTCTTTACTAGTGAGGAGTTCTTCTATATTTTTGTCATCAGTATATAAATTATCTAAGGTTGTACGGAAATTCGCGATATTATATTTATTTTTATGAGTACTCGCAAATCCAATGATATCTCCATTATTATTTTTGGCTACATAAATATCACAATTTGGATCTTCAATAAGTTCCTTATAATACTCTATATCTACTTCTTTTCTTAAAAATCCACGATTTTCTAAATATTTTCTCTGTTTTTTAGAGATCTTATCGAAATCATGTATTTCAATTAGATTTTCCTTAAGTGCATTATATACCCCTAAAGCATCTTTTGATTTAGCAATTTCAACTATTACATCAATTTTCTGCGATTCTACATTTTTATCAACCATTTAAATCACTTGTATATATTTAATACCCCCTAAATCAATTGTATAATAGTCATAATACAATGAATGATTTTTATATATTCTTTTTTTACAAAAAGTTAAAATTCCAATACGAAAAGTAGAATATTTTAAATTTATGATATGATTAGAATTAGATAAAACTTTTCAAGATTAAAAATGTCATTTACTACCGAACAAGAATATACATTTAAAACAACTCTTGTGTTCTGGAAGTTTTTTGAGTTAGGGCTTTATTTTGATCTACCAGATGTAAGAGAATTTTTAGAGAAAGAAGGAACATTAAAGGTATACAAGGATTACCGTTTTAAAATTGAAAAAGAAGGTAGAGTTAAAATTGATCAACCTTTAAAATGGATATCTAGCCAATCACATAATTACGCTCCGGTTTGCTTTAAAATTGGAGGTTCTAACAGATTTAAATGTGCTACTAATCCAAATATAATAGGAAAACTCCGGTTAGAGGGTCATATTCATTATGGATCTATACTTGTTATTCATTGTGAACTAATTTTTGATAATTATCACAAAATTGAAGAATTTATAGAGATTTCTCAACCTCAAAATATAATTATAGAAAGTACGGGAAATCCCATTACAGAAAAGTTCATAGAAATTAGAACTAATGTTATAAATACATTGAAAAAAGCTAATTATCCGGATAAAGCAAAATTAGAATCAGCTTTGGAGCCTTGGCACCATACATGGATTATATGGGATGCTAAACCAGACTTTAATAGAGCAGATTATCGATTTATTGGAAAGGAAATTGGAAAAAATGCAAAATATTCTATAGGTCTTACTTTAAGAACTGATAAATATCGTGAATTAGATCCAATAGCTTATAGGGATCAAATAAATTTAAAGAATTTATCACCGTATAAGGATGAGTTTGTGATGATAACTCATGCTGGAAATGTTGTGATGCCAGGTCCAGGGCTTTTAGATCCATATACGATGAAGAACTTTTTAATTGATACAATTTTTGCTCCAGAAGTCGGAAATGTACAGAGATTTTTGATATTAATGCATATGGAAAACATTCTTACTGTTGCTGAAAGATTTGATAAAGTCATTTCAGAAACTAGAGCATTGGAAGAACAACTAACTTTGAGGGTAAAAATTGAAAGGCTAGAATCCCTTGAGTCAGAATTAAATCGAATTATTCTTGAGTTAAATAAAGATATTATCATATCAAAAATTACCCGTTTGTTGTTTACAAGTACATTTAAAACCAATATGTTCAATGAAATGATTGATAAATTGGATGGTTTCACATTTTCAACGCAAACAGATGATGTAATCGCTAGAATTAGGAAATCATTAAATAGAGAAAGGAATACATTAAATACTAAATCTTCAGCAATAGAAAATAAATTTTTAGCAATCCTTAATTACCTTGCCCTATTTGAATTAGCTACTTTAGTGATTTCATTAGCTTTAGGGGATATGTTCAAGGAGGATATTCCTGGTATTGGCATAGTTCAGATTGTTGTAGCATTATCTATAGTCATAATAGCAATTATATTATTAAGAATGCAAGAGAAGAAGTTATAGTAACTAAATTAGTTCCTTTTTTTTTCTAATTCAAGTAAAATTATAATAAATAGAAATGGATTAATAATGGTTGATTATATTAAAATAGAGGGAAATCCTGCTGAAAGAGGTTTCCAACAGGGAGAAAAATTGAAGGATAAGATTTATAATATGTTTGATGTTGTCTTTCATTCAAAAATGTTTTCGGAAGTGACCTCTAAATTAATACCACTCTCAATAATTAAACTTGCGTTAGGCATTATGGGTAAAAAAAATATAAAGAAGCCTTTACAACAACTTCTTCCAAATCAGTATGATAAGATGATAGCTCTAAGTAAAGGAGCTGGTATAAAAGGAAAGATCCTTTATGGAAGTCATTTTATAGAAATAATGTCAGGAAACCCGAAATCTCTTTACAAAAATCCTCCAGTTCAGGCATGTTCAATGGTTTTCGCACTTCCAGAAGCTACCACAGATAATTCGATGATATTTGGTCGGAATTATGATTTTCCTAATGTCCTCCAACCATTCCAAGTAGCTCGCGAAGAGGTTCCTGATAATGGCTATAAAAATATAAACATCACCCAGTATCCTCTTACAGGTTGTCATATGGGATTAAATGAAGAGGGTTTATCAATTGGTTATAACTATGGTCGCTCCTGGAAAAAAGAGCCACTTGATTTTAGGCTAAGAGGTGTTCCTGGTACTTTCATTGTACAAGAAGTGTTAGAAACTTGTGCAACAACTCAAGAAGCTATTGAGTTTATTACTAATTTCAGTGCTAGGTCAAATGGATGTCATTATGGCCTAATAGACGCTTCTGGAGACTCTTGTGTTATAGAAACGACAAGTACTCGCCATGCCATTCGACGTCCTGAAGATGGCATCTTAGCTCATACTAACCACTACCAGACTGAAGAACTCATTGATGCAAATTTACCAGATTATGTACGCTTTAAAATAGACGATATGGATATTTCTCCTATAGAATCTCCTATTAGACGTTATAAGAGAGAAATTGAGTTATTAACAGAAAAGAAAGGCCAAATTACTATGGATACAATTAAAAAGATTCTAGGTGATCATGACAATAGAGAACCAGATGATTTTACAGTATGTACACATTCTCATAGATTTGGTACACTTGGCTCTGTAATTATCTTACCATTAAAAAAAGAATTCTGGGTTACCGATTATTATCCATGTAATTCTGAATATGAGAAATTTTCATTATAGGGATACTTTGAAAAATAAAAAAAGGTTAAAAAAAAATATGGTTAGTTTAATATCTTGTTCTAGTCGCTTGGATTCGCAGTTTTGCTTTAGTTCTTTCTTTTGCATCTTGTAATATAATATATTGTGTTTTTGATGGTAATTTTATTTGAAATTCTTGTTCAGCAACAACTTGGTCCTTTTTCAAATGATCTTTTTCTCTTAGAATAACTTTTATTGTTTCTACTGCCGGTTCTTCAGCTCGAACTGTTTTGAATTGACTCCAAAGAGACATGTCTGCTCTCGAGACAAATTCTTGATTTTTCTGTAATTTAATCGTCCCTTTATTTGGAAATCTAGCTTTAAAAACCTTAGGACCGTCCACCTTAAAGTAGAATTCTCCACGCCATCCTAAAATATCATAATCTTTCAAAGTTTTTAGGCTCATCAATTCTATACTGATTAAATATCGTTCTTTTTCTTCTCCTACTTGATCTTGAGTAAAAGCCTCACCTTTTGCACGAGTCTTTTTTCCCTTAGCATAATACCTTCGACTAATAATAATTCACCTATAAAATTAGAATTATTTGAAAATTTGTTTTGAATCTAATATAAATTATATCTATAAATGTTTTCTTGTTAAATATTTTGATATTATTTTGTGATTAATATTAGAATTCAAAAATCAAATTTTAACCCCAATCACTTTTATATCCTGTTCCGCCTCTTGGCCAGTTAAATATTAAAGCTCCTTCTATACAAACATACCAACATGCACCGCATTCCATACATTTATCAAGGTTTTTAATAGTCGCTTTATTATTAATGATCTCAAAGCAGTCTGCTAAGCATACTTTTACACAATTCGCACATCCAATGCATATCTCTTCCTCAATCTTGATAAATTCACCTGTACCCTCGATCCACTCAATTCCCGGAATTTCTTCAAAGGTTTTAACCATTTCATCCCCCTCTTCTATTTATCGGTTCTTGGAAAATTAATGGATTCGCATGATCAACAAAATTGATTAACTTTTTATTCAAACTCTCAGTTAGGGGATTTAATAATTTTAATAAACCTAAATAAAAAGGTTTAATAAATGGTAATGTAATTTTCATAAACTTATTAGCAGCATTAGAAAACGGGTGAATAAACCATTTAAATAAACGACTGGAAAATTTTACAAAGGAATTTATCCAATTTAGTATTGACAAGAAAAATGATTCTTTAACCGTTATTTTATTTTGTAATTGAATTTTTAGCTCTTTCTTTCTTGAATAATCATAACTTTCATGCAACCAGTTTTGGAAATATCTAAAATACATTTTTATCCATTTTGAAATGATCTTCGGGTCTTTTCTTAGATACAAAAGTATAGTTTTAATTAATGGAGTAGTGAAATGAGTAAGTGAGCCTAAACCCCAACCATTATATATAAATTTCTTCAGTTTCCTCCTACTATGTTGCTCTTGTGCTATTCGTAGATTATACCTATTAGTGCTTGAAATGGACCATTGGATGATAGAATGAGCTTTTATTCGCTCATCATACTTTTTTAAAAATGATTTAGAAAAATTATTTACTTTTATGGCATTAATAGCCACATCAGCTGCTATTTCTGCAGAAAACCACGCTGCTGGTACACCATCACAGAGTTCTGTACTTTCAAGACCAGCAGCATCTCCAATTAAAATCATTCCATTTATATGGTTATGCATATTTCGTAATTTTTTATTAAGTCCAACATAAATTTCAAAACCTTCCCACATTCTTGCTCTTAATTTAGCTCGAGGAGCTACCTTATTTTTCCACCATGGTAAGGTTGATGTGATATTAACATGATATTCATCAAATAATTTTTTAAGATTAGGAATTGATTTCTGATCTGTTCTTAAACATTGGTCTTGCATAAAATGAAGACTTTTTCTATAAGGCCAAACCATTAATCCGTTACCATACCCAAGAGGAGGAGCTATTTTTTGCTCGTCCCATCCCCAGCACATTTTTACTGAATATCCAAATATCTTATCAATATCTTCTTTTGACATTTCATAATCGTAGATATCAGCTAATGAAATTGCTTCAGGAGGATACTTCTCTCTCACACCAGCTTTAATTGCCAATAAACCTTGAGAACCTTCTGCATCAATAACAATCTTTGACCTAATTTTCTCTCCTATATCTGTTATGATGCCTTTTACATATCCATCTTCTTTTATTACATCTATTACTGTGGTTGATGTTCTTAATTCTGCTCCAGCTTCAATGGCTTTCTTAGCTTCCCATTCACAAAATGGCTTACAATATGTATTATAACCAAATGCGATTATTGGTGAAAAAGGTTTTGGGACCTTTAAAGAGTCGTCTATATCAATCTCTCCTTTTTCTATATCTTTAATAATATAATTAATTATCCCATCTGCTGGTCTTTCAAAAGGAGGGTTACCATCCCTAATGAATTCTGGTCCAAATAGAAAACCGTAAAAAGGTATGGTTAATCCAGAAATAACTTTGTCTCCAACATTCTGCGATCTTTCTATCATCAGTGTTTTTAAACCGGCATCTGCGCACTTTTTAGCAGCAATAGGACCACCAAATCCAGCGCCAACAACAACTATATCATATTTTTCATTCATATTAATATCATTTATACTAAATATTTTTAAATGTTTAACTATTTTAAAATAATTTTTAAATCGAAAATTTGGTAAAAACCTTAATAAATTATAATCAACGTTTTAACAATATTTATTAATAGGAACTTTTATGGATTTTTTATAACTAAATAATAATCTTAAATCATTATCGTGCTTTTTATGATGTTTGTAGCTTTAGATGATTTCACTCAACTTTCTGGACTACTTGGGCTTATAACGGTGTGTATAGCTTGGTTTTATGGAATTATTGTACTCTACAAGGCTATAAAGGAAAAACAAAAAATACTTTATTATTTCTTTTTTGCAGTTATATTTACAATGTCGCCTTGGTATCCTAGTGGCTTGGGATATTTATATTGGCTATTTACACGAGAAATATTTGAATATTCCTTTTATGTTCTATTAGGCACAATTGGCGTTCCTTTTGCTTTATATTCTTGGCTTCAAATATATTTGCCAGCTTTACATCCTAATAAGAAAAAGATAGTTACAATAAGTACAATAATTTTTTCAATCGTTTTTTACGTGTATCTGATATTTTTCCTATTCAGCGCTCCAGGAGCTCCTGTAGATGAGTTAATTGGTATTAAAAGAAACGCAATGGATATAGATTATAAAGGTTTTATCTTGGTGTTCTTGGCTTTTTCTTTATTAGTAAGTACAATAACCGGAAATGATTTTTCTATTGCTTCGCTAAAAGTAAAAGATCCAGTAATTCGCTGGAAAGGTAGGTTTTTGATACTATCATTTAATTTATTTGCAATTGGAGCTATAGGAGATGGATTTATACCACTAACGCCAATAACCTTGATAATTTTCAGAACCTTCATGCTTCTTGCAAATACTTTTTACTATATAGGTTTTATAATGCCCAAGTGGATGAAGAAAATACTTTCATTAGAATAATCTTATTTTTAAATTCACTTTTTTTTATTTATAATTAATAATAAGGACAGCAATTAATACAATTACTCCACCTATTATATTCCATAGAAGAATGGTTTCGCTTCTTTGAAGCAAAAATGAGAATATCAGTGTAAGAAAAGGTTCAATATATAAGAATGAGGCAACCTTAGACGATTTTAAAAGTTTTTGCGAATTCTGCCAAATATAATAACCTAGTATATAACAACCCAAACCTAGATATAAAGCGCTTAGAAATAATATAAGATTTAAGAAATTAACGATAAAAATTAAGATTTCACCACTAATCATTAGAAAAATTATTAGTTCAATTGTTCCAAAATAGGCAATATATTTATTCATAATTATACTTGAACTACTTTTTGTTATATTTTTTGTTGATGTAGAATAAATAGACCATAATAAAGGAGTCATCAACGCAAAAAGATAGCCTAAAAAATTTGGAGATTTAGGAGATAAAGTATTTAGATTCCCTCCAGTAACTAATAAAAAACCTCCTACTGTGGCTATTATAAATCCCAAAATTTTCAGTATATTCAATTTTTCTTTAAAGAAAACTAATGCTAATAATGCTATGATTACAGGAGCTAATAAACAAACAAATAAAGCAGGAAGTGAAGGACCAATTAATTCAATTGCTGAATACTGAGCTAAGAAAAATAATGAAATTCCTGTAAAACTTGCTATCAATATTAAAATCCAATCAGTTTTAGAAAATTTGGTATTAGTCTCACTTTCAATTTTCTTACTAGAGCCCCGATACTTGATAATTTTTTTACAAATATCAACTATTAAAAATATAAATGAGACAATAATGAACCGATACAAAGCAATAGCTAATGGTGGGATGAAATCAACAGAGATATCTACAATAATAAATGAAAAACTCCACACAAAAACCATTAGAATTAATTCTAAGTAAATAACTAGCATATTCTAACTAGATTCTAATATATTTCAAATCAATGATCAATTTAATCAAGATTTTATACTAAAATGATTTATAATTATTAATAAATTAAGAACTGTAATTATTATTTTTGGAAAGAGAATATTTGAAGAAAATTAGCTATAGTTTGCGTATTGGGCTCATTGGAAGCAATAATTCTGGAAAGGAACTTTTATTAAATTACTTAGAAGATATTGCGATAGAAAAGAATCATTCTGCTGATAAATTTGAAGTCTTACTAATTCATAAAGGGATACTTTTTAAGATAAAAGTATTTCCTGCTGAGAATCTTATAGAAGTAATTTCAGAGCAATCTATAAATTTTGGAAAACTTGATGTTTTAATTATAATACTAAATCTAAACGATTTGAATTCAATAAAAGAATATGAGAAAGAGATCTTTGAAGAGTTTCGCCAATTTTTTCTCTTTCAAGGATTATCAATTCTTGCTGGGATGGATGTAGAACAAATATTAAAAGGCTCCCCTTCTAATAATTTGAGAATTAGTAGGTTTAATTTGATTAAAAAAGCAAAAGAGTTAAATATATTATATTGTTTTGAAATCCATAATAAAGAAAGAGACATTTCAGAGATTTACAATAAATTATTAAATGATTTTATATTTAAATTCCAATATTCTACACCTGAATTGTTTGAGCAAGCAAAAATTTATGGAAGAAAACTTATTAAGTAAATAAGAGTCTTATAAAAAATCTAAATAAGAGATAAGTTATAAAAACAATATAAAACATTGTTTATCATAAAAAAATCTAGAATCTTAAAATCTATTAAATAAATTGTATTAAGGTAAAATATAATATTTTAAAAAAGAGATGAGTTGATAATAAAAAAATGTCAGAAAAACCAAATGATATTTTGACAATTGAGAAGACCGAAGGGCGAAGGAGATGTCCTAGCTGTGCAGAAGAAAATAAGAATATGATTCATGAATCAACAGATAAGAAAAATATAATTAATGATTATCCTCGTGTTTATGGAAAGAAATATCGCTGTGGTCGATGTGGCCAAGAATGGCGTGAAAAATAGATAAGTTTATTTTATTTTACTCCTTTTTTTAATCTAGTAAAGTGAGACCATTCTTAGAAAAGAAAAAGTTAATCTTTTAAGTATGTATTAGTTAAGTAGTCATCTATTGTCTTAGCCGCTCTTTTTCCTGCACCCATAGCAGATATGACAGTAGCACTTCCAGTAACTTATTTAATCTCAGTTCTGGTATAGATTTTGTAAGAATTGGATTTGCTCTTGTGCCAATAGCTATAATGGTTGTATCAGTATCTATTAAAAATTCTGAGTTTTCAATAGGAATTGGTCTTTTACGACCTGACTCATCGGGTTCTCCTAATTGCATTTTAATTACTTCTATTTGCTTGACGTTGTCATTTTAATCCCCTATAAATCTCAATGGGTTTGTTAAAAATTGAAATTCAATACCTTCTTCTATAGCATGATGATATATCAAATACTTTAAATATCAAATACATTAAATGATTCTTTATTTTGGGCTAGTATGGTCAATCATTCCCCTACTAACTTTATTTTCCTTATATTTTGTCTGTTATAGATTAGTTTCAGGATATAACGGTGTAGATTTGCCTATTCTTAATATGATTATTATTGGTAAGTCATGATTTTATCTAAAGATTTAAAAATAACAAACTTAATTATTAAATAATTATATTGAAATAAAACTACCTTATATTAGAAATATTTTTAAAAATTAATTTCTTTAGAGTGGATGAATGGATGGTACTATATCAAGAACCATTAGATAGCCCTATGAGAGTACTAACTATTTACGTAGCACAAGGATTGGCTTGTGTTTTTCTTATGTTTATAGCATACAAGATTCTTAAGCGAGATCGGAAACGATTAAACCTTATATTCTCAGGAACTTATATATCTGCGGCAATTGGACTAATTATCAATATGATATATGCTCCTATTGCAGATGAGGATATTGTTCTTATCCTTAACTACCTTACGAATTTTGGCATTTTTTATTCTCCAATATTTCTTGTTGTGTTTGATCTAATATTACTTAAATCTGAAAAAGTAATTACTACATTGAAGCAATTTGCAATTTTAATTGGGTATGGAATTGTGATGTTTTGCATGATTTTTTTCGTCCTTACCGAGGATTGGGGAGTCTCAATTAATGAAGACACTGAATGGTCGCCTGTGTGGGAGTTGCCCTTTTTCTTGTATTTAGTAATAGTAGAATCTATTGCAGTTGGCCCATTATTATACTTATCATTTCAGATTTATCAGAAATTTGAAGATGACCAATTGAAGAAAAAATGGAAATATTTTATATTTGGATTTTGTGCATTTATTATTTTTATGTACGCAATATTTTTCTCAAATTTATTAGGTCAAAAAATACCTGAAATTAGAACATTAATGGGCGGAATAGGTTTAATATTGGCAATTGCAGGTGGATATTTAATGTATAACGGCGTAGGACGCCAATTAGAGAAATAATTTTCTTTTTTTTTTATTTAGTATTTAAGTATTTATTTTTTTTTAATGTTTTTCCAATGATCGGCTTACC
>JAHLWP010000070.1 GCA_019057865.1 Promethearchaeota archaeon
TGCTGGTGTTCAACGCCGAAGCGCCGTTAGCGATTCCAAAAAGAAAAGTCGGTGTTCCAATGATGCTCCGCTCCAACCGAAATTGCAGCATCGACGCTCCCGACTACACTCTGTATTCAGTTCAAAACCGCAACAACAAGCTGCAGTAAAACTCCACGGGGTCTTCTCGTCCCACTGGGCTTCTCCGGACCGTTCGCCGGAGTGTAATTTCAATCGTCAGAAGGCTGGGACAATGGGGAGAACGTTGGACCATTCATGCACGTCTGAACTTACCAGACAAGGCATTTGGCTACCTTAAGAGAGTTTAAACCTCGCACGGCTATTAGACATGCGACATAGTTACTCCCGGCGTTTAGCAGGACTTACTCTGGTTGTAACCAGGATTTATCAAACTGCCACTGGCCAGGTATCAGCCTCTGTGCAAAAGTTTTCACTCTAGCAGAGACCTATGTTTTTATTAAACAGTCGTCCCCCCCTAGTTATTGCAACTTGTGAGCCCCCACACACTGCCGAAGCTGCGTGCAGAAATTCACAAGCAAGCCTTCTCCCAAAGTTACGGCTCCAATTTGTCGATTTCCCTAGCCTCCTTTACACGAATACGCCTTAGGCTACTCACCTAGGGGCACCTGTGTCGGTTCTGGGTACGATCACGGCATTTCTTGCTCATGCCTTTTTAATAGGTCCTGGGCTCGGCGGAACCTTCCACAATTGGATGGCTATTCATGTTTTAAGCTGAGTCTAAGATTTACTCTATTCATCAGCCTTATACATTTAAATAGGGAGATATTCGACAACCCTATTCCACCTACCCGGAACCGTCAGCATGGAGCCATGCGTTACCGCTAGTGTAGTGCCGTGGTACAGGAATATAAACCTGTTTCCCTTTCGCGCATGCCAGTTAAGGGTGCACTTAGGATCGACTAACTCTTCGCTGACGACGCATTGCAAAGAAACCCTTGCCCTTTCGGCGGATGGGATTCTAACCCATCTATGCTTTTACTATTACCAGGATCTGCACTCCAAGTCGGTCCACAGGAACTCACGCACCTGCTTCTGCCCAACCTGGACGCTCCCCTACCAGATCACGGGGTTCTTCCGCCCGTGCTCTTGGGTCTCGGTGGCAGATTTAAGCCCCGTCCATTTTCGGGGCTATATTTCTCGGCAAATGAGTTGTTACACACTCGTTAGGGAATGGTTACTTCTATACCTATCCTTTTGCTGTCTTAGAAATATAACGCCCTTTAGTTTAACACTTAACCTGCACTTTGGGACCTTAACCCAAGTCTAGGTTGTTCCCTTCTCGGCGATGGACTTTACGCCCACCAACCCGTTTCCCAGAGTCTACAGCGCCAGCAGTTTTGGAGTTTAAGAGTGGGGCGAGAGATTTCTCCCCCATACCACACAATTAGTGCTCTACACCACTGGCTACCTCGTCTAAGACTTGGCTGATACCAACTTCGGGGAGAACCAGCTATCACCGATCTAGATTAGCCTTTTGCTCCTATTCCCAGTTCATCCAAGCGAATTGCACATCAGCACTGGTGCAGACTTCCATCACCCTTTCGAGCGACTTCATCTTGACCAGGAATAGATCGACCGGCTTCGGGTATTATGACAGAGACTTTAGGCCCTTTAAGACCATTCTTCTGGCCTAATCCCTTAGAAGGAATAGCTAAACGTTTTCCAGATGGCAAAACCATCCTTCAACGAGTAGTTTTCCCTAATGTGATGATTAGGTTGCAAGAATATTGGTTTCCCTACGCCTACATGGGTGATCCACTTAAGCTTGCCTCTACCATAAACTCCCTGGCCAATGATTCCAGACTGATGATGCAACCCTAGTCCTCTGCACTCTGATGTTCCGTCACCAGAACTCATTCGCACAGAATCTGTCCTTTCAGGCTGCATCCTTACTAAACTATTTGGTTTCAAGCACTTTTCACTGCCCTTCCGGGTTACTTTTCATCTTTCGCTCACGCTACTATTTCTCTATCGGTCTTGGGACATATTTAGATTTACCAGCGTGTATCTGGCACATTCGTACGAGAAAACCATCCCGCACTAATCGGGGACTCTCGCAGCAACCATCTAGATTATGATTACGCGGCTATCACGCTCTATAGCTCAGCATTCCAGAAGTATTCATCTTCTCTAGGGAGGTCGTACAAGGCCCACACACCACATCTCCCATAGGTTTCCCTAGGGATTCGGTTTGATCTGTTCCGCTTTCGCTCGCCGTTACTCACGGAATCACTATTGTTTTCTTTTCCTCCTGGTACTAAAATGTTTTACTTCCCAGGGTTCCCCTTCCCTTCCGGGAATCTTGTGGATTATTAGGCCACAAGTGGATGTCCTATTCGAGAATCTCGGGGTCAACGTCTACTTGCGACTAACCCGAGCTTATCGCAGCTTGTCACGCTCTTCATCGGTGCCCAAGCCAAGATATCCACCAAATAGTGGAGGCGTATTGGCGTCTAATTGAGGAAAGATTCAGATTGCTTGCATAAAGGATTGCATACTAGGATAATAAGTTAATTGGAACGATTCTTTGGAAATTATTACTCAATGGGGAGTATGTTCCTATGAGCACGATTTTTCATGCTTGGCTTGGTTTACTCACTTCCCGTATCACCTTAATCATTAAGTACTCCATGCGCCGGAATAAAGAATTCTTTATTTTTTGTACGATTCAAGTTCTCGCATGTTTCACTTTTTAAGATGTACTTCCGCGAGGCCAATACCAATTAAAGGTGTATATCATCCAAAATAGATGACATATTTTCCCACCAATAATTTTAATAATTTTAATGGCAAATATACCATCGGCGAAATATTAGAGTAATTACTTAATTAAAAATTTTATGGTCTAAAATTATTAAAAATCAAGAATTATTTGAGATAAATCTAAAAATAAATAAATAGTAAATAAAATCCATTTTTATATATTGGATTTAATCCAAATCAGAAAATAGATTAAGTTTTATAGTTTAAGTATAAATACCATTAATTATTAGCAATAGAAAAGATGATTATGTATTAAATAATTACAATAAATTAACAATTGAATTATGTGTTGTAAAGTTCTAATCGGTACTTCTGGCTGGGGTTATGATGAGTGGGTCGGGCCTTTTTATCCAAAAGGTCTAAAGAAAGAGGATTACCTTCTTTATTATTCAGAAATTTTTTATACGAATGAGATTAACACTACCTTTTATAACATCCCTTCAAAACGGATAGTAGAAAACTGGGTAAGTAAAACTCCAAAAAGTTTTTTATTTTCAGTAAAGATACCTCAAACTATTACGCATGAGCATAAATTGGATATTAAATTCTGCTTAGATGATTTAGATTATTTTTTAAAAGTTATGAATCCCCTAATTGAATCTAAAAAATTAATATCATTTTTAATTCAATTGCCTCCCTCTTTTAATAAGAAAGAGCATTTTGGCAATTTAAAGCAATTTATAGATAACTGGCCAAGAAATCGTGTAAATGATCATTATTATATAGTAGTCGAGTTTAGACATAAATCTTGGATGGACCCCGAGACATTTAATTATTTAAAGGAAAATCTTTTAACTTATTGCGTTGTAATAGAGCCATTGTTACCGCCCCGCATGGATGTAACCAATCCAGAATTTGCTTACATTAGGTTTCATGGTTATGGAAAGAAAATCTGGTTTGATTATTTTTTTAAAGAAGAAGAAATAAAAAATTGGACACATTCAATAAAAACTATAATTCCAACAGTAAAAAAGATAGGTATCTATTTTAATAATCATTTCTCTGGCTATGCTGCAAAAAATTCTTTAATGTTAATGAAAGAATTAGAACTTGAACCTAGACATTTCCCTAAAAACATAAACATTCTAGAAATTAAGAAAAAATCAGGGACATTTTCAAAAGGGCAAATAGGCTTGGATGAATTTATGAAATAAGTAGAAAGTATCATAACACAGAATTTCGAAGTTTTATAAATTTATAACGGAGTCAAGAAAAGATTGGATAAAATAAAATTAAAGATTGGTGTTATTGGAGCCGGTTCTATAGGGAGTTTGTTTGGCGGATATATTGCAAATTTTAAGTTTAAAACACATTTCCCTGAAGTAATATTTTTTTGTAGAAAAGATCATGCTGAAGCTATTAATAAAAATGAGTTAAAAATTATTAGGAATCAATCTACTTATGATATAAAAGGTATTAAAGCATATGAAAATGAAAAAAAAATTGAAGATAAGATATCTAAGAATTTATCTTTTAGTTTTGATTTTATTTTTCTTACTACTAAGGCATACGATATTGAAACTGCTATTTTTCAATATAAGAAAATAATTGATGCAAGTAAATATTTAATTATTTTGCAGAATGGAATTGGGAATGAAGAGATCGCAAGTAAATTTTGCCCAAAAAAAAAAATTATTAGGATAGTAACTACAAATGGAGCACTATTAGCTGAACCGGGGAAAGTAATCCATACTGGCTTAGGTATAACAAAAATTGGATTTCCATATCTTATTAGATTGGATCTTAAACCTAAAGATTTTGAACAACGCCAATCAGATATAAATTTATTGAAAAATATTTTAAATTTCGCAGGTTTAAAAACAATAATCGTTGATGATATTATTAGTGAATCTTGGGAGAAAGTATTCATAAATGTTGGAATTAATCCCATTGGAGCTTTAACTCAATTAAGAAATGGTGAATTATTGGAAATCAAGGGGTTAAAACATTACATGGGTGAAGCAGTTAAAGAAGCAATTAATGTTGCTAGAATGAAAAAGATTAACCTTTCTGAAAAAGATTATATTGCTTTAACTTATGAAGTAGCGAAAAAAACTTCAAAGAATAAAAATTCTATGCTACAGGATATTTTAAATGGGAAAACAACAGAAATTGATTTTTTAAATGGAAGAATAGTGAAATACGCCAATAAACTAGGAATTGAAGTGCCTATTAATAAAGTTTTAACATCTTTAATCAAGGGATTAGAATATTCATTAACTTAATTAGTATCAGCATTTCGAACCATGTAGTACGCGTTTTCTCCATCTCGGTAATAATTCTTTTTGACACTATTCATTTTTAAGTTAAATTTTTCATATAATTTTATAGCGATATAATTTGATACCCTTACTTCTAAGACTAATTCTGTGATCTTATGTTTTTTTACAGCCGATATACTATTAGATAACAATGTTGTTCCAATTCCTCTTCTTCTATATTCTTCAGAAACTGCAATAGATACCAAGTGTCCTTTATTTACATATTTTAAACTATCCATAGAAGGAATTTGCTCAACTCTCCACATCACATAACCCATAACTTTATTATCTTTATCGGTTGCTACCAAAAACGCTTCTGGAAAATTATCAAGAATGCTTTTATAGAAAAAGTAGGGATAATCTTCTGGTAATTCTCGTTCATTTACCTCGATTACGCCCTCCAAGTCATTTAATTTGCATCTCCTTATTAAAATCTGAGATTCAATTTTAATACTATTCATAATGTTTATCTTAGTTTCTTTATCAGTACCCATTGTTATCCTTGATTAATGATAGTTTTTAAAAGATAGATTGTTAATATATAGGATAATAATAATAGAAACATTTAAGCTTTTATGAATTAGGTTATAATAGCTATTTCACGTTCCTAAAATTTCAAAAGCATCTTCTTTTTGTTTTTCTATATAATTTATTATAAGATCTAAAGTATTTTGTATATTCTTTTTATTATCAAAGTTTTCAATAATTTTCTTTAATTCATTTTCACTAAATTTTTTTAGTTCTCCTACGATTTTAATCATTTCAGGTAAAGTTCTGACGATATTATCTACAATGGTTATATCTGCGCATAATGACGTTCTACTTAAAGGATTTAAATCGACAGCAATAACCTGTTTATTTAATTTTTTCAGTGCTTCGCTACGATCTCCGTCTTCAAGGGGAACTAATACTACATCTGCCAAATAAATACCATTTGGGTCAACTATTCTCCTATTACTTGAAAGGTCTTTGATTTCAACCATTTTTTCTTCATCTATACCTAAAAGATTAGATGCACCAGCATTTTCCAATACTTTTTTAATTATCCCAATTCTACCTTCTTTTCTATAAAATAAATTTATTTCAAGAGGGGCATTAACAGCATTAGATAATTCTATAAGGTATTTGGGGCATAAAGCAGCAGTATTACCATTAACAGATATTACTGGTTTTTTAGCTAGTAATAAAAGGGCAACTGCCGCTTTAATAGCCTTCTTGGCTATACTATTTGTTTTCTCACCTAGTATATAATCAAAACATTCTCCCCTACCATGTGCTATTAAACCAGCTTCAGCAGTAATTAAATTTCTCATTCCTTCAATAATTTTACGTCTATAATTCAAACTCTGATAACGTGGATGATCCTTTGGAACCTTATGATCTTGGTTCTCATTAGAATTCATGATTCATAGATAAGTATAGGTCTTTATATAGTTTAAAATAAAGGAAAAATATTAATCTTTTGTATCTTTTATAATTTTGTTGATGATTATGAGCTCTATGGTAGAAAAGAAAAGCAACGATTTGCAAATTTATCACACGAAAAAAGTTTTAGATAACCTTAAAGGTAAAAAGGGATTCCACACAGAATTAATTTCATTGTACATTCCGCATGATCGTAAGGTTTCTGATGTAACAAATTATCTTAAGAATGAAATCAGTGAAAGCCAAAATATTAAATCAAAGTTAACTAGAAAAAATGTATTAGATAGTATAAATAGTCTTTTAGGTAAACTGAAAAATATAAGAGCTATTCCAGAAAATGGGCTAATTATGTTTTCAGGAGCAATTCCGCAAAATGATACACCTGGGACTGAAAAAAATGAATTAACAATTATCGACCCTCCGGAAAAAGTTACAACATTCAGATACCATTGTGCGAATGAATTTTTGTTATGGCCACTAGAAGAAGTACTTAAACCAAAAGAATCATATGGTTTAATTGTTATTGGAAGATCTAAATCTGCCGTAGGCTATATTAGGGGTGAACACGTAGAGGTTGTGAGAGAATTCACTTCAGGAATTCATGGTAAACATCGAGCTGGGGGGCAATCACAGAGGAGATTTGAAAGAGATATTGAGGAACAAGAAAAACAGTTCTATCGTAGAATCTCAAAGGAAATTAGTGATTTATTTTTATCTATGGAAGATTTGCAGGGCATCTTTATTGGAGGACCTGGTCTATCTAAAGAAAAATTTGTTAAGGATGAGAGCTTGGATTATAGACTGCGTGAAAAAATAATGGATATAGTTGATCTTGGATATGGAGGTGCTGAAGGTATTCGAGCATTAATTGAAAAGATAAAGGATAAAATTGAAAACGTAAAATATATCCGAGAAAAACAAATTATGCAGCAATTTTTAAAAGAAATTTCAATCGATTCTGGACTAGCTGCATATGGTCTTGAAGAAGTCCAAAAAGCATTAAATATTGGTGCTATTAAAACATTAATTTTTTCTGAAAAATTGGATGTGTATAAATTAAATTTAGAATGTTCTAATTGTGGATATAAAGAATCGAGAACTGCTAGAGAACAAGAATTAATAATGATTGAATCATCAATTCAAGATGAAAACTGTCCAGAATGCAGTTCGAACACATTTAATATTTCAGAAAAAACTACATTAATTGAAGACCTTGGAGCTATCGCAGAGACTATGGGGACTGAAGTAATAATAATTTCCTCTGAAACGGAAGAAGGAGAAATGCTATATAGTACATTTGGAGGGATAGTTGCAATCCTCCGATTTAAACTTACATATTAGCCAAATATTAGTTTTTATCTTAAAATTAACTGACTCTATTAGAATGGTTATTAAAAATTTATGGTAAAATGGAGTATAATTTATGGATTTAAAAGAAATTTTATTGAATTTAAATATGGTAATGTTTGGAGGCAAAGGTGGTGTTGGAAAAACAACATGTGCTTCAAGTTCAGCAATTTGGGCTGCTGAACATGGTCGGAATACTTTAATTATTAGTATAGATCCAGCTCATTCATTGGGTGATAGCTTAGGAGTAGATTTACCTCCAGGTGAACCAAAACAAATACCCAGTATTGATAATTTAACGGCATTAGAAATTAATCCTAAAGCTAATATTTCAGAATTTCGTGGATTAACAAATATAAATCCAATAGAAGAAATGGGCATGCCTGATATTATGAGAGGAATGCCATTAATGGAAGATTTGCAAGAATTAACTTCAATGAATCCTCCTGGTATAGATGAGGCTTTAGCTTTATTAAAAATGTTAGAATTCGTAGAAACGGAACATAATTATGATTTAATAATTTTTGATACTGCCCCAACAGGTCATACACTTAGATTTTTAAGTCTTCCAGAAACTTTATCGGGATGGATAGGAAAACTTATTAACATGAGAATTAAATTTGGAAATATGTTTGGCGCAATAAAAAGAATTTTTACTCGAGAGGAAAAAAAAGAAGATAATTCTTTAAAGATTTTAGAAAGATTGAATAATTCCATCCTTAATGCAAGAGATGATCTCACTAATCCTTTGAAAAATTCATTTGTAATTGTTATGATCCCTGAAGAGATGGCAATAACAGAGACAGGTAGATTATTAAATGAACTTATTAAAAATAATATCCCCGTTTCAAATATAGTCGTAAATCAATTATATCAAGATCCATCTGATTTATGTAATTTTTGTAGAGCCCGACGAGAGATGCAACAAAGAAACCTAATTAAAATAAGAGAAATTTTTAATGAAAAATTAGGTAAAAACTTGATTGAAATACCTCTTTTTAAAGAAGAAATAAGAAAATACTCAAAATTGAAAGAATTAGGAAAATATTTAATTAATAATATGCGTTAAGTAAAATCTTTTAAATAATTACAATATGTGCAAATTTTAGTATTTCCACATGGATATCCACATAATTGACAAGAATTATAATTTATTTTCTCATTCTGATAATATAATGATTTTGATAGTTCTAAAAATCCATTGAATAGATTGAATTCTATCTCTGGACTATATTGTTTACATTTCTGAATAAATTCTAATACCCTCTTTCTTATTATAGGATCTTTTTCTCTATACGGGCAGTGTGATGGATAATAATCGAATTTTTTTATGTTTGCATATAAAAAGATCTCATCCTCTGGAATTCTCATCAAGGGTGTTATCTTCGTTATAAAATAATTTTCAATTCTACTATTCTGTTCTTTAAAGAGATACTGATTTGCTATTATATGAAAGCGTTTATATAAAATATTCATTAAAAATGTTTCTGCTACATCAGTAAGATTATGACCTAATGCTAAAACAGTACCCCCTAAATCTTTTGCACTATCATTTAACAATCTTCTTCTAAACGTTGCACAATAATTACATGCATATCTATAATCAATAGATTTCTTCTTGATACTTATGATCTCATCTAATTTATATCCTATTTTTTCCTTAAATGATATAATTTTATGTTCTATATCATATATCTTACAAAAATCCTTAGCTTTTTCAATGCTATTTTTTCTATAACCTTTTATTCCTTCATCAATCATTAATGCTATAATTGGTTCAGAGTTATATGTTCTTTCCTGAATTTTTATTAAATTATAGAGGAGGGAAATTGAATCTTTCCCACCAGACAATGCAACAATAATTTTATCATGAGGATGTAGCATTTTATATTTGGAAATAGTTTTGTAAATATTTTTTTCAATATTCTTTTCAAAACATTCAGTACAGAGGATTTCTCCAGAATACCTTCGCTTAATGACAACTGCATTTTTACAATGAGAACATTTTCCCTTTTCTAAGAATATTTTATAATTCATTAAAACCAAGTAAAGTTCAATTTTTTAAGTGATAACAAATGATAACTAAATCCAAAAAGTTAGTGATCCAAATTTCACAATTGATAAGATTAAGTTCCCAGCCACTATAATTAATGTAAATAATCTTAGAGTATTAATAATAGCTCTTTTTAATGGTCTTTTTCTGTCGTACCAATATTCATAAGAGATTTCAACAATTGAATTTTTATCTAATTTACTTTGTTCAGGTAAATCCAAAATCAATGTTTCTTTAAAACCGTCTCCAAATTTATCTATTAGATTATAATTATCTTCTGATAATAGAATTTCACTAGACTCTTTTATTTTTGAAGGATCTTGAATTGAAATTTTTACAGAATTTACATTTTCTACACGATATTCTGATAAATCATATTCATATGCATCCGGTGTAAACTGATATTTCTCTTTCTTTTTTTTTATTATCTTATAATCTTCTCCAATCCCCCAATTGAGTAATTCTTTTACCATTCTATCTCCATCAAATATAGGTAAAGGTAAATTATTAAAGAGGGTTATACTGAATGCTATTATAAAAAGCCAAGCTATTTCTCTTAATAAAAATTCTGGAAAGAAGCTCGTGAAAAATTTGGCTATATCATTTTTATGCATAAAATATGAATTAGTAAATATTCCTATAACCACACCAACTACGTCCACATCTAAAGTCCATGTTTGTGTGTCTGATGAAAAATTTATAGTCTTTAAATTAAAAGAAGTTAAACTATACTCTAGGGTATCTCCATTTGAAACATTTATAGGCATTCCATCAATTTTATTTATGATTACTCCTTTTGTTATATTTCCATAATTATTACCCCCTTCAACATCTGTATAAACTTTGGTTATTTTCAATTCACTATTAGAAATATATTGATATGTTATTCCTAAATTATATCGGGGGCCTAGTGTAACATTTTTTACGAAATATTTATCATTAGAAGGTTGATATATTCTCAATGATAAATTATCACCAACGGAACATAATAAACTTGTCTTATTATTCAAGATATTGCTAAGAGTTTTTTTATTATAATTATCAATATTTACATACTCTGTATCAGGTGTATCTTTCTTTTTAATTGCTAATATGACATCCCCTTTAGTGACATTTCCATAATTAAAACCTCCTTCTTCTTTTTTTAAAACTGAATTTATTTGTGTGACATTACGATAATAAGGAGATATCATTAAGGGAAAACTTAATAATAATATGAAAGCGATCCCTGCAGTAATACTATTTATATATGTACCTGCTGCTGCTATTCTTAACCGTGTATTTCTATGGAATTTAATAGAATTTAATTCCCTTTCATCAACTTCTACAAACGCTCCAAATCCAATTATAAAAAAAAATCCTGCTCCCAGAACTCCTGTAGATTTAA
>JAHLWP010000041.1 GCA_019057865.1 Promethearchaeota archaeon
AGTGCGTTTGACTAAAAGTTTATTTTTCACCATGACCTAAAAGGTATTATACCCTAATATTGAGGTTTTTAAATAATGAGAATAAGGAAAATTGTAGCAATTAATATAATATTGGTAATCCTCTTACCAACAGTCTTTTTTCCGATTAATGGTACTATGGAAATTCCAAAAGTAGGAGATACTAAAACTGAATCAGACGTTTCGAGACGAAATACGAAATCATCTAAACATATATATGCACCCAATTTAAATACAGAATTAAAGGTTGAATTTAAAAATGGCACATCACTGTTAATGTCAATTGATAATGATGGAAAAACTAAGAAAATTTTGGAAAGCAGTTCACAGAATCCTAAAACTAATAATGATAATTTAATAATTAACAAAGATAAACCAAAAATTAGTATTGATCCTCCTCAAATGAGTGGAGGACCTGTGTATGCAACCGCTACATGTGATCATTTCAATATATATGATGGATTCTATTTTTTCTTTGTAGTTGAAACAGCATGGCAAGAACGTTGGGATCACGATTATTTAATAGCAGTTGAGTTCTTAATAATTTTAGATTCTGACACTCTTTTTGAATATTCTGATACATTTGATTGGTTTTGGGATGCTGTTTATAGGGTTGAAGTTACTGTATGGGATTATTCAATACCTTCTAGTTGGGGAGGTAGGTTCTACTATGGATATTGTGGGGGGTTAGATGATGATGGAGTTGATTTAGACCCGTTTGATGGCGCATCAGATTGGGATGATGACTCAGTCCAAGGTTTTTGTACGCCTATTCCGGTTCCAATACCACCGATATTTCCACCAAGCGAAGACCCCGATTTTGATATGGGTGTAGATTATCCTGAAGAAGGTGAATTACCTCCTTGGATGGCATGGAAGGGGCAAAATTATCACATGAGTTTTGAACTCACCAACACTTTAGATGAAGTTATGTATTATGCTGAGGATTGGGAGGAAAGACAGCTTGCACCTAGTGAAACAGATTGGCAAGATTTTGGAGATGCCCCAGGAACTTCTCCCGTAGAAGAACCAAATTTAGATTATATGCCAGCTGATAGCACACTTGTAGTAGAATCTCCAATAATCAATCATAATTGGGAGTGGTTTTACTACCTCTTAGGTGAATTTGAGGGTGTAGTTGAAGTTCTTGTCCCTGTACCTCCACTTTGGTTCGAATTTGGAGAAAAAGAACGAACTTATGAATATAAATTTTCAATCGATCAACTAGACGAATATGGGAATATTATTGAAGCTGATGTGAACTCTATTACACTTCAAACTACAGTGAGAGTACACCCATCAAATATAGGAATATATCACGCTGCATATTCATTATCCTTTGTAGGCTTCGATTTAAAACTTGCTGGTTGGGCTCTATTATTAACCCCAGAACCAACAGGAATTACTAAGGCTGTTGGACTTGGATTACAAGCAGCTGGTGCTGCAATTCAAGGGGTTGCAAAAATGATGGCAGATTCAGTCAAAGATCCTCCCGATCCAGAATATAATGAGATTTACATTCCACGTGATATAATTTATGAATATGATGTAATTGATGACCCTTTAGTACACGCAACAAATGATCTTATTAAAGACTCTATTAACTCTCTTGAACTATCTGAAGCTTTTGATATAACTTCTGACAGATTTGAGACTGCTAAATTTTTGGGAGATACAGACGTTATGAAACTCCAAGCTGAAGCAAATCGTATTTTTAGCGAAGATTTAAATGAAAAAATACTAGATATGACAAATTCCATCAATGAATTAAAAAATAAAGCTGAAGAAGAAGGAATATCTTTAGACAAAACTGCTGAAGAAGCAAATGAAATTTTAGATGAAATTACTACAAATGGATTCCCTCAAGATTTAATAGATGATCTTAGCCAACTTGGTTTTACTGATGAAGATTTTGATTTAGTCGAAAATGAAATTACTTCAATAACAATAGAAGAAGATGTAACAGGGCAAATGATTGATGATTTTATATCAGTTGATTCAAAAGATTTAATTGAATCAGTAGAAGACGTTTCTAATAACCAAGTCTATGAATCATATGAAGCAGACAATAAATATAAAGAGATGGAATGGAATAGACTCATAGAAGCTGCTGAAGGTGTGAAATTTTGGGCACAAAGATTGAAAAAAATAAGTGAAACAGATCAAGGGTGGGCTAATGATTTTAAAATTAAATTAAACAGAGCTATCGATAATGGTCAAGCAGATTTGTCTAGCTTTAGAAGTACTTTAATCCCACGTCCAGGACAATTAAAAAGTAAGTTAATAGAAATAAGAACTGGTCTAGAAACCCTAGATACATTAGTAACAACAGAAATTTTAAGAGATACTTTTACAAAAAGTCATTTTGAACAACTTTCTATAATGATTGATAACTTTGTAGAATTATATATTAATAGCAAGATTTCATACTGTGATTATATTACGGATGAAGCCACTACAGGGTCATTAATTACTGCGATTAACAGTTATATCACACTACTTGATGATTTAATTTTCACTAGTGATACCTATAGTTCAAGTGCTGATCAAATCTCAGATTTAGCAAAAAATGAAAAAGATTTAGTAATAACCGAAGCTACCACTGCAGATTTAAATGAATTAATTTTCTTAAATTCAAGTGCTTATCTTGCAATTGAAGAAGGAAATTGGGACGATGCTAGAACCTACGCTAACTCCTTAATTCAAAAAGCTTTAGATGTTTTAGATTATACTTCAAATTACAAATATTTAAAATTTTTATATTCTGGAAGAGAAGCTTTGCGAATTATTGAAGAGGCAATAGAATTTATAATTTCACTAGAACCAATTTTGAATAATGTTGAACCAGGATATACAGTAGAATACATATTAAATATCGAAAATACTGGAACTGCTTCTGATATTTACGCAATAACTTTAATGGATAATGAATTTCCAGGAGTTATAGAATTAACTCAAAATGAAATCGCTCTAGAACCTGGGGAAATTGGACAAATTAGTATTTTCGTTACACCTCAACGGCATTATTCTACTGAACCAGGTATTTATGATTTCACTATTACTGCTCAATCATTAGGTGACATTCTCGAAATAAAAGAAATTCAAGGTAAAATAAATGTAACCGCTTTTCATGATATTCAAATACATGTCGAACCAGAATTTTTAGAAGGATACCCCGGAGATCAAATCTCTTATAATATTTTTGTTCAAAATCTAGGAAATATTCAAGAGAGCTATACCATTTCATTTGAAGGTCTTGATTTCAATGGAGCATATGAGGCTTATCCTACATTAATTCCGAATGCATGGGTTGACATCTTACCGAATGTATTAACTCTGAACCCTGCAGAAATTCAAACAGTAGAAATAATAATATCAATACCCCTTAACTGGTCAGGATTCGAGGTAAGCACATACAAATTCTTAGCTATTGCTACTTGTGATTTAGATCCTAATACTGAAGCTTCATCTTTGGGTGAATTAGCAATTAAAAGCACATTTACCAGCTCGACGTATTATGTTGATTGGCTATTAGGTGAAATAAATGAATATATTTATAGCAATTCTATAGTTGCTCTTTATGGGGTCGTTACTCAAAAAATAGTTAAGATACAAAATCTTGTATGGGAAGCATATGAACTTATTGAAAATGGGTATCTTCACACTGGATTAGTACGTGATAAATTAGCAGAGATTAAATTAGAAATTGCTGAAAGTAAAGTAGAGCTTATGAATAATAAATTATTAGTTGGTGAGGAACATACTGAATATATTTTAACTTTAGTACATGATGCTAGAAACAAAATTATCATTTTAATGGGATTAAGTGACGGAACTGAATTTAGTTATGAAATTTCACTTGTAGCGGTTGATGTATACAAGTTAAGAGATTTTGTTGAAGAAAATATCTTGGCAACAGATTCAGAAAATCTAGTAAATGCAATTACATTAACAGCAGAAAAACTTGAGAAAGTAATTTTTGATATTTCATTGGATAAATCTACAGAAGAATCGTTAATATCAGCACAAAATGCATTAGATAAGGCGAGAGTCGAAGTTGTAGCTTTAGCACGAAAAGGAAAAATCTCAGAAGAATTGATGTCAACACTAATGATAGAAATAATCTTAATACAAGCGAAAATAGATTTATTAATACAATTCTAATTATATTTTTTTTTTTTTTGATTATTGTTTTGAGTGAGTATTAAATTGACGATGAAAGATAAAATATTGAAAAAATTGTTTTTACTGTTAATCTTATTTAATTCAGTTATATTTATTTTGATTTATAATCAATATTTCTATAACAATAATAGTTTTAATAGAAATTCTAACCAAGTTTATAATGAAAATGAAAATTTTTTACGATCATCATTCACTCTCACATTTACCGAAACTTTTAAAACTCAAACTTATAGAAATGAATCTATTACAAACTCAACAGGATGGGGAAAAGATTACTTATCTTTACCACATCAAGAAATAATCAATCTTTCAAATTATGATTACAACTTTGATGTAATTAATTCTATTAAATCTGAAGGTAATTTACTATTTTTGGCAGATAATTCATTTGGACTAAAAGTACTAAATATCTCAAATCCAACGACTCCAACCTTAGTATCACAATACGGTGATACATATAATAGCACTCTTGATATTGCTATCCAAGGTAAATTTGCGTATATTGCAGATGGGATAGATGGTATGGAAATCATTGACATATCGAATCCAGTCTCTTTGCAAAAGATAGGTAATTGGAGTAATGGTCATAATGTTACTAATATTTTGATATCAGATAGTTTAGCATTTTTATCCATCCAAGACTTCGGAATTGAGATTTTAAATATATCAAAACCACAATCCCTTATCAGAGTAGGAAACTGGTCGAATGCTAGAAGTCTTTGTAATATTGTTGTTAAAGATCATTATTTATTCGTTGCCAGTGAAAATTTTAAATTAGAGATATTGGATTTCTCAGATTTAAATAATATAATAAAGGTTGGTGAATTTCCTATTATAAACAAACCCTACCAAATCCGACTTAAGGATGATTATGTTTATATAGCGAATGGAATTGAAGGATTAAAAGTAATAGATGTAAAAGACGTTTCCAATCCTAGATTAATTAGCACATCTAACCAAGATGGTTCAATAACAAATATTTTAATCAAAGAACACTATGCATTTTTGGCAAATAATACTTATGGATTAAGCATTGTTGATATATTAAACCCTTTCAATCCAAAATTGACCTATCATTGGGATATTAATGAAAAAATTACATCCATCGAAGTATACGGAGATTATATTTATCTAGGGTATGAATCCAGAGGATTAGAAATTTTAGGATTTTCGGAATTTATAACGCCAAAAGAGATTTATGAATTTTCCCCCAATATTAATGCTCAGAATGTCATTTTAGATGATGATAAAGCCTATTTATGTTTAATTGAAGACGGGATTTATGATGGTGGTTTATTCATATTCAATATTTCAAACCCATATAATCCTCAAAATTTAGGTAATTTCTCAAAACCAGGATTCAACTTTTATGATGTAGAGATAAAAGATGAGATTTGTTTTGCTGCTACCTATGAGAATGGTTTAATTTCATTGAATATCTCAGATCCTACCAACATTAATATTTTAGATTCTATTAGTGGTTATTTACTGAATTTTTCTCAGAAAGTAGAAGTCGTTGATGATATTGCTTTTGTTGCTAATGGTTTTATTGGTCTTGATATATATAACATTTCTGATCCACTTAATATGCAACATAAAACTAACTATCCAGGTGATTTGAGTAGTGTTGGTGTTTATACAGATATTAAAATAAGAAATGATTGTGCCTTTATTGCAAAGGGTTATGAAGGGATTGAAATTTTTAATATATCAAACCTTAACAAATTTCAATCAATCTCAAATTATACAGATTCATATAATAATTCTCGAGCACTTGCATTTTGGGGAAATTATCTATTAGTTGCGGACAGGTTTGATGGATTAGAAGTTATAGATATCTCAGATATAAGTAATCCTCAAAAAATCTCACAATATACAAATACAAATAATAGAGCCACAAAAGTTAAAGTAGTTGATAATCTTGCGATTATATCTGATCGAGCAGATGGAATCGAAATTATAAACCTCTCAAATCCATTGAATCCTATAGAAGTGGCTTCTTACTCTGACGATTACAATAATTCATGGGGTTGTACAGCAACAAGTAGGTTTTTATATATTGCTGATGCTTATGATGGTTTAGAGGTTGTTCAATATAAAGAACATCTATTTAATCAGTATAAAAAAACTGCTATAGCACAGTCTTTAGAAATAGATGGAACAATTGCACCTATAACTAACGCTACTATGATAATCAATGGAGAGTTCCCCGACAATACATCTATTCAGAGTTTCCTCTCTAATGATAATGGGAATAATTGGGATCCAGTAATCAATAACACTCTTCATAACTTTGGTACTATAGGGTCAGAATTAATGTGGAGAGTAATAATTTCAACGAATAATGATTTAGTATCACCTAAAATATTTAACATCATGATTAACTATTCTTCTGCTATTAACACTCCTCCAATAATTCTCAATCCAAATGAACTTCAGAACTTAGCAATTTGGAATCAACCAGAAGATTTTGGATTTTTTGAAATTGATTTATCATCATATAAAGACGATAATGAGTTTATTGATGAATATTTATATTGGTCAGTCATAAATTTAGATACTTCACTTGTTTCTGTTGTTCAAGATGACGTAAATAAGGATCTCTTTAGATTCTATTCTATTGATAATATTTATGGCAATGACGAGTTCGATCTAATGCTTGAAGATGAAGCAGGAGCAAATGTTTCATTAAATATATCTTTAAATATTTATAGTGTTAATGACGCCCCATCCTTTATCGAAAGCAATATTATTATACAGCAAGAGAAGACAGAAGAACTTATACATATTGAATATGAAGCTGAAGATGTGGATAACCTTCTGTCAGAATTAAATTATAGTATATATTATGGAACAGACAATAATTGGCATTTAATAATTGAAAATTATAAAGATACGACATATACATGGAATACTAAAGATGTTCCTGAAGGTAATTATTATATAAGAATTATCGTAAGCGATGGTCTGGCTAACGAGACTTGGATATCGCCTGAAATGTATTCAATTAAACACAAAGACGAAAGCCCAATTATAAATATAATCATAATAATATCAAGTATAGGTGGGGGAATAGGATTGAGCGTTTTCATAGCATTATATATCAGAGCAAGGAAAAGGAAAAAAGAAATTCCTTCTAATTAATAATATTAATGAGACATTACATGTTTTTTTTATATATTAGAATTAACTGCTAATTTTAAACAAAATATAATCCTGAAGGAAACTATTCTATAAAAATTGTCGTAAGTGATGGAATTGATAATAGTATTTGGATTTCATCTCAAAAATATTCCATAACGCATCTAGATTCACACATAAATATTATTCCGTCAATAATTATAATAACAATAATAGCAACAGGAGTAAGTTTAGGTTTATTTATTATACGAAAGCATAGATTAAAGAATAAAATCAGAAATCCAGAAAAGATAGGATTTAATGAAAGTATTTGATAATGAATAAAAAATATTATTGTTTTTTTACTTTAAGACTTAAATACTCGAAAATCTTATGAATTGAATCATAAATTTTAAATTTACTTTCTACCAAGGAATTTTTGTAATATTCAAAATCTCAGTTTCTAATTATATTATTGTGATTGCTTTTCTGAACCTTTTTTTCTAATATAATAAGTTAAAATAATTGTGTAAAATGAAGTTCCTGGCAAATATACACTAATAATTAGATTTTGAATAGAATAATCTCTTGATAATATGATACTTCCTAAAATTAAAGAGATTAATCCTACCGAAATCATAAAAACCATAAAAATAATATAGAATCTGTTATGATTTATGAACCAAGATGAATTTTTTTCTAACTCTTCGAGCATACTCCAAGTAATTAAAAGAGGTAATGGAAAAACACCTATTATAGCAGGGATCCAAAGGAGAATCGAATCATTTCCAAAAATAAATACTATGAAAAAAGCAGAAGAAATAACAAAAACAACTAAAACAATAGCAAGATATTTTAATCTTCTATAAAATTTTAATTTTTTCAACTTGTTTCACTATTAAATAGATCTTCTTTTTTTCTATTCTATAAAAAAGTAATATTCAATTATATGAATTTTTTAAGATAAATAAATTTTTTTCATTCAAGAACGACGACAACCGAATAAACTAAATTATATATATCAAACTCCGCTTGACCAACACCAACTGTTTCTATTATAATTAAATCCATTCCAAATGCTTCATATAATAAACTTATGTCAAAAACTGCTCTTGAAATTCCACCTTTAAATCCTCGAGATGCGAGACTACGCATAAACACATTTGGATGCAATGAGATACTAGTCATCCTGACTCTATCTCCTAAAAAGGCACCACCACTAAAAGGAGAGGTAGGATCAACACATATTACCCCAATTTTTTTTCCTTCATCCAATAATTTTTTACAGATCACACCAGTTAAGGTACTCTTTCCAACACCAGGAGAACCAGTAATTCCAATTATATACGAATCATGTTTGATATCCTCAAAATGTTCGAAAATCTCATGTGCTTTATCTGGTTCGTTTTCTATAATTGTAATTAATCTTGCTAAGGCAATTTTATCCTTATTTTTAAAACTAGTAATCAGTGTGTTTATGTCGTAATCCTTTTTAAAAAATTAGCTACCCCATTGAAAAAATAGCAATTAAATTATAATTTGATTAAAAAAATATTGCTTAGCTTTTTTATCTTTTGACATTGGTTTTAATAAATTCGATAATATCAGCTGTCATTGAGCCGGGACCATACACATTTGCCACACCTATTTCCCTTAATTTTGGAAAATCTTTTGCTGGTATAACACCACCAACTAAAATCATTATATTATCTATTACGCCACGTTCTTTTAATAAATCAATTATTTCTTGTGTATATGCAAAATGTGCTCCAGAATGTATACTTAAACCAATAACGTCAACATCTTCTTGAATAGCTGCTTCCACAATTTGGTGGACATTTTGAAAACCCTCAAAGATAAGTTCCATACCAGCATCTCTTATAGCTCTTGATACAACAATACCACCACGCCAATGTCCGTCAATACCAGGTTTTGACATTAGCACTCTTATTTTTTTTCACCCATGACAATTACCTCAATTCTATATTGCTAATGGAGGTTCCCATATACCCCAAATTTCTCTGTAAATATCACAGATTTCGCCAACAGTCGCTCCTTCTTTTGTTGCTTCCATTATGATTGGCATAACATTTTCTTCTTTTTCACAAACATTTCGCAATCTGTCAAGAATTTTCTCTAATTTAGCATTATTTCGCCTAGCTTTCAATTTTTCAATACGTTGGACCTCTATCTTTATAGCTTCTTTGTTTGTGCGGAATACATCTGTAACATCATCATAAGGAACAGGATATTTATTAATTCCGAGCATAATTTCATCCCCACTTTCAATACGCATTCTCCTTTTATGAAATGCATCTCTCATTTCCTTGTATAAAAATCCAGTTGAGAGTGCTTTATCTATTGAACCAACTTTTTGTATTTTATCGATATATTTTAATACTCTATCTTCAACCTCGTCAGTTAGCCATTCAATAAAGTATGAACCTGCAAGAGGATCTACAGTGTTATGAATTCTTGACTCATCTGATATCACTTGTTGGGTTCTTAAAGCGACGAGAGCTGCCTCTTCTGATGGTAAACAAATTGCTTCATCATAGGAGTTAGTATGTAGTGACTGACAACCTCCTAAGGTAGCACTTAATGCTTGAATTGCCGTTCTTATTATATTAACTTGTGGTAATTGTGCTATTAAAGAATACATAGAAAAATCGATTGGTTCATTAAAGGAAGCTATTGCATTTTTTACATTAGAAAATTATCCAGAAGATTATGCAAAGTCTCAAAATAATATTGGTCAGTCTTATTTAGCGATATCAAAATATAAGGATGCTGAAAGTAATTTAAAAAATGCTCTTCATTCATTTAAAGAATCACTTAAAGTTAGGAGTTCCGAATCTAGTTCCTTTTTGTATGCATTCATAAACAAAAAAATTGGAATTATACATTATAATTTAAATCATTATAAAAATTTAAAAAAAGTGAAATGGTAATATTTAATCTTAAGTTTTATTAGAATTAATACCCTTTAGAAGTTAAATATTAATCATCAACTTGAAAATGCATACATTAAAACCATCATATAAAGAGAAAATAAGAAAAGCCGCTAAATTACTCTTAAATTCAAAATCTGCAATAGTATTAACTGGTGCTGGAATCTCAACTGAGTCTGGGATCCCTGATTTTAGAGGGGATGATGGCATTTGGAAGAAGTACCCGATTGAGACGTTTGGTACGTTAGAAAGTCTCCTAAAAGATCCTTCAAAATTTTGGAAAATGGCAGAAGAAATAGCTCCAAACTTATTTAATGCAAAACCTAATACAGGTCATTATGCTATAGCAGAATTAGAAAAGATGAATATTGTAAAATCAATTATAACTCAAAACGTTGATGAACTTCATCAGAAAGCTGGTGCAGTTCTAGTATATGAAGTACATGGGAATATTAATAGATATTCATGTCTTGGATGTCGCGCTAGCTATACAAAACAACAAGTTTTAAATAAATTGAAAAAAGAAAAGAATTCTCCACCGCTTTGTGACGTATGTGCGGCACCTTTAAAGCCTTCAGTAGTACTATTTGGAGAAAGTTTACCTAAATTTGAAATTTATTATTCCCAAGATGTAGCGAAGAAATCAGATGTTATGCTAATCGTTGGATCTTCTCTCTCTGTAGCACCAGTATGCGATCTACCTTTATACACTTTAAGAGAAGGAGGTAAACTAATAATTATAAATGATGAACCTACACTTTTAGACTCAAAAGCAGAGGTTGTTATACATAATAAAATTGGAACTATTTTACCATTAATTGTAGAAGAACTTAAAAGGCTTATGGAAGAAAGCCATTCAGACACTAAATCATAAATTTAATATAATTTGATCAATTTAGAAATAATCTATTAATGATTACTGAAAATATAATTGTCAAAGATTGGCGAAAAATTGATTTTTCCTTTGGATTAATCTATCCCAATATTTACAAACTCGGCATGTCATCTTATACCATTAGACTACTTTATTTTCTGATAAATTCTTATGAAAATATTGCATGTGAGCGTATATTTTTACCTGAAAATATACGATTCCCTGCTTCCAAAGACTATTCCTCTAGAAATAATATAAGATCTTTAGAAAATAAAATATTACCAAATGAATTTGATATAATAGGATTTTCACTCCATTTCGAAAATGATTTTAAAAATATTCTATGGATTTTAGAAAAATCAGATATCCCATTCACTTCCCGAGAGCGTTTAATATTAGCTAAGGATGATAAAGAACCCGCACCAATTATTATCGGTGGAGGACCTGTAGTAACTTCAAATCCATTACCATTAAGTAAAATATTTGATATGTTTTTTATAGGTGATTCTGAGCCAAATTTCGATTTATTTTTCAAAATATTCCATGATTTTAAGAAAAATAAAATAGATTTTAAAGAATTATTAGAAAAAGCAGCAAAAATAAGTGGAATTTTTGTTCCATCATTAAATAATATGGTTGAGAGGGGCATTCTTAAGGATTTGAATAAGTCACCTATTCCTATATTTCAACTTATTTCAAAGACTTCTAACATTTTTGAAAACAACTTTTTTATAGAAATTAATCGTGGTTGCCCTTTTCAATGTAAATTTTGTATCTCTTCTTTTCATAATTTTCCATTTAGAAATAGAAGTTATGAAAATATATTAAGAGTAATCGAACAGGGAGTTAAGTATTCTAATTTTGATACAATAAGTTTAATGGGTTCTTGTGTGTCATCCCATCCCAAATTCAAGGATATCTGTAAATTTATAATTAGTAAAGAAAAAAGGTTAACTATACCATCCATACGAGTTGAACACCTAACTTCAGATATTATTGATATTCTAGAAAAGGGAGATGTTAAAACAATAACAATTGCACCAGAAGCAGGTACGGAAGATTTAAGGTATGAATTAGGAAAAAGGATTTCAAATGATAAGATTTATTCTGTTTTGGCTCAAATTAAAGAATCTAAAATTAAGAACGTTAAACTTTATTTCTTAATAGGCTTACCAAATGAAAAAGATGAAAATATAAATGATATTATTGATTTAATAAAAAATTTTAGTAATATTGGTTTTGATACTAATTCACTTAGGGTGAATATTAATCCTTTTATACCTAAATTAAATACACCTTATGAAAAAGAGGTTGATTTCTATTTAAAAGAAAATTCTAATAAATTTAACAAATATTATCACAAGTTAACACAAGAATTAAAAAAGATACCATCAATTAAAATTAAATTTATAAATTTCAAAGAAATTGTTAAAAATGCTAGATTGCAAACACTTTTTTCTTTAGGAGATCAAAATATATCAGAGCTTCTTATAAATTATTATTTAAATGGTGCTAATTTCGGGTCATTACGAAAAGTTCAAAAAGAATTGAATTTCTCTATGAATAATTATCTAATAAAAATTAAAGACTGTTATAGTCCCTGGCGAATATAGATAAATTATAAAAAAAATAAAAAAATTTATTTTATTACTCGACTTTTTTGAATACCTTTTTAATAGCTCCACAAACTGGACATTTCTCAGGAGGTTTTCCTTCATGTGTATATCCGCATACTGGGCATATATAGATTTCATTTTTTTCTAAATCTTTACCACTTTCAACGGCTTCAAAAGCCTTTTCATAGAGTTTATGATGAATTTTTTCTACTTCATTAGCATAATTGAAAGTTCTTTCTGCAGAACTATTCCCTTCATCTATAGCATCTTGTATAAATTCAGGATACATTTGGTTGAATTCATGAAATTCTCCTTCAATTGCTTCCTTTAAGTTTTCAGCTGTAGACTTAATTCCCTTCAATGCTCTTAGATGATTGTGAGCATGAACTGTTTCTGCAGCTGCTGCGGCGCGGAATAATTTTGCTACCTGAGCGAACCCTTCCTTATCTGCCTTCTCCGCAAATGCTAAATATTTTCTATTAGCTTGAGATTCACCTGCAAACGCATCTTTAAGATCTTGTTCTGATTTTGACATTTTTAATCTAATTCCATGTTTTAATAATTAATTTTTAGTTGGATTAAATCAGATTTTAAGTTAGTTTTTATAGTTCATAAATTTTAGTAAAAAATCTAAAGATTTCTCATGAAAACAAGATTTAGAGATTACTTGATAAAAAGAACTTTGATATTTTGTACAATTTTTCTTAAGATAAATTCTGCCATTCCAAATTTTATTTTTGAATCAAAAACTAAAATTACAAAGTAGGAATCATTTACATACTCTGAAAAAATAAATTTCTTATTTTTGAAAGTGTAAAACATTTTTAATATAGAATTATTCCATATTTTCACACGAAAATCAACTTCTTTTAAAAAAGTTCTTAAATCTATTTTATTTAAAGAGGAATAAAGGAGCTTTCCTCTGTTTGTTAATAAAATAGTCCCATCAATTTCATCATTTTGAGTTAACTCTTTTAAGTATTCAATAATCTTCGCTTCCTTTTCTAAATCAAATTCGTTGCTAAAGGTATCGTCTATAATATTATTTATAGTATCATTTAATTTGCTGTCGTAAACTATTTCAGCTGTAATATTAATCTTATTTTTATTTATATAATCTAAAAGTTTAATATTAATTTTTGAAATAACCTCATCTAATAGAATTATATTCTCAATTGTATCACATAAAACACCATAGTAGATTTCCCTTTTTTCAAAAATTGCTAATTTTATATCACCCATATCTATTGTTTTAAACTTTTTCCCTATCATTTCTTTAGAAAAAGACATTAGTGCAGTTAAAAATGGAGAAATTAAATTTTTCTCCATATTGTAATAATCTGTAAAACTTTTGCCGTAAAAGCAAATACCAGATTTATTAAAAATAAATAAATTATGAATTGTAGTATTTTTATCTAATCGTTTAATCTTTGAATGCAACCTTGTTTTATCTTGAATACTCATATTTAATTTTTAAAATTAAAGTATAAAAAGCACAAAGTTTTCAATTTAAATTGCATTTAGAATTACCAAGTTTGTACGCCTTTAAAATTTAATTTAACTGGTAGTATTTTAAAGCCATCTTCAATCAATTTTTTCTTAATTCGATATTCATACCCTGCCTTAGCTAAAATCGTTGCTGAACCGCCACCACCAGCACCATTTAATTTAAATCCAATTGCTCCATTTTCTTTAGCTAGTTTTTCAGCTTTATTAATAGTAGAATTAGTCATTGAATTATGAAGACTTTTTTGAGATTCCCAATTTCTGTTCATAATCTCTCCCATATATTCAAGAGACTCTGATTTAATAGCTGTCTTCATTTCATTAGCACATTCTTTCATAGCATTAAATGAGTTAATTGTATTATTATCACCTTTTTCATAATTTTCAATAACAGCTTTATGCATTAAATTAGAACTTCGAGAACCAAAATATACTAAAATTAGCTGATTTTCTAATTTACAGATTTTTTCATCGTTAATTTGAACTTTTGAAACCTTTACAGACGGATAATCGATTTCCATAAAATTTATCCCCCCTAAAGATGCTGCATACTGATCTTGAACACCACTCTCTAATTTTAATTCTTCTATTTCGAGTTTATGGGCAAGAGCAGCAATTTCATTAGGTGTAAGTAATTTGTTTGAAAGTTTTGTTAAAGCAGCTATTAATGCAACAGCTATACTTGCACTTGTTCCAGTTCCACATCCAGGAGGTGCATCAGCTCTAACAAAAATATCTACTGCTGTTTGTATTTCCATTCTTTTAACAGCAGCTTTTAATAAATCTAAAGTACCATCATAATCTATTTTTTGAAAATCTTTAATTTGCGTGTTTAATTTGAGATCCTCTGAAATAATATTTATTTTATTTGAATTATTGCTCACAATTCTTACATTACTATATAAATCGATACTAAGGTTAAAAACAGCTCCTCTTGGATAAAACCAAGTGTCAGTCCATCCACCAATATCACAAATTCGAACTGGTGCCCTGGAAAAAATTATTTCTTTCAAGTTTTATCACAATTATGGCTTTCTTATTTAACCTAATTTATATTGATTTATGGTGATGATAATCATCTAACGATTTAAGTAATTCGTTTTTTCTATAAAGCTTTTGAGATACATATCAATCAAGCGAGTGAATACTAAAAATGATAAGGGAAGTAGAAGAATCCATAATATAATCCCAATTATTTTAGTATTTCGTATCTTCCTTTTTTCATTTATTATCTTAGGTAATCTGTAATAAATCAGGAATTTGCCCTTTTCTTCTTATATTATCAGTTCTAACGACAAGAAAATTATTAGTTAATTTTAATAATTCATTAATATGAAAATCAAAGGGTGATAATCAAAAATTGTATCTTTATAAAAAAACAAGATATTTTATAAATCTTCTCAAAATCCCTTAAAATTAAATTTTATTAAAATTCATAATTATGAACTCATATATAAATAAGTAATTGTTAGTTTCCCCATTATCTTGATATTTTAGAAATTTATACGAAAACCGAGCTAACTCTTGGAATTTTTCAATGAAGACAAAAAATGCATCTAGACAATTATTATTAACATTCTATGATACTTTCATCAGTAAGTTTAAAAATAAGGAAGACACATGTATATTTAAATTAAAAAAAAATTTAAATTACTCTTAAAACATATTATAGGAGGAATAAAAAAATGGCTAAAAAACCAGCCGTAGAAGCCCTATTTGTAAAATCAAAAGTTAGAGAATATATCAAAGGCAAAGGATGCAATACAAGTGGAGGATTGATTGATGGTCCATCTCTTAACGATGCAATCATTGATGTCTTAGATAATGCAATCAGAAGGGCTAAGGCTAATGGAAGAAAAACGGTTCAAGAAAAAGATTTATAAATTGCTTGTATAATAGATTAATTTTTTTTTTTTTCTATTTATTGCTTTCATTTTTTATTTCATTATTAAACGTAAAAAATTACTAATTTTTTACAGTATCCTATATTAAATTTATAAAAGACCATCTTAAAAGATAACACACACAACCTATACAACCATTAATAAAGAATAAAAATTCCTTGCCAAATCGCCTTATACCTTATCCTCTTTTTTAGAGAATAGGAATTTTTTATTCTTATTTTACTTTTTCTAAAAATAAAATTATAATAACAATGAAAATAGGTTTAAAAAAGCATTCCGTTTAATTACTTCATATTTTGACTACTTTCTTTATCAACAATAAAAAATCCAACTGAAGTAACACTTTTTAATCTCTGCAGATCTTCCTTTAGTCTTTTTACATGTTTATAAGGACCAGATACGGCAATAATTTCTAGACATTTTTCAAATTCTAAATGAACATGCATAGTAGAGATAACAATATCATGAAAATGATGTTGAATATCTGTTTTTAGGATTTCATCAGTTTGTTGAACATTAGCATACATTGAGGTAGAACTATATTTATGATCATGGTGCTGTTCATGATCAAATTCCTTTTCATAATCATTTGGATGTTCATGTTTTACATCAAAATGTTTATGAGTCATAACTAATGTTATACATCCAACAACATTTCCAGAACTTATAGGAATATTTTCTTCACTTATCATAAAAGTATGCATTGCTTTCCGAATGGCATCAGATCTTGAGATACCTAATGTTTCTCTAAATTCTTCAAATTTTTTATATAGTTTTTGAGGAAGAGAAACAGTAAAACGTTTATATTCTTCCATTTTAAGCAACTAAGCTAGTTAATTATTAAAATATGATACAAAAAATTATTTTTTGATTAAAATAGCGATTGGCACGCTAGCTTCCCGCCATTGGGCAATTTTACCAGAATATTCAAGGTCTAATTTCACTCTACCATGATCCCCTATAATAATCATTAATGAATTCTCTCTAAGTTGTTTATAATTACTTAAGATCCATTTATCTGTTCTATTAATTAGTTTCTCTATTAAATCTTCTGGTGTTCTTTGCTTCAATTGTTGCTGCTGTTTATGTAGGTTTTCAAAGTCTAAATAGTGCATCCATGAGAGATCGTGTGTATTAATAGCTTTTGCCGATTCCACCCATGTACTCATGTCTGTATCCTTTGGAATAGATTTTGTGCCGCCATCATATCTTTCTAAATCCTTCTTCCTCCCGATAAGACATGATGTTTTTCCAGCTGCCTTAATCTCTTTTAAAAGATGAAAGCCATTTGGCTCAATTTCAAAACCACCATATACTAATTGATGCAATACTCCTAATGTGTACGGATTTTTTGTACTTAGTAATAACATAACTTCAGAATTTGCTATCATAAATTGTGGTTTAAGGTATGTAATTTCAAACAGGCCGAAATTATCAATCAAATTAATACTTATTCGTTCAATACTTTGATACATATCTAGAATAGATTGAATTGGTTCTGGTATAGTATCAAGTGGAGGGTCAATATTTAATAATTTTAATAGAGTTGCGGGTAATTGAGTTAAATAACATTTTATTGTTTGAAGCTCACTCATGTTTGTGCCCTAAATTTAAAACAGTTTATTTATTTTATTTGCTCTTAATATTATTAATAATGAAATAATTTAATAATAAAATTGTTATCACTTTTTTTATCAATTATTAGAATAAACTGTGATTAAGGCTAAAATGAAATTTTTATATATTGACATGACTAACTCAGGAATATCAGGAGATATGCTTCTTGCTTCTCTTTTAGGATTAGTTCCAGATTCTGATGTTATATTAAGTGATTTAAAAGGACTAAAAAAACACTTATCCGGTGTTTCAAAATTAGATATTAGGTTAGAAACTCCCAAACGTTCCGGAATTCAATTAAATCAATTAAAAATTGAGATAAAAGAAACTAAAGATCGGAGAACAGCTAAAACCCTAAAGAATTCTTTGAATGAATTTTTAACCAGTCAAAAAGTTACTGATTCCGCTAAGAATTATGCTAATAAAGTTCTTAATTCATTGATTCAAGCAGAAGGAGAAGTTCATGGTGAAGTAAACGACAATATCCATTTACATGAATTAAGTTCTGTCGATACCCTGATTGATATTTTAGGTGCTGCTATTGTCTTAGATAAAATAGGTGGCTTTGAGGAAAATTTCAAGGTCTTTTGTAGTGAGATACCTTTAGGAAGTGGTACTATTAATACTGCACATGGTTTATTACCTGTTCCTGCTCCAGCAACAGCAAAAATTTTAGAAAAATCTGATCTAATAATCCGTGGAGGTCCAATTGATTCTGAATTAGTGACTCCTACAGGGGCTGCGTTATTAGTAAATTTAAATCTAAAATTCTTAGAATTTCCCCCCGAAATGAAGTTAATAAAATTAATTTATAGTACAGGTCAAAAAAATTTCAAGAATTTCTTAAATATTCTACGTTTATTCTACGGTGAACGTAAGGAATTAGGAACATCAGCTGAATCGCATATATTTGATAAATATTTAGAGCAAGTAACTGTTTTAGAAACAGATGTTGATGATGTAACTGGTGAAGTGCTTGGAAATTTTATAGAAAAATTTCAAAAAGAAAAAATTCTAGATTTGCAAATTTTTCCAGGGCTGACAAAGAAAAATAGACCTAGTCATATAATCAGAATTTTATGTTATCCAAGATATAAGTTTGAGATAATTGAGAAAATTATACTAGAATTGGGTACTTTAGGTGTAAGGTTCAATACTATAAAACGTGTTTGTATTGATAGAAAGATAGAAAAACAAATTATTGAAATTAATGGAAAAAATTTTGATTTAAATTTCAAAATTTCATATATAGAATCAGAAAAGGGAAGAGAAATCGTTAATATAAAACCAGAATATGAAGACCTTAAAAGAATTAGTGAACTCTCTGGGCTAACAGTTAAAAAGCTACAAGCTATTGCAAAATCGCAAGTAAAGCAGATTTTAAATAATAAGTAAATCCATAAATTAAAATATAAATTTAAAAAAAAATAGAGTTTAAAAATAAATTTAAAGTTTATTGTTTTGTCTAATATTTATCAATATTGAATTTATGTAACAAATATTCGTCTTCCACCATATCTTTTGAAAAAGCTTCTAATCGGGAAAGTTCCTTCTTTATTTTCTTTATTTTTCTCAATTTTCCTAATTTCTGATACACTTCTGTTGCTTCTTGGAATATTTTAATGCATTTATCAAAGTTTCCAGAAATTTCTAAGTCTTCAGCAAGAAAAACTAAACCTTCGGCTACTTCTAATTGCTTCCCTAATTTTTTTTGAATTTTTAGAGATTGGTAGTGATATTTCATACTTTCAGGATATAGTTTAAAAATTGAATGCGTTCTACCCAAAGTTCTTAAAACGAGGGCTTCTTGTTCTTGTAAACCATTATCTTTACAATGTTTTAAAATAGTTTCTAAAAATTGAATGTAGTCTTGCTTATTCTTCAATTTTGAACGATCAATGTTGTGAATGGCTTTTTCATAGGTTTCTATTGTATTGTCAATGTCTCCATTTTCAAAAAACTTTTTAGATTTTTCAAAAAGTTCATTACTATCTATAGATGCGACCATTTGGGTCTCAACTACTTATCATTAGAATTGTTTTTCGTTAGATTTGATATTTTAAAAATAAGTTCAATTATTATTATATTAAATTACCTATATAAGCTTATCTATCTTAAAAAATAGGACTAGAAAAATTGAAAAGGGACAATTTATGAGAAATTCTTGTCTTAAGCAAATTCATTTAAACAAACCTTTAAATAAAAATTCGTTTAAGTAAAACACGATTATAATAATTTCCCTCACATTTTTGCAAAAATAATATTTCTCGTTATTCAAACTATGTCATAAACTAAAAAAATAGAAACTTCTTAAATTTAAACTAAATTAAAATTTGATACTATTAAAAAAAAGCGAATTCAAATGAAACACAAAAAAAAATCTTTTAATTTCACTCTACTTAAATCCAAGGGTCTGCTCCAATCCAAGTAGGGATAAACATGAAAACGAGTACTGCTGTAAGACCTATTGCGTAAATAGTACCTACTGCTTTGATTTTTATCTTCATTCCCCTTGCATCATGAACAAGGAATGCTGCAACAAAGAAATGGAAGTATCCAAATAAGAAGATAAGTGGCACACCCCAAGGACTGGCATTCCACCATGGATATTCCCATATAAGAGCATCTGAAATATTCAAAAGGATCTCAACAAAAACAGAAAAAGCAGCAAAAAATGAGGCAAAAAGCCAACGGTTAGGAATTCCAAATATCTTCTTATCTTTATCTTCTGGTAGAAACTTAGCAAATACAAGACCCGCAATAGAAAACATCATTGCTATTTCTAAGTTCCAACCAATCATAATAATAAAAGTGCTACGCGCTGGTGTTGTCCAGAATGCTGAATAATCAGTAAAATGGAATACTAATGCATTCCAAGTTTCATTAATCAAGTCCATACCTAAAACTGTCAAACCTGCAAAGACTATACTCCAATTTTTTGTTTGTTGTGCTTTTTGAATTTCAGTAGCATAGATATATAGAACAATAACTAGAATTGGGATTATGTACCATTGATAGTGCGAAAATTCTCGAAGATTTGAAAGAGCTTCAAGTGATTCAGGTGTTGGTGTCATATATATCAACCTTTAGTTTTATTTTTTTAATTTTTATAATTTAATTTTAATTAAACAAGCTTAAACTAGAAAATATTTATAGTTTATTCTATTAAAATGAATCTAATTATTTCATTTATCTAGTCATTCTATTTGCTATTAAAGCTGCTGAGGCACCAGCTCCAAATCCATTATCAATATTTACTATTAATAATCCAGGTGAACACGACTGTAACATTGTTGTTAACGCCCCAATTCCTTTCCCTCCTAATCCATATCCACTAGAAACAGGAATTCCAATTACAGGGATATCTGTTAGAGCAGCAACAACACCAGGTAATGTTCCCTCCATTCCAGCACATACAATTATTACGTGAATACCTTCTTTAATCATATCGCTTAATGGTGTAAAGATTCGATGTATACCTGCTATTCCCACGTCGTAACTAGTTAACACTTTGCACCCCATAGCTTCTGAGATAACTTTTGCTTCCTCTGCCACAGGTATATCAGAAGTTCCAGCTGTTATGACTCCTATTATTCCGTTTTTTTTCTCAAATTTAAAAGGTTTTTGTCTTAAAATTATTACTTTGCCCAATTCATTTAACTCTATATCAATATCTTCATTGTTTTCAAAGGATTTTAATATGAATTCTTTTTGGCTTTCATGATAGCGAGAAATAATAGCAAATTGATTACTCTCTAAAAATGATTTGATAATATCTATAATTACTTCATTAGATTTTTTATGAGCATATATAACTTCAGGGATACCTGTTCTTACTTTACGAAGAATATCTAATTTAGCTAAATCACCAACCTCTTGAATCATATTAGCTTTTAAAAACTTCTCTGCTTCTTCAATAGTTATTTTCTTTTCGGTTAGAAGTTTAAGTATATTTCTTAGATCATCCATTTTTTCTTCTTATCATATAATTCTGTATTTTAACCAATTAAAATATTAATGGTTTAATAAAATTCAAAGCAATTACTTATATTTTGCGCTTTAACAATCTGTAAATCATTCTTTTTTTTAATTTTGTAAAATTAATGATATATAAAAAATAGGTGCATATATTGGAGTTTTTTTTTGAGATTCATAAAGATTTGCCAAGAGAAGGTCCAGGGGACAATGAATCAACACAAAAGGCTTTTAACTTTTTAGAAAATTTACCTTCAAATCCTTATATTTTGGATATTGGATGTGGACCTGGAATGCAGACGATCCAGTTAGCGAAATTGAATGATGGATATATCGTTGCAATAGATACGCATCAGCCATTTTTAGATGAGTTAAACAAGCGTGCTGAAATCGCTGGAGTTCAAGATAAAATTAAAACGATTAATAAATCTATGTTTAAAATGGATTTTGAAGAAGGGCAATTTGATGTTATCTGGTCTGAAGGAGCAGTTTATATTTATGGATTTGAGAAAGCATTAAAAGATTGGCATATTTTTTTGAAAAAAAATGGTTATATTGTAGTAAGTGAAGCCTCATGGTTAAAAAAGAATCCTCCTGCTGAGATTAGAGATTTCTGGAATGATGCTTATCCTGATATAAAATTAATTGAAGAAAATAAGGATAGGATTAAGAAAAATGGATATAGTTTAATCTCATATTTTATATTACCAGAAAATAGTTGGTGGGAGAATTATTATACCCCTCTTGAATTTAGAATTAATGAATTAAAGGAAAAATATCAAGGAAATGAAGAAGCAGAAAAGCAACTTGATGAGGAATTAATAGAAATTGAAATGTTTAGAAAACATTCTGATTATTATGGATATGTTTTTTATATACTGCAAAAAATTGAATGAAATTGTGTTATTTTAGATTCATTTTTTAAATTTAAAAAAAGATAATAACAATTCAAAATAATTATTATTTACTACTCTATCAATATATAATCCTAGATTAAAGTGAAGATATAAATGAAGATTGATTATACATCTTACAAGGATGTAGATTTAAAAGGTAAAAAAGTATTAATGCGTGTTGATATCAATTCTAATATTGATGTAGAAAATTATAAAATTCGAGAATCACCACGTATTGCAGCTCTCGTCCCTGCTTTAGAAGAGCTTAAAGAAAGTGCTGTTATTATAATGGCTCATCAATCACGACCTGGTAATGAAGATTTTACAGATTTAGACATTCATGCAAAAGAAATAGAAAAACAGTTAGGGCGACAAGTGAAATTTGTAAAAGATCTTTTTGGTAAGGATGCTGTCAAAGCTATAAAAAAACTCAAACCTGGTGAAGTATTAGTTCTCAATAATGTTAGAAAATGGGAGCCTGAAATGAAAGGCTATGATGATTTCTCTGTAGCAGAGAATACAGAAATGGTTAAATCACTATATTCTTTAGTAGATTATGTCATAGTAGATGCTTTTGGAGCAGCCCATCGAGCACATGTGTCTATTATAGGTTGGCCCAAAATGATAGCAGGCCCTATAACAGAAAAAGAATTATCTGCATTGAAAAAAATTATAGAAGAACCTGATAAACCAATGGCTATGCTTATTGGTGGAGCTAAAGCAATAGATAAATTTAAGGCAATGAAGTTTAATTTCGATAATGAAAAATTAGATTATGCTTTATGTTCTGGATTAACTGCTATTTTGATCTTTGAAGCGCTAGGTAAAAATATGGGGGAACCCAATCGTAATATTATAGCTAAGGATTTAGAAGTTAATAAGGATATGATTGGGAAAACCTATGAAAGATATAAGGATAAAATTATTCTTCCAGAAGATTTAGTCATTGATGATAATGGTAATAGAAAAACTATTACTATTGATGAGGCAGCAACTTATAATACAACAACTGGAGATGTAGGTCCTAAAACTGTAGAAAAATTCAAGGAATTCATTATGAAAAGCAAAACTATAGTTGCTAACGGTCCTCCAGGAATATTTGAAAAAGAAGTGTTCAGAGAGTCTACAAATGAAATGATCGAAGCAATGGTTAAAGCTACAAAGGAAAATGATGCACTTACAATAATTGGAGGAGGCGAAATGGGGGCTGCTGCTTCAATGGCAGGATTATCAGATCAGGTTTCCTTCATTTCTACTGCTGGCGGTGCAATGTTAGAAATTCTTTCTGGAAAGGATTTACCAATGATTAGAGCATTAAGGGAAAAGAAACCCTAAAAAAATATTTTTATTTTTTTTAATTTTTTTCATTCTATTCACTAAAAAGTAAGAAAACATTTGTTGTTTAGAAATATTGGTAGATGTTTTTGATTTTAATAAAATATTTATTTTTTAGTAGTATAAATTACTTATTACTAATTTCGATAATTCGAAAATTACGGGCCAGTGGTCTAGCCTGGTATGACGTCCGCTTGACGTGCGGAAGGTCGGGAGTTCAACTCTCCCTTGGCCCACTAATAAAAAAAAAAAAAGTTAAACTAGAATGCCACTAAGAATTCGTTGGTTATCAAAGGAATTTTTTGGAATTGCTCTACTTCTATTAGGGATGTGCGGAATGTTCCAATTATTTTTTATATTTATAGCTCAATATCTTTTAGGTATTGGCAATTATTTTGTAGTAATATTAATTCCTATAGGAATCACAGTCGCATTATTTTTTTCTACAATTATAATTTTCGAGAGTTATGCTCAAGTGGAGAGAAGAGAGAAATTGAAAAGCCAATTTAAGAAATCAAGGGGTAAACGTTCAAAATTGAGGATTTTCTTAGATTTTCCAATAACTAAACCTTTATTAATAACTTGCATTATTTTTCTTGCCACATTTTTCAGTTTATACTATATCTGTGTTCTTTTTTTAAATAATGCTCTATCATTCTTAACAGCTGAAAATTTGAGTGCTGTAATTTGTTTACTTATTGCTAATCTTATAGAAAAGAAGTACGCTAGAGTACAAAAATATTAAAGAATTAATTGCATTAAGCTAATGGAAAATATAGATGGCAAAATTAAATATTAATATTACGACATTAAATATATAAATAAGATGATTAATTAATACTATAAATTTTGAACTAGAAAAAAACCTTAAGAAATTCTTAATTTTGGAATAATATGGCGAAACTTGAAATTCGATGTCCTTCTTGCTCAGCAAGGGGAAAAATAGAAATTTCTGAGGATGCAATAAAAAATATTTCAAGAGGAGTATTAGCAGTCAATATAGCTGTGAATATGATCTGTGAACATTCATTTATTGCTTATGTAGATAGAAATATGCAAATACGGGATTATTTCATGGCAGATTTTCAACTTCAATTACCTGCTAATTCATCGCCGACTTTAGTGGAAGATAGAATTGTACCTGAAACTGAATCAATTGATTTTGATTTAATTAGAATTAATATACCTTCTTTGTTAATTGCTCATGTTATTAGAGCAACTTTTTTTGGCAAAAAAATAATAATAATTTCTGATCTAGGGTTTCTTTATCATCATATCATTAATTTCTTCAAATATATAATGCAGAATTCATTCGATATTGATATTACAATCATTTCAAGCGAGGATTACAAAGCTAATAAAAAGAGTTATAAAGAATTTCTAATTCTTCAAGGAAGGGATATAATACAAGATAAAGATAAAATTATAGATCCGAAGAAATTAGAAGTAGAAAAGACTATTGCTGAAAAATTCTTATCAGAATATGATTTAATGACTAGTTTAATTATGCTTAGAAATGAAATTCATAAAGCATATGAATATTCTAAAACTATTGTGGACCTCATCGAAAGACGTAAAGATAAAGTAGGTACATCTAAGATTCTTATTGATGAAATATCAAAAACTCATGATGAAAAGATAAAAATCCCATATCTAAAGTTCTTAGTACAGATTGTTAAAAATTACTTTAAAGTTGAGATTCCTCCTATAGATGGTGTTTCTGATCTCCTAGGATTTTTGTGAGTAATCTTATTTTTTTCATAAAACTATAGATCCTTGACAGTGTCGATTTTAATTTAAGAAATAAGATTTTCGAAACATAAATATTTTTACCCCAATACATATAATTAGATTTTTTAATTATTTAAATCACAAATAAGTTCAATAAAATTGAGGAGAGAATTAATGACCTATACTTGTGAAATTGAAGAACGAAAGGCTCAAGATGTTCTATCAGTTCGGACAAGAGCATCCGTTCAGGATTTACCTCAAGTTATGGGAAAAGTTTATGGGAATATTGCTCAATATCTTGGAGAAATAGGAGAATATCCCGCAGGACCCCCATTTGCAGCATATTATAACATGGATATGCAAAATTTGGACATTGAAATAGGATTTCCCGTTTTAAAAAAATTACCTGACAAAGAAGATATAAAAACACGTGAGATTCCATCTGGAAAGTTTGCTACTTGTTTATACACGGGGCCATATAGTAAAATTGAACCTGCTTATAATGAGCTTTCTAAATGGATTAAAGATAATGGATATGAAGCAACTGGTATTGTTTATGAGATATATTTAGATGATCCATCACAAACTCCACCCGAAGAGTTAAAAACTCACATAATGTTCTTGCTTAAATAAAAGATGATATTGTTTTTAAAAATCAAAATACTTTTTTATTTTTTCTTCATGAAACAGACCTTGTTCTTTAAATTTTCATATCAAGGATATGCTATAACTTTTAAAACATATAAGAATATATAAAATAGATATATTTTAATATATATCAAAAATTCGTCAAAAAGAGCAATATAACAAAATTAAAAGAAAATCAGAAAGAAAAAAAAAAAATCGCTATCGAAGGTCATGCAGGTGTTGCTAAAGATAAGATGATTTTTTTAGGAAAAGATCTTAGAGAATTAATAGAAGAATCTGGAGTTTTAACCCCCAATCTTGATAAACTGTATATTTATTTGTAGTAAAGCTTATTGTAATTTTACGTAATAAAAGTAAATCATAATTTTTTCCTAATTTTTTAAAATAATTTTTATATGATTATACAGTTTTTTCTCTTTTGGCATCTCGTGAGAAAACTAAACTTTCTTAAGTCAATTTTATTAACTTTCCTTTAATACTCAAAGAAAAAAGTTTCTCTATAATCTCCAAAAATTTTCCCACTAGATTTCACTTATTGCAATCAATAAGAAGAAAGCACACATGCGAAACATTGATGAATTCTTAAATCTTTATTTTTTGTTTATTGTGACTATTATGTCACAAATTTTAAATATAAGACTATACTATTTCTCTATGCAAGTCTATACTCTATAGGTGAAATTAAAATGAAAAATATAACAAAAAATAAGATATTATTAGTTACCCTAAGTTTTCTTTTTTTATTTTCTCCGCCTATCTTCGCAAATTGTCAAGGAAATCTAAAAACCGACAATCAACCGAATTTAAGTCAAGGGATTGAATATACCGTGGCGAACGTATCTGACTATCTTTTGTCACCAGATGGAACTCAAGTAGCTTATATAAAGAGTTATGGAAGGGTGTACAATTGTGAACTCTGGGTCGCAGATAAAAGCCCTAGTGGCCTCATTAATCCCGTACTGATATCATCTGAAGCCGAATATAATGGTTTAGAGGACTGGCAGGGTGACTGGATTCTTTACAGGATACGACATGAGGCCGGTGGACCAACACCGGGAACATACTATGGTCGGACTGAACTTTTTAAAATAAAACCTGATGGAACGGATAAGACTCAGATTACTGATACTTTTACTAGAGGTAATGGGATCAGAACAACATATTGGAATCGTTGGTATGATAATAGAGGTACGGTAAATTGGGGGAGATTTATCCCAGGAACAAATCTTGTATACTTCCGCGCTCATAATGGTAATGGCTGGTACAGAACATTTGTTGTTGTTGATGATGGCATCATCATTGGTGATCCAAGCACTTTTAATTGGTACCATATATCCTATCCCGACTATACATGGGTCCCCCGTTTGTCGCCAACTGGTAACAAGCTTTTATGGGGACGACAAACAAATCATTGGCGACCTACTACTTTTAAAACATGCAATGTGGATGGTTCAGGTAGGACTACTATTAGAGCATTCTCACAAAAAATTGGAGTCACAGTATTAGCAGATGGGAATACGCTCGTCTGGCATGAAAATGATAACATATATGCAATGGATATGGATGGAACCAATGTAAGGACAGTTCTTGATGATGAATACATTAATATAATGAATATTTGGGGGAATTACAATCCTATTGATGTGCAGGGTTTTATAATGGGAAGTAACCGTGATCCAGATGGTAATATGCACATATTCAAGATGAACGTAGATGGCACTGGGATTGAACAGCTAACAGAAGGTCCATATAACGATGAATATCCCACTTTATCCCCTGATGGATTATATCTCAGTTATTTAAGGCTACCGGAAGATTTTGTTAAGCAAGGCAGCCCTGTACCATATCCGTATGAACTGGTCATCAAAACTTTCATGATCTATGCAACAGTCGATTTTGACCCTGATACATTAAATCGAAAGAGCAAAGGAAAATGGGTTACAGTTTATATCGGGCTTCCAGACGGATACGATGTAAGTGATATTGAAATAGAAAGTGTACGTCTTGATGGATTATCCCGAGCTGATTCAAGCCCAACTGAAATTACAGATGGTATTCTAATGGTAAAATTCGATCGGGAAGAAGTTATTGATTTACTTGAACCAGGTGAGAATGTTTTAATAACTATATCCGGGTTTTTGTCTAACGGTCTATATTTTGAAGGAACAGATACAATTCGTGTTATCCATTAATATTTAAAATCTAATTTTCTTTTTTTTTATTTTAGACAATTTCTATACTATATAAATGAAATTTTTTTTATTCAAAAGATTTAGAAAATATACCCTTTTTATGATTATGTAAAATTAAGTAATGATTAAATCATTTGCGGTTAAATAAATGAGCCTTTCATTGAAAATATTAAATAATGCATTTTTTAACAATTATCAAACTACTCTCAAATCTTATCGAAGTTGATTTTTACTCAGCACTTCAAGTGTTTTGATTATTCAAAATTTAATAAAGTTGGGATCAATATATTGAATTTCAAATCTTTTGACTTATTTGTAGAGACAAATTAAAATAAATAAGAATAAAAAAGTAGTTTATTTATTGGTTAATTTTTCGACGTTTTTTAAGTATAAAAACTGTGACTATGCTAGCAATTGCTATACCACCAATAATTGATGAAATAATAATTATGAGTTCAAATGGGAAGCCTTCATCTCCATTTTCAGGTTCTATTTTAATCCATTGTGCGTAAACATCGTAGTTCACGCCATTTCTCTTATCAAACCATGTGATAATTGCTCCCCCTTCTTCATCGCTGCATATTTGAGGTTGATGTTGTGCTAAAGATACCCTACAAATAGCTACACCATCAGCAACCCCTTGTATTTCTCCAGTTGAATCAAGTCGTTGAGCATATATATCGCCCCATATATCTCTAGAATCTTCCCAGGTAATAATAGCGCCCCCATTTCCATCATTACAAATTTGAGGAGCTTTTTGATCCTCATCTGCAGCACATACTACCACACCATCGATGATCCACTGCATATATCCATTTGAATTGATTTTTTGAGCATAAATGTCTGCATCTGTTCCTCTCAAATCTTTCCATGTAATAATTGCACTTCCTGTTCCAAGGTTACAAATTTGAGGCGCTTCTTGGTCATTGTCTGCTGTGCATATTGCAGTACCATTAGCAATCCATTGAGCATCCCCTGTTGAATTAATCCATTGAGCATAGATATCGAAATTTGTTCCACTTCTATAATCAGACCATGTGATAATTGCACCACCAGCCCCATCACTACGGATTTGAGGTTGCCATTGAGTATTATTTGCTGTACATATTGCGGTACCATTGGCTATCCACTGCACATCCCCTGTTGAATTAATCCGTTGAGTGTAAATTCCTCTCGAATCCTCCCATGTTATAATGGCACCTCCAGCCCCATCACTGCAAATTTTAGGGAAAATCTGATCACCGCCTTCTGTACATATTTCAGTACCATTAGCGTTCCATACCACATCTCCAGTAGAATTGATTTTTTGGGCGTAAATATCGTAGTTCGTCTCGGTTCTATAGTCAGTCCATGTGATAATTGCGCCTCCATCTTCGTCGCTACAAATTTGAGGAACCGCTTGAGTTTCATTTGCCGTACAAATTTCTGTACCGTTAGCGTTCCATATCAAATTTCCAGTTGAATTTATTTTTTGAGCGTAAATATCGTAGTTCAATCCGTTTCTTTTATCGTTCCATGTGATAATTGCGCCTCCATCTTCGTCACTACAAATTTGTGGAGATCCTTGAGTATTATTTTCTGTACAGATAGCTACACCATCATCAACCCACTGTACATCTCCAGTTGAATTAGCCTTTTGAGCATAGATATCACCTTTCAATCCACTTCTCTCATCTTCCCATGTAATGATCGCACCACCAGCGCCATCACTGCAGATCTGAGAATACCATTGGTTATAGTTTTCTGTACATATTGCTATACCATTAGGAAGCCATGTATCTGCTGTAGATAATTGCGATATTTCTATATTAATTGCTGTTGATTTTTGAATTCTTGAAGGATAATTTCTAATTAAAACAGCATAAGTAGGGAGATATACTGTTGAAATTATGATTAAAATCAAACTTATTAATTGACATTTCATTTTTTCAATAATAATCACCCATTTTATAAGACTTGAAAATGTTTCAATAATTTAACAATTACATTAATAGTACAGATAATTTGTTTTAAAAAAGTTTCTTTATATAAAGGATGCGTACCTTTTGCGATATGTTTTTTTAATTTTAAGATATAAAAGTAATTCGTAATATGACACAAAAAATTAATTCAAAAACAGATTAATGCAATGAATAAAAAGCCAATAACCTAATTCCAAAAATTTTATTCGATTTTGATATTAGAATCATTAAATAACAATATGTAAGAATATATTTGATAATTCCATAAGCAATAAACTATGATATAGTAATATAGAATCATAATAACCATCGCTTTCATCAGATTTTTCAGCGTAAACTAATGACATCTGAGCATGTAAATGCTCATCTTAGTTATGTAATAACTAAGATAGAATTATTAAAAAATGATTTAGTAAAAATGGAGATAAAATTCATCTTAATGGATTACCAGAAGGAATACCTGCTGAAGTCTTTACTAAAAAGGTTGCTAATGATGTGTTATTTTTAGCTGAAACCAATATTAAAATAGTAAAATCATATTTAAACTTATAAAAAAATAGAAGAGTTCGTGAAACAATATTAAATGACTTTCTATGCTTCGACCAATAATCTAATATCAAAAGATTGATATTGTTTTCAAAAATCAAAATTCTTTTTTATTTTTAATTTACAGAATAATATTCGTGAAACAGACTGTGGATTTATTATTTCTTTTTTTTCTTATAGTATTCAAGTATTTATTTTTTTTTCTATTAATTTCCGTGGTCGGAAAGCCGA
>JAHLWP010000013.1 GCA_019057865.1 Promethearchaeota archaeon
GGCTTTCCGACCACGGAAATTAATAGAAAAAAAAATAAATACTTGAATACTAATAGAAAAAAAAGATTTTGAATCCATTCTTTTAATAATCTTTTCATTTGGGATTATACCCACTGAATTCATTGCTATCTCCTCACTTTTAAAATTTACTTTTCCTTTATAGATATGATTTATGTCATATCCCTTACTGGTTAGAACAATATCTCTTCTTAATTCAAGATTATCTTTAGTAAATCTTCTAATATCCTTTAAACCTTGTTTTTCTCTTACAAATATTTTTTCTGGGTATTTTAGATATATATATGACATTATGTAGATAATTATTCTATATAGTAAAGGATAATCAAAAGGACCTATAGATTGAGGAAAAATGTAATATGGAACAGAAAACTTTTTTGCAATCATTAAATTAGATAGATAGTCCAAAGATGCCCCGACATTAAAACTAGAAGAAAGGCTATATCCACTAATATCAATAAAACAAGTAGAATTTTGAATTATTTCTTTTAAATCATCTTCGGTTTGGTTTTTATATTTATTTCTTTCTATGTTGAAGAGGGGTTTTATGTAATTGAAACGAAGAGGACTTAAAAGATTAAGTTTAGTCTCATCAAATAGAGAATAAGGCCATGGCATTACTTTAAAATTGTATTGAAATTTTTCATATTCGTCTCTTTTAAAAGCTACATTTGAAAAAAGGTATATATCTCTATTTGGAAATCTTTCTTTAATTTGATCAACCACAGTGAAAGTCATAGCTTGGGAACCTTTGTTTGAAAAGTTTCCACCGACAATAATAAAATTCTTTTTTGATGAAAGATTTGATGTTTTTCTTTTTCTAAATGAGATTGCTTCACTAAGGAAATATATTCCAATTGCTGTCAATGCGTTTATTGTTTTTTTTACATATCTAAATATAGCACTCAAATTATGTCTTAAATCATGTAAAAATATCGCACGTTTCAATTTTGAAGAGTTGTAATTCCTTCCCAAGTTGATTTTTTTCTTTCTCTTTCTAAGATTTTGTCTAGTCTTTCTTTTTATTTTATTAGTACTTTTCATAAAACAATTAATAAAATCTAAGTTTTCTTTCTTATTTAAAAGACCTTGAGATATTTTTATTGATTTTATACTCGAATTTTCTATTTTAAATAAATGGGAATATTTTTCAAGCACCCTTTTTCCCTTTTCTGTTCTTATGATCAAACTGGACCTGCCAGGGAACTCTTTACCGGATATATAACAATCGCCAAACGAAATATCCGATAATTGATTTAACTTATCAAGACAATAAAGACATCTTTCAAGCTGAAAGTAATTTTTTACCTTCAGCCTCTCGCTTCTATCAATTATCAGTTCTCTACCAGAATCAAAATAAAGTTTTGGATGACCCGGCCATCCGTCTTTCTCCTTGTTTCTAAAATCAAATTTAACAAGTTTTTCGTCATTTCTTGAATATTTATCTTCAAAATAACGTATTATATTGAAATTAAGAGATTTCTCGCAAAAGAGACCAAAGAACAGTATTTTATCATCATCTACATTTTTTTCTTTAATATACTTTTTTATACCCTTGATTTGGCACGGGGTAGCCACTATTACATAGTTAGGTTTTGTTTTTTTTTGCAGGATTTTAATAACATTATAAACAGAAGCGGGAATATATTTGGATTTTGCGGCATCTATAACATCGTTCTCATTTTTTGCGCATTGTAGCCTTGCGGGTTGTCCCTTAAAAGTATCAAATGGTAAAATAAATGCCCCATTGATCTGTTTGTCGTTTAGAAGATTTGCAATCAAAGTTGTTATTAATCCTCCACTTGTAGAGTTTTTTAAAATTTCACTATTTTTGCTGTATGCGGAGTATGATTCTAAACAAGTTCCCGTTATTTTCTCTTCAAAATTATGGGACGATTCAAAATTCAATTTTCCGAGATCAATGCCTGGACAAACTTTTAAACAGAGTTGACAGTTAGTGCACTCATCTTTAACTCTCGGGAGAAATTGACCTCCTTCGTATTCCATTTTAATTGCGTTAACTGGACATAATGCATTACAGATCTCACATGAAACGCATAGTTTCAATTCAACAGTCTTTTCTATTGTGTAGATATTTTTAGATTTTTTCATTTTAAATATTTTTTTGTAAAATTTTGAATTGATAAATAATTTTATTTAATTCTTATAATATTCACATTTTTGTTATCTGGATAAATATTTCTTTTTCATTTATTCATTTTAAAGATAATTTTTTAAAATTCTTGTTCGAAATCAATATAATAACTCCAATCCAGTTGATAATTTTGACTAACGGTATTTTCAATTTTATTCTTTTTTCAATAATTTTCTTCACTGTTAATAATAAAGCTTTAAACGCTTTTGTAATAGAAGAATCTCTTTAATTAATTCTTTATCTAGATTGCGAGAAAAATAAAAATATCCAAAATTTTTACAGTTTTCAATCTTATGATTTAAAATCAATATTTTTATCAAGTACTAATTTAGTTTAACTACTCAATATTAAAATATAATATCAATAAAGATATTTAGTATTAATTTTTAATTAATAATAATCATCCACCAGGTTCAGAATCACCTCTTTTATTGCTAAGAAAATCATTAGAGATTATACTGTTTTGTGAAATTATCTAATACGTTATAAATATTAATTAAAATGATCATAAAACTAAAAATATTAATAAAGAAAAAGCATAATAATAAAAATGAAGAGAGGATTAATGTGATCAAAAACGATTTGATATCTGTTATTATCCCAACATACAATCGAGAAAAAACTATTTTGAGGGCTGTTCAAAGTGTATTAGATCAAACATATCAAAATTTCGAAATCATAATCGTAGATGATTGTTCATCCGATAAGACCGTTAAAATTATTAAGCCTTTATTGGAAAAAGATATGCGAATTAAACTTTTACTAAACGAGAAAAACCAAGGTCCAAATTATTCAAGAAATCGAGGAATAAAGAACTCTAAGGGTGAATATATCGCACTTTTAGACTCGGATGATGAATGGCTTTCAGAGAAATTAGAAAATCAGCTACAAAAATTTAAAAATAATAGTGAGAATGTCGGGCTTGTATATTGCGGTGTAGCAATAATTAATGTTCTGAATAAAAGTAAAGAGATAATTTCTCCAAAGTATCGAGGGAACGTTCTAAAAAATTTATCGATTAGAAATATTATTACTGGAGGAGGTAGTGGTTCATTAATTAAACGAAAAGTGTTCGAAAAATGTGGTTTTTTTGATGAACATGAATCTTTGAGAAGAGGTGGATCTCAAGATTATGAAATGTGGATTCGGATTTCTCAATATTTTGAATTTGAGTACGTGAATGACGTATTATTAAATGTTTATCTTTATAATGATTGTATCACATACATTACTTCTGTCAAAAATCTAATCAATAAAATAAAAGCTATTTTACATATATGGGGGAAATATAAAAAATTTTTTCAAGAAATACCTGATGCATATATATCTCATTGCTATAGATTATTTATTAGTTTAAACTTATTAAAAAATAAAAAAATGTCCCGAAAAGTAATTTTTATGGCATTAAAAAAAAAAATGTTTAGAATTAGGACTTATTATTATTTAATTTATTATCTACATAATTATTATTCAATCTATGACATAATTTCAAAATTAGCTAGAATTAAAAGTCTCTCGTATGTTAGTAAATTTATATATCGTCCCGTTTGAAGAACTCTTAGAGAAATTGTAAAAATTTTATATTTGAAGGTCGTTTTAAAAAATTAGTTTTAAGAGGACAAGAAATTTTTAGAAGTAAAAATTTTATATTTAATATACCAACCAAAGAATGCATAGATGAAATCAAAACAAATTGTTCGGAATTCAATAATTACAACATTTGTTTATCTTTTTATTTGTCTATATTTCCTATTTTTAGTTCAAACTTATATTATTCCTAATGATTTTAATATTTCAATCATTTTATTACTTGGTTTCGCCATAGTTATAACCGGGATATTTTACTTCTTTTTGAAGATTAATTCTTATAATAATATAATCGCCAGAGTAAAAATATTAGACGAAAATATAATAAAAACAATACTAATGGCATTAATGGGAATAGCTATTTTTATTCCACCCGTCTCATTTAGCGATGTAATCATAGCTTGGAATCAAATTTACATTTTAAATTATTTTAGAGCAGTTGTATTTCTTATTGGGGCTCTATTTATACCAGGAGCATGCATCTTTAATCTTATCTTCTCGAAGAGCACCATTCATGAGAGGCTAAATGTCGAGTCTTTCTTAGTTAAACTTACAATCTATCCAATTATCTCCTTAATATTTTTAGGAAGTATAACATTAATTCTTGATTTTATTGGATTCACAAGAAACTCCATCTTTCTCTTCTTATTCTTTTCATTTATATTCCTCTTTTATTTAGATATACTTTTTCAAAAAAATCGCGGAACCAAATTAAAAATTAAAACCACTGAGATAACAATTTCAAGGGACACTTTTTTAATTTTATTTATAGGATTAGGTATCATAATTATCGCTTTAGGGGTTCTTTTATCATCCCATCAATATATTCTTGCAGGAGATCGATGGAGAGGAATTTCTTCGGCTTCATTAATAGGGAATGGTGATTTTGGATCATCTCAAAATACATATGCAAAATATTGGGGGTGTGTTAGTTTTGGTTTAAGTGTATTATGTGGTATTCCTTATATTAATACCAATGTTTTACTATTTCTCTTTTTATATTTATCTATTACTTCGATTTATCTTCTTACAAAAATCCTATTAAAGAATATGAATGAGAAATTTTGCGTTCTATCTTCTATTTTTATAGCAATATTATTCCGTCCTCACTTGCTAATTTTTCAATTTTCATATCATAGTTTTGCCTTTTTCTCGCTTTTTATATCCTTAACCCTATTTTTTATCGTAATTAAATCAGATCATTTAGAAAATAAACAAAAGTTAACTACCGAAAATATAATACTTCTTGCCTTTTCTTCTTTATTTCTTGTTCAAAGTCTTATGTCATATATACTTCCAGCTTTAATGGGAATAGTAATAGTTTTTTTATATTGCCTATTTTCAACTAATATTAAGCAATATATTAGAGTTCTTTTAATTTTTTATGTTCTTTTTATAATATTTCTTCTTATTTTTGATTTAATTGCTTTTAATTTCTTTAGTTTTTCGTGTTTTCAGCATTTATCGGGATTTTCGGGAATTCCTTTTAATTTCGTGCACGTAACACCATATTCATTGAGAATCACCCTTACTTCTTTGCTTTTCTACACCCTTTTATTGAGTTCTTTTTTTTTACTATCTTTTGTATATAAATTTTCAAGACGTTTATCAATTATAATTAATAAGATAAAGTTGAAAATAAACTTCATATTAGAGAAAAAACACAAATATTTGTTTGTCTTTATATTCACTTTTTTTTCAATTTGTTTATTAATAACTAATTTGGATTTACGGTTTTTAATTTTGTATTCAAGAGCATCTAATTTGCATTTAAGTTTTTTAAGTTTCTATTTAAATACTTTAATTGTTAGTATAGGATTTTTTGGTATTTTTGGAATATATTTATCTTTTTTTTGTTTTAAAGAAAATAAAAATATGTTCTTTTTTTTATTTTCTTGGATTGTTTTAATAATAGGATTGGCTTCATCATTAATATTTTTGAGATGGATGCAGTATCCTACTTCCCTCGTCTCTAACATTCCAGAAGATTATTATCGTTACATGGTATATTGGTTTTCAAGAACTTGGTATTATTCAACGATTCCTCTCTCCATTTTTGCTTCAATTGGGTTAATAAAATTAATTCAAAAGGTAAAATCTCGCGGCTGGTTTAAAGTAAAGAGATATAAGGAAAAAAAATCATTCGAATCCTTATCTTTAATAGCCCTTTTTATCTTTCTTTCGCTTTCAACTCCAATAACTATAATAACGTATTGGGATAATTATTACGCCACTACAAACGAAGAAGCTCAAATAATCGGTTGGACTTCAAAAAATATACCAAAAGACTCTGAAATTCTTATTACTAGGTGGCAATTCAGGGAGAGGTTGGAAAAGGATCTCTACTTGTATAAAACTTATTATATTCACGAAGTGATGAATAATACTAATTATAACATTGAAGAATTAATTGGTAATTTAACCTCACAGAAAATATATTATTTCATTTTCGATAAACAATACGAATCTAAATATATAGAATTATTAAATAACTTTTATACTATAAAATTGTATGAATATGGAAGCTTCTCAGTAATGTCAAATAAATCCATTTAAGAGATTCTTTTGGATTGTAATTATAATATAAAAATACTAGAAACTAAGAAGAGATATATTGTCGGAAATCTCTAAGTGTACCTCGATAACTCACAATAGAAAAATAAAAATATTAAAATTTTATTTTCGATTTTATAAAATGAATTTGTGCATTTACAATATCTTTTATATCATAATTAGATATAACAAATTCTCTGGCGTTCTTAATAATCTTATTTCGCATAGCTACATCATTCTTAAAAAGGAGTAATTTTTCTAGAAGGTTATTTTGATTAAACGGATCAAATAAAAAACCTGTTTTTTCATGTTTAATAATATCACGATTTCCTTTAACATTCGAAGCAATTATAAACGTATTGGTTAATGCGGCTTCTAATATTATCATGGGGACTCCCTCTCCAAATGAGGGATGAATCAAGACATCTAGTTTACTATATATCTCCGATTTATTTGCCTTAAAACCCATAAGAAGAATTTTATTGCTAAGATTATATTTTTTAACATAATCTGAGATAAAATATATTTCTGGACCCATTCCAAAAATTAATAATTTATCGTTTGGAAAATGAGTTAAATACAATTTAAAGGTTTTTATTAAAAATCTAATATTTTTTGTTTTTATCAATCTCCCAACATACCCAAAATTAATCCCATTATGAGAATCTTTCTTAATATTATCAAAAGTGTCGGATTGAATTCCATTTGGGATTAAAACAATGTTATCTCTCTTTAGATTTAATTCAATTAAGTCATTATAAATATCTTGATTAATAGCTTGTACATAAACTCTTTCTCGCTTGAGAATATGTTTTTTAAAAAATTTCATCCAACCATAATGTAAAATTTTAAAAATTCTTGATTTAGATTTTGAATAAAAAAATTCCCTATCGTAGGTCTCAAAATTAGTTGGAGTAATAATTAAAATAGGTATTTTAAGAATATAATTTAGTATTGATGGGATAAATACTTCATAATAAGAGAATCGGAATAAAAATAATACATCTATCTTCCTAGCTTTATTTAAGGATATTATCTTGGAAAATCCCTTTAAATTGAAATAAATGGTATTTATTTGTCTAATTTTAAATTTATTAAATTGATATATTTTTAAGTTATTAGAAATTGGTTTATACTGTGAATATTTTGTTATAAGAGAGATATTAAGATTCTGCTTTTTTTCAAATTCAGATAATAATTGAACGATTTGACTTGCTATCCCTCCTTCTTCAAAAGCAAAATTCCGATTTTTATGAGTATTTGAAATATAAATACAAAAATGAATTTAAATCACCAATTACTATATTTTGTTTTTGTTTTTTTTAATCGTATATAAAGTTAATATGTAATCCTGAAGGTTAATTAAATGAGTATATATTTTTTTACCAAAAATCAAACCAAATAAATTTCTTGATATTGATATCCAAAATCTTAAATAATTCCAAAGTATTAATTTTAATCCAAATCTTTTAAAATCATTTTTATATTTTCTGAAAAAATAAATTGTGCTATCTATTATATTTTTAAAATTATAGCTTAATTGATTAACGGATTCATATTTAATCGATAATTTTTCTGGTACATAATCAAAGTTACATAATTTTGCTATCTGAATAAATAGATCATATTCATCATGATATTTTAAATTTAAATCAAAATAAGGTGTAAATTCTTTTTCAATCAAAGGCGACTCAGTTCCTTTTACCGAAAAAGAAGTAAGTAATGACTTATATACATTTCCTCTTGCACGATTTTTCCAAACTCTATTTATATTTCCTCCATTGTATTCAACATCACAAACTACTGCTCCTAGATTTTCAATATTAGATTTCTTAAACTTATTTATTTGAAGTTCAGTTTTATTTGGTAGAATTTGATCATCATCATCCAGAAAATTTATATATTTTCCTTTAGAATAGAAAATTCCCTTATTTCTACTAAATTGAGGTCCTCTGTTAATTCTATTTTTAAAGTACCTTAACCTTGAATCTTTAATTCCCTTAACAAAATTTTCAGTATTGTCTTTAGAATTATCATCAATTATAATTAATTCCAAATCTGTAATTGTTTGATTAAGTACTGAATTTATTGCTCTTTTAAGATAGTTAACTCTATTAAAGGTAGGAATTATAAATGAAACTAAAGGCTCATTCATGTGATTTTCAATATTATATTAATCTGGTTTATAATAGATTAGAATTTGAGAAATTATTCTACTTATATAAATATTCTGATAAAAATATATATATGTTTTTTTAATTCTACTAAATATTGTGTAAACGCTTTAACGAATTATTTTAAGAAATTGCTTTTTTTCATTCTCGTTCCTTTACTGAATATAAATCGAGTGAGGAACTATAAAATGTCATATGTTATTCTTAATTTCTCAAATCCATATTTTTGTTTTTGTTTTTGAATTTTCGACTTAAGTTCTAGCATTTTTTTGGATTCTTCCTTTTCCCAAAAAGATTCTAAGCGTCCAAAAATGAATTTAATCAATGCATTGTAGGTCTAAACCTCAAAAAAAAATTTAGGTGTAATTGGATTTCAGCGAATTATATTTATGCTAAATATTTCTCTGAAATGTTTATTATTAAATTATATGGATGATTTTAACTAAAATTTAAAATAGATTAAAAACTAAAAAACTCAAGAATTTCATTTTAAAATTAAAAATATGAAAGAAATCGATCAAAAACATTTAGTCTCTGTTATAATGCCCGTATATAATTCACAGAATTATCTAACAGATGCAATCGAAAGTGTTTTGAATCAAACATATAAAAACTTCGAATTTATTATTATTGATGATTATTCAACAGATAGATCTTGGGAAATTATCAAGAAGTATTCTGATAATGATAAGAGGATAAAGAAATTTAGAAATAAAAAAAATTTAGGAATTGCTAAAACAAGGAACAAAGGTTTTAAGTTAGTAAAAAAAAATTCAAAATATTATGCTATATTTGATTCTGATGATATTTTAACACCTAATAGAATTGAGGAGCAAGTAAAGTTTTTAGAAAAAAATGAAAATTATGCTCTAATTGGTTCTCACATTATCATTATCGATAATGATGGTAAAGAAATTGGTATTAGACGATATAAAACAAATAATTTGGATATTAAAAAAAGGATGTTTTTTTATAATCCTATCGCACAATCTGCTGTTATGATAAGAGCATCTGTTCTTGAGGAAGTTGGTTATTATGATGAAAATTATTCTGGGTGTGAAGATTATGATTTATGGCTGAGGGTTGCAGAAAAATATAAGATTGCAAATATTAATAAACCTTTAGTTAAGTACAGAATTAGTCCAACTCAATTTAAAACGACTCGATTAAAAGAAACTTTACGAATGACTATTAATATCCAAAAGAAATGGCTCTCTAAAAAAAATTCTTTTAATGCTTTAGCTGTTATTAATTTAATATACGATTTTATTATTGTACCAACATATAAAGATTCACCTTATGGTTCTACTAAAATATCTGGTTCCTTTGGCGATGCCGTATCTTTTGGGATGCCTTTCCTCTTACCAAATTACTATGCTGAAGGTTATTATTTTCCTGAAAATATTATCCGATTTGATGACGATTCACTCGAAAATACCTTACTTGATTGTATCAATATCAAATTTAATAAAAATGAGTATATAAAACTTAAAAATTCGGTTATATTATATTCAGAAAAGTTGAGCAATGTAATGAAAAGAGTGGATTTCACCAATTTAATTTGATAAAATAAAAAAAAGATAATTAGGGAATAATATTGAACTTATTAATTCGAAGAAGTAGCTGTATATATCATATAAAAACTTATTTGATTTACATAGGATATTTTATTCAATATTATTTGCATAATTAATATTTTTTAGAGGTAATATGAATGAATAGTGAATATCCATTAGTCACCGTATTTACTCCTAATTATAATAATTCAAAATATATATCAGAAACAATTGAAAGTATACTTAATCAAAGCTACTCAAATTTTGAATATATTATAATTGATGATTGCTCAACAGATGATAGTTGGAAAATCATCACAAAATATGCTAAAGAAGATAAAAGAATTAAACCATATAGAAATAAAAAAAATCTAGGCATTGTAAAAACCCGTAATAGAGGCTTTCTGTTAAGTTCACCAGAAGCAAAATATTTTGCAATAATTGATAGTGACGATGTTGCTATAGAAAATAGAATAAAAATTCAAGTAGATTTTTTAGAACAAAATCCTGATTATGGTTTAGTTGGAAGTGACACCCTTATAATAAATGAAAATTCTCAAATTATAGGTTATCGAAAATTCCCCAGCACCAATAAAAGTATTAAAAAAATAATAACAAGATATAATCCATTTGCTCAATCTAGTATTGTTATAAGAAAAAGTGTAATTAAAGAAGTTGGAGTTTATGATATAAATTGGGACGTTTGTCAAGATTATGATTATTGGTTAAGAGTAGGAATTAGATGGAAACTTGCAAATATCAACAAACCACTTATTAAATATAGATTGAGTACTACACAAATTAAAATTAGGAAATTAAAAAGAACAATATATAATACCTATAGAATACAGGAAAAAGCGATAAAGAATTATGGATATAAAGACAATTTATATAACAGGCTTATAAGGATTATATTGAGATGTCTTTTAATTTATCCTAAATTAGCTTATTATTTATATACTAAAATTATATATTAAAATTATTTTAATTTGAAAGAATGTATTAAGTTATAGTGGAAGTATTTCTTAATTTTAGTTGATTTGATTTAGAATTAATATTATATTAATCTTCATAATTTTTTTTTAATCTCTTAAAATATATAAGATTGTTGTTATAAACTTTTAAAATAATCTTTTAATATTTTTTGTTTATTGAAAAAATTTTAAATGCTTAACTCTTTTGTAAATACTATTTAATAAATTTTTTGGAAGTAACCGATTTAGATCCAAGTTGAATTTCTTTAAAGTATAAAATAAAATACAAAAAGAAACTGATTTTAAAATTCTAGCAAGTTTCACATAGGAAGTACCCTCTTCTCGAGAATTTAAAGAAATAGGGATTTCTTTTATCCTTAAATTTTTATAGGCTGCTCTAAATAATAATACTGTAGTAAAACCCATTCCAGTACATTTTATATTTTTAAATATGTTAACAGTTTCTTTTCTAAATGCTCTAAATCCTGCTTGATTATTTCTAATTTTTTGACGAAATAATAACCATAAGCATAAATTAATAAAATACTCTCCTACACGAGCATAAAGAGCTAATTTATAGCTAGAACTGCCTAAATATCTTGATCCAACGACTATATCTGCTTGATCATTGAAGAATAATTTAATTATGTTAGAAATTTCTTCAGGATTATGTTGACAATCAGAATCTATTGTTACAATTATATCGCCAGTAGCATATTTAAATGTATTCAATAATACAAAACGATACCAATTGTATTGATGGATTTCACATATTTATTGAAAAAATTTTAAATGCTTAACTCTTTTGTAAACGCATTTTAATGAATTTTTTGGCAATAAACGATTAGCATCTAAGTTGAATTTCTTCATACTATAAAATAAAATACAAAAAGAAACTGATTTTAAAATTCTAATTAGGTTCACATAGGATATTCCCGCTTCTCGAGAATTTAAAAAAATAGGAATTTCTATGATCTTCAAGTTTCTATGAGCTGCTTTAAACAATAGTTCCGTAGTAAAACCCATTCCAGTACATTTTATATTTTTAAATATTTTAACTGTTTTTTTTCTAAATGCTCTAAATCCTGCTTGATTATTTCTAATTTTTTGACGATATAAAAACCATAAGCATAAGTTAATAAAATATTCCCCTACACGAGCATAAAGAGGTACTTTATAGGTAGAGCTACCTAAATATCTCGATCCAACAACAAAATCAGCTTGTTCATTAATAATTGGTTTAATTAAGTTAGGAATTTCTTCAGGATTATGTTGCCCATCAGAATCCATTGTTACTATTATATCCCCGGTGGCATGTTTAAACCCTGTTAGTATTGATGCTCCATAGCCTAGATTTTTTTCATGTTGAATTATTTTAATATCCTTATCTTTTATTTCTTCGATTTTCTTCACACTTTTATCAGTAGAACCATCATCAACTACAATAATCTCGTAGGAACTGTGATCTGGTATCCTTTCAATTACATTTTTAATGGAATGCTCTTCATTATATAGCGGGATAACAACCGAGATTAAGGGTGAATCTTTTATATAAGAATTTTTGATTCTACTTGATGATTCGGTTGAGTAATCCTTGTCTATGTTAGAATCATCAACATCCGGAGTAATCTGTCTAATGCTCATTTTATAGGTTTGCCTAACGGTTTATCAATTAAAATAGATCTAAGTTTGATTAATATATCTTATGCAAGTTTTGTCTTTTTTCTTACATATTGTAATCTCTTTTGTATAATATAAATGTTTCTATAAATGTCTCTATTAGTATCTCTATATAGTCTCTTTGTGATGATAAATTTGTATAAATTAAAAAAAGGTTTAATTAGAATGAGATCTAATTAAAGGAGATGCTAAAATAAGATAATTATAATAATTGATTAATTAAATCAAAAATTTTGAAGTAATTATGCTTAGAATCCATAATATCTGTTAAAAAATCTTATAAAATCTTTGAATCATTAGTTAGATTTTAATAAGTATTTGTATTTGATTTTATTCTATGACATTAATCTTATCACTTCTTAAGACATACCTCATTTTCATAATTTTTTCTTTAATTATTTCTCTATTTGGAGGTATTTTTATTTATATTTTCCAAAAACATAGTAAGAAGAAATGGAATTTATCTTTACTTGAGTATGGTTTTATTTCTTACGCTGTGGGGTTATTATTATATATCTTGATCACATATATCCTTAGTTGGTTCAAGTTTTTTAATTTTTACACTGCTTTTTTGCCATTTTTAATAATTTCTTTAATATTTTTATTATATTTGTTTAAAAAGAGGAATATTCGAGATGCTTTACCTCGAATTAGAAATTATTTAACTTTGAACTATAAAGAGATTGTTATAAACATCTTAATTTTAACAGTTATTTTTTTATTTCAATTTTTAACTCTTTGGCCGAAAATCTCAAAAACTTCAGCACTTTTATCCAGAGATTCTTATTATTGGACTAGACAAATACTATATCTTAATGAAAATGGGATTGTGAATTATTCTGAGCATGGTTCTTTATATCCATGGGGTTTTATTTTGTTCTGTGGAGGAAATTTATTAATCTCAAATGATTTTACTACGATCTATTATTTTATGAAATTAGCTTGTTTTCCTTTTTTAAATTTCTATATTTTAGTTATGTTTTCAATTTCTAAGAGAATTTTTAAGAAAAAATTTTTAATTTTTTTTTGTTTGATTTCAATTTTGAGCCAAATGTTCTTTATGTATAGAACATTGATGTTTCTATCATCATCTATTGCTGTTTTGTTGATTTTAATTTCATTGATAATACTTTTAACTGAAACTCCAAATTATATTTTATGTTTTATTATACCTGCAACATTTTTATTCAATCCTGTATATGCTTTTTATTTTATTTTAGCATTATCAGTTTTTTATATTATAAAATTAATAAATTTGGATAGAAATAGGATTTTGATTTATAAAGAAATTATTACAATTATATCATTATCGATAATTTTAGTTATTCCATATATAGTTAGTGCTTTCTTTTTTTATGGTAAAGATCTAATTAGTCTCATTGATTATTTTTGTCGCTTTTTCGAGATAAAAAATTTTAGCCATACTAATACTATAATTGAAATCCCGTCGAATTTTCAGTCAAAATTGTTTTTATTAAATTTATTTAACATTGAATTATATGAAATTCAATTTCTACTCTATATTGGATTCATTTTTCTTTTACCAATTTGGAGTTTCTTTTTAAAATTTAAAACTCAAGATGATAGACGTAAAGATTTTATTATATTTTTAAAAATAGGATTTATTTTGACAATTTTAATCTTACTTACGCCTTTTTTTTTTAGTACGATTAGATTTTTTAAGATTTATTTTATAAGAATATTTGAAGCATTTATTCCTTTTATGATACTTCTTTCAGGATTTTTTTTTGAACAAGTATTATCTAAATCTGAAAAATTATGGTATAATACTAAGCTTAAATTCAGAAAAGTTAAAAGTTGGACTGAAAAAAATAAATTCAATAAAAATGTATTGAATCTTCCTTCACTTTCAATAATTTTAATGCTTGTATTTTCTCTTTTTGCGTATAATTATTCCAGAATTCATACAGTTACTAATTATTATTATGATGACTCTTTAGTTAAATGTTGTTTTTATATTAATGAAAATATTGAAGAAAACACAGATATAGCAGTTTACGATCTTAATGAATCATCTATCCATTCTAGTGCAATTTATTACTTATTATACCGTTATGATTTAATCTATTATCGATTTAATGGAAATGTAACCTTAAATGAATTTTGGGCGTTTCTACAAGCAAATACAATTGAAAATTTAATTATAAACTTGTCATATTACACTCAGGATTTCATTGATGATTTTTCTTCTAATAGCTCTTTTAACACATTAGTAGGGGGATTAACAAACGGAGAATTCTCTTTATATCAGATATTATAGATTTTAAATTCAATAAAGAGGTTAAAAGAGAAGTGTGAATTCAAATTTATTTTAAGTTTTTAAAATATATATTCTTATTCTATCTCTAAACTTTTTACTAAATATTCTGTGAGTAATTCCTTTTATTCTTGGAAATATATAGTATTTTATAAAGAGTAAGATTATTTTTGAGAAGTAGTTTCTCATTTTGATAAAGGATTTACCATGATCCCTTTGTTTAACTACAATTGGAATTTCTTTATAATTATAATAGGGAATAATTTTAAAAAGCATTTCTTGCGATATTGAATACTCGGATTCAAGTTCTAAATTATCTAATACTTTTGATGTTAATGCCCGATATCCATTTGTAGGATCCATTACTTTTTTATGAAGGAATACCATGTAAAAAGCAGTCATAATTTTTAAACAGAGCTTCTTATAGGTTTCCATCTCATAATAATACTTAAATCGATTTCCAACAACAAAATCTATATTATCTTCTATTATAGGTTTTATAAAATCTTTAATATATTTAGGATTGTGTTGACCGTCGGCATCAAGTAAAATTACTATCTCTAATTTTCCATTTTTACAATAATCTAGTCCTGTTCTAACTGCAGCACCATATCCTCTATTTTGAGAATGTTTGATAAGACAAATGTTATAACGACTGGCAATTTCACAAGTTTTATCAGCAGATCCATCATCTACTACTATTACTTCAAACTTATCAGATATATTAGTGGGAATTTGTGCAAGTGTATTTCCGATATTTAACTCTTCATTATATGCCGGTATCACAACACCTATTTTCAAATCTGGATAAAGGTAATTTTTATTTTGGGGTTCTTTTTTCAATTTTTTTGAGGTATAATTCAATTTCTCGGAAGTTGTTGATATTTTCAATATTTAAACCCCATCTTATATTAAAAGTGGTCGTAATATTTGCTATTATTGAAATTTAAAATAAATTTTGATATATGTTGTAATATTCTGTAATATAAAAAATAAATTTATTTTATTAATTAAATATTTATTTAATCCCATTATTTGTCGTATATTATTTCCTTTAATATTCTTGATTAAAGGAGCTGTTCTTTATGATTATTATATTTAATTGAATCAAAATAATAATTATTTTTGAATTAACTATTCTATTTATAACGACATAAATAATTTCTTATGCTCTAAGCGTCTTTTTTTGAATATCACCTGGATATCACACTCTTAAATAAGGCTTTTTTTTGCTCTTAGATTCATGGAAAAACTTCAAATAACAAGGAGTTCGCCTAACCACGATGAGTTGGTCGAGTTCTACAAGAAAGAGAAAAATTCTAAGCTGAAAGAACGATATCATGCTCTTTTTTTAATGCATGAGTTCATGAACTGCACGATAGTTGCAGAACTAATAAGGATAAGCTCGAGCTTCTCTTTCTACCCCCATATTCCCCCAATTTAAATCCGATGGAGTGGTTTTGGAAGTTTTAACGCAAACAGGTCACGCATAACACTTTTTTTGACACGTTTAAGAAATTTCAGCGTGCTCTCATAAAATTTATAAGAAAATTTAAATTACCATCAATAGAAATTAAAACTCGCTGCAGTTTTGCGAAATTAATTCCGTCGTTATAAATAGTTGAGAATGAGTCTTTTATTCCTCCACGGATAAAACGGTTATTTTTAAAGTTTCTTAGCCAGGATTCATTCTCTTTTTTTTTAATTTTTTAACTATCAAAAAGCTAATTATTATAAATGCCAGACAACTTAAACCTAAAGATAACCCCAGGATTACTCTGCCTATAAAAATTTGTGGTGTTGGTGTATTTGTGGCATGAAATGGTAATTCTGAAGGATAAGGGTCATACGATTTTGCAGAACCATCAATATTATATGAACCAAAGCCCCACCAATCCGACCAATAATTTCCTTCTTGTAAAGATTCATTATACCAAACATTGTTTAAACCATCGTCTTTCGCCTGGCTTTTGCCTTCAAGATGATTGTTTACAAAAGAATTATGAAATATGGTATTATCATTACTATCTATTAGTAAACCATACCATTTGGTACCCTCTATCAGATTATGTATAATTGAGCAAAAGTCTGGATAATATGGGCCAAGAAAACTTGACAATAGAATACCAAAATTATTATTTACGATTAAATTGTCTTTTATTAAAAAATACCCTCCTGAATTTGTTAAATAAATCACTTCATAATTGTTGGTAATATTATTTTCAAGAATTCGTGAATATGGTGATCTATATTCAACTCTGATACAACATATATTATTGAATAATGTATTATTTGCTACTAACGCATGAGGAGAATCATTGAAATGTATAGCATAATAACAATTATAAATTATATTCTTTAAGATCTTAATATAAGGTGATTTACCAACGAATATGCCAAAATAATTGTCTGAACTGCAAGTATTATTTTTTATTGTAATAGTATTTTCAGTTGTATTATAAATTTCTATTGCTCGATAATGAGCATAAATATAACAATTTTGGATTAAGACATATTTGGTGGTATTTTCTAAATAAATACCATAATCTTTTTCGGTTGATATTAAAAGATTTTCTATATGGTAAGGGTCGTTTTCACTTCCTGAACCTGGGAAACTATAATTAATCAAATCTTGGTCTGAATTTATATAAATAACGCAATTATCAGAATCTAGCGAATTTAACGTATTTAAATTAATATCTTTTAAGTTATTTAGAATAACATACTCTTTTGATTGAATAAAACCTTCAGAATTGGCAAAACACAATATAAAAAAGAATAAACCTACAATCAGTAAATGTGATTTAAATTTTTGAATTTGAATCAATTCTTTAAAAGGATAGTATTAAAGAATTTATAACAAATTCAATATTTAAAAGTTTCTCTAAAAGCTTCAAATTTTTATGTGAACTATAAATAGATTTACAATAATTTACTTAAGAAAAATAATATAGGAGGAAAAAACTTAAAGCATGAGAAAAGAATTATGTCGTTATAAATAATATTTGTAGAAAAAAGTAAATTAAAAATTTCATAATTCTTTCCCTTATTTATGGGTAAACAAATTAAAAGAATTTGTTATGTTAATCCCGGTATTAATGTTAAAAGACCAATTTCTTTTCTTATGAATAAATTAAAGAATGAAAGATATATCGTTACTGTTTTATTACCAAAGAAGAAATATGAAATAAAAAGAGAGGATACAAGATATTATGATGATTTTAAAGGGATAAATCTATTAACATACCCCATTTGGACTAAATCTTCAGGATTTATTTGGCCAATTCCAATCAATTTAGATTTTTTTAGACGATGTTGGAAAGTTTTAAGAGAAAATGATATAATTCATATTTGGACTGCTTTTTATCCTAATACATTTATAACTTGTTTGTTAAAATTATTATTTTTTAAGAAAAAAACTCTAATTCTAACAATGGATACCTTTCCAGCTTACTCCTTTAAAGTATCTTCAATTTTAGATATTTTATTCAAATTGTATTTTAAAACAATAGGTAAAATTCCCTTTTACGCATCTAATTACATAACAATCTATGGAAAATCATTTTTTAAATATGCTAGAAAAATAGGAATTCCTAAAAGAAAAATAGTTATTACACCTACTGGTATTGAATTATCACCTAAAGCCCCCGATAGAAATATAAGGAAATTATTTAACATTAGTTCAAATAAGAAAATAGTATTATTTGTTGGACTTCATAATAAAAGGAAAGGAACTGATTTAATAATAAAAACCGCTAGATTATTAAAAGATGAGAATATTATATTTTTATTGGTAGGTGACGGTCCGGAAAGGATTAAATCAATAAAAGAAGTATCTAAAATTGGATTGAATGAAAAAGTATTATTTTTAGGAACTAGACTTGATTTATATAATTTTTATAATCAATCAGATGTGTTTTTTCTTCCAAGTAGAGGTGAAGGTTTGGCAGGTGTTTTAATGGAAGCAATGATTTATCAAGTTCCAATAGTAACTAGCAATATTCCGGGAACAAGAGATTTAGTTAATCATTTAGAAAATGGATTATTATGTGAAACGGAAAATTATAGATGTTATGCAGAATCAATAAAAAGAATTCTACAAGATGATAAACTATCAAATAGATTTAAAATAAATGGTTTGAATAAGATGAGAACTAAATTTTTATGGGAAAATAATATAAAAAAATATGAGCTTTTATATCTATAATTTAAGAATTTAAAGATAAAATTATTGAATTTTTTTAAAAATAAAGTGAACAGATAAAGAAGAAAATTTTTCTGAAAAGTTTAATTTGATAAATTATATTTTTTCATATTAAAAAATCTAGAACCATTATGTTAAAAAATAGAAACGTTTTAATTACTGGTGGAGCAGGTTTTATTGGAACACACCTATTTGAAACTTTAATAAAAGATGATAATTATATTGTGATAATTGATAACTTCAATGAGTGTTATTATTCAGGAAAAGAGGAAAATTTAGTAAATGTGACTCAAAATCATGAAATTCTAAAAGATTATAATATAATTAAAGGTGATTTATTAAACAACTCAATTTATAGCAAAATAAAATGTGAAATTGATATTATATTTCATCTTGCTGCTCATGCTGGAGTAAGATATTCAATTCAAAATGCAGAAGAAGTAACAAGAAATAACATTATAAGTTTTGTCAACATTTTAGAATATGCTTTACATAATAATGTAAAAAAAGTTGTTTATGCGTCTTCTTCTTCTGTATATGGAAATCCAATTTATACACCTGTAGATGAAGAACATCCAAAAAATCCAATATCTCCATATGGTGTATCAAAATTATGTGGTGAAGTTTATGCTGATTACTATTTTAGAGAATATTCCTTGCCAATTACTTCATTGAGATTTTATACTGTTTATGGGCCAAGAGGTAGACCTGATATGGCTATTGGAAAATTTTTTAATCTAATTTTTCAAGATAAAGAAATAATAGTATATGGAGATGGAGAGCAGCTCCGAGACTTCACTTTTATTTCTGATATTGTGAATGGACTAATTTTATCAGGAGAAAAAAAGAAGTCTTCTGGTGAAGCTTTTAATTTAGGTTGGTCTAATCCAATCACAGTTAATCATTTAGTTGATATGATGTTTAAAATTGCTAATAAAACTAAAAAAGTTAAATATATAAAAAGACAAAAGGGAGATGTAGATATTACCCATTCAGATATTAAGAAAGCGAATGATATGCTAAATTATCAGCCAAGAGTGAATATTGAAGAGGGATTACAAAAAACATACAAGTGGCATAAAAATAATGTTTAAAATTTGATTGTTATTTTATAGCTAAAGTTAAAAAATAAAGTAATTCTCAAGGAAGGATGTTATCAAAAAAAATAAAGGTCTGTCTTGTCTCGCATGGGTATCCAATTTATAATAAAAAATACAAAGATTATTATAGAATTGGAGGTGCTGAGGTACAACTATTTCTCCTTTCAAAAGAATTTGCTAAGAATGATAATTTTGAAGTAAATCTTATTATTGGAAATTATAAAAGAAAAGCTTCAATTGAATTTTTTGAAAAAATTAAGATATTTGGTTTGCGCTCTCTTAGTAAAAAATTAATAAATCATTTCATAAGTATGATTAAATTGTTTTTCACATTAAAACAAATAAATCCAGATTTTGTAATTAAGAGAGCTGCTAGTATGGTTACTGGAGTCTGCGCACTATATTGTAGAATATTTAAAAAAAATTTTATTTATTCCATTGCAAATGAAACCGATGTAAATGGAGAATCAGAGAAAAATATTTTTGGTAAAATCTATAAATTTGGTTTAGATAATGCTACTTATCTTGTAGCCCAAAATTTTAACCAAATTATTGAATTAGAAAAATTCAAGAAAAGAAAATTCTACAATATTAAAGTTATTAAAAGTGGTTATGAAATTAAAAAAGAAGAGCCTATAACCCAAAAAGAAATTATATTATGGGTAGCAAGGGCTATTGAATGGAAGAGACCAGAAATGTTTTTCATGCTTGCGAAGCAATTTCCTAATGAAAAATTTATAATGATATGTAATGAGGTCAATTATAAGAAAGACTATTACAAAACAATTGTTAGAAAAGCGTCAAATTTAAAAAATTTAACATTTATTAAATTTGTTCCATTTCACGAGATTGATGATTATTTTAAACAAGCAAAAATTTTAATCAATACATCTATTTATGAAGGGTTTCCAAACACATTTATTCAAGCTTTTAGAAATGGAACTCCTGTTATAAGTCTAAATGTGAATCCTGATAACATATTTTCAAAAAACAAAATAGGATATTTTTGTAATGATGATTTTGAAAAAATGAAAGCAAATTTAAGTCTATTATTAGAAAAACGTGATTTATATAAAACTTATTCTAAAAATGCATATCACTTTTGTAGAGAAAATCATGATATAAAAAAAATTGGACATCAATGGATTCAATTGATTGATACTCTTTCTAAATTATAAACTGTTTCACACTTGAATGTACTATTTTTATATATAGTGTGCTATTAAGTTGTAATATTACTTGAAAAACCTTATAAAATAGAACTTATACTTCAGTAATAGTTTTTATAAAAATCAATATTAGTTGTATTCTATTATAAAAATAACATTATCTTTTTACTTAAAAGTTAAAAAATCATAAAAACGTTCACAAAAAGCTTTCTTTGTATTAAACATTTATGAAATCCCTTATAAAGAGTGAAACAAAAAATTTTTAATTTAATTTATAATTTTTCAAATATTTCTAATTATTAATAAGTTATTACTTAAAATTGAATTCTTTTAAAAATGAAAATCTGTTTTCTCATTACCGGTTTAGGAATAGGGGGTGCTGAAAGACATTTATTTAACCTTGTTCCAAAACTAAAATTCAATGTATTTATTATTAGCTTATCTAATAATAATGATTTTGGAGTAGAAATTGAGCAAAAGGGAATAAAAGTTTATTATTTAGGATTAAACAAAATCAATTTACCTTTAGTCATATTAAGACTTATAAAAATAATAAGAGCTGAGAAACCAGATGTAATAGATACATACCTTATACATGCAAATCTTATTGGGAGAATAGTTGGAAAGATACTTAGAATAAATAAAATAATTTGTTCAATAAGAAACGATTATTCACACTTTAAAATTTTAAATTTTTTAGATAAAGTAACTCAAAATTTAGTAGATTTATACATTTTAAACTCAAAATCATTATTCGATTATGTTCATAAACATAATCATGTTCCTATTAAAAAAATAAAATTTATTCCAAATGGAATAGATTTGAAAAGAATGTATGGAAAATTAGATAAAAATTATGATATAAGAAAAGAATTGAGCTTAGAAAAAAATAGTTTTATTTTAATTTCTGTACTAAGATTAATTAAAGATAAAAATATTCCAACTCTAATAAAATCTCTTAAATATCTTGATAAAAATATCTTTCTTTTAATTATTGGTGATGGTACTCAAAGAGAAAATCTTTTAAACTTATCAAGAAAGTTAAATCTTAATGATAATATCTTCTTTCTTGGAAAAAGAAAAGATGTATTCAACATAGTTAATAGTTCAGATGTTTTTATTTTACCTAGTTTAAGAGAAGGAATGAGTAATGCACTCTTAGAAGCAATGGCTTTAAAAAAAATTTGTATTGTGAGTAATATACCTCAAAATAGAGAATTAATAAAAAACAGATTCAATGGGATTACATTTAGCCCATTAAATGAAAGAGAATTAGCTGAAAAAATTAAAAAAGTTTATGAAAACAAAAATTTAGAAGCACTTAGTCAAGAATCCTTTAATCTTATAAAAAATAAATTCAACATAAAAATAATCTTCAAAAGCTATGAAAATATTATAGAAGCCCTCTAAATTGATTTAATTTAAAAAAGCGAAGTATAAATTAAGCATCAATAAAGAAATATATAGAGCATTTTTAATAGCGCAAGGTACCTGAAAAACATTGGCGAAGGAAAAGAGCGTCGGAGAACTTTTTAAACCATTTCACGAGGAATTATTTTTGCTGGCTGGACTAAATTATAAGCATAGCATAGTAGGTGAAATATCGTTTTGGAAATAGAGAACTTTATAACGAATGAATGCATATCCTCATTAGATAGGAAAAACCGAGCGTGAACATATGATAAAACGTGTCGCCTTTAAGGCAAAACGAATCAGGTCTAAGTTAAGACGTATCCCACGAAAGATAAAATGTGTACCACGCAATATCCTTTGGCAACTTTTCCCCACCAAAACGAAGGAATGGTACGCACTGGACGCCTGGAAGCGGAAGAAAGCAGTAGAAGGACGACTGAAAAAAAGTCATTTCAAGGAATTCTATACAAAACACTTTGAAATCGAGGATAGCTTCTATTCAGGCAAAAGGATACTGGATATCGGTTGCGGTCCACGCGGGAGTCTCGAGTGGGCAGACATGGCCTTGGAGCGGATAGGGTTGGATCCTCTGGCGAAACAATACCTTAAACTTGGCGCCGATGAGCATAAAACAAAATATGTAGCAGCCTATTCCGAGTCGATTCCCTTTGATGACGATTACTTTGATGTAATATCCTCCTTCAATTCATTAGATCATGTTGCAGATGTTCAACTCACGATATCAGAGATTAAGCGCGTACTTAAGTCGGGAGGGGAGTTCTTGTTATTAACGGAGTTAAACCACAAGCCCAAAATTAAAGAACCCCAGGATTTTTCATGGGATATCGTCCATGCTTTTCTACCTGAATTCGAGATCCTGAACGAAAAACATTATGAAATGAAAGTAAAAGGTATGTATGAGAGTATCCGCTATGGCATACCCTTCAATCATTCGGATCGCTCTAAACGTACTGGCATTCTTTCGGCAAAATTCCGCAAATTTGGGTAATTAACCTTTGGCAAATAAAATAATAGAAAAACTGCTCGCGAAATGGGATGCCTTGATTTTGTCAGTTTTTATGGAGAATGCATGTAACGACAGTGCCGCAACAAAAATTGGAGGTACATTACCTTAACAGAATGATTGAGGTTTTTCCTCTTAAATCAAATGTTTCTGAACCGTTTTGATTTGCAGGAATGTTATTTTAAAAGCAAAAAAACATAAAATGAACAAATTAGTTATCCTGCTACTGTCAATTCCAAAGCCGGAGACAGTGGTTGAAATATTATCTAAATCGGTAATCGTTTCGCCGGGAAGGCATTCGAAGAGAAGGATAGAGAAATATGAAATACGAAATAGTCAGATATTGCCCAGAGTTTAAGAGTCACATAGTAGAACTACTATATTATATGATTCGATAATTTTTGCGGGGATAATATATTTGTTTATTCTATTTTATTTATTTATTTATTAAAAAAAAATAAACTTAAAGACGATAATAATATCCATTTCTTCGATTATAATTGGAATGGGCACATTAATCTTTGGGTTTTATTTAATGGGTGGTTCTTTTATCCCTATAAGTGCAAAAGTTAAAACCTCATTAAACCAAAATCCTACATTTCCTCAATATTTATTTAATATTATGTTCATTAATACTCTATTGAAATTTCCATTCAGTGAAATTTTCTCAGCAATTCTTATAATATTTCTGATCTCACTTAATTTGAAATTCCTCTCTGTTTTTTTAAAGGAAAAAGAAAAAAAAATTTCATTGAAAAGTTTGATAATGATATTATCATTATCTAATTTTATATATAGTTTGATTGTAGGATATGTATTTTATTGGTACTATATTTGGTACTTATCTTTAACTTTCATTCTCTGGGCAATTGTAATCACTTATATAATTACTGTTATAATAACCAAATTTCAAGAGAAAATTCATATCTCTAATAGAAATTTCAATTATAAAAAAAAAATTTCTTATGTATTTATGATATTTATTTCAACATCCATTCTGGGCTTTATAGTATTAAATGAAATCGATTATTATTTTAATTATCGTTATTCCATGCGTTATAATGCAGCAATTTGGTTAAAGTCTAATACAAATGAGGAGGATATTATTGGATCTTGGAATGCAGGTCAGATTGGGTTTTTTTCAGATAGAAGAGTCATCAATCTCGATGGATTAATAAATAATTATGATTATTATGAAAGAATATTATTGAATGATAATAAATTCAATTCAAGTGAATTTGTGGAATATCTTAACGAAAACAATGTATCATATATTGTTGACTATAAGTTTTACGGATTTAAACCATGGTATGCAAATTTTACATTAATCAAGGAATTTACATCTCAACGATACGATCCGATACAGGTTTGGGCTAAGATTCCTTAATTTTCATTATGATTTCCATTAATAGCTCCTTCAGGGGATTAAAATCCGGAAAAATCTTATTTTAAAAAGTATATTATTTAAAAAAAAGCCCGTAGCACTAGAGCACAAAAATCATTTGATCATTTTATAGAAAAAATCCTTTTAATTTTTATTGAATAGAATCCTATATTGTATTAAAGCTAATATTCATAATAATCGTTAATTAACTATTATGGAAAATCCTTTAGTAAGTGTAATAATACCTACATTCAACCGGGCCTATTTACTAAAAAAAGCAATTTACTCCGTATTAAATCAAACCTATAAAAATTTTGAGATTATTATTGTTGATGATGGGTCCACGGATAACACAGAAGAATTAATAAGGGGTTTTGAAAATGAAAAAATAAGATATTTTAAATTAGAACATACTGGATTACCTGCAGTAGTTAGAAATAAAGGAATTGAGGAGTGTCACGGGGAGCTCATTGCTTTTTTAGATTCAGATGATTTTTGGATACCTAATAAATTAGAACTGCAAATCAGAGCATTTAAAAATCATGAAAACATATTATTAGTCGCTTCAAGAAGAATTATACTACCTGATAAAATAACATATCATCTTAATTATCAAAAAAGGGGTGTTGTTTCTTTTAGAGAATTGATTAGGCGAAACGTTATACCCACCTCAAGCGTCATTATTAGAAGAGAAGTTATCGAAAAAGTAGGAAAATTCGATGAAGATTATAGGCTTAGATCTGGTCAAGATTTTTCTTACTGGTTAGATATTTTATCATATCGAGATAAATCAATTCTAATTTTAAAAGCACCTTTAATAATTTTTAGAGTTCATGATAAAACTCTTACATTTGAAAGAAGGCAAGAATCAGATTTTTTCAAGGATAGTTTCTATAAACGTAAATATTTAATATTAAAATACGAAGATGTTGATAGGAATTATGTTAATTCTATTTTGAGAAAATGGGTCAAAAAGATTTTACTTGATCATAGAAAAAAATTACTACATGAAGGAAGTCTTATTTTTAGGAAAATGTTAAGAGATAATTTATTAACTCCCTATGAAAAGATTAAAATCATCATAGTCGTTTTGCTAAAGAAAATCCAAATGAAATTTTTCAAATAGAATTTCATATGTAAGAAGTATGAATCTTCTGGATGATACTTATTATTACTTAAAAGTTAGAAAATCGTAAAAACGTTCACAAAAAGCTTTCTTACCTTCCTTCGTCCATAATCTTTTATATATATTTTGTCCATTTTTAGCAACTTCATAAAGAAGTGTTTTATTTGCCAAGATTTCATTAAACTCATTGTCCCAATTCTCAATTTTCCATGATATAGGTATATATGTATCTTGTTTTTTATATAAATTTGGCCAAGTTTCTACATGATCCATATCAGGCTTTATCAATGCCGCACCTGCTATAAAAGCTTCAAAATCTCGAAAACAGATTTCTCCCCATCCAAAAGGACTACAAATTGACTTAGATTTTCTTAAATTTATTAAATAATCCTTTTTAGGCATTTTTCCTATAGATATCTTCTGGTTAGACTTATACTTTTCTTTTAAAAACTTCAAGAGAGCATGTCGCTGAAAATAATATTTTGGTTTAGTAATTTTATAAGAGAAATTTGCAGATAAAAGTATTTTTCGGTTTATACTTGGCTTACAAAAATTCATTTCATTTTTTCTTGTAAAACCATATAAAAATCTATCAAAACTATTAGTAAAACGATAATCTGTTAATGCAAGGTTCCATGATAGGCTGACTTTATGATTATATTTTGGATCAAGAGAAGTATAATTTAAAAATTCATTTTTTTTATTGTATAATTTGTCTAAATTATATTCTTTATTATAAAAGTTAATATAGATTCTGCTTTCTTTTTTAAAAGAATTTTTTGTATAGAAAGTACGGTCTTTAAGAATAGACCTTTTTAAATATCGATCAACATAAGGTAATACTTCAAATCGAGTGGTTCCTGTACTGGCAGTGTTATCAAACCATATTAAATAATCAGTTTTTTTCTTTAACACTTTAAGAGTTGATAATAATTCTTCCTTATTTCTTACCATTGTACCAAGGAATTTACAATCAATTCCTACTATTTTTGAAAAATTTGTTTTTTTTCTAAAAATTCTACCAAAATCATGTAAAAATCGGACATTGATGCCCATATTTTTAAGTTCCTTTTTATAATACCATACGGGAAACCAGTAGGAATTCCACTTATAGGTAGGGAAAGAATAGTTTTGGTATTTTCGAAAAGGGGTGAGTGTAGGGATAAATATATCCACATTAAGCATTTAGTAAATCCCCTGTTTAAATATTGAAATTAGAAATCCTTTGTTTTATTTATAATTTTCCTAATATTTCTAATTATTAATAATTTATTACTTAAAATTGATATAAAAAAATAAGGTATAAACTAAGTATCAATAAAGAAAAAAGATTTAAATAACTAGTTTGACAAAATCTTTTTATTTTCTTCTTGTAAATTTCTTTAAAACATTTAAAGTTTTAAGCATAATTCTATTTAAAAATTTATCCTTACTTAACAAAGACTCAAAATATTCAAAATCAGTAGATTTTACAATTCCAAAAACTAAATTCATTAATATAAAGAGTACGATGAATGTTCCAATAGATAAAAAATCGAGATTTATAAAGAGTGATAACCCTAAATTATGTAAAATTGTAATGTTGATTTTTTTTAATATTAAATCCTCTAAAATTACCGTAATAACTAAAGGGATAAAAAATGTTAAATATTGCAATATAATCTTTTTAATATTTATTTTAATATTTCCGATTCTATAAATTGAGTATATTTGTATTATTAATGAGATTATATTTCCGATTATTAAACCTAAAATTATCGCACCTTCAACCCCACCATATGTTAAACCAATAAAAAACAATGGTATAGAATACGTCATATAGAGTATATTTAATAGAAATGACGATTTTACTTTATTCTGGGCGTTTAAAAGCGATAGGACAAAGATTTTGAATATTTGAAAAATTGACGCAAGAACAAATAATTTAAGAATATTTGAAAAAATTAAACGAGATTCGAGAAAAACAAAATCTAAGAAAAAGTCTACACTAAAAAATAGAATTCCAGATAAAATTAATAATAAGAATAATGTAATCCTATTCGCAATCTTAAAAATTTTGACAACATGGTAATAATCCTTTTTTGTACTCAAACTTGTAAAAGAAGTCATTAAAGGAAAATAAAAAGATCCTACTGACACTTGCCCGATATGACTGTAATTTAAGGCGATATTAAATCCAGTAACTGCTCCTGCTGATTCAAAAAACCCAACTCCTTGTAGTTGTGCTTCTCTCCAACCCTTTGCAAAAAGATTAGAAAAAGTTGAATAACCACCATATTTCACACTTTTAAAAATATCTTTTTTAAATGGTTCTATCTCATTCCCTACCGGTTTAATTCTAATTACTTTTATCAAAACATATAAAAACTTTAAAATAAATGGAATTAAGGAAGAAATCATGACAATCAAGGCTATAGTATCAATATTAATATTAATATCAAAAATATAGTAAATTAATAAAGGGCAAATATGAAAAGCATTTTTTATGAGCAATATTAGAAAAAGAAAATTAAATTTACTAAAACCTCTATTTATAGCATCTAAAAGAGAGCCTAAACTATTGAAAAAAATAGTTGGAGATAAGATAAATAAAATAGATACATTATCTTCCAAATTAATTACAAATAAATCTTCAAAAATAGTGAAAAAAACGATGCTTATTATGAGAATAATTATTGTAAATAATGATTTTATAATTAGTGTATTTTTAATTAATGCCTTGATTTTTTTTTTCTCATTTAAGGCAAGATATCTTGGAATATAATAATTTAAGGCATGATTCAGTCCTGGTGGTAATAAGGATATAATAATACCAATAATTGTTATATATGAGGTTGCTAATATTAGAAAGTCCCAAGTTCTATCTAAAATTAATCGTGCTAAAAGAAAAGAATATATTAATGTGAAAAAAAAGGATCCATAATTTATTAAATAAGAGTAAAATGTATTTGTAGCTAATCTTTTGTACTCTTTATTATTTTTTAATTGATTATTTTCATGGTTATTATTTACCATTATAAGAAAACATTTCATTGATAATATTAAATTAAAAAAAAAAAATAGTGAATTTCAAATTAATTTTATGATTAAAGATTTTTCTTTTTGATTTAAAATTACAATTTAATACTTTCACTATGACGTATTTTTTCTTATGATTTCTTTTTAAGTAGAATTGTTTAAATTTTGATTAAGATAATTATATTCTGTCCTTTTATTGCCAAGAGATATTCATTAAATTTTTATCCTTTTAAAAATTATTCCACATGCATAGAATATTTGTAGTTTTTAATATTTCAATAAAAATGTATAGAAAGAGCATTATAAAAGAGTCTGATGGTGTTCGGATGAATATTTTCTGGATTGTGACCGATTCGATATGTAGCTATGAAAGATCTGATCTGCATAGTTTACTTCCAATCTACAAAAAATTAAAAAAAAATAAAGAAGGTTTCTTTTTTAAAAACGCATTATCTCAGTTCACATCAACAAGTTTATCTATTTTTTCATTTTTAACAGGTAGATTTCCTTATTATATATTTCCTGATTATTACCCTTCAATCAAATTTCTTCCAAGTTATAAATATAAAAATAATATCAACCCATTGAAGAGAGAAAATTATAAAATTCAAGCAATTATGCACTCGAAAGAAGCAGTTGATGTTTTTAAGGATATTCTTAATCCATATTATGTGAATAATATGTATCATGGAGATCATTTGTTAGATAGTAAAGAAGTTTACCATTTTTTAGCTGAAAAAATTAATGAACTCGATATAAATGAGAACAATTTCATATATGTACATTTCAGACCAACGGATCCTGAAACAAATTCATACATGAATAAAATAGTTTATTTATTAAAGGAGATGGGTTTTTGGGAAAAATCCATCATTATTATTAATTCTGATCATGGTTATTATGATAAGTCAATTTATAAAAAGATAAATTTAATACATTTTAATGATATTCACCAAACCTCATTATTATCGGCTTTATTTATAAAATTACCCCCCAATTTAACATCTAAAATCCCAAGAACTATTAAAAAAAGAGTTTATTTAATGGATATTATGGAAACAATTCTTGATTATCTTAATATTAAAGCAGATCATGAGAGAGAATCAATTTCTTTTAAAGAATTAATAGAAAAAGATATAGATATTAATAAAAACAGAAAAATTAGAGGAGATTGTTATTTAATGTTTCAACCAATTAAAAAAACAGTGATAATCAAAGATAATTGGAAGCTTTTTAATAATAACGGAAAATTTACCTTGTATAATCTTAATGAAGATAATCTAGAAAAAAAAGATGTTAAAAAAAAATATCCTAAGATTTATACCGAACTATATCAATTTTATTTAGACACAGAATTGAAAGCTTATAAAATATTTAAATCAACCTTAAATACACTTTATAATCATAATAATTTAACTTTACTAGAATATGAGAATATTTTAGTTCCTCATCAATTTCCTCCACAACTAGCAAACTATTTAAAAGAAAATTTAAAGATAAAGAATAAAATAGTGAAACCATCTGAAATCGGTATCTCAAATTCAATCAAAAATCAAAGCTTGATTACAATTCTATTTTTTAATAGATTAACTGGTTATAGATTAAAAAAACTGCAAAGAAAATATAGAAAATATACAAAAAAATTCATAATTTTAGATACAGCATTATCTGATGTATCAGATCAAATAAATAATACTGGTTATATGAAATTTGTTATTAGATCATTAATTACCCGAAAAAAACAGTTGTTTCAAAGATGGAAAGAGATACTAATATGGACTTTATATTTTCCACTTTATTTCAATAAATTTATGAAAAAATACTATAATTAATTTAATATTTTATTCAAGAGAATATGTTTAAGAATCTAAATTTTTAATGCCTTAATCAAAATAATTTAAAGATTGAAAGAAGTAATCCTATTAAATCCCGTTGATATAAATTCAAATAAACCCATCATTAAGAAATCCATAAAAAATTTAATATTTAAAGCACTTATTTTTAATAGATCTTATGAGCTTAAAAAATCGAATTTCACCTGAAGATAGAAGGAAATCCTTAAAAAATTTACTTAAAGAAAAAGATTTTATAAGAGCTATTGAAGCTCATAATGGTTTAAGTGCAATAATTGCTAATGATATTAAAGAAAAAGTAAGAAACGAAATTATTGAATTTGATGCCATTTGGGAAAGTAGTTTAACTGATAGTGCCACAAAGGGTTATCCAGATGCTGAAATAATAGGACCAGAATCTAGATATGAAACGATACGCCAAATTTTACATAGCTCTCATAAACCATTAATAGTAGATGGAGATACTGGCGGAGAAGCAACAAATTTTGAATATTTTGTGAAAAATTTGGAAGATTTTGGTGTTTCAATGGTAATTATTGAAGATAAAAAATTTCCAAAAAGAAATAGTTTGGAAGCGGGGGCAATACAAATCCAAGAAGATCCAGATACTTTTTCGATAAAGATTAAAAGAGGTAAAAGTGTTTTATTATCGCAGGACTTTATGATAGCAGCTAGAATAGAAAGTCTTATTTCTGGAGCAGGAATAGAAGATGCCTTATTTAGAGCTAGAAAATATTTAATGGCTGGTGCTGATGCTATAATGATCCATTCAAAGGATTCAAAACCTAATGATATTTTTAAGTTTGCTGAAGAATATAATAAGTTAAGCTCTGAATTAGGTTTTAGAAAGCCATTAATATGTGTTCCTACTACATATAATACCATTACGGAAGACGAATTAAAAGAACATGGCTTTAATATTGTGATATATGCAAATCATCTTTTACGATCATGTCATAAAGCTATGAAAGAAACAGCCTCTTTAATTTTGAGGAGTCAAAGATGTTTTGAGGCAGAACCTATGTGCAGTTCTGTTAATACTATTTTTAAAGATGTAGGTTTTCTTGAAGTAAAAGAAAAAGATATGAAATATTCTAAAGGAAAAACACGTGTAATCATACCCGCAGCAGGTAAAGAACCAATTTTCAAAATTCCTAAATCAATGATAAAAATCAATGGAAAACCAATTCTTCAAAGACAAATAGAAACTTTAAATAGCTGCGGTATTTATAACATTATTGTTGTTAGGGGATTTAAAAAAGAACTTATTGATATTCCAGGAGTCAAATATATTGATAATGAGAATTATGAAGATTATGGATTATTATATTCTTTATTTAGAGCAGAAAGTGAAATGGAAGGGGGATTTATCTATATAAATTCAGATATATTGTTTGATGGACATATCATAAATTCTCTTTTAGAATCTAAAAAGGATATTGTTTTGGTTGTTGATAATTCTTATGCTTACCATAAACATGAGATTGACAAAAGATTAGATCTAGTTATGACATTGAATAAGCCATCTGACCAAAGGAGATTATTATATTCTCGAGATAATGAAGTAATAAGAATTGGTAAGAATATAGATAAAAGTATGGCAGACTATGAATACATAGGGATTGCTTATTTTTCTGAATATGGTATTGATATAGTAAAAAAAATATTTCATGATTGTAGTTCTAATAATAAAGGATGTTTTCATGCTGTTTCTATTGAGAAAGCTACTTTTAATGATTTTATTCAAGAAATAATTGATCGTGGTTTTAAGGTTCATAATCTAGAGATACATAAAGGATGGATAGAGATTCATAATAAAAAAGATCTTGAACTGGCTGAAAAGCTAATTTAACTATTTTTCGAAAAGTGGAATAATGAAATGATTGAATTTATTGAAAATGGCTCTATTAAAAATCTTAAACGCATTTTAAAAGAAAATAACTTTAAAAATATTTTTTACATTACAGGTAATTCACCTTTAGAACAAGGTAATGTTGATAAAATCCAATTTATAATTGAGAATGAATGTAAATTTTTTCATTTTAATGATATTGCACCTACACCAACAGTTGAAGGTATTAAAAAGGCGCTAAATTTATTTAAGAAAGGTAATTATGATTTAATTTTAGCTATGGGAGGGGGGTCTGTTTTAGATATTGGTAAAAGTGTATCAATTTTTTCTACTAATAAAGGAGAAATTGAAGATTTTCTTTTAAAGAAACTAAAAATTAAAAGAAAAGGTACTCCATTAATATTAATTCCAACTACAGCAGGAACGGGTAGTGAAGCTACTCATTTCACCGTTATCTTTATCAAAAAAACAAAATATTCTTTAGCAGATCCTAAAATTTTACATGCGGATTATGCAATCGTAGACCCTGAATTAACATATAGTCTCCCTAAGAGAGTTACTGCTTATACAGGTATGGATGCATTAAGTCAGGGAATAGAATCTTATTGGAATATCAATTCTACAGATGAATCAAAAGAATATGCAAAAAAAGCAATAGAGCTTGTTATGAATAATTTATTAAAAGCTGTTCATAATCCTAATGAAGAATCTAGATACAACATGGCACTTGCCGCTAATTATGCTGGAAAAGCTATAAATGTAACAAAAACAACAGCATGTCATGCCATTTCGTATCCTATTACCTCATGTTTTAATGTACCTCATGGCCATGCAGTAGCTTTGACTTTACCTTCTATGATTGTCTTTAATTCGAGAGTTAATGAAAATGATGTATTAGATACACGTGGAGTTGAATACGTAAAAAATATTATGAGTAAATTAGCCTCTATAATAGGTGTTTCTAGTTTTATTGAATCAAAAGAAAAAATCAAAAATTTAATGGTAGCTATTGAATTAGAAATAAAATTACAGGATTTGGGAATAAAATCTCAAGAAGATATTGAAATAATTATAAAAAATGGTTTTAATCTTGATAGAGTTAAAAATAATCCGAGATTATTAACAGAAACTCAATTAAGAAATATTTTAGAAGAAATAAGATGAAAGTTATATTATTAAATGCGGGGATAGGTAAAAGGTTAGCCCCTTTAACCAACAATTTGCCAAAATGCCTTGTAAAAATAAGTAATAATGAAACAATTTTAGATCATCAATTAAAAAATATTCTTAAGTATGGATTTAAAGATTTTATCATTCCAACAGGTCCGTTTGAGGAGAAAATTAAAACTCATATTATAGAACATTATCCTTCAATTAACGTTCAATATATTAATAATCCACTTCATGACAAAACAAATTACATATATTCCATATATTTAGTAAAAGACATGATTAATGATGATGTTTTATATTCTCATGGGGATTTAATATTTTCTGGAAATTTAGTAAAATTATTACTTAAATCGAGTTATAAAAATTGTGTATTAGTTAATAAAGAAATTCCTCCTCCAGTAAAAGACTTTAAAGCAATTATATTAAATGATAGAATAAGTAAAATTGGAGTTAATTTGTTCGGACAGAATGCTGCATTCTTAGCCCCGTTATACAAACTCACTAAGGAATTTATGTTAAGTTGGCTTAATCAAATAGAGAAATTTATAAATGATAACAAAGTAAATTATTATGCTGAAGATGCTTTAAATGAAATTCTGGATACTCTTGTTCTAAAACCTTGTTATTATAATGAATTCTGTGTCGAAATTGATGATTATGAAGATTTAGAAGGAGTAAAAAATTATTTTAATAATAATAAGTAAAATAGTAGTTAATATAGGATAAAATGATTTCTTGCGAAAAATTTTTTGAAATTCTAAAAATTAATAATTTTACATTCTTTACAGGAATTCCAGACTCAACTTTTAAAGATTTTATGAAATTCTTAGCTGATAATGATAGTAAAGATCTAAGAAATATTGTTGCATGTAATGAATGCGAAGCTATTGCATTAGCATCTGGTTATCATTTAGCAACTAATAAAATAGGAATTGTATATATGCAGAATTCTGGACTTGGTAAGGCTGTTAATCCTCTTACATCCTTATGTGATCCTGATGTATATTCCATTCCAATTCTTTTAATGATAGGATGGCGTGGTGAACCTGGAAAAATTGATGCTCCTCAACATAAAAAAATGGGAAAGATTACATTACCATTATTGGACACACTCCAAATACCTTATATCGTATTGGAACCAGATTTAAGTGTAGTTAAAAAAGAACTTATTAAAGCATTAAATTATTTCAATGAAATTAAAGGACCATATGCTTTTGTTTTTCGAAGAGGTTTCTTTAAAGAGCATAAAGTGAAATTTAAGCAATTAAATAACTATAGTCTAACCATAGAAGAAGTAATTCAATTGATTATGGATAATTTGAACAACGATGAAATCATTGTTTCAACTACAGGTTATATTACACGAGAGCTATATGAATATAGAGAATCAAGAAATAAAGATCATCATAAAAGTTTTTATAATATTGGTTCTATGGGGTGTGCCAGCTCGATAGGATTAAGTATAGCGCTACACAAACCAAAAAATAGAGTTATAGTATTTGATGGAGATGGCGCAGCTATTATGCAAATGGGTTCTTTTACAACAATAGGAAAAAATTCACCTTCTAACTTTGTCCATATTATTTTAGATAATGAAGCTCATGAATCTACTGGTGGTCAACCAACTAATTCATCTAATGTTGACTTTGTAAATATTGCGCTCGCATCAAATTATAAATGGGGTGTTCGAGTTGAAAACATCGAAGATTTATTAAAATCGATTGATAAAATTAAAAACCGAAAAGGCCCAATCTTAGTATTAATAAAAATCAAAATCTATTCTAGATCAGAATTAAAAAGACCAAGTAAAAGTCCAAAAGAGTATAAAGAAGGATTTATGAGATATTTAAATGATTTAGATTAAGGAACTTAATAATTACCTATAAAAATTTATTTTTTATGAACATTTTTATATGATATGAAATTTTTTATGATAAAATATAATTTAATAAAAAAATAGGATTTTTTTAATAAAAGGTAAATAATTTAAGTTTTTTTGTTGAAATACCAATGACCTTACCCAGATCAAGTGACTTTTGGAAAAGTAGACGCATTTTAATAACTGGAGCTGCTGGTTTTATAGGAAGTAATTTAACAGATAAATTATTAGAAATTGGAGCAGAAGTAATTGGTTTAGATAATCTATTTAACGGTAGGATTGAAAATTTAGAAGAAGCTTTGAAAAATAAAAAATTTCAATTTCATAAGGGAGATATAAGAGATATAAACTTTTTATTAGATATTTTAAAAGATATTGATATTATATTTCATAAAGCAGCATTCACTAGTGTCCCTCAATCAGTAAAAATGCCAGAATCTTGCAATGATGTCAATGTAAATGGCACTTTAAATTTATTAAACGCTGCTAGAAAAAAAGATGTAGAAAAAATTATCTTTGCTTCAAGTTCTTCTGTATATGGTGATACACCTACCTTACCAAAGAAAGAAGATATGCCAAGATTACCAATCTCTCCCTATGGAGTATCAAAGTTAGCGTGTGAGGCATATATGCAGGCATTTCACCAGGTTTATGGATTAAAAACAATTTCATTAAGATATTTCAACGTTTTTGGTCCAAGGCAAAAAGATTCTCCATATAGTGGTGTTATCGCAATTTGGTTAGGAAGAATCATTAATAATGAAGATTTGATAATATTTGGTGATGGCGAACAATCAAGAGATTTTACATACATTAAAGATGTGGTCCAAGCAAATTTAATGGCCGCTGAACATGATGTTTCAGGAGAGATCTTAAATGTAGGCGCTGGTTCTCCAATAACTTTAAACGATCTTGCAAAATTAATTCTAAATATTACAAATAAAAAGAATTTAAAACTAATTTACACTGATCCTAGACCAGGTGATATTTTACACAGTTACGCTGATATTTCTAAAGCCAAAAGAATAATTGGATTTCAACCGGAATATGATCAGGAACAAGGCTTAAGAGATTATTTTATATGGTATTGTAAAAAGTATAACGTTAATTTAAAAATTAACTAAGAAATATGAATAGGCTTAGATTGAATCAAATACTTTTTAAGGTCAAATCCAGAAAGAATTTATTTATTTTCATTCTTTCTTTAATATCTTTAGGAATTATCCTTCTTAAGTTAGTTAATATTGATGAAATTATTGGAATATCGGATATGTTCCTGTTGGGTTTCATTTATCAAATAGCAATTGCTTTTAGTACAATTTTTACCATACTATTCTTACCTACTTATCCCATTTTTTTTATTTTTTTTAAAGAAAAATCTTTTAATTTTTTAGAGAAACTGAGTTTGACTATTATTATTAATTCAGTTTTCTATATCTTTACAGGATATATTGGTTATTGGTTTGGAGTTCCTTTAACCGGGACTTTTTTCTTTTGTGCAATAATTATTTTATTCTTTCCAATAATATTTTATATTATTTACTCTGAATTTAAAAATGGGCCATATAAATTTCTTAGAAGTGAAATATCGTCAATACAAAGTGATCGAAATTTAATTAATTTTTCTTTATTTAACTACTTTAAAAAGCTAATTTCTGTTAATGCCCTTTTATTGATAGTTTTTATATTCTTAATCTGCATCTCATATATTGTTAAAGTTAGCTATTTTGGAGGGACAGATCCATGGCTCCATGTTCTTAATAGTAGAATAATAACTGACATTAATTATTTACCTTTAGAAGGATATCATGGAACTATGGGTTTAAATATATTTGGAGCTGTGATTTATTTTTTTTCGGGAATAAATCATTTGCTAATTCCAAGATATTTTGTTTTTTATACATTTTTTGTATCCGCCTTAATATTTTATAATATTCTCATGAGAATCTTCAGAAATAGAAACTTAGCAATTTTTGGTGTATTTATATTAGAATTCTCTTCATTAGGTTTTTCTACTATGATGCTTCAATATTGGCCATCCGGCTCAGCTCTGATCAAATGCCTAGCAATTTTCTTTCTTCTATATGTAAGATTGCAGGATTTTATTCAACCCGAACGACCCTCTAAAAACCTTATTTTAAAAGATATATTTTTATTTTACATTCTAATAATCTTAATTTTTATTAGTGCTGTTCTTACGCATGTTGTTACATCTATGGTTTTATTAATTTCCTTTTTATGGTTATATTTTGTATATTTTATAAAAGATTATAGACGGGGAGTTGATTTTATATTTCTATGTGGATTAATTGGTATATTTTTAATTTTAAACTTATTTGGTATAGGCTCTGGTCATTATTGGTTTTTTATTCCATTTGATTTTCCAATTCAGCTACTTATTTTAGGCGCAATCATGGGAGGAATAATAGGAATATTTTTTTTATGGAGGGTACAAAAATCAATTATTTTCACAAAAGGAAGGTATAAATTAATAATAACAGGGAAAAGAAGTAGATATTATAAGAAAATAGAAGACAAAATAATAATTCCACTAATATTTAGTATAACTATCTCGTTTACTCTTCTTTTTTTAATAGCAAACCTCTTTTGGTTTAATTTTCATATAGTGAATATCTTTTATGTTGCTGAAATCCTAATTATTAGTTCTTTTGCAATCTGGGGTTTTGTATTATATCAAAAAAAACCAAAAGGAAAGCCATTGTTTTTATGGTCTATAGGTCTTTTGGTTCTTTTAGCCGCGGGTTTTATTTTTAATATCTTATTTTTAAGCAATATGATTTGGCAGAGAATTTTATATTTAATTCCTCCTGCTATTGTGATTGGATTTGTGTCATATATTTATAAACTAATTAAGATTGGTTCCATAAGAGCAATAAAATTGAAAATATTAATTTTATTTTTAGTATCCTTTTCATTATTTTCCACTTGTTTTTATGATTCTATTGCGTTTGAAGTTTTCAATTTAAAGAGAAGAGATGTATCTAATATCAGATGGTACTCTCGTTATACTTCTAATAGAAATGTAATTATTTCAGAATTCGGTTGGAGTTATATTTTTAAATATTATGATTATCCATTTGACAATAGAAGTGAAGCTCTTCTTTATAATGAAACAGATTATTTCTTGAAATATGATATTGATTTATTTCCCCCAGAAAACCATTTTGATGAAAATGGAACAAATATTTTACAAGAAATAAAGAGAGAGTATAACACGGATGTTTATATAATATTTGATGGGGTTTATATAATTAATAAAGATTTTGAGTTGTTTGGGCAGTTGACGGAGGAAGAAGAAGAAATATATTATACTCTGGATTATTTAAATAAGATTTGTTCTTCAATGACTGAGAATGGAGAGGAAACACCTACATTTTGGGTTATTTAATAAACTCAAAATCATTTGGAAAATAATCTTCAATTTTTTCTTTCAATATTTTTGTTGTGTTACCTTCAATTTTTATTAATTGAGGGATTTTTCCTATTTGCCCAATTTTACCTTTCCTGTAAATAAAGGCGCCAAATAAACCATCAACATCATTAACAGCATCTAAGCCTTTCTTTATAGATCCTTCAATATCGTTTCCCTTCACTAAATTTCCGATCGCTGTAGCAGCTCCATCTGCTAAAGTGGCATTTTCTGCAAAAATTGTAACTACATCTGCTTGACCAAGACTAATTGCATGACCTATTGTTGCAGAACTTGTAGCAATTCCTATGGGGCAATCATGCTTTTTAATTAAAAATCCCAAGTTTAAATTTAATTCATTAAATCCGGCATAAAGTGCTATTTTCAAAGGTTTTTCAGATTCAATAGCAATTTCACCACCATTTTCAACAAGTGCGATTTTAACAGGAATAAAATCATTCTCATCCTTAACTTTCATAGATTCTATCATTAGATCTGCAAAAGCTCCTGCTACTGTTGCCATAGGTCCTACATTGCAGATACCCGCTGCATTTGCCATCAGATTAATAATTTTTAAATCAGTTATAACCTTTACTGGAGAAAAAGAAATAAGAAAATCATTATTTTCTAATAAGAATTTTTCTAAATTATTTCTATGATAATAAAACGCTTCTTTTGCTCTTAATATCGCATTTTTCGATTCTGAAATAATTGTTATATCAGACTCTTTTTCCGTAAAATGAGATCTAAATATTTTCAATCTAATATGCTATTGAGTTTGATTAAAATCTTATTTTATAGAGCTTTATTTTTAAATAAATATAAATAAATAATTTTACATTATTTATTAAAAAACAACATCTCTTAATAATGATTCAAATTAATTACGAGGAAATTATCTCTCAACTTAAATCTGATTTAAAAGCTGAATGTGCTATAGCAAATAAGTATGGAATAGTGTTAGATTCTTTAATTAAAGAATTTGCTAAAGGAAAAGTCATTCCACAAAAAATCATTTCTTTAATTGCAAGTTCTAAAGAAATTGCTAATGAGTTAAAGTTAAACCGAATCAATTCATTTACTCTAGAAGCCCAGAAGTATAATTATTTATTTTCTTTCAGTGAAGAATTAATTTTAATATCAAAACTAGATTTAAATGTAAATTTAGCAAAGTTTATGCCAAGTATCAGTGTATTTTTAAAAAAATTAAGTGAAAGCTCTAAAGAGAAAGAAATTAAAAAATTTACAGTTTTCGATTTTTCCAAAGAAATCTCAAAAATCGAAGAGACATTAAAAAGAGAACAAATTAAACAAGATAAATATTCAATTATTAAAGATCTAGTAAAACTTATTTCCGATTGATCCTTATAAAATTATAATTTAATTATTTTGGTGAATTGCTATTTTAAGACAAGTATACATATATAAAGGTAATGAACTTTTATATTACAGACATTTTGGTAAAGCTTTAAAAGAAGAAATTTTTAATACACTTGTTTCAGAAATCATGGATGATGCTTTCGGTAGAGGAGGAAACAAGATTCAATATCATGATTATTTCAAATTTAGGGTATCTTATATAACTGAAAAGGATTTGGAATTAATTTTTCTGTTTGTCACTGGTTTAACTGATAATTTTGACAATATAAAGAAAGAATTAATAAGATGTAAAAAAGAATTCTTAAACCTATTTGAAGATATTTTACAACATAGATTTGATGCTAAAACCTTCGAAGTTTTTGATCCAACAATAGATTCTATTCATAGAAATTTAAGACCTAAAATTTCTCTTATTGGCTTTTCTGGGGTTGGAAAAACAACAATTACAAGATTGATAAAAGCAGAAGAAATTCCTATGCAACACATACCAACTATAACAGGAGATATCGCTACAATAAAAATTGGCAAATTATATTTTCATCTTTGGGATTTTGCTGGACAAGAACAATTTAGTTACCTTTGGAATAATTTTATTAAAGGAAGTGACGCTGTACTATTAGTAACTGATTCTACATTAGAAAATGTAGAAAAAAGCAAATTCTTCTTAGAATTAATTAAAGAACAAGCCCCACATGCCCATACTGCTGTAATAGGAAATAAGCAGGATTTAGATGATGCTATAAATCCCTCACAAATGGAAAAAATTCTTAACTTAAAGTCATATTCCATGATTGCTAAGGATAGTAGTAATCGAGATAAAATGATCCAAATTATAGCAGATATTTTAGATATGAGTGCTGAGATTTCACCTTTATTAAAACCACTTCTAGAAAGAGATAAATTAACAGAGGATGCCGTTAAAGCATTAGAATCTGCTGATTTCGATAAAGCAGCATTTCTATTTGAGAAAATAAGTGATCTATGTATTGATTTAGGAGATGACTCACTAGGAAGAGAATTTTTTGAAAAAGCACAAAAGATTAAATCTATGCTACAAAAGGTAGGCGCACCACAACCTACACCAGCAACACCACTAGAGACTGATACTCCTAGAAAACCAGCAATTACACCGAAGCCAGAAGCCCCCAAACCACCAATAACACCACCCCCTAAGAAGCCAGATGCACCTATACCACCAGTAATACCACCCTCTAAGAAGCCAGAAGTACCAAAACCTCCTATTACACCATCTCCTAAGAAACCAGAAGCACCTAAACCACCAATAACACCACCCCCTAAGAAGCCAGAAGTACCAAAACCTCCTATTACACCACCTCCTAAGAAGCCAGAAGTACCAAAACCTCCTATTACACCATCTCCTAAGAAGCCAGAAGTACCAAAACCTCCTATTACACCATCTCCTAAGAAACCAGAAGCACCTAAACCACCTATTACACCACCTGCTGGAATGACAGCAGAGCCTAAACCAGCATTCATTCCTCCTAAAAAGCAAAAAGCACCTAAAATTGCACAAGAGGATATGGGTTTAAAATTAGACCCAAAAGATTTTATGATTAAACAAAGACCAAAGTCAGTAGAATTTGTACCTGAAGATGTAAAAACTAAATTAAAGACGGCTCCATATGGGCATGTTAAAAATGTAGAGCCGCCTAAGGCACCAGTATCTGTTTCACCAACTCAATTATTTAAAGAAAAACCAAAGACTAGACCAACTAGAGTTCCAAGTGCTACTGCTCCTAAAATCGCTCAAAAACCTATAAAAGTAAAAAAACCCGTAATGCCACCAGAAATTCCTAAAACAAGTGTTCAAAAACAGACTCAAGTACCAATAATATCTAACCAGCAATTAGAACCATCAAAAATTACTAAATCAGATGTTCCCGAAACACCTCCTCAGAAAATTTTAGAAACTCCACAACTTGCTCCAATTATGGATAATAAACAAAAAGGAAACTTGAAGAAGACCTTATTAGATTTAAAGATAAAAAAGGCAAACGTTTCTAAGATATCCTTAGATTTTGAAATAAAAGAACTTACAGGAGAAATTACTGCTGATGAACTCAAGGAAAAGAAAAGCAAATTAGTTCTTTTAGAAAAGAAAATCGATGATGAAATTCAAGAATTACAAAAACTTTTAAATAATTAGGCCACTTCTTTATTATTTTGCTTATTAGCAACTGGATTATGGATTCCATTATTTTTCACTTCTAAGAAAGCACTAATCAAATTAATATCAAACAATCAGATTTTAAAGATAAAATTAATTAATCTTATTTCTTAATTTTATTTAAATTTAGAATATTACTCAATAAAGTATAATTAATATTCATACTTTAGAATAATAATACTTAATAGAGAATCGATCTATTCGGAATTTTTAACATGACAATTGTTATTATGAAGTTTGGGGGTTCCTGTTTAATTGATAGACATACTTTTAAAAAAATTCTTAAGATTACTGACATTTATAACAACTCAAAAAAAATATTTGTTGTTTCAGCATTTTCAGGGATAACCGATTTACTTCAGAAAACAGCTCAGAATTTGGAAGATCCTATAGAAGTGGATAAAAATGTAGCTTTGATCGAAAAAAAACATATAGATATAGTTGAGCAAATATTTTCAGAAGATTCTGAACATTACATTAAAGTTAAAGAATGGATTGATGATAAATTAAGTGAGTTAGAGGATGCTTTTGCTGATATAAGAGAATTTGGTTTAGAACCTTATTATAAAGATTATGTTTTAAGCTTTGGTGAATTCTTCTCAACATATATACTCAATCAATATCTCTTAAGTAATGGGATTGATTCAGTATTCATACCAGCAAATAAAATTATTATAACAAATGATGAATTTAATAATGCCTACCCCCTATATGAATTAACAAATTCACGAATTAAAAGGTTATTAATTCCTTTGTTAGAGAATCCGAGAAAAGATACTATTATCTGTTTAACAGGTTTTATTGGTAGAAATAAAATAGGGTATATTACAACCTTAGGTAGAGGTGGATCAGATTATACAGCAACTATTATAGCACATTCACTTTATGAAATGGGAAACGATAAGGATATTAAAGTTATTTTATGGAAAGATGTTGATGGTTTAATGGCAATAAACCCAAAATTTACACCCGAATCCTCACTAATTAGAAATTTAGATTACAATGAAGCAAAACATATCGCAAATTTTGGTGCTAAAATTCTCCACCCAAAATGCTTAGAAGCCATAGAAAAAAGTAAAATCCCTTTAGAAATCAGAAATTTTGATAAACCATTAGAAAAAGTTGATTTTACTAAAATTTCTGAATACTCAGATAAAGACCAAATAAAAGGACTTTCTGCTGTGGAAGATGTTGTTGTAATAACCATTTCTTCCGGAAGTTTAGTTGATGTTCCAGGAGTTTTAGCTAAAATTTTTAAAGTAATGAGTAAAAATAATATTAGTGTATCATTAGTTGCCCAAAGTGCTTCAGAAATTAGTACTTCATTTATAGTAAAAAGAGAGGATTCAAAAAAAGCAATTGATGCTTTAAATAAATCTGAATACTTCTCAAATTTTTTTGAAATTAATTTTGAAGATGTTGCTGTTATAAATATCACAGGTACAAAAATTTTAGAAAATATCACTAAAGCTTTAATTTTTCAAGCTTTAGATAAGAAAAATATTCATGTTAAAGCTTTAACTCAAAGTACTGAAGATTTAAGTCTTTCTATAGTTGTAGAAAAAGAAAATCTAATAGACGCGATTAATTTAATACACGATGATCTTTATGAAATTTTAGACACAACTAGATTTGAAGATTAATCAATGATTTTTAATTTTTTATCTAAACGTCTATATCTTAATAAATTCTATTGTAAAGAGGGATTTAATTAGATCCCGAAGTAATTTATAGTTATTTTTAAAATTATTTTAGTAAGAAAAAGATTAAATCAATTAATGAGTTCTGGAATCAATAATTCGACCAGTAAGTTCAGTAAATGCCTCATCTACACTTACACCTGTTTTTGCCGAAGTTTCTATATAAATACTACCCTCATTTTCGGCAAATGATCTTGCATCATTACGATCAATGACTATTCCTACATCTTCAACCAAATCAGCTTTATTTCCAATTAATACAAAGGGGATATTCTCTCCTGCAAATTGACGGATTTCTGTGAGCCATTTTCTAGTTTCTGTATATGTTTGTTCCCTTGTTAAATCAAATACTAATAATGCCCCCGCGGCTCCTTTATAAAATGTGCTACGTATAAATTCAAACCTTTGTTGTCCACCTATATCCCAAATGCTTAATGTAGCAATTTCTCCTTGTCGAAACTCAACATCTTTAGTTAAAATATCAACACCGACAGTTAATTTATAATTTGCTTGAAACCTATTCTTTATAAAGCGCTGAACGAGTGATGTTTTACCTACAGCCGCGGCACCAGTTAATAGAACTTTTAGCTTAAAACTTGACATCACTGATCACAATTATTTATATTGATATTTTTAATTTTGTATATAAATTATTATTGTAAATGATATTTAAGAATTTATTTAATTTTATTACACAAATTAAATTAAAGATTAAATAAATTAAAAATTTAAATACTTTTACATAAAGTAAAATGGAATTCTAATCATTAAAATGAGTTAATTAGGTGATTTGATTTCATCTTTTTGGAATGTTATTATATTCTTTCAGAGTAGGGAAAAGTTCAAGAGTAAAGTGAGGAAAGTACATGGCATTTGTAAATTCTTTTTGAAATTCTTCTTTTGTAGCGATTTCAATATATTGGATTTTTTTTAATAATTTTTTAACCTTTTCTCTTAAATCTTTGTTCAATAAGAGGGATTGAGCGCCAGTTCCAGCAGCATTCCCGATTTGAAAAATATTTTCATCTGAAATATCTGGAATCATTCCAATAAATTTTGCATTATATTTATTAATATAATTACCAAAAGCACCCGCCAAAAATACTCGTTTTATTTCTAGTTTAGTATCTAAATGCTTTAATATAAGTCTAGTACCAGAATAAAAGGCTGCTTTTGCCATTTGTATTTGCCTTATGTCATTCTGAGATATTTTGATTTCTTTTCCAATAGAGGTTTCTTCTCTTTTAGCTATTATGAACTCAATATTATTATTTCTTTTAAGAATTCTCTCTTGATCAATGAATTCTTTGTTAAAATTACCACTCCTTGTAAGAATTTTTGATCTTAACATCTCTGCTATAGCATCAACTAAACCAGAACCACAAATACCAATTGGCTTTTTATTTTTAATTGTGCTGTAGGAAACATCAAAATTTTGAGGATCGATTTTTATAGTATCTATAGCTCCAGCAGCAGCTCTCATTCCATCACTAATATGTGCTCCTTCTAAAGCAGAGCCAGCTGCACACGACCCTGTTGCTAAGAATTTACGATTTCCTAAAATAATTTCCCCATTGGTTCCTATATCAATAGCTAAAGTAAGATCTTTCTGTGAGTTGATATTTGATGAAAGTATTACACCAACGGTGTCTGCTCCAATAAATCCTGCAATTATTGGTACTGTATATACATATCCGTTTTTAAATATTTTTAAATTTAAAGTTCTGGCCTTTATATTCATCCCTTTTTGAATCACAGGGATATAAGGACTCAATCCAATATTTATTGGATCCAAATTTAAAAAAATATGGTGCATAACTGAGTTCCCAACAATGGTAGCTTCATAAATCTGGGAAGATTTAATTTTACTCTTTTCACAAACTTTTGAAATGATATTATTTAAGTCATTTAAAACAGCTAAATTTAACTTTTGTAGCCCATTTTCATCATTTTTAATAAAAGAAAGACGTGTGATTACATCTTCTCCATAAGCTGTTTGGCTATTTAGTTTTGAAGCTAATGAATAGACTTTTCCATTATCTAGATTGATTAAATATCCTACAATTGTAGTTGTTCCAATATCAAATGCAATGCCATAGTTATTTTCTGTTGTGTCACTAGGTTCACATTCTATAATCTCATTATCATTCCATAAAGTTAGAGTAATTTTATGGTTATTCTCTCTTAAAATATTAGGTAGTTTATTTATTAAATTAAAATCAATTTCAATTTGATCTTCTTTAATAGTATTATCTTTAGCAATTATTTCAGCAATTACCCTTTCAAAATCAGGAATAGGCTCATCTAATGTTGGTTTTTTAATATCGAGGAAAAATTTCTTTATTGCTGGATTTAAGATAGTTTCTTTCCTAATTCCAAAAGTTAGAATATTGAAATCTTCAAATAATAGTTCACTAGGTAAGAAAATACGAAATTGAGGCGGTTTAAGCTCTTGTAACATATCTATATATTTATCATTAATTTTAGTTTGACATGCTAATCTATATCCACTTTCAAGATCTTCGTTGCTTAAAAATTTCTTTTCTGCGTTAGTTATTTGATTTAAACACTCACTGCCTTTCTGAATTAAGACTTTACATTTTCCACATGTACCTAAGCCACCACATATGGATCTAATTGGCAAATTTAATTTCAATAAAAGGTCATATATTGGCTTATCATCCAAATAGTGAATTCTTCTGGAAATGGGTTCAAAATTAATAATTATTTTATTAATGCTTTTCTCCCTTTCTTATTAGTTTATGAAATTATAAATGAGATAAATTCTCTCGGAAATTTAAGAACCTTTATCGTTTTTAATTATCTATAGTTAAAATAATTATAACAATATAAAAAGTTTAATTACTTAGTTTAACGTAATAAAAAAGATTGTTTATCAAAATAGATTATTTTTTAAATTAAGTATAAAAGGATTAATATTAAAATGCAAAATCCTGAAAATTTAGCTCAAGAAGCCTTAAATTTGTTAGAATTAGCTCAAAAACTTGAAGAGGAAAGGAATGTAGAGAAAGCGATTGTAAATTACGAAAGAGCAGGAGAACTTCTTAAGCAAAGTGGATATTTAACTCACAGAATTCAAGATATTTATGATAGAATTCAAGAATTAAATAAGTATCTCAAACAAGACAAATTATATCAATATACTCAAACACAAACTCAAATTGAGCAATTACAAGACCAAGCATTTGCGTTATTAGATGGTGCAAAAAAATTAGAATCTGATGGTTTTTTTGAAGATGCTATCAAACAATATAGTTCAGCTATAGCCCTCCTGACTCAAGCAGGTTGGTCTAATACTCAATTAAACAATTTAAATACAAAGATTAAGATTATCTCTGATAATATAGAGCAGGAGAAAAAGATACTTCGGCAAAAAGAATTAGATCCTTCTCAACAATATATTCGAGAAAAAACAGAAGAGCAACCTCAAATTGTCAGTATGTTTGGAGAAAAAGCAACTCCTGAAAAAATAGAAAGAATAGAAACTTATAAAGCAATGAAAAAACGAGAGGAAGAAATACAAAATGAAGCATTTGCACTTATTGATAAAGGAAAATTATATGAACAAAAGAAAAAATTCGATAATGCAATACTGAATTATGAAAGGGCTGTCGAATTATTAAACTCTATTGGTTGGACTGAACAAACGCGTAATATTCAAATAATAATTGAAAAGCTTAAAATGGATCGTAAAAACTTTCAGAAATTTCAAGCTCAACAAGCACAAGATTCCGAAGCAATAAAGAGTAAAGCTGAGTTAAAACAACCTAGTATAACTTCAGAAGCAGAATTAAAAAAGCAAAAATTAACTGTATTTGAAGAGAAAAAGAAACAAGAAGAGGAAATTCAGACAAAGGCGTTTAATCTAATAGATATTGGAAAAATGTTCGAAAGGGATAATAATTACGATAAAGCAAACCAAATGTTTAATCAAGCAATTGAAATGCTTAAATCAATAGAATGGGATGCTTATATTCAACCTATTATTAATTTAATAAATGATGTCAAAGAAAAACAGAAAAGAGAACAAAAATCGGACCAATTAAAGGAAATAAGACAAGGTCAACTAATGAAACTTCAAGAATCGATATCTTTAAAACAACAAGAACAATTATTGCAATCTACTCAAGATTTAGAGCTTAGGAGAAAAGAACTTGAACAAAAGCGAAAAGAAAAAGAAAAGAAAGAAAATGAGTTTTTTACAATATTAGAGAGAGCAGATAAAATATTACAAGAAGAAAAAGATTTTGATAAAGCAATAAATGAATATCAAAATGCATTAGAAAAGCTTAAAGAGTTAGGGGCAGGATGGGAACATTATATTAGCACACTAAAGACTACTATAACAAATGTTCGTAAGATTAAGCAATCTCAGCTCAAAAAGCAACAAGAAGAGCAAAGAGGAATCAAAGAAAGAAAAGAACAAGAATTAGAATTTCAGAGAAAAATTTCTGAACAGATAGATAAAGAACGAGCAAGGTTAAAGCAAAAAGAAATTGAATTAAAAGAAAGAGATGCCGAAATAAAATATAGAGAACAACGCAAAAGTGTTGCTTTTAATTATATGGATGATGCTCATGATTACATTACACGAGGAGATTTTGAAAACGCTATTAATGCTTATCAAAATGCGGGAAAAATTTTTGCTGAAATTCAATGGACTGATGAGATACCATTAATTGAAAAATCTATTAATGAAATAGAACAATTAAGAAGGAAACAACTTGATTTAAAACAGAAAAAGTTCCAAAAAGCAATAGAGAGACATAAAAAAGAAGAAGAATTTCAAAGACAAATTGCCAAACAATTACAAGTAGAACGTGAAAAATTAAGAAAAAAAGAGATCGTTTTTAGAAAACATGAGGAAGAATTAAAAGAGCAAGAAGATAAAAGAAAAGCCGGTTTTGTTCTTCTAGAAGAGGCGCAAGACCATGTAAAACAAGGAGATTTTGATAAGGCAATCGAAATACTTCAGTATGCTATGAATTTTTTCGCAGATGCTCAATGGCACAATGAGATACGTTTGATTCAGAATTCTATTATTGAGATTGAAAATAGAAAACGTGAAGCTGAGATAAAAAAACAAATAGAATTACAAACTACTCTTGAGAAAGAAAAACAAGAAAAGGAGTTTCAAGAAAAAATTACTAAAATGATGAAAACTCAACGTGACAAATTAAAACAAAGAGAGATAATTTTAAGAGAAAAAGAAGAAGAACTTGCTCATCGCGAGAAAAAAAAAGAAGAGGCTTTCTATTTATTAGATAAGGCCCAAAATCTTGTTCTTCAAGGTAAGTTAGAGTATGCAATTGAGATTTATTATGATGTCGCTAATATTTTTGCAGAAATTCAATGGATTGATGAAATTCCAATAATCCAAAAAACAATTCAAAATATTAAAAATAAAATTAGGGAAAATGAGATTTTAAAACAAAAAGAAATTCAGAAGTCAATTGAAAAAGAAATGGTAAATAGAGCATTTGTAGAGAAAATTAAAAAACAGAGAGAAAGAGAATTAGCAAAAGAGATGGAAAAAGCAGAGATTATCGAACAACAAAAAGAAATTTCAACAAAAAATTTATCTAAACAACAAAGTGCCTTTAAATTAATTGGTAACGCAGATATATTGCTTCAAGAAGAAAATTTCAGTAAGGCTACAGAAAATTATAGGAAAGCAATAGGAATCTTAACAGAAATAGGGTGGACCCATGGATATTTGAAACTGTTACAAGAGACCACTCAGGCTATAAATGAAAGAAAACGAGAAAGGGAAAGAGAAAAGCAATTAGAACAAGAATTATTAATTAAGAAGCAAAAAGAAGAAGAAGAATTCCAATCAAAAATCTCAACCTCTATTCAGAAAGAAAAAGAGAGGATCAAGAAAAAAGAATTTAAAATTCAAAGGAGAGAAGAATTAATAGATAAAATAGAAAGTCGTAAAGAAGAAGCATTTAAATTAATGGATGATGCCGAGAATTTGTTAAATCAAAACCAATATTTACAATCCATTGAAAAATACCGTCAAGCCGAATTAATTCTAAATGAAGTCGGCTTTTCAACAAGGGTTATCAGAGAAATGATTCAAAAGATTCAACAAAAGAATAGAGAAGATGATCTTTCTAAACAAAAGGAATTTGAAACAAGAATTAGAAAGCAACAAGAAGATCTCATATTTCAACGAGAAATTTCAGAAAATTTAAAAATTGAAGAGGAAAAAATGAAAGCTAAGCAAAAATGGTTGAAAGAACAAGAAGATTTTAAGTTATTAGCTGAAAAAAGAAAGAAAGATGCATTTGATTTATTAGAGAAAGCACAAAACTACATTCAAGAAGGAGAATTTGACAAAGCAATTGAATTATACCATGAAGCGGTAAAAATATTTACCGAAATAAAGTGGGATGAGGAAGTTAGCTTGATCCAAAATTCGATTTTTGAGATTGAAACTAAAAAACGTGAATTAGAATTAGAGAAACAAAGGGAATTACAGAAAACACTTGAGCGAGAAAAACAAGATAAAGATTTTCAAGATCAAATTTCTACGATGATGAAAGCTCAATGTGATAAATTAAAACAAAAAGAAATTGCATTTAGAGAAAGAGAACAAGAATTAACCCATCGCGAAGAGAGAAAAGAAGAAGCATTTAATTTGTTGGATAAAGCTCATGAGCAACTGTCTCAAGGTAACTTAGATGATACTATTGAACTGTATCATAGGATGGCAAATATTTTTGCTCAAATACAATGGAATGAAGAAATCCCGATAATTCAAAGAGCTATACAAGATATTGAAAATAAAAGGAAGGAAAAGGAATTAATAAGACAAAAAACCTTCCAAATGGAAATTGAAAAAGAGAAAGCAGATTATGCTTTTATAGAGAAAATTAAACGTCGTAGAGAATCTGAAAGAGTTAAAGCATTAGAACAACAAGAATTCTTAGAAACACAAAGAATTATATCCGCACATAATTTATCTAAGCAAGAAAATGCTTTTAATTTAATTGAGGAAGGAGATCTATTACTCACCCATAAACAATTTAGTAATGCTATAGAAAATTATCAAAAAGCAATAGAAATTTTAAGGGAAATTGGATGGACTAGTGAATATCTAAAGGTGTTACAAGAAACAATTCAAACAGTAAAATATCGACAATTAGAAAAAGAAAAAGAAAAACAATTAGAACAGCAAATGGTCATCAAGCGACAAAAAGAAGAAGAACAATTCCAAATAAAAATAGCTGAATATTTACAAAAAGAAAAAGAAAGGATTCAAGAAAAAAAAATCGAAATTCAAAAATTAGAAGATTTAAAACTCTACATGGAAAATCGTAAGAAAGAAGCTTTTAAAATAATGGATTTAGGAGAAAACTTATTAAATCAAGGCAATTATGAACAATCTATTGAAAATTATCGTCAGGCTGAATTAATTTTAAATGAAATTAGATTTCCAACAGCAGCAGTTAAAGAAATGATTCATAAAATCCAGGATAAAATTAAAGAAGAAAATTTAAGGAAACAAAAAATATTTGAAAACCAAATTAAAAAAGAGAGAGAAGAATTTTTATTCCTACAAGATATTAATGAACGGTCAAAAATTAGAGATAAGATTAGGAAAACAAAAGAACAGCAGCTTGTGAAGCAGAGAGAATTATATGCTTATATGGAAAAGAGAAAAGAGGATGCATTCAATCTTTTAGAAGAAGCAGAGATTTTTATGAAAAATGGGCAGTATGATAAAGCCCTTGAATATTACCGTAATGCTGAAATAATTTTGAACGAAATTCAATTCCCAACTGAATCTATAAGAGAGATGATTCATAAAGTTCAAGAGAAGAAAAAAGAGCATCAACTAGAAAAGCAGAATGAATTAGAGCTGGCAATTCAAAAAGAAAGAGAAGAACGAGAATTCCAAAGTAAAATTGCTGAAAGTATCAATAGTGAGAGAGATCGTTTGAAATCAAAACAAATTCAAATATTAGAAATCGAAGAAAGGAAAAGAATCTTAGAAAAAAGAAAACAAGAAGCATTTAAGATTTTAGATGAAGCTGAAAATGCTTCAAAAAGATTAGATTATAATGGTGCATTAGAAAGTTATAGAAAGGCTGGTTTATTATTAAATCAATTACAATTTCCAACCGAATCTATTGAAAATACGATATCTAAGATTGCAGAACTTAAAAAACAAAAAGAACAGACAGAAGTATTAAAATATCAAAGGGACTTAGAACGATTAGAAGAAGAAAGACAATTACAAGCAATTATTGAAGAAAGACAAAGACAAGAAAGAGAAAAGAAAATAGCTCATCAATTAGCACTTCAAGAAAGGGAGAGAGTTATTCAGGAACAAATGAACCAAAGAGAAGCTGCTTATTCACTTTTAGAAAAAGCTCAAAGTCACCTTAAAGGACATACTCCTGATTATGATTCCGCAATAGCATTATATACTCAAGCAAGAGACTTTTTAGCTGAAAATATCGGTTGGCAACCTGAAATCACCCATTTGAATGATTTAATTAACGATTTACAACTAGAGAAAGCAAATTTCATTGAAAGGAAAAGAATAGAAGAACAGGCTAGATTACAAAGACAAAATGAATATATATTATTTCAAGAGGAAGTAAGAAGGAGACGCATAGAACAAGAAAAATTAAAACAAGAACAACTAAGGCAGTATAGAGTGTTATATTTAAAAAGAGAACAAGCAGATAGACTAAGAGATGAAGGCTTAAATCTAATTGATGAAGGAAAGAAATGGGCCGCATATCATGATTTTGAACAATCCTATGAGAATTTTAACTTGGCTATTGAAAAGTTCAAAGAAATTGGTTGGGATGAGGAAGTAAAATATATTCAAAATGAAATAAAAAACATAAAGATATTAGAAGACCGAGTAAAGAAGGAAGAATTGAGGATTCAATCTATCTATGAACAATTAGAAAAACAAAAATCTTTAGAAGAGTATCAGAGAAATCAAAAAGAGTCTGAGTTGCAGCAAACTATAGCAGAAGTTGGAGATTTAGCTGGTGATATAATTACTTTAATTGAAGATCGAAGAAAAAAACAAAGAACTGAGGCAGAACAACAAAAAATTCAAATCAAGAAAGAAGCACAAGAATTTAGCAAAAAAATGGGAGGGTTAATTAGATTAAAAGAAGATCTTATTGCAGAATTGGCAAGAAGAGAAGATGAAAAGAGAAAGAAAGTAGAAGAACTAAAAAGCGTTAAAGAAAGAGAAAAAATTGATGATATAAAAAAGATGCTTAAAGAAGTTGCTAAAAAAAAGAAAAAATAAAATAAAATTTTATTAGAGATTCTAATTTCTTTTAAAAATAATTACTAATTTTATTTACATAATTATAGTATTTTAATCATAAACTCTTAATTTAAAGATGACAGAACGAGAAAGTGAGGACTTTTTTAAATCTCGTATGTTTGCGAGACAACAATTAATAGATGGTTGGTCTCAAGACATATTAGATGATGGTTGTATCCTAATTATTGGAGTAGGGGCTTTAGGCTGTGAAATTGCTAAAGATTTCGCTCTGATGGGCATTGGCAAACTGATTCTTGTGGATTTAGATACTATTGAAACATCGAATTTATCACGTCAAATGTTATTTAAACCGGGAGATGAAGGACGACCGAAAGCCGAAGTTGCGGCGGAGAGATTGAAAGAAATAAATCCATACTTGAAAGTTGACTATTATTTTGAAAAGCTCCAAAAATTACCTATGTCTGTATATGAAGAGGCAGATGTAGTTATCGCTGCTTTAGATAACTTTAATGCACGACTAGATTTGAATAAAATTTGCTTGAGATTGAAAAAACCAATGGTTGAGGGAGGGACTGTAGGTTTCGAAGGTCACGTTCAGATTGTGATTCCTGAAGGATCTGGTTTACAATACAAAGATAGAGAGACTGAAATTGATAATCTAGTAGAATCTAAGTTATGGGAGATCAGTGAAACTGAATTACCTGAATATTTTGCGGCAATGAAAAGAATAGAAGAATTAGAAGATCGAATCGAGCGAATAAAAAAAGAGATAATTGAACCTGTTAAAAAAAAAGTTAGAAAAGAAATTGAAAATGTTTTTGAAAAAGGCCATGCTCCCGGATTGTTAAATGTCACACCTTGTTATAGATGCCTAGTTCCAATTCCTCCTGCTGATGATAAATTAGTTGCTGCTTGTACCTTAAAAGGGTTACCACGGAATAGGAATCATTGCGTTATTAAAGCAGAAGTAGAATTTGAAAAAAAGTTTGGTCATAAACCTGATCTTAATTTAAACGATGAAGTTATTAAATTGAAAGAATTAGCCGAAGAGGAACTGTACAAATTAAGGGAAAGAGTCTTTGACGAAAATGTACCTCCAGAAAAAAGAAAGCTTTTATCCGAAGAAGAAATAGAAGAATGGAAGAAAAATATAAAAGAAACGTTCGGACCAGATTATAAATTTGAAGAAATGGAAAATATTTTGGGTAATAAAATAGCTGCCATACAATCAGTTAGCTCAATTATCTCTAGTATACAATCTCAAGAGGCTTTAAAGCTTTTATTTAGAATTAACGGAAGAAACATCGGTCCTCCGATGGATCCTCCATATGTAAACTATAATGGTATTTATGGTCAATTTGACCATTTAAATATTATGAAACGAGAAGATTGCCTAGCTTGCGGAAAAATTGAAGGTGAAGAGAACGTACAAATTGTAGTTCCTTTTGATGCTGACGTTGGTTATGTTTTTAAAGCTATGGAGATAACGGGATATAAATTAGATCCAGAATTATGGATGATCACCAACCCAATGACAAAAGAAATATATTGGAATCCTTATATACCTTCAATGAAGGATCCTAATGTCAAATTGACTACTTTAAAAATAAAAAGCAATGAAATTGTGACTTTAAGCCCTTTAGGCAAAGCTTTAGTAGAATCAGAAATAAAAAAATATAATGTCGTAATTACATATATGTAAATCTTTAAATATTTCGGTTTTTCTTATAAATTTTTACAAGATTTATTAGATCATCGATGAAAAAGGTATCTATTCCTGCTCTTTCACCAGTTTGAATATCGTTCTGTAAATCTCCAAAAAATATTATTTCTTCTTTCTTAATCTTGTAGTGATCTTGAATTTTAAAAAGACCCTCGGGATTTGGTTTCCATTTTCTTACATCCTCTCTTCCAATGATATAATCTATTTGTTCCATTAAGCTCACTAATTTTAAAGATTCTAAAATTGTAGTTCTTGTATTAAGAGACAGGATTGCTAATTTTGTTCCCTTTTCTACACCAAATTTTTCTTTATTCTTAATAAAGAAAAGAGTTTCTTCAATTGGTTGGGTCTCTTTAATGTTTTCAAGTTCATAACGTTTGATAATATTGAAAAACTTTTTCAGATTCATTTCATCTTTCTTATCAACTATATCATTAAGGTAAGCAGAAATTCTATTAAATTCACCTCTTTCTCCATAAATCTCCACATAATTTTCTTCTATCATATTTTTCAATGAATTCCAATCTGCTGATAATCTTACAATTGTTCCATCCAAATCGAATATGATAACCTTTTTTCCTTTAAATGTGAATTTTTTCATGTTGTTATACATTATGATAATTCAATAAAACTAGTAAGAAAATAAATTTATTAGAAAAATTAAGTTTTTGGGAAATTATTTGGAATTAACTTAACTTTCTATTAAGTAAATATTAACACAGAAAATATAGAAAGCTTTAATTCTTCTTTATTAATAAAAATTTAAGAAAAAAAGAGTGGATGCTTTAATCCATAGCATATTTTTTTTTTCCAAGCTAAAGCTTTTTTACTTAAAAAATAAGAATATTGGATAAAAAATAATTAATTTCCTTTAATCCATAGCGTATGTCTTAGTCCATGCGGCTGCTTTAGCCCCAAACTTTTTCTGAGCACGAAAATATTGCTCGCCTGCTTCATGATTTAATGGATCACCCGGATTAAAGAAGGGAGGTTCAACATGCATCATACCCTTAAGGGCTTCGATAATATTTGTTAAAGTTTTACTTGGTGTCCACCCACTTGCCCCAGTCGAAGCATCCACTTTACCTACAAGATCTGGATTAATTAAGTCAAGGCATATATTTAATTTCCCTGGAGGAATAGAACTATCTATATTAGGATGCCACATGAGTGTCACAGCGTAAGCATAAGGGGGTTGGAACGGGTAATTTTCAGGGAATTTTATTTCAAAAACAAATTTTCCATCAGCGTAAGGAGTTCCTTTTTTACCAATAATAGTTAACCGTAAATGGTCAATTGAGCGCCCCCAAGGTTCTAAAATAATGGAAGGTTCGTTCTTATAAGCTTCAATTGCTTCAGTATAGTCAGTTTCTTCTCTGATTACTCATCACCTATCTCTAAAAATTACAATTAAATTTTATTGTTAAATGTAAAGAATTAATAATTCTATATTAGTTTGATTTTATTTATTTATTTATTTATAGATTAATTTATTAAAAAGCTTTTAAAAAACAAAAATTTGATGTTTTCTATATTATCATTTTCTTTATGCAATATTTAAGCAGAATTAAAATAATTGATATAAAACTAATAGACTGCATTTTATAATTTTAAACAAAACTCTAAAAGAAGTATTTTACTTTAAGATTCTATAATTTCGTGTAAAAATCGAAAAAAATATATTAATTAAATTATTATTAATTTTAAAAAGCAAACCCCTCTTAACTCAGACTGGTAGTACACTTATAAAAGTGCGCTAAAAGTGCTCGGCTGTAGATAATACCGCGTACTAAAGCTAATTGCTAATGAAGATACGTCAGCCGAAACCGAGCGGTCGCCGGATCGAGGCCGGCAGAGGGGACCATATCCTTTTATTTTTTAATTATCTAAAATTATCTTTATTATCTATTTCTCAAAATTAAGAAACTCCTCCTTTTTAAATTTAATTTTTAAGTATTTTTTTATAATAGCATCCAAATTATTATTTTATATTAATAGTTAATATGAACTTGGAAGAAAATGAAAGATTGGCAGAATTAATAGGTATTATATTAGGTGATGGAAATTTATTTGATAATGGTAGACATTATGTTTTAGGAATTTCCTTGAATTACGTTAGAGACGCGGAATATGTTAATTATGTAAGAGATTTAATTAAAAATGTTTTTAATATTGATCCTAAATTAAATTATAGGAAACAAAGTCATCAAGTAGAGATTAGAGTATTCAGAAAAGAAGTAGTTTTTGCTTTGGTTTCTAAGGGATTAAAAACAGGAGATAAAATTAGAAATCAAATAGGTGTTCCGGAGTGGATATTAAATAATAGAACATATGTCCTCGCTTGTCTTAGAGGGTTAATAGATACTGACGGCTCAATTTTTCTTAATAAACATAATAAGATAATTGGAATAAATTTTAAAAATACCTCCATTCCTCTCATTACTGATTTCAAGATAATGTGTCAAAAACTAGGTATTAAAACTTCTGTAATTACACGTAATGAAAAATTGCGGAAAGGATATAAAATTTCAATCCAATCTAAAAATGAAGTTGCTAAATTTCTTTATACACTTAAACCTAAAAGATGGATTCATCACTTTAGAGATCTCATAAATATATTAAATAAATATGAAATTATATTTGAAGACCTTTTTAAGTATAAGAGAGAAAAATGTTTACGTTTTTACCCTAAAAAGTTAATTCATGAAATAAAAGAAGCATTTCCCCAATTTTTTTAAAATTTTTAGATTATTTCGCGTAATAAAGCAAATAGCTAATGAAGTTACGTCAGCAGGATACCGAGATGGCGCCAGATCGAGGCCGGCAGAGGGGACTATTTTTTTATATTTCTTAAAATATAATAAAAAAAATAATTTTTGATTTATCTTTCTAGTTTATTTAATTTTTTGAATATTAGTAGTGTTAGTGTTATAACACTTATTATTACTATAATTGGCATAAAGAATCCAGAAATGATTTTTTCTTTATCTTCACCATTGACAATCTGAATTTGGCTCTCTATATAATAAATATCTGGTGATTCTAATTGAACAATAACACTAGATGTATAAAGTAATCTTGCTTTGCTTGGTGTAATAGTTGTTGGAATAGAAATTAATGTTGTACTGTTTATCCACACTATTTCGCTATATATTATAGAATCTGATTTATCATAGATATTAAGACGTATTTGTTGAGAATATCCATAATTATTCAACGGTTCATTCAGATCATTAATAGTAATTTCTAAGATATTTTCAGAAGCATTGTATACACATGATAAAAAGTTATATTTCGGAAGATAAGGATTGTCAAACCATGGAAAAAAGAACCAATCTAAAGACATTCCATAGATATCCTCCATAGCTTGTTGAAGATCTGATAATAATGCTATTTTATATATTTTCTGTTCAAAGAAGAGTCGTAATCCAGAAATAAAATTTGAATTACCAATAGTAATACGTAATTTCTCAAGGATCAAAGGAGCTTTATAATATGCTGTAAAAACATAATTGTCTTCATTAACAGCTTCATATACAGAAGCATTTATTCTTGAAGGTAATCCTTCAGAAGCATAATAATTTCTTACTTCATCGATATATGGTATATATTGAAAATACAGACCATCCCCATAATATATTTCACCATAATAAATTACAGTCCAACAAGCCAAACCTTCATCTAAAAAGCCCCAATCAACTTCATCATTCCCAATTAAGTTATACCACCATTGATGAGCGGTTTCATGTGCTATAATATACTCCAGCCAATAGAGGGGATTATACCAAGAATCAACATCCTCTGCTATATAAACTTGACATGGATATTCCATCCCCCCATATTCTGTGTATTCCTCTACAATATTGAATGTGGGATAGGGATATACACCAAAAGTGTCATTAAATAGAGTTAAAGATTTAATCCCATAATTTAATGCATTTATTTCCCAATTAACCTGAGATTTTGGCAAATAATAAGTTGATAAATTTACTCCATTTACTAAAGTAGATTCTACTAAAAACCACTTTGATGCTGAAAATGTTACTTCTCTTACAGGATAAGATGGATCAAAATGATAAAAGATGTTCACTCCTTTATTAAATTTTTCTTCTAATTTGCCGGTTGCAGCGATTACAAAATCATTTGGCGCTTCAATAAAGAAATTATAGTATGCCATATCATAATAAAATGGATCTCCAATGTGTAAATATGGATCTGTATTCCAACCATCAAATGAATCATAAACACATGGCATAGGATAAAAACCAGCAAATTTATAGATTCGAGATTCATCATAATCATCACCGTGAGAATTTGATCTGTCAATACCCCCATCTGGAATAGTTGAATTAAAAGATATAACAAATTGAACACGTTGAGAAGAGTTGAGAATAGTATCTAAATAAACCCACATCGTTTGATTTGCTGGATAAACATCATAAACGAGAGCAATATTAGGATTATCTAATTTAGTTACATTTAATATTTCAACTTTACCAAGTCTAGTGATATAACTCATACCTGATAAATAAATATGGAAGGGAAGTTTTGTAAAATTAACGGGATCATTGTTATAAAAGTCAACTGTCAAGTTTCCTTCGACGCTCGAAGTAGAATTATCGAATATTATGGAAAGATTATAATGAGAGAGATCCCCTCCATTACTTGACTCTTTTGGAAAATTCTTAAGGTTTTCCAAATTTTTATTAGGAGAAATGGATGATTCTTGAGAAGATTTATATAAATTTGAGAGAGATCCAATTTGAGAAAATCCAAAAATACAAGAATAGAATACAATCCCTATAATAAGCATACAATATGTTTTTTTCATGAATTTCACTAAACATAATACCATTCAAGTCAGTCTTCTATATTTCATTTTTACTTAAATATTTTTGCTTTAGATATTAATTATTGTCTTATAATTCTAACACTTGAATTGCTAAGCATTTGATTAATGATTTTAAAGAGACTTTAACTGATAGAGAAAAAATTGAACAGTAAAATATTAAAAATAAAAGTAATACATAAATTTTCAAACTTTAGGAATGACTTTTTTTTATAATAGACTTCAAAAAATTATTATTTTAGTTGATATTATTTTTTACTAAAGATAAAGCATAAAAAACAAAACTGGAGTAAATTCCATTTAAATCAAAATAAGGAGAGAAATATACAATGGATAACAATAATAAAGATCTTGATCAACACGAATTAGAAAAGATACGCTTAAGGAAATTGAAGGCTTTAATGGAAGCTAAGAAGAAACAAGAAGTTGTCCAAGAAAAAATTATCTCAATCTCAGAAAAAGTAGATTTTGTATTAAAACTTGTTCTGACTCCCGATGCTTATTCTTATTTAAATAATCTAAAAAATAAGGAACCTCATATTTATCATAATGTTTATAATGAATTAATAAGTCCAGATGTAATACAAAATATCGATTACTTATTAGCTATAATTAGGAAGAGAGGTGGTGTTCCGAGAAAGATTCCTGTTGATGCGATAATATATTTAGAACGTAAAGTAAAGGGGATAAAAGGTAAGATTCAAGTTAAACGAGGAGATGATCTTATGGATTTAAGTTCATTTCTAAGTAAAGAGTAATAGGTTAAATTTTTAAAAGAATATTGGGAGCATTATGAAGAGGAAAAAAAAAGAAGAATTAAATTATGTTTATGGTGGGTTAGAGGAGTTCGATGATTTTCAAGAAATAAGAGAAAGAGAACTCTATGAGGTAAAAAATATCTTAAATAATTTTATAAAACAACAGAATGTAATAAACTCAACAGAAACATTTGAAAATCTTAAGGTAATAACTGATTTTCTAAAAAATGATCTAAATATGCTCCAAAATTTAAACTCCGCAATTGTTACTTTAACAAAACAAGTTGAAAACATTAAAAAAAAAATGCAGAAAATCTTTTTGCTACCTTAAAATCAATTTAATATTATTTATTGCTCCCTTCCTGAAATCACTGCTACTACTTCCCATTCACCATTAGGGAGGGGATTTGCGTTAATATCAAAAAATTGAAAGGCAAAAGGACGTTCAAATATTTGTTCAACCATAAAACCAAACGAACTTATGGTAAAAATAAAAATTCTCTTTAGAATAGAATCTGTACTGACCTCAATCTTCAATTCCTTTGTGACATCTTCAATAACTTCAATCTCTTTATTGTTATAGTGATATGAAAAAACTAATTTGAAATCTACTGCTGTTGGTGCTTCAGGATCTGAGAATGATAATCCTCTCTTTCGAAAATGAAAGAATGTATTTAAGTAGAAAGTAAAAATTTCTTCATAATGATCTTTTAAAAGGTGAGAGATACGTGACCGTTCTTTATATAATGGCCAATAATTTTTCATTAATTCCAAAAGCCTAGGGTAGTTCTTATATTTATTTTCGCTCTCTTTCTTTAAATAATTAAGCAACTGGTTTTTTAATGGCTTAAATTCAGACTGTTCACCGACTCGCGTTATAAATTTTCGAAAGTTGACACTCATGCTTTTTTGCTATAGAATAATTTTGAATGAACTATTTACATTTAAATATATTTTTCTTTATGATATTCTGATAATATAAATGGTACACTAAATTCAAATATCTTGATATATCGCTAAGACGACAAAAATCTTTCATAAGTTCGATTTTTTATTATAATTATTATAAAATTCAGAGTTTATAAACGTTTTTTTTATCTTTATGCCTATTTTTTCAAAATTTATTATTTAACAAAGATTATTTTTATAAAATTATTTTCAAAGAATTAATTGAAAGTACAATTTTAAACATCATGATTAAAGTCGGTCTCATATATACTGATGAATATCAAAAATACAACTTTGGAAAAGAACACCCATTAAGACCTTTAAGACTTAAATTAACATATGGTCTTATGGAGAAGTTACACCTGTTAGATAATCCAATATTAGAAAAATTTTCTCCTCGTTTAGCAACTAAAGAAGAATTAGAAAGAGTTCACTCATCTGAATATATCGAAATTGTTAAAAAATTAAGTAAAAATCCTAATGAAAGTACAATTCAACCTTATATCTATGGTTTAGGGCCAGGAGATAACCCCATTTTTAAAGGAATGTATGAAGCTTCAGCATTAATATGTGGAGCCAGTATTAGAGCAGCAGACAAAGTATGGAATGACGAAAATTTTACTATTGCCTTTAATCCCGCAGGTGGATTGCATCACGCTCAAAAAAGTAAGGCATCAGGGTTTTGTATTTTTAATGATATTGCTGTAGCTATACACTATTTAAAAACTTTAAAAAAGGATATAAGAATCGCTTATCTTGATATAGATTGTCACCACGGAGATGGTGTTCAATGGTTATTTTATGATGATCCAAATGTTCTAACTGTATCATATCACCAAAGCGGAAAATATTTATTTCCAGGAAGTGGAGATGTAAATGAAATAGGTGAGGAAAAAGGAAAAGGATATTCATTAAATTTCCCCTTACTACCAGATACTAGCAATAAAATGTTTATGAAATTATTTCGAAGGACTATTCCTAAGATTCTAGAAGCTTATTCTCCGGATATATTATTTACACAACTTGGTGTAGATACTTATTTTAATGACCCACTAACTCAAATGGGTTTTTCCATTTCTATCTATAGGGATATTGCTCAAACTATAAAAACTTGTTCAAGAAATTATTGCCAAAATAAGTGGGTCGCTTTAGGTGGAGGAGGATATTTATTAACCGTTGTACCACGGGCTTGGACATTGTTTTTAGCGAAGATGCTCGATATAGATTTAGAAAATAAGTTACCAGATAGCTGGATAAAGGAAATTAAAGAACAAGTTCCCTATGAAGATACTCCATATCTATTATGGGATCGAAATGATAAAACTGAACTCTTGCTACTAAAATATCCTGAATTAGCGAAAAAAATGTTAGATTATAACAATTCTCTAATCAAAATTTGTGAAGAAAAATACTTACCAAGTTTAACTAAAACTTGAATCTAGAAAATTGATAATGTTAATAAAAAAAAGAAAAAGTAAGTTAAATATTAAAAATAATTTATTCTTCCATCTTTTCTGCTATTTTTAGCTTTATCTTGTCCCAAGCTTTATCAATTGCTTTTTCTACTGCTTTATCAGCTAATTTTTCTACTATTTTATTTTCGAGTTGTGGTTCTAATCTTTCCATAACTGCTCCATGAATTCTTTCTTTAATCTCTGATTCGACGGCTTCTCCTAATGATTCTTCTTCAAGAATCTTAGCAATTACTTCTTCAATTATTCCAGGAATTTTATTAACTAATTCAGGATCTAATTTTCCTACTTTTGGAGCTTTTGGAATTTTTGGTTTAAAACCCATTTATATTCACCATTATATTTTTATTAATTTTTAACGATGTTGTTAAAACATATAATAAAATTCATTATATTAATGATTATCTTAAATTTCTGTAAAAAAGTAACTTGAAAACAAAGAAAATTTTATATTTTAATATTTATTTAATCCTTTCTGATAAATCTATGGCTTAATTAAATATATTGCAAGTTATTCTTCTTTAAAAACCATGTATCAATAAGAAATGTTTGAGTTAAATCTTTATTCAGGTTATTTTGAGATCTTATGATTGACTTTGGAACCCATATTTCAGTATCATCATTAAAATTGATAAGTAAGGCATTTTTAGTCTCCGCTTCAATATTACCTTCTATTTGACTAGTTTCAATAATTTTTGAATTTTTCTTGTTTGAAATATCAGAATTTGCTTCGATTTCAGTAGCATTATTTATTACCTTATTCATTTCAATCTTTTTTGATTTGTCCTTCTTTACAACAGAAATTCTAGAGGAAGTGGCATATTCTATTTTCTCTTTTAAAATATGTTTTAACAACAATCTAAATATCTCAATTTGTGCAAAATTCAGCATCTTGGAATAATTTCCAATATTTATCCATACTTTTTCTTCTTTTCCTTCCTCCCATTGAAACGATATTTGAGTTTTAACATTATTAAAATCATGAAAACTGGACCAAGATTTGATTTTTCGTTTTAAAACCTGCAATATCATTATAATTTCGTCTAGATTACATTTAACTGTTTTACCTTCCGATTTTGAGGGTCTTTCCCATGTTCCATCCCCTTTTTTCTTAATACATTTCAAGAAGATAAAAGGCTCTGTTTTTGATGTACTCTGGATTGTTAATCCAGTAGATTGACCAAAAAAAATTTGGTTATGCGTATCAGTCATGATTCTCACAATTATTTTATCATTAATTATTTTTAAGAACACACAGTTTGTTGATTTTTAATATTTTTAACATAGATATTTTAAAAATATTTAAAGAAAAATTTGATGTCATAATCTAGTAATTCAAATTACTATCTATTTTTATTAACGACACCATAGTATTTTTATACAATACAAATCTAATATGACGAAAGGGCAAATTGAATAAATCTCTTCTATTTGAAAGCTCTAGTTCTGAATCCTGGCAGCATAAAGCAATTAAATATTTATTATATAAAACTATTTCAGAAGAAGATAAGAATGTAAGAGAAAAATCTCTTGAAAAGTATTTCAACAATAGAAGAGCAGATATATATTTTAAGCTTCATTCTGGACAAGAAATCGTAATAGAAGTTCAAAATTCTAATATATCGGTAAAAGAAATCATTAAAAGAACTGAAGATTATAATAAAAAGGGGATTTATGTATTATGGATATTACATGGTAAAGGAAATTGTGTAGCCTCACCAAAGGTTCCTAAAGATGATAAAAAAGTTAGAATTAGTACTGCTGAATCTTTTTTACACAAAATATATGGTGGGAGAGTGTATTATGTTAACCTTAACTCTTCAAGACAAAAATTAATAATTTCTACTCCGTTTGCTCTACATTTCTCATATTCCTCAAACAAGAAATATCGAAGAATGTTTCGTGCAAAATATGATAGCTATTTTATTCGAAATGCAAATTTTTGTCTAATTCCAAGTTGGAGTCTCTTATGTGTAAAATACAACGGTTTCAAAATAGCAAGGTTTTATGATAAAAGCATTAAAAGTGTTTTAAAAAATTCAATTTTTAATTTTGTTATAAAAAAGACGAAAAAAAACTGTAATAATTGTAGAATATCATTTAAGAAGCAGAGAAGTTGTTCAATAAATCAAGATTGTAATTTTAAATCATATAATAATAAGAAGTTAATAAAAATAATTATTAAATGCTTCACTAAGAAATATGGAAAATATTTTATTTTAGAATCGATATTAGATTTAATCAAAGAAAGAAAAATAGATTTTAACAAAAATTATATTGTTAAAAAACTAAAACGAGTATAATTATTTATATTTTCATTGAAAGAAGTCCTAAAATTTAATTATCTTGAGTTAAATGTAAATTGAATTTAAAATTTCAGTTTAAATATAGATATCTTTTTTTGTCATTTTTTTCAAGTGAAAAAAAAGGAAATTCTTAAATACTAGCTAAGTACATATTTTATATGTAAGAACACATAAAGATCGGAATGCCATGATAGCAAAATATATTCTTATACCTAATGCCGAGAAATCGGTAAAATACCTCAACCCTTAACCCTGTTATTAGATAAATACAGTCTCCTCTTTTTAAAATTTTTATTGTATCATGGATTCCGGTTTTTACCTACTTCTTTATTTTGTGTATCGCATAAAAACTTATTATAGGTTTCTCTATTGAAATATTAATATTAAAAAATAAAGAAATTATTTTAAGTGATAAATAAATATTAAATAATGGTTTATTATGATTCCAAAATCTTTAATTGAGAAGTTAGTACAAAAAGAAGTATACATTTATGTAAGAAATCAAAGTCGAGAATTTGCTGGGATAATTCAATCTATTACTGATGAGGAAGTTATAGTACTCGAGAATAAGTATAATAATCTAGTTTATATTCCAATATCTGAAGTCGATGTAATCACTGAAAGAAGATAACTATAAATAATCTGTTAATTGATTGAGTTATTTTCGATTTAACTTAAATCAATTAATTCTAATCTTAATTTTAAAGAAAGATAGATTGATTATTTTTGAAATTAATTTTTAATAATTGGTTAAATTACAATAGGTTCTTTTGAAACGGAAGTAACTTGTTCACATTTATCTTTTCCGATAATCACATCATCTTCTAATCTAATACCCCATTTATCAAGCCAATATAATCCTGGTTCATTAGTATATACCATATTTTCCTTAAGTATATGGTGTTCCGATACTTTCCAGCTTATTCTTGAACCAATATCATGGGCTTCAAATCCAAGAGAATGTCCTAAGCCATGAAAGAATAATTTTTCATGATCAAAACCTTTCTCGCTTAAATAATTACGGCACTCTTTTGCGGGTATATGATTAGGAGTATTCGCTATATAGTATTTATTAGCTATTTCCTTAGCTTCATATAATGTTTGATATGCTTGTATAAAATCCTCTGGTGGTTCATTGCCAATCCAAAAAGTCCAAGTAATATCAGAACACATCTCATCGATTTGCATTCCAGTATCAATTAAAAGAACTCCAGATTCAATTTTTTTAGTTGATGTATTATGATGTGGGTCTGCTGAATGTATTCCAGTGGCTACTATTGCAGGAAAAGAAGGCTTTCCTAATTTTGAATATTCATATTCTAGTTTAGCCATAACTTCTTTTTCTGTCATTCCAACTTTGACCCAATTTGGAATAGTTTCTAATATTTCAATTGTGGCTTTACAGACATTACGTAAATCTTTCAACTCTTCTGAGGTTTTTTGACTTCTAAGCCCATAAATTATAGGGGCAGCTGAAATAAATTTTGTATTGGGGATTATTTTTTTAATAGCAAAAAAGGCTCCAACTTGAAGATAATCAGCATAAGGAGTTCCATCAGGATCAAGAATATTTTCTCCAAAATTGAGAGCAATTTTCGGTCTGTTGATTATTGGTTTTAATTTTGAAATTAAGTCCTTTAAGGTGTTATAGGATATTACTTCAGCATTTATACCTTTAGATCCGAGAGATTTTCGAATCATATTCGCTTCCATTTCTACTGGAAGAACTTTATGGTGTCCATCAGTAGAAACAAAAATAAAATGAAGAGCATGAGACTCAACACCTAGTAAGAATTTAGAGTTAATATCACTATCTTCATTACATACAATCAACCAACCGTCTCCATTAATTTCTTTAAGTATTTTTTGAACTCTTTCAAATTTATTCATAATTCAAGACATCTTAAGGTATTTAATTAATTTTAGTATGTTGAAATTCAATAATATTTACTACTAAATTAATTTATTTAATACAGATTTTAACCTCTATATCTAATACTAATTCTGTTTTGCTTATTTCTTAAGCCCTAAGAAGAAGATATTTCAAATTTTTTATATGTAAAAATATTCATTAACACAAATATTTATTAGAACTAAGTCCATTAATTAATAAGTATTATCATAATTTACCATTTTAATTGAGGTTTAAGATGTCTGAAATTAAAAAGATCCAATTAAGAAATGGCATGGAAATTGATTTTGACAAGAAAGCGCCAACTACTCTTTATGAGATGATTATCAGCGAAGTTTTAATTCCCAAATATAAAGAAAATGAAGATTGGAATTTATCTTTAAACATTATAATTGAGGAAATGAACCGTCTTATTACTAAATATGATCTAAGCCCAAAATTAAAATTAGGGTTGCTTAATCAAGTTGAGGAACATTTGGATAAAGATATAGAGGAATTAACGGGTGTTGATAAAATCGAAATATTATTCTTAAATATGGATGATTATGTTGAGGATATAAGAAGCCTTATACTTGCTGGTAAAGATAAAGAAGAACTTCGTACTAGTATGGCACGAGTAATAATGCCAATGACTCTTTTTGAATTATCTGAGCTTTTTATTTATTTGGGAAAAAGAACTTTCTTAAAATAATGCTATATTTCAAAAAATTAAATTTTTTATCCTATTATTTTAACATTGTTATTGGACGTGTTTACAGAGAATAAATGACATCTAATCAAAAAAAGTTTTAATTTTTTTTCAAAATGAGCTACAGATTTACTTCCTTAGCTGTTTTATATAAATAACTAAAATAATAGTTAGCAGAAGGTCCAAAGGCGATATGGTCAGTCACTATACCAAAATAAGACATTTTTTTTGGAAAGAAACCCTTAGAAAGAATAATGAATGCATCTTCTCCCTCATCCATTACAATAGCACTTCCAAAAACCTGGTCTCGGGAACGAATTTCACATAATTCTTTATATTGTTTTAATGTTTTTCTGAATTTTTCATCTTGTAAAGCTTTATCTTCAATTAAAAGTTTTAAATTTGTAACACCTCGAGCTCTTGCTTTTTTAATATCATCATAAAAAACATCTAAAAATTCCTGATCAGTAGTAACTATATAAACAGATGTTTTTGCTAAATTTAGTAATGCTAATGCCCTATTAATACATACATCTCTGCCTCTATGAACATATAGAGCAATTTTAATAGGAGTATCGTGAGATTGATAAATTGGAGTTAATGAATGGATAATTTTATTTGAGTGACCATCAAAATTATCATTAAATTGTTTTTTTGCAATAATCAGAGCCTCATCAGGCGATTTGGCAAAATAGCGCGATGGACGGCTTGCTTCCTCTTTAATTATCCACAACTTTTCTTTTTCCAGCTGTGTGAGGATGTTATATATGCGGGAGTAGGGCACACCTGACGCTTCTGATAATTCCCGAGCATCCATAGGTCCTTTGCTTATTAAAGTTAAATATATTGAGATCTCATAATCTGTAAGTCCAATTGATCTTAAGGATTCTTTCACATTTTCAGGAATTTCTTTTGACATAAACTTACCACTATTTTACATTTTTAAGAAGTTTAAGATATTTTCTGTATAAACTATATTAAAATAATATTTAGAATGTATTTAAGCATATTTTATATAGAGTAATATAATATTATTAATAATATTAATATTATTTTTTTAAGAGTCAATTTCTCAAATTAAAATTTAAAAGGGAAATTATAACTAAATATATAATTTTAACTGTTAGTAATAATGAATAAAAAAAGCAGTTAAAAGATTGGTTTATTCTTTTAGAACTTCTGATATTACTATCTATTTATTCAAGCTCCTTATAGAGAAATATTATTGGTGCCGAAACGATATTAATTATACCGATGATTATGTATAATGTTCTCCATAATTGTATCCCTAGTAATTCAAAAATAATACTCTGAATTAATAACCAAATCACACTGCTTACTGGAATAATTGATATATGATAAGTTCTCACCCTTTCAGTTTTAGCAATATCATTTATCAATGCAAATATTTTTGGTAAGGCAAATGCAATAGTTCCTCCAATTATTATAAATGTTATTACGTAAATAGGCCAAGTTGTAGTAAAAGCAGCATAAATACAGTTAAAACCAATTAAAATAAGACTAAAAGAAATGGCTGGTTCTTTAGCAATATTTTTTAAAAAAGTATAACGATATCTTTCCAATAATATCACTAGAATTGGCAAGGAGTGGTAATTTCTTGGCTAAGTTTGGAGTTGTAGCATTTAAAGCCTTCTCGTCCCACTTTTTTGTATTAATATTCATTAAATTCATCCCTGCGCCATCTCCATGGTCAATTGGAGCATTTCTCCCCAATAAAATCGATACCATAAAAGAACTTACTAAATGAATAATGGCTGTATTCTTATATCCATTTGGATTTTCTTGATAAAATTTCCGTATTTGCGGACCAGAAAATCGTTCAAAAGTATTAGAGCTTGTTATTTTTATTGTTTCTTTAACCCCGCCTAGACGTTCACGTATCTCTTCACAGTGTTTAGAAGTGCTTGAATCCATCCAAATTGGACTAGTAATTCTACTAAATCTATCCCTTAGTTGATTAACCATTGAATCATTAGTATTTAAATTTTGAAGTCTTTTCTCAAATTGCTTATTTAAATAAACTGTACCATGTTGTTGAGCTGAACCAGATATAGTTTTGATTTTTTCAATTGGCACAGATTCTTGGATAAATCTATTAAATAATAATTCTAATGCTTCAACCCACATTAATGGATAAGAATGAACAACTTTTTCATCTTCAAATGTAATAACACCGTTTTTTGTATGATATTGGGGTAAATCTGTATCAAACTTTATTTTTAATTTATAAAGAATTTTACCTGCATCATAGTCTATTATTACTACGGTTAAACTTTGAGTTGAACAGTCTAAACCAAGAAACAGATTACTCATAATATAAAAATACGTATTTAAAGCTATTGAAATTTATCATTATTTACTAAAAAACTTTCTAATATCTGTTTTTAATTTAAAATCGTAATATAATTCTTGTTATACTATAATTTTAACCCATGATAAAATATTTTTATCGAATAATAAAATATCTTAGTTGATTATTTATAGATTGATAAATTTATTTTTATAGTTTGTTAAACCCTTATTAGTATTTTTTAACAAAATTAATTTTCTCAAAAACGAAATTAAAAATTTGATAACAAAAAAGAAAAAATTTAATAAATAATTTATCATATTTAATAATCAAATAATCAAAAAAGAATATACTGACAATGGATATAGTAGATTTAAAAATATTAGAATTATTAAAAGATGACGGGAGAAAGTCGTATAACGACATTTCTGAAAATGTAGGGAAAACAGAAGCAACTGTAAGAAGAAGAGTCAAGAATTTAATAGAAGAAGGAGTTATTAAAAAATTTACAATTGAATATAATATAGATTCAAAACCTAAAACCCGAGCTACTATAAAAATCGAACCTGACTTTAAAGAGATTAAAAATATTTTAAAAGAATTAATAGGAATTGAGGAAATTACAGATATTTGGAGACTTAGCGGCGATTGTGGATTATTTATAAAGGTGGAAATCCCTTCAATTGAACAATTTAATCCATTAATTGAGGAAAAAATCTCCCGAATTGGGGGAGTTAAAATTATGGAAACGTGTTTTATAACAGATATTATTAAATAATATCATTAAAAGAGTGTGTTATCGCCCTTTTTTTTACTATTTTCTTCTATAAGAAATTTAATCTAAAAATGCAAACCTTAAAATATTATTTTTTCAAAAGTTTATTGATTGATGCCATCCTCTTTTTAGCTTTCTTTAAATCTGCTTGTAATCTTTTTGATTGCTTAATGTAAGATACATCATCTATTTTTCCACTATCGCGTTTATTATCAATAATTTTCATTAAATTTTCAACAGAATCTACTTTGGTTTCTAATCCTTTCTTTTCTTCTCTTAATTCTTTAATTGATTTTGCTTTAGATTGCTTTTTGAGTTTAGGAGCAGGTTTTAAAGAAATCTTAGATTCATCATCAACTAAAGGTAAACCTATAAAGTCTTGATCTGCTTTTAGTTTCTCCGGTTTTGGAGGTAAAGCAGTTAGAGTTGGCTCTCCTTGTTCCCCCAGTTTGATATAATCTTGCTTTTCAGTTTCTTCTGAAATTTGAGCATCTGGAACAAAATCTTGAGTTTGTGAAGGTATCTTGGAAGTCTTAGTCTCAGTAAGTTCAATAATCTCTTTTTCTGATGCTTCAGTTGTTTTTATCAATTTATCAATCGTATTTTTTATTGTATTTATTTGATTTTGAAAGATTTTTAATAGTTCCATTAATTCACTTTTCTTATAGATTTTCATTGAAAAATCAATATCGAAAGCTCGTTTAGTAGTTGAGGTAGATTTAGCAGTTGTATCCAATTGTTCCGCTACCTGAGTTGATCCACTGGGGATCTCAGGTGAGGGAACAGGAATTTGACCACTTGATCTTAATTCCATTCGATAATCAGAAACTAGCCATTTAAAAATATTCAAAGCTAAATCTGGGTGTTGATCACATTGAAAGCCACCTCCAACTTTATCTCTAAAAATTTCATAACTTCCAATACAACAAACTCTACCATATTCTGATTCAGAAACACAAATCAAAGGACAAGAAAAAGGTTCAGAAGTTTCATTGGAATCGGCTATTGAAAAAGCACCACCACCGATAATCGTAAGTGAGCATCCAGAGCGATAGCATAATGAATAGATTTCAGTTGTTATAGGATGGGGGATATTGAATGTAGAGATTTTTGGTATATTCTCAATACCTAAATTAATAGTTTCATCCAAAACTTGATCATTTTCAAAAGCAATACCAAATTGTTCAGAAATTTCAGATAAATTACTATTGCGACCTCTATCACCACCAGCATGAGATAATAATAATAAACCTCCGCCAGCATTTTTAATCCAGTTTATAATCTCAGTAATTTCTAAAGGAGATATCTTTGCAAAATCAGGGCATACAAATACTAAGATATCATATGGCATTAAAGATTCTTCTGTTATTGGTGCTTCTAAAAAGTTATAACATACAAAATCATTTGTATTTAAATAATCTCGAAGCTCAGTGAGGTTTTCATCGATTCTACCCCTTGGTTTATGTGCTGTATCAAATGCAATATTAAAAGGCATCTTAACTCATCAAAACCATATTTAATTAAATTTCTAATTTATTCAAAATCTTATTACTATTAATTAGTATTTTAATCTTTTTATCTTTAATATTTAATTATAAAATATAAAAATTCTCTAATTTTTTGCTTAGGTTAAAATCATAGAGAAATTATTTAAAAGGTGCTTTTATCACCAATAATTAAATTATCTTTACTTATATTTTCAACTTTTATATTACTTCCCATGATTGAATTTTCTGTAATGATATTTTTCAGTTCTACGCACTTTTCAATAACGCAATTTTTTAAAATTGAATTTAGTATGTGTGAATTTATCCCTATAGTTACATATGGTCCAATGACGGAGTTTATAATATTTGTATTTTTGCCAACATGTATAGGATTTTTTATAAAAGACTTATCTACAGTAATATTTAATTCTTGAAAATCCTCTTTTTTGATAGAATTTTGTTCTAAAAGATATTTATTTCCATTTAACACTTCAGAAGGACGTCCAAAGTCTAATACACCTTGTTTTAAATTAACAGCAGCAATTTTATAACCACTATTTACTAAATCTTGAAGGCTTTCTGTTAAATATATTTCTTTTGAATCTTTTTTTCTATTATCTAGATATTTTTTGATATTTCTAAAAAGTGTATGTGTAGCAGAATTTGAAAAAGCATAAATGCCAGCAATAGCTAAATTTGATATAAATTCTTTTGGTTTTTCGACTAATCTTCTTATAATTGAATTCTCATCAATAGTTACGATACCATACGAAATTGCATCTTCTTTTGGAACTTCTATTACAGTAATGATTCCATCTACGTCTGATTCATAATACCGATACATTAAGTAAGAATATTCGGCAATTGGAATCATATCACTTAGAAAAATTAAAGATCCCGCTCTTTTATCATCTTCATTGGATTTGAATTCTTCTTTCTTAAATCTTTTATGTGCTAAGTATACAGCTTCTCCAAGTCCCCAATAATATGGAATATCCTCCTTATAGCCACGTGGGACTTGCTCGATAAAAGTAAGTTTAAATTTATCGCTATAATTCTTTTTAATATACTCAATAATTTGTCTTTTCTTGTATCCAACGATTAGGATTAATTCAGTATCAGAATCAAATGTATTTGTGAATTTATCTAAGATGTGGTCTAGGACTGTTTTGCCTGCAACTCTAATAAAAGCCTTTGGCTTGCTTAAAGTGAAGGGGCGAAGTCTTGAACCTATGCCAGCCACCGGACCGATAATCTTCATTTTTCGTAGAGAATGATTTTATACTAAATTAAAATAATTTTACTTTACTTATATCTTAGGGTATTAATAAGATTTTGATTTATAAGAATCAAAAACTCTTTGTAAATATCCAAATAATAGATCAAGACCATGTTCTTCTCTCGTACTACAAGGTATTAGTTCTGCAGTTGATCCCATTTGAAGAAAAACTTCAGATAAATTCATTGACAATTCTCTAATTAATCCACTTTCTCTTTCACTTGTAGATTCTTCCAATGCTTGAAAATCTTGACTCCAATTAACAATCATATCTATCTGATCCTCATCTAATAAGTCTGCTTTAGAAAGAACATTAATTTGAGGGATTTTTCTAAATCGAAATTGTACAGAAGCAGCTAGAAGTAATGTTGAAATAAAACCATTTGGTCTGAGTACAAAGTTAGAATCAAAAAGAAAGCTTACAGATCTTTGAATGGATCCAAATCCTAATGCACTAGCTATCAATGGTCCTGTTTCACGAAATGCAAAAAGTTCTAACTGACCCGCTGTATCTACTAAAATCCAATCTGGATTAAACTCGTCTATCTCATCCTTAATATCATCTAGATAATTAACCATTAAATCAGAAGCCAATATCATCGCTCCGTTAGGACCTAATCCATATTTTTCCATAACTTCCTCAAGAACAATGAAATCCCTGATATCTATATCAGGAGCGTAAGAAATAACTCTTACACCAGGATCCAAATTTATTGTAATAACTGAAACTTCAGGGTCTCGATTTGAAATATAGTGTTTTAAATCACCGGTAAGTGTAGACTTTCCACTTCCCGCTGTTCCTATGAAGTAATTTAATAAAATTTTTTTTAACCTCGAATGAATAAACAAGCTTTAATTATAATTTAATATTGGAAAGCAATAAAAGATTTATTAGTATTTATTCATGATGCATTTAATCTAAATAATTTCGATTTTATTTTAAATTAAAGCAAAATTCCGAAACTCACTTAGGTTTTTTTAATTTTTCTAAGGATAGTTCTTTTTTTTTATGTTTCTCTAATCGTTTTATTTGATTCTTAATAGCTTCTTCTTCTTTTTCCTCTAATTGTTTTTCATCTAGGATTAAACTTTTAAGTTCTTCATCACTCATAGGTTCTAAAATATCTTTTATACTAAATCCGTTATTTTTTTCATAACTTTCTTTAAAAACCGATTTCATTTCTTTAATTACTAATATTTTAGCTGAAGATACTCCACTTTGGATTAAACCATCTTTTGAATATGGTTGTTTTATTCTTTCAATACCTATTTCTTGACTTCTTTTAATAACAGGAGGAGCTGGAAGATATTGTTGATTGGTAAAACTCCCGTTTTTTAAGATTACTGTTAGATTTTTTAATTGCTCTTCAATATTCTTTAATGTCTTATTACTTTCACTGATCATTGAATTCAGTGAATTATTTTTAGGAGTGGATTCAAACGCTTTCTTTTCATATACAATAGTTCTTTTTTGTTCATATTTAGTATATTCTGTTTTGATTTCTTCATAGATTTTTTCTTGAGTAAAAGTACCTTTTAGATTTTTATTTGGGTCTAAATTTTCAATCTCGTATTCTATATAACAATCCTCATTAATTGAGATTTCTGACATTTTAAATGTATCCTCAAAAGAATATTCAATACGTTGACCTGAATATAAAAATACTACTAAACGTAATATCTTAATTTGAAGATTCTCAAGAGTACTAATCAAATCTAAATCAATTGCAAAAGATAAAGCTTCTTTTGAATGAAATAACTTTTTGATGGAAATTAAATAGGGTGGTTCTTTATAAAAGACTTCTTGTTTTAAAATTTCAAATTGTAGATTTAAGCGTTTTATATTTTCAGGAAGGAATAATTGCTTTTCCTCCTTATTCTTTTTAAATTCTAAAAAAAGTTTATTTTGATCGTCCCAAAAAATTTGGAACAATTCCATTATTGTATATAACCCTTAATATTTTACTTAAATCTTACAATTTATTAGATTGAAATTATTATTGAGTTAAATCTTTAAAAAATATCGAGTTGCTAAATTTATTGATTTTTATATAATTTTAAGTTTAATTCTGAAAGAAAATATATAGACCTTTTTAAATTGTTCTTAAAATAGTCAATTTCTTCCCTCGACTGTTCTCCAATATAATTATCTATATCAAGTACCAATATTGCTTCTTGATCATGTAATTTTCTTAATGCAATCTCTTGTAGTTTTTCCCATTCCTCATCAGCAAATTTTTCTTTATTCAATAAACCGTCCACTGAACAGATATTTACCAGTTTTTTATGGGTTATCTGAAGGATAGACTCAATTTTAATAAAATATTCTCTAAAACGAATAGAACCAACTAAATATATCTTATTTTCTTTTATTTTTAAGAAATCATAATCTTTAAAATCAGCCAAGAAATTCTTATTTAATCGTTCTTTCTTCATAATTCGAATTTACTCCTTGTTTTATAACATTTTTAAAATTAATAAAAAAATTTTAACAATTATGTTATCTAGATATTATATAATTTTTTACCTATTATTTAGGTATATTTTACCAATTAATTGTTCAAAGTTTTAAATCTCATTACCAAAATAAATTAGTCTTTTTATTACATATGGCTAGCGAAACTATCAATTATAATGAGTTTTCAGATGATAAAATCTTTAGTATTTTTGAGAATGCTATATTAGAAGGAGTCAAAACAAAGTATTATGAAAAATTAAAATTTGGAAAACCATTAAAATCAAAATATTTGATTATTGAAAGTGATCCTGAATCTTATACAAGAAGAAAACTAGAGCCTTGTATTAAAAAATTTTTTCCTGATTTTGATTTACATGCTGAAATTCATAAAAAAACAAGCTTAGGTAATTTAAGAAAACCGGATGGTTTTATAATTTCAAAAGATCAAAAAATAAATAAAAATCTTCTTATTGAATGGGAGCCTTTTAATGAAGATCTTAGAGTTAAAAGAGAACATGGCGTAAACCAAGCAAAATTGTGGATTTCAGACATTAATATTGGAAATCAAAACAATGCTTTAGTTACTAATGGAAAGGAATGGATTTTCATCACTACTCAAGAAATGAAAAATGAGATTAGAGTAATTGAACGAGATTTAACAATTAAAGAAGCATTCAAATTAATGGAAAATATTTATAATGATGAAAAAATTCAAGAAAAATCATTAGATGAAGCTATTGATATCACTGAAAAGTTTTATAACTGGTATATAGCATTAATTCATGGAGGAGAATATATTGATAAAGAAAATAAAAAGAAGATACTACCAAAAGAAGATTCCTTAATAAATAATGTGTTAAATGCTTCATCTGAAAAAGAAAAACAAAATTTTATCAGGTTAAATTTTTTTCGATTAATTTTTATTAGAATTTTAACAGAATATGGGATTATCCGAGGTGATATTCTTAATTATTTAAGCAATATCGAACCAGAAAATTTTTATAATCGAATCAACCAGCTTTATTTCGAGAGTTTAAATACACCCTTAAATGAAAGAGAAAACATTCCTAAAACTTATTATAATATTCCATATTTAAATGGTGACTTATTTAGAGAAAAACCAATAGACATAAAAGGTTTAAGAATACGAAGAAATTCTTTTATAAAAGCGATTCAATTTTTAAGGACATTCCACTTTAAGAAAGAATATGAAGATATTCAGAATAATTATAAGATAGATAATACAATAGATCCTGAAATCTTAGGTCACATTTTTGAAAAGACAATTGAAGATAGGAAGAGTAGTGGTATCTATTACACTCCTCAATTAATAACTCAATTCATGGCTAAGGAAATTATTGAAAATTATGTAAAAAAGAGAATCATTAATTATTTAAAAGAAAAAAACGATTTACAATGGAAATATATCGAGCAATTAGAAGATATTTATGATTTACCTAATGTTATTTTAAAAAAAATCTTTTTTACTATAATTAAAAAACTAAAAATTTGTGATCCCGCTGTAGGATCAGGGGCATTTCTTTTAAGTTGTGGAAATATCCTTTTTCAGGTAAGAAAACAAATGATGAAAAAATTAGGATTATATGAAAATGAATATGAAATAAAAAAAGAGATAATTCAAGATAACCTATATGGAGTAGATATTAAAGAAGCTGCTGTTGATATATGTAAATTAAGATTATGGCTCTGGATAATTCAGAAGCAAGAACCTGAACCCTTACCTAATATTGATTTTAATATAAGAAAGGGTAATTCTTTGATTGGCTATACAAATCTTGAAACTATTAAAATTGATGTTGAAGATATTAGTTCTTGGGTAAAAAAAGCAGATTTAGCAGATATTTTTATGGAACGGAATAATTTAATAAAAGAATACTACTCTGTAAGAAATCCTTCTCATCAAAGAAAACTTAAAGAAGATATTGATGAATTAACAAAAATTTTTAACATAAAATTAAACGATGCGATACAGAACGACTTAAAAAAAGAAAAAGTCAATATCAAAACATCAGAAATTTCTGATCTTAGTTTTTTTCATTGGATTATGGAATTTTCTGAAGTTTTCGAAAAAAATAACGGTTTTGACATTATTATTGGTAACCCGCCATATTTTAGAATAACTTTTGCACCTAAGACTGAACAAAGAATAATTGGAAGGTTAGGGATTCTAAAGAACTATCATCATGGTCAAGGGGATATTTATTATGATTTTACTGTTCGGTGTTTTGAGTTATTAAGAGAAGGTGGACAATTTATTTTTATAACTTCCCGTTATTGGTTAGAATCTGCATATGCTAATTATTTAAAAAAATATTTGAAGGAAAAGGTAAATCTTATAAAGATAGTAGACTTTAGAGAACAATTAATCTTTAAAGGAGTGGACATACATAATTCTATCCTTTATTATGAAAAGGAGAATCCCAATTTATCAAATAATAATTTTAATGTATATTTATTTAATGAAAACCTTCCTGTTAATTTAAAAAGTGCAAATTTGAAAGATTATTTGGAAGATATCGGATATTTCAATATAAATGAGTGGAATTTTGATGAAAATTGGGCATTTGTGCCAAAAGAACATAAGGAACTCTTTAAAAAGATTAAGAAAACGAAAACTAAATTAGGGGATGATTATAATTGTAATCAGTATACAAACTCATTTAGAAAAAGGCATAAACCAATATTAATATTTGAGGAAAAACCTAATAATTTACCCGAAAAATTCTTAAGAAATTACCGAAAAATGGGTGAAATTAAAAATTATATTGTAGAACCTCATTTAAATAAATTTGCTATTGTAATTCATAATAAAGATGAAGCTTGGGATAATACTAAATTAAAGCAATATCTATCATCAAAGAATATTTTAAAATCCGATTTAATTGAAATTAAAAAGAATAGTGAAAAAAATATAGATAAATATCAAGAGATAATTTATGTTGGTTATCGAATCCCAAGATTATCTTATAATTTTGTTTATGTAGATGATAATACTTGGGTAGATAATACATACTTTATAACCAAGAAAAAAGCAACAGCATTCCCATTAAAGTATTTAATCGCTGTTCTTAATTCTGATTTAATGAGATATTATATTGATATTGTGGGAAAGAAAAAGGAGAATGAAATTGAGATTGGATCAACTTTTTTAAAAAATTTACCAATAATACAGCGACGTGGATCCTTAACAGATGATACTCTTATTTTAATTGATAAAATTGAAAACCAAGTATCTAAAATTATAGAATTAGAAAGAAGAAATAAAAATATTGATGATCAAATAATTGAATTAAATAAGAAGATTTATTCTCTTTATGAGATTAATGAAGAAGAACGAATTTTAATTCAAAATTATATCTCTGAGATAAATTTAAAATTATTTCAGTAATTTTTGGAGTAATATTTTTAACTGTCTTTAATAAAGAAGTAAATAAGAAAAGTTAATCTCTCTTAATTATAATATCCTCAATCCCAATCCACTCCTTTGCCTCCTCCAGACTAGCCACAATTTTTCTTTTAGAGGACTCTGCTCTTTCTAATAAAATTTGAGCTTCTTTATCTAAAACAGGATTATCTGCTACAATATAGGCCGATCTCACTAATCTATCGTTATTTTTTTTAAGGAAATCTAATATAATCTCAAAAGATTTAAGATTAAGTAATATAAAATCTAATCCATCGACTATAACAGAAAAAGATGATAAATTCTTTGTCTTTTCATTAAATTCACTTATAAAACGTTCAGCAACGGAAGGTGGCATTGTCCCTAGCGCTTTTGTATAGAATTCATTTTCACCTATTTTCTCAATCCGGAACATTGTTTTAATTTCGAATTTCTTTAGCTTTTAAATAAATAATTGTTAATTTTTCATATTAATTTTATCACAATTTTCCAATTTTCACTTAAAAAATGGAACGATCAATATGAAACAGCTTTAAGATCGTGAAATCGGGCTTTCACGAAAATTTTTCTTCAAAATAATTCCAAAAAAGGAAAGCAGGAATCTTATTTTCTTCTTTTCTTTTTAATTATTTCTATAAATTCTATTATTGTTCCAAAAATTTTCTCAGTATTCATGTAAGATATTTTAGTCTAGGTGGAAATGTACCAGTTTGTATAGGTTCTATACCTTGCTTTTGGAATTCATCAATATATTCTTGTAAATTATCAATAAAAACACCAAAATGATGAATTCCTTCTCTTTTAGTGTCATTGAATTCTTTATAAACGCAATCACCTTCAATCCATTGAAAAATCTCGATTTGCACATTGAAACATCGACTAATTCCTAATTTTAAAGAAAATTTTGTATCCTTGCCCCGATATTTAGCTGAATGGTCCAGATCTTCAGAAAAGATGAATTTTGGCATGTTAAAAAGAGATTCCATAATTTTTGCTTGTTTTTCAACATCCTTGTAGATATAACATATATGATTTATTTTCAGATTTCCTAGATCAATACCTATACTCTTTTCCATTTTCAATCGATAATAATATATTGATTTGATAAAGTATATTTCAATCTTAAGGTATAAAAAAATATATAAAAAGAAAAATTGTCATTCAAAATAAAAAGAAATAATCCTAAAAAACAAAAATATCTAAAATAATTAAAAAAAAAGAAGAATTAACGCTCTATATAATGGATGATTCATGTGAAAAAAATTATAATTTACGATTATAAAACCAAAGAAAACGAAACTCATAGCCTTGTTGCTGAAATAAATGATAATGGTGATCTAGTCCTATCAGGATACGATTGTGGTCAATCAGTAAAAGAATTTTTTGGAGATTATGATCACGAATATTGGTTAACGGTAAAATCAGAGAATATTCCTGAAGTTTTATTACATTTAATAAAAGAAAGTTTTAAAAGCGACACAGAATTTAGAGATTGGCTTGAAAAAAAGAATATCCAATTTAAGTTCTATTCATATACTTAAATAGATAACTTTGTCATCTGAAACTTTTTCTTTAATCGCTGAAATTGAATTACTCTATTATTAAACTTTTCAACCCTAACGGTCTCTTTTTAACCTTATCAAAAATTTTAAGATAAAAAGCAATAGCGAAATAAATTTGATTTGATTTAATAGATTTGAATTAATAATAAAAGAAAATGTTTGACTTTAATTTACTGTTCAATAGAAAGATTATTTCTTTTTTATTTTTGTCCCACATTGTGCACATATAATTGCCTTCTTATTTAATTTATACCCGCAAAATTCACAAATATAAGAAAAATCTTTAGGTTTCTCTTTTTTTTTAACTGAAATAGATAGTATTGGTTGTAATTCTTCTGTTTTCATTTGGGGAGCAACTATTACTGGTTTCTCAATTTTCTCATCTGTAATTAATGGAATCGGCTGTAGTTCTTCAACTTTTTCACCGCATTTAACACAAAATTTTGCTTCTAAGGATAATTCCTGCCCACAATGAGGACATTTTTTAACTGGTTTCACTTTTTTCTCATCTGTAATTGATGGAATCGGTTGCACTACTTCAGCTTTTAGCTCTTTTTCAATGGTATCTACTGGAGATTCGATAATTCGATCTGCTTTTTCACTTACCTCTTTATCCAGAACTTCTCCCTTTCTTAGCGTTTCTTTTTTTAAAAGGGCTTCATCTATTTTATAGTCTTCAAAATTCTTGATTTCAATAGGCCTTTCTGTTGGAGCTCTCAATAAGGAATAGTAAGCAATGCCATCCTTTTGTTCAGATTGAAGGATTCTTTCTCTTTGAAAAATTAATTTATTCAACATCCCTTTTATATTCTTTTTGAAATATTTAAGCTTATTTGGATTTTCAATATAAGTCCCTAATTTATCTAGTAAAGCTTTAGCTGTGAATGATTTCCCCTTATTCATTTTGAAATAATTGATTAATAAATCTTCTAATCCATTAATAACTTTTTCTGCTTCAATTCGTTGCTTATCAAATATAGATTTTTCTACAAGCATCAAATCATCGCTTAAATTATACTCTCGAAGAAATACATTACTCTTATATCCTTCCTTTACCCATTGTAGAGTCTTTTCATCTTGGTTTAGTTTTGCATAAGTTCTTGCTTTCTCTAAACACTCCTTAGTATATTGTTGCCTTAAATTTCTTATCTCACTATGAAATGTATTATACCTCTGTTTAAATGCCTCTAAAGATTCATAAAGGGGTTCTCGACGTAATTTACAAAAGAAAACATTGTTAATTATCATTTCACCTTCCGATGTGAATGCCACTTTATTCCATGGTAAATAATGAAGACCAGTAGCCTCTTGTCTTATGACGGATGGTATAAATAAACACAAACCTTTAGAAGTCATTAAAACATCAGTAATTAAGCTTCCTTTATCCCTTTCGATTCCCTTTATATAGCCTATACCAGCGCCTATACCAGCACCTATACCATATATAGCAGCAACTACTGGTGGTAATTTCAACCTCCCAAATCCTTTTTTATTTTCACCACCATAATTTCCTCCCTGAGGCGTAAATTTCACAGCCCAACTCATTTTTAATTCAGTGCTATAAATGAGATCATCCTCAGGTGGAATAATGTCTAATAAAGGAGATCTTGCTATTGGAATATAATAATTCTTTCCGTAATTAATACCATTCAATAATGCAGATTTTACTCGTTGAGCTTTAGTATTATTTGGATTATAAGCTAAAGCTTTATCAACACATTCTAAAGCTTCTTTAAAATGTTTAAATTGCTCATGAACATAAGCCATTTGAAGCCAATATTTATTAGGGTGTATGTTTAATGCTTCATTACAACAATTAAGTGCTTCTTCATATTTGTTAAAATGAAATAATATGTACATTTTAGTTAACCATGCATCGGCTGAAGAGGATTTTAATTCTAAAGCTCTATCAATGCATGTATTTGCCTCTTCATAATTTTTAAGATAATAGAGAGCTTTTCCCTTCTCACGCCATGCTAATTCAAATTTTGGAAATTTTTCTATTACCCTGTTAAATTTATTAATCGCAGCTTTGTACTTTCCTTTTTTAAATAATTGCTTTCCTTTTTCAAAAATAGGTTTTTTTTTTTGCATAAGTAATCAATATTATTGTTTTCAGATTTGATTTTATTTTAACTAAAAATGGATAGACTCGTATTTAAAAAGATGATATATGAATATTTAATACTAATTATTGGAAAAAGAAGTATCATAAACTAACAATTTTAATTTTCTTCGAAAACCGTATTTGAAACGTACAGATTGGTATTTTGAAAAAAAAGAAACGTTTATCAAAAGATTCCTAAATAAAGAAAGAATGTAGTAGAATAACATGTATAATTTCTTTTTACCTTTAAAATTGGTCTTAAACATTTTATTTATTTTTTTGTCTAAACAATAAATGGATCTTTTTTTAACCTTATCAAAAATCTTAAGAAAAAAAGTAATAGCTTATAGAATAAAGATTTAAATACTATTCAAACAATAGTCTTATTATTTAAAATTTAATTGAACATAATTCCTTGAAGATGTGAGAATATGACTGATGGAATCTTTATAATACGAGGTGGTTACTTCGGGTGGGAATTTACACATAAACTCCTTTACGTTATATTCGGACTTATCCTTTGCATTTATGATTGGAAAAAAAATAAAAGAAAAGATTATTTCTGGATATTTATATTTGGGACAATGTTGTATCTTGGATCTGAAATAATGCTATATACCTTTGGAGGGCGTGTTATGCAGGATAAACTTTTATTCGGTATGGATATTACTTCCATGACTTGGCTATGGATTCCACTGTTGGCGGTAGGTGATGTCGTAATGTTAGCAGTGATAGCTTTACTTTTCGCTGATAGAATAAGAAACTCAGAAACGCGAAAAAAGTGGGGAATTCTTTTCATAGTATGGGTGTTTTGTAGAGATGCATTACCGTACCTAATCATTTTTGGTTTGGGTGACACATTTGATACTATTTCCATTGGAGAAGATCTCATTTATTCTAGAAGAAATATGATAGAAATGGGCACACTAATATCTTTGTCAATTATGGTTGGTATCGCAATAATCTGGCTCGTTAAAACAGATAAGAAATCAAGAAAGCGAGGATTATATATGCTTGGCGTAATGCTTATTCTGATGACAGTATGGAGTTTCGGAGAATGGCTCGCGGGTCAACGATGGATCGAGGTTGGACCGGAAGAAGGTCCTTGGGATCTCGCTCCCCCTCTCCTACAATTTGCGATGTTCACTTATGATATTGTAATTGAAATGGGGCTTTTTACGTTGTGTTTTCTAGCAATACCCTCCTTTTTAAAATTAATAAAATCTGAAAAACAAGATTAATCTTTTTTTTTTACTTTTTCTTTAATCCCTGAAATTGATTTTCAATTTATCTTTTAAGCAAAGATTGCAACTATAAAACAACATAATGTAATAACTATTGCAATAGGGGTCATTATTCGTTTTTCCCATTTACTTCTTGAAATCATATTCATTAACACACCAAGAGTAAAATAAACAGCTAATATCCAAACTATAACTAAAGAAACCATAGGATTATTAAATATCTTTATTAGTTCTACTCGTTCTAATACGATTATTGAACTAAAAATGAAAATCCCAATTGCGACTACGCTCATAATTCTTAACTTTTTAGGGAGTTTTTTATACTTCCCTCCATAAGCTAAATGGCCTAACGGTAAACCCAATACGAGTAAAAATTGAAATACACTCATTATAATGAACAAGATAATCAGTAAAATTGCCGCTATAATTACTATCATGTGATCTTATTCTCTTGTTATTTTTTTTTTAATTTTAGAGATTTTTAAGTATATTATAACTTTACTGTAATAATCTATAAATCTAATTTGATTAAAATTCTATAGTTGAGATTTACTTCTTCAAAAAGCAACAATCTGTTCTATTTGCAATTAATGGACTCCCGTTAATTAATCAATCATTTTTGAGATGAATATATTAAATACCTAAAAATTAAAATGCGAAAATGAGAATGTCAAATATAGGTGTTAGAAAAGAATTCCATGAAAGTGGGAAATATTTTCGAGTTGCTGCAATTTTAACGATTGTAAGCATCACCGCAGGAATAGCTGGTTTTATAGCAATGATTTTTGTTTTCATTGCAATGGGGTGCCTTAAAAGGGCAAATTACACTTTAGATAACTCATCGTTACATGAATTTCGCTCAAAATACATCAGAGGATTTATATCAAGAATATGTGGTATGGTCGTCTTGATCACCGGAGTTGTTAACCTTGTTTTCTTTTTCTTTTTCTCAACCTCATTCCCTTTCTATATCTCGCTCTATTTACCTATAATTCTTATGATATCGGGGTTAGTGTTAATATACGTAGGTGTGGCAGCTGAAATGAAAGCGTGGAAAAATCTGAAAATATTTTTTGAGAATAATTTTAAGATGTTTCCAGCTGATATATCTGAAGAGGCAATTAAGGGGTGCGATAAACTAAAAACAGGTACGCTCTTAAGCTCATTATGGTTTTTAATCATCCCGGCAATCATCGGCTTTATCTATCAAGTGAAAGGATATTTTATGCTCGCAACATTAAACAAATTGTCGACTTATGACGCTCCAGAATCTACAGAACTGCAAGCTTCCTTACCTAAACCTCAACCAGTAAACAACCTTGAACGAAAAATCAAATTTTGCCCAAATTGTGGAGCAAAATTATCTGTATTAGGAAAATTTTGTGCTTTATGCGGTTCAGAAATTAGCTAAAAAAATTTTTTTTAATTTTTTACTTTTTTTTCTTTCAATTTCTTTCAAAGACATTTATTGAAAAATTCTCTCCAGGTTTAATTATCAATAGATCTTTTATTATGTTTTGGAGATAGTGATATTCTCCTTTAAACTCAACTAATAGAAAAGGCATGTCATATTTTTTTTTTGAAATTAACAAGAAAATTCTGAATAAAATTGCTTTTACCAGAACCTGTAGCCCCACATACAAACATATGCCTTTCAAGGTCATTAATCGGAAGGAAAAATTTATGTTTTTTTCTTGACTTTTTCATTGTTTTTCCTATTTCAATTTTACCAAGACGAGATTTAAATAAAGAAGGACAATCAAGATCTATTACATCTTGATCTCTAATAAAAAATGAATATATAAGTAAAATTAATGAACCAAATAAAAACATCTGAATTATGCTTAAAAAAAGTGTATCACTGAGAGATTCTGACACATTTGAATCCGTATATAATTCCCAGTTTAAACAATATTCTATAAAAGAGAGAATCATAAGAATGTCAATAATAATATTTAATGTTAGTACCCTATATTCCTTTTTTTTAAAAAAAATCAATATGAAATTTAGAAAAAACAATAAGAAATTTAATATTAAATAAATTTGAATGCTAAACATATGTCTTTTGTTTAGATAGAAATATTTTAAACTCAACTAAATGTTATAGTTTAAAACACCGATCGACTGATACCGGGTTTTAAATAGGGAATAAAGTCAATTATCTCAATTAAAATTAATCCATTGTAGCCCAATGGTGAATATGTAATTGATTAACTTGAAAAGAGTGGGGACTGAGGGATAATTTCATGGAACGCGAAGCATGCACCCCATTTTGAACCCCCGACCGACAGGTGTCCACGGAATAGCTTTTGCTTATAGGATCTGGAGCCTGCTGTGCTACCGGGCTACACCAAGTCCCCATAGAGAGGTTAATTTGATAAAGAATGTATGAAATTTATAACTTTTTCTAATTTTAATACTTTTCTTTGATTAATTAGTAAAAGTAGAAATAACTTAAGAATTAAAAGTTCATGTAATTGAAGAAAATTGAAAAAATTAATACCTTTTTGCTTTTTTATTTATTAAGATTACGACAACCGACAGAATGCCAAGCAGAAAAAACAGGTTATATCCTGTAATTATTTTATCCTTATCCCCACAATCATTATTTTCAAAGATATTTCCTTCGCAGGTTTGTTCTGTTATGCATTCATCATTTCCTAGTAAGGTGTTTCCCGAAATTATGTTGTAATTACTCATTTCTAAGTAAATACCATGTTCATTGTAATTTGCTATGTTTTCTGAGATTGTGTTATTATCACTTAAATATAATAAGATTCCATAACCTTCATTATTGCTTGCCTCGTTTGCCAAGATGGTGTTGTTATTACTTTCTTTTAAGTATATCCCATCCCTATTATTATTAATGATGTTTTTCCAAAGGCCATTTTTATTACTATAGCTTAAACGTATCCCAATAACAATATTATTATTTACGATATTTTCTGATATGGTGTTATTATTACTATCGCTTAAATATATTCCTGACCAATAGTTTTGGTTTACAGTGTTTATCAAAATGGTGTTGCTGTTACTATAACTTAAATAAATCCCATAATCTTTATTGTATCTTACATCATTTCCAAAGATAATAATATTATTGCTTTCCAATATTGATATGCCACAATTGTTTTTTGAAAAAGTATTATTATTTAGAATTCCATTAGTCACATTGTAAAATTTAATTCCTGCATCAATCCAGAGACTTCCTGAATTGTAGGAAGAACAATTCTCAATCCTGAAGTACACATCTGAATTTTCAATCAATATACAACTTCCTGAACCTCCGCCATTGATTACTAAATCTTTTATAACATATGGGTTAGAACAAGTACCATTTCCCGTACATATTCCCGCATCCTTAGCCTCAGTCCAATTATTATCAATATGAATTTTCCCTGATACTTTCGAGAGTTTCAAATTATCATTATAAAAAATAATATCATCACTATATTCTGAACTTTTATTGATATTTCTAGCATTAAAATTAAGATTAGTGTTAATTATGAGTGATATAGCAAGAAAAGTACCTAAAATTAATAAATTTACTTTTATTTTAGTAATTCTTTTCATTTTCTTTTCGCTAAAAGTGTATAGACCTTTATATAAAAAGATCATAGACAATCATTTTAATATTTTTGTCAAGATTAATTAGATTATTTATTTTTGTTTAATTTGGAATTGAATGATTCAGAAACTGATGCTGAGGTGGGAATATTAAAGTATCTTGAAAAGCTAATCTAATCTTCAGGTTATAAAAATTAAAAGGGATGATGATTTATTATTTATGGAGAAGATGAGTCAAATACATTATTGTCTTTTGATCTATCAAGGTAAAGTTTGTGTTAGATCGAATAAAATAAATGAGAATGTCTCAATTCAGAGATGTCAAGGATGTAGATGGCTTCGAGGGTTAAAAGAGGTTAAAAATGTTTTTGTTAAACCGGGAAAGCTACAATTACTTCTTGAACAATTAAAAGAAAATGAAAAATTAAAAACTTTTCTGGAAGATGAATTAAAAAAAGCTCAAAGCAAATTTGGTTTAAGAGATATTAAAAGAAAATATTTAGGTTCTGAAATAACTGAAAAACAAATTTTCCCATTAGATTTAAAATCAGCTGAAGAGGCAGTAAAAAAAATAAAATTTATAATGAAAGAACAATCTGTGAAAGAATTAACAATTGATAGAAAATATCTTCCAGAAATTATCAATGCTGATCTATTAGAAATCTCTAAAACTGATGGACTTCCAAAATTAAAAACATTCGTATTAGAATATCTTAATAGGAAAGGAATTGAGACAAAACTCTTCGGTAATGTAGTAAAATTTTTTACAGAAAAATACACTTTAGAAATTGAGGATAAAGTTAAGCAAATAAGAGATTTAAAAGATAAAAGGGGATTTTTAAGAAAAGAGCTTCAACAAAAACTTGAAAAATTAACAAAAGAAAAATCTACTTCTTCGGTTATTCGAATAGAAGATTTAAAACCTAAATCTCCTCTTAATGCTTTAGTAAATGAATTACAAGAAAAAGTAAATAAACAACGCTCAACTATTAATGATTTAAAAAGACAAGTTGATAATGAAGTTAATGAATTAAAAGAAAGTATTAAAACAAAACTTAATGAAGAAAACAAAACTAAACTTAAAAAAAATAAAAATAAACAGTATCAAAGGATTTTAAAGTCTGAATCCTAATGAACTGTGACTTATTCT
>JAHLWP010000071.1 GCA_019057865.1 Promethearchaeota archaeon
TTCTTATTCTCTTGTAAATATTTAATTGCTTTAATTAAAATGAGAGGATTATCAAAAGCATTCCCTAATATTACATTACAGTTATTACATAGAAGCCCTCTAACTTTTCCTGTCCTATGATCGTGATCAATATGTGTGTTTTGTGGAAAATATATTTTGTCAAAATTTCTTCCACATATTAGACATTTACCGTTCTGTCCTTCCATCATTTTCTCATAATCCTCTTTTGTTATGTTGTATCTTTTATATTGATGACGAAATTTATCATATTTTTGTTTACACTCTTTACACCAAAAATCAAGACCATCTTTTGTAGTTCTATTTCTATTGAAAAATTTAGACGTAATGGGAAAAGTTCTTTTACATTTAGTACATTGTTTAAGTTTTTTCCTTTTATCTTTTCCTGACATAAAGTCTTTGAGAATTTTAGTATTTTCATCTTCCATAATAAATATATATTTTAATACTCATATTAAACAAAAAAGAGTCTGATAGTAAATCCTTTTTTCAATTATAGTTAACTATTTGATCGTGAAAGGTGGATTTCACGTCATTTTATATATACCAAGATATCATTTCACGAATTTTGTTTAAACTTAAGTACTCATAAATATTTATTATTGGCTTTAACATATCTACTAAAAAACCAATGGATAAAAAGCATTTCATCTTCTTTTAAGTTTGCATTTTCTAAAGCGTTATAATAGCTTTGTCGGACTTTATATTCTATATCAAACATAGGATATTTATTTTTATATAAGATATAATTCATAAGTATTCTACACATTCTACCATTTCCATCTCCAAATGGATGAATTGATACAAATCGAAAATGCATTAAACACGCAAGATAAACAGGATTTAATTTATTTTTATTTTCTTTATACCATTTAAGTAAATCATCTAAAAGTTCTTCTATTCCTGCCATTGGAGGAACAAATTTACTCCTACTAATTTGAACAGGATACCTTCTGATAATCCCTGCTATTTCTGGTTTTGTTAATTCAAATATTTTTTCATGCCAATCTAATAATAGTTCCCAGTCTACTTGTCTATCAGAATTAATCATAAGTTCATAAACACTCATGTGAGATTTTGCTTCAATTATATCATTAGCGGGTTTATTTTTTGGAGTAATATTATCTTCTACAATTAAAGCGACATCTTTAAGAGTTAGACTTGATCCTTCAATTCTATTTGTATTATGTGTAAAACTGACTCCAAAATTTCTCAAATCTTTTACTTGAATTGGTTTAGGCATTGATTCAAATTCTTTTCTGAAATTTTCTTTTATTTGTTCAATATTAGATTCCCATCGTTTTTGAAAGATTTCATAATTAAAATCATCTTTAATAAAAGCTAATTCTTCAAGTGAAGGCAATTGATTACCTAAATACTTCTCAATATGAGGGACTTTTCCTCCTTCTCTATATGAATGTGATAAATAATGATATTTTTTTCCTTTAACTATTCTAGAAATTACTTTTACCATAATTAAAAATTATAACTACAAATATATAAATATTCACCCATTTGGTGATTTGTAGTTATAACTGAAAAATAAAAATCTTTATTGCTATGTAATAAGTATTGAGAAAAAAGATGCGCCCTCCGGGAATTGAACCCGGGTCTCGTGGTTGGCAACCACGAATACTTACCGCTGTACTAAGAGCGCCTGATCACCTGATATTAAGATTAAAAATTCTTTAAAAAATTGAAATTTAATTATTTTTAAAAAATCTTGAAATTAAACAATTTTTGATATTACTTGTTTGATAACATTATTATTGATAAAATGTTCTAATTCTTGAAGACTGTTAGGTAATCCTTCACGGACACCTATTTCTTTACACTCTAAAAAGGACATAGCTGTTGCCATTTTCGAAGTTTTTTCTAAATCAAAATTGTTTAAATTTGAAATCAAAATCCCGGCTAAGAATGCATCTCCTGCTCCAGTTGTATCTTCTACATCACCTTGGTAGACACTACTGTTTATGATTTGTTTCCCATCAGAAATTATAGAACCATTGGGTCCATCTGTAATTGAAATCAAATCAAGTCCTAAGTCTAAGAAATGATGAATCATATGCAGTGTGTCGTGTTCACCAGTGAACTCTTTTGCTTCTTCCTTATTCAAAGATACTATATCAGAATTAGATATTAATATTTCTGCCCATTTTGGGTTATTTTTAATAATTGACATTGAGGGAGCAGCGTAAATCTTACTATTATTATCTTTAGTTAAAGTGATTGCTTTTTCAATTGCCCGACAACCATTCTCAGAGGTTAAAGAAGTCCAAGCAAACGCTTTTATGTTTTCAAATAACTCTTCTTTTACATCAGAGGGATTTAGTAGATTATTAGCACCTTTATAAGCAAGTATACTCCGGTCTTTCCCCCAATCTGTTCTTAAAATTACTGATAACGCAGTATTATCCTCATCTGTTTGAATCATGTTAGATAAATCAACACCACGTTTACCTAGATCATCTAAACAAATATTAGCGGAAAAGTCATTACCAATAATACCAATATAAGTGCTTTTTAATCCTAGCATTGCGCAATTTGCTGCAATATTTGCAGCAGAACCTCCAGGAACAAAACGTACACCGTCAACGTTCAATTTTCTACTGTATTCAATTGCTGTATATTTTTTCACTACATCTTTATCAAAAAGTTCAAAACGTAAAATGTCCTTAATTTGAATAATACAATCAAGTGTACAACTACCAATTGTGATTAAATCTAAAGTCATCTTTTTCACATAAAAATAAAATTTTGATTAAAAGAATAATTTTAAAATAGAAAAGAGGCTTTTAATAATTTTGCTAAGTAAAATATCTAAAAAAATCTAAAATATTAAGATTTTATTCGTCAGATTTTAAACGGTTTAATTCCTTTTCTAATTCGGCTATCTTTTCATCGCTTGTAGCAGATCCGGCAGTTGGGAGTGCCACACCCATCTCCACTTGGATTTCAGCATCTATTTCACCTAATATTTCGGTTACATCTGAATCTGTCACTGCTGTATCTAATGTAATGGAATCTATGCCTTCTGCTGTTATTTCCTGTGTTACGGCAAAGTCTTCCACGTCAATGTCGATTTGCTTCATCATTTCTGTGATTTGCGGAATAGATAACTGTCTTTTCAATGCTGCTACTGATTGTGCAATGCCAGTCATAATTTGGGATACATCTTTAACCGCTTCAGCTTGGTCTAGTTTGAATAATAGACCCTCCATATTTGTTCGAAAGGCATCTATAGCCCTAGATTGCTTTTTTACTTGAAGATAATTTCTCGCATGGAATTTAGACCCATCCATATCCCCTTGTTTTCGAAGATTTACTGCCTTATCTCTTGCTAACTTTGCACTCATCTCTAACTTTTTAGACTGGCGCAACAATCGTTTATTAAAAACCTTTAATTTAACAGTAGCGGAACGGATATTATCCTTTCCCTTACCTCCGGAGAGCCATTTTGAGATATCTTTTAGAAACCCCATAATCATCCAAAATTATTAATTATTATATATTATATATAAAAATACGGTATTATATAATTATTTGGAGTCCAATAATTAATTACGGTGTTTAAAGAGTAAATTTGAAATATGTTTATAGGATTATAATTCTTACTGATAGCTAAATTTAATTAGTTATAAATAAAAAAAAAATTATGATATAGTTATAATGTCATCAGTTGATTCAAAACTCTATCAATATGCTGTTAGAGAAGCAAAAGAAGCAGTTGCTTTAGATGGGCGAGGAAAATTTCGGCAGGCAATAAACAAATATCAAAGAGCTGCCGAAATATTAATGCAATTCATGAAATACAATAAAAATCCTCAAATGCGAATGTTGTGTCAAAAGAACATCGAAGAATATGTTGAGAGAGCTAAGATATTAAAATCACAACTTAGTGGAACGCGACCTAGGAGGGCAAGACCTGCTGGAAGACCAAGTATATCAAAGGATGATGAAGGTAAAGCTGATATGGGAGCAGTTTCGTCAGAAGAACAAGAACTTATTGATATGATATCAGGTACAATTGTAACTGAATCTCCTAAGGTAAAATGGAAAGACATTGCAGGATTAGAAAATGTAAAACAGGCATTAAGAGAAGCTATTGTTCTTCCAATAATGAAACCGGAATTATTTATTGGAGCCCGAAGACCTTGGTCAGGAATTTTATTATTTGGCCCCCCTGGTTGTGGTAAAACATTGTTAGCTAAAGCAGCTGCGACTGAATGTAAAGCTACTTTTTTTAGTGCTTCTTCTGCTGATTTATTAAGTAAATGGTTAGGGGAAAGTGAAAAGCTAATTAGTTCTTTATTCAAAGTAGCCCGGTTGAAAGCACCTAGTTTAATATTTATGGATGAAATAGATTCAGTTGCGACTAAAAGAGGAGAAGGATCTGAAAGCGGAGGTGAAAGAAGAGTAAAAACACAACTTTTAAGTGAAATACAAGGTTTAAAATCCACTCACGATAAGCTATTGCTTGTTTTGGGAGCAACTAACCGTCCTTGGGATATTGATAATGCAATGCTGAGCAGATTTGAAAAAAGAGTGCAGGTACCTCTTCCAGATTTGAAAGCTAGGGCAGGGATATTTGAAATCCATACTGAAGGTGTGAATTCTGCACTCTCAGATGAAGATTTTATCGAACTAGCTGTAAGAACTGAGGGGTACTCTGGAAGAGATATTGCTAATATATGTCGCGAAGTAATTATGCTACCAATTCGAGAATTAGATATGAGTGGTCTCTTAGAGGATTCAGAGAAAGAAGTTAAAGTTAGAGATATAGCAATGAAAGATTTCAAGAAAACTCTTAAAAAAGTTAAACCAATGACTAATAAGGTTTTATTAAAGCAATATAACGATTGGGCAGAAGAATTTGGAGAAATATAAAATTAAATGGTAAAAATGGAAAAACAAAGAGAAAAACAGAAAGAGGTTCCAAAAGAGCTTAAAGAGAAAGCAGAAAAAGAATTAGAAGAATTAAGAAATGAGTTAGCAAGATTAAGAAAACTAAAGAAAGAAAAAGAACAAATAGAGCAAAGTAAAGCAAAAGAAGAGTTTGTTGTAAAACAAAAGGAAGAACTCGAAACTGATGCAGCAGAAGTTGATGCTTTAAAATATTTAGAAGATAGTTTCGAAAAAATTGAAGATTTATTGAGCTCTGACCTCGGAGAAATAGATCATAAAGCATTCAAACAACATGCCAAGCAAATAGAATCGGAACTTCAAATACTTGAAGAAGAAATAGTAGGGGAAGAAGGTCTTATCGTAAAGGAATTATCACCTTATGAAAAACTATTACAAGCCTATCCTTGGCTTGAAGAAGAGAGAAAGAAGTTCATGTATGCAATGCCACATAAGAAAAAGAATCTAATTGATTACATTTCTTGGAAAACTGAATGGGCAAAAGTGATCTTTGATTATGCTAGATTTGCGGTTCTTCATATTTTATATATTAGAAATCTTAATTCTGAAAAACCTTTTTCTAATTTTACTAATCGAGAAGTGTATATAAGAGAAATTGCAGAAGAGTTGGTAAATAAAAATCAAGCAAAGTGGTTATCAAAGAAAAAAAATAGACTAAGAGTCTATTGGAAGTCGCTTGAATTATTTTCAGATGAAATTTATGAATGGGCTTATCAACAAGGAAGATTAGAGCCTATTATGATCTATGAAATCAGAGAAGCGAAATCTGAAGATTTTAGTAATCTTCCTCTAGAAGATTTGGAAGAGCTTTTTAGAATCTTAGTAAAAAATCGCAAAGCTAAGATTTTTAAGTTGGAAGATGGACAATTAGCCTTTAAAATTACATTAGAGTAATAAAATAAGAAATTTATAACGATGGGAAAAACCACTGTTTTCCTGTAAGCACAGATTCTCTAAATTTTGCAATCCCGCTCTTTTCGAGCGAATCTAATGCTCTAAGAGCACGATCTTGAGACCATTCTAGATTAACACATACATCCTCAATTGTAAGGTAATCTTTTTGTTTAGCTAATTCAATTACTTTAGCTTCGTCATCCGTGTATTGAATAGGGAAAAATCGAATCATGATTGCTCCTGAATCTAATTGGTATATATCTTCAATTGCCCTTGCTTTCTTCATAAGTTTCATGGACTTTTCTATATCCTTAATCTCCATGTTGCCTTTTAATATTCCTGTATTAACTAAATCAAAAACTTCTAACAATGGAATTATACCCCCCGTTTCTTCTTTAGCCATTAAAACCCTCTGGTATGCTAGCATCCCTAATTTCTGATAATCGATTTTAGAAAACTTTTTTAAAACATCATGCTCAGTTATTTGCTCAGTTATAATTTTTGAAGTAGGAATATTATATTTCTTTTGTAATTTTTTAACTTCCTCTCTTAATTCAGGAGTTAAAGCTAATAGTATGCCATGTTTTTTAGCTAATTCTCTTAATCTATCTTTTGTAAACTTTTCAACAGCAACTTTAGCTTGCATGTCCTTCATTTTTATCTCAGCCGCTTTTTTCTTCATTGCTTCTCTTAAGTCAATCTCGTCTTCAATCTTCCGAATACCCATAATTTAAATATCCCTTGCTAATTTTTTAATTAATTTAATGATTATTATAAAACAATTATCTTATTTCTATTTTATTTTAATTACTTATGATTGATACAAAAAAGTTTAGAGAAATAAATGAAACTGAGAAGGGAATTATTACTGATTCAGTTTTAAAAATTTCTACCAAAATCTTATCAGTTCTTAAAAAAATTGACTATAAGATCTATATTGCTTTAGTTAATAAAACCTCTAAAAATAATTACCCTTCTATTTTTTTAATCCCCAACAATCTTACTAAAAACTTAGTTAAATTTCAGCAAGATATCAGCGTTAATTCCGTAGGTCTTTATTTTGGTTTTATAAAAAAAGGAGAATTTTACCTAAGCTTAGAAGGAGCAGAATTTCTGCTTAAATCAGGTTGCTTTTCAAAAAATCAAGAATTATATGTTAATAGGAATGGAGAAAAGTCGATTTTATATGGAAATAGAATTTCAAAAAGTATGATTGAAAAAATTCCTACAGGATTACAAAAAAATGCTTTTTTATTAGTTTTTAATCTAACCAATGAATTGATTGCTATTGCTAAGTCTCAAGTGAATTATGTAACATATGAAAATCTTAATCTAAAAGATCCAATAGCTATAAATTTAGTTGATAAAGGATATTATTTACGAAAAAAACAATGAAAAGAAATTTATTAAGAAATATTCAAATATTTAGGTTCTTTTCCTTCCATTTTGTCAGTTTCATTTATTAATTCATTATAAAGATTTAGAAATTCAGAGTAAACAGATACTGGAGATTTAAGCAATTCAGTTATTATAGCTTCATATTCTTCTTCAGTTGTAAAAATTTTTTTAAGCTTATTATCTAATTCTAACGGGATATTGGCAAATTTACCTGTTAATAGCAAAGGATGCTTTTTATTCTTGATAATTTTGTATGGAAAATTGGAGAAATATTTTTCTATGAGTTCATAAGCTCCCTCATACTGAACCATTTCTTTTATAGATAATTTTAACTCTCGTTCAAATTTTTTTTCAAAATCTTCTGTAAATTTTACTACTGAATCACGCAATAACTTTGAAGATTTAGAGGCAACTAATACTACTGTGATTAATTCAGATTCTCTTAAAATTAACATTCCTTCTTCCAAATTAATGTCCAAAAGCCCCCCAATATCCATAACTTCTTCACTCATCAGTTGAACTGCATTTAAAAATCCGGAAAATATTGTTTCATTAATATTTGATTCAGACCAATCATGATCGTATAATGGAAAGCCTTCTTTATCTTTCACAATAATTCTATGAATTGTAAAAGGTAAAATATAAAGAAGTTTTGGTTCTACCATTATAGCAATAATAAAAATAAGAATCCCTATTCCTAATGATATATCAGAGAACAATATAAAAATTGGATCCCAATAATAAAAAGAATAAATAATCAGTGTTATTACTGAAATAAATACCAATCCTATAAAGAAAATAAATGCTTCCTTTTTAATTAAAAAAGGAGTATTTAACCATGTTTTCAAACCCCAGTAAAATACTTCAACTCCGAGTAAAACTGTTATAAAATCACCGATTACCTCAAATAACCCTCTCATATCTAAGTTGAGAAATCCAAACTGCATTTTAATTATAACAGAATTGGGATTTAATGCTAAATAACAATATAATATTCCTAAACAAAAAGCTATAATTAAAGTAATTGAATTAAAGGTTTCTTTAATAATATAGTTAATACCTATAATAAAAAATACCGATGTTGGGATTAGCATCAAAACACCTATTCGATATATTATGGTATTTAAATACAAAATTGCAATTGAACTAACTAAAAAGAATAAACTCATAAAAATTATTCCTAATCTTATGAAATATAAAGATTTTATTTTTTTAGTTTTAGGTTCAAAATAAGTTAATATTCCAGCAACCATAACAATAATACCAACTATTATCTCAATAATAGCCTGTGGGTTCCAATTTAGCGTCAATTTTCCCTTACCACCTACATATATTAATTTTTTTTAATTAATTTTATTGCTTCTTAATATTACAGCTATGATCTCCTTTTTTTCTGGATTTAAGGATAGATAGTTAGTGGATTCTTCACTGAGAGAGATTAAATCATATTCTATTAGATTATTTATGCGATAGTAAACGTTTTCCCTTTTTTCATTTAAGAGTTTATACACATCTGACTTTATAATTGACTCCTTTTCAAATAATAATTTAATGATTTTCTTGTTAATACTATCCTTTAATAAAAAATAAAGAGCTCCCAAATCTTCATCTATTTCAATAGGGATAAATACAGTATAATTACCAACTTTTAATTTCTTAATATATTCAAATTTGAGAAGCATTTCAAGATGCCATATCAATTGCCCTGAACTTCCTAATGTATCTTTATTATCAGTAAAGACATTCTTTTTTATAAGAGAGAAATGAACTCCTCTTTGATTTTTAATAAAATTATAGATGTTATATCTATATTGATTTGAAAGTACGGTCTCTTTGGAAAATTTTGAACCTTCAATTAAGATTTTCCTATTTAATAAAAATTGAATAATAAATAAAAGACCTTTACGTGGTATCTTTAACCTTTTTTTTGCGATATTATATAAGGATTCCAGATCTAGCACTTTATTCTTACTCAGTATATCTTCAGCTATCTTAAGTACACTTTGAACACTTGGATGGTCTAAACTGATGGATCTCAATTTTATAGCATTATTCATAGATTATTTAGCTTTATTTATATAATAATATAATCAATATCGTCTCTATTAGGTGTTTTTTGTATTTCTTGAGTTAGCTCATTATAGAGCTCTAAAAATTCTGTAAATGTTCCTCTCGGTGCCTTTAGAATTTCTTCTTTTATCAGTTCTGATAACTTGGAATCTTTTAAAAGCTTGTTAAGAATTCTATATATATACTTCCTTAGTAGATATATATATAGATTTTCTTTGAATAAACTAATTTTTAAAAATAGTTTTGATTTTTTTGATGAAATAATGATCATAGTTTTTTTATTGTTCTTGAAAGCCATCCTAGTTTTGTATTTAATGACTGTTTTTTCTATGATTTCTGATATCCTTTCCATTCTATGTTTGTTTTTTTCTTTATTTTTACTTAAATCATTAATTCTTTCCAAGAAATTATCACATAGAAATTTTAGAAATTTTGGATATCATTATAAAAATTATCCAACTTCCTATATAAACTCATTAAGACCAATTTTTTACAAAAGAAAATAAGAATTAATATTGCTAACTAAAGACTTAAGTCTTTGTTTTAAGTAATTTTTTTAATTAAACAAATAAAAAAACCAATAGTATTATGTATGTGTGGATATAATCTTTGAGAAAGTTTTAAATCCTTTCTTAAGGCTTTTCCTAGCACTCTTGTTAGACCACTAACGCCATATCGATTATTTAATGGTATTATAGAATATTCCAACCTATCTTGAAGCACATCATTTATAACAAATTCATTCTCCTCTGGAGCAATTGAACAAGTACTATACAATAATGTTCCCCCAGGTTTTAATACCTTCAAACCTGAATTTAGTAATTTTTTTTGGACACCAGCTAATTTTTCAATATCTTTTTGAGTTTTACTCTTTTTTCTGCTTTTATCTTGGCGAATTAAACCTTCTCCCGTGCATGGTGCATCTAGTAAAATTTTATCAGCTTTTATATTCAATTTTTGAAGATTTATTGCATCGAGATTTAACACAATTGAATTTAAAACACCCATTCTTCGCAAGTTAATCTCTAAAGCGGGAATTCTTTTACTATTTCTCTCAATTAGAATTAGACTTCCCTTATTGTTCATAATTTGAGCCATATGTGTTGCTTTTCCACCTGGAGCAGCACACATATCTATCACTGTCTCATCAAGTATAGGATCAAGAATAATTGCCGGTAACATAGACGCAACATTTTGTAAATAAAAATAACCTTGCAAATATTCGTGGAGAGAGCCTAAATTATATGTTTCCTTCAATACTTTAAATCCATAAGAAATCCATTCAATATTTTGAAGTTCAAATCCCTTATTTTCTAATCTATTCCTTAATTCTCCTGGTTGAATTTTTAACGTATTTACTCTGATAGATGATGTTAAAGGTCTTTCGTTTGCTTCCAAAAGTTTTAAAGTATCATCCAATCCAAGAAAATCAATATATCGTTCAATCATATATGGCAAATAGCCAAATTCTTTTGCAAGATTTAAAACATGATCTTGTTCAGGATTAATACAATATCAACTCAATCAGCAACTATTAATACTTAATAAAAAATAATTAATTATATTTGTTATCAATAAATAGAAGA
>JAHLWP010000072.1 GCA_019057865.1 Promethearchaeota archaeon
CTCATATTATTTAGGAATTGAATTTCTAATTTAAATTAATCCTAGAAAAATTAAGTCTTTCAAGTCATGAGGGAGTACTATTGCACTATTGGTTATGTTTATTTTTCGTTTTTATTAGTGTTTAATGTCTCATCATGAAATCCTGCGAATTCCAACAGGAGATTTACACATTCAGAATAAGTTTTACATCCTTTTTTTTCCATATATCCCTTTAGTCTTTCTTTTACTATATTATTAAGGTCAATTGTAGCCATATTAGTTCAAGATAGTTAGAAAAATGTAATTAAATTATAATTGTTTTAAGTGTTTTTTAATAATTTCGCTTATATTTTACAAATTTATCGAATTATTATGATCATTTGAAAATATATGTCGTTAAATAACACTTATATAGCATTATGATGATATATACCTAGTCAAAATAAAATAGGATGAGAAGTTTATACATTTTTGGCGAAAATAAAATGAAGACAGAAATAAAAGCAACAGTAGGTTTGATTTTTATAGGGATTATCTTAGTAGGATCGCCAATTATCAACACCAAATTTGATAAGTATCAATCTGAAAATTATGAAAAATTGGATATTAAAACTAGATACGACTTAAAAGGAGCGGGATCTTGGAAAGCTAATGGAACAGTTATATGTAATGCTAGTGATAGTCAAAATCTACCTAAGATTTGCAGTGATGGAACTGGGGGAGCGATTATCACATGGCATGATAATAGAAACGGAGCTAATTTAGATGTTTACGCACAGATGATTGATTCAAACGGGAATGTAAATTGGACTACTAATGGCGTAGCGATAGGTGCAGCAAGTGGCGATCAATCCTACCCTGAAATTTGCAGTGATGGAGAAGGAGGAGCGATAATCGTGTTCAATGATTATCGAGGGGGAGCTACCTCAGATATATATGCTCAAAGGATTGATTCAAACGGAAATGTACAATGGATTCCTAATGGCGTTGCAATATGCACAGCTAGTTATTATCAACTTTTACCTCAAATTTGCAGTGATGGAGAAGGAGGAGCGATAATCATATGGAACGATTTTAGAGGTGGAAGTTACTCAGATATTTATGCTCAAAGGATTGATTCAAACGGGAATGTACAATGGACTCCTAATGGCGTAGCGATTTGTATACAAAGTTATAATCAGCTTCAAACTAAAATTTGCAGTGACGGAGCTGGGGGTGCGGTTATCATGTGGAGGGATTATAGAAACGGAAATAATTTTGATATTTACGCTCAGAAGATTGATTCTAATGGAAATACACAATGGAATGCCAATGGTGTAGCAATATGTACAGCAAGTAGTGACCAATATTACCCTAAAATTTGCTCTGATGGGGCAGGAGGTGCGATTATTACGTGGTATGATAATGGTATTAGAGCCTTCTGGGATATTTATGCTCAAAGAATTGATTCAAACGGGAATGTACAATGGACTACAGATGGCGTAGCGATATGTACCGCAGAAAATGAACAACTTGTCTCTCAACTTTGCAATGATGGAGCAGGGGGAGCAATCATTACTTGGTATGATTATAGGAGTGGAATTTACTCAGATATTTATGCTCAAAGGATTAATTCAAATGGGAATGTGCAATGGGCTATGGATGGCGTTGCGATTTGTACAGCGGAAAATGAACAACTTGCCCCTCAAATTTGCAGTGATGGAGCAGGAGGAGCTATAATCATATGGAATGATTTTAGAAGTGTATCTTATTCAGATATTTATGCCCAGCAGATTAACTCAACCGGGAATGTACAATGGACTGTCGATGGTATAGAGATATGTACAGCAGATAATGAACAAATAAACCCTCAAATTTGTAGGGATGGACTTGGGTCTGCAATTATCACATGGGAAGATTATAGAAATGAATTGGATGTTGATATTTACGCACAAATGATAATTGAATTCCCTGATGAAACACCTCCAAAAGTTTTTAATATTAATCCTGGTCTTATAATTATAGTTGTCTTAAGCATTCTTGGAGGAGCAGGAATTGCAGCTTCTGTTTATTTAATATACACAAAAAGAAAAGGAATTATTAGAGTAATTACGGGAGAAGGGAAGGAAATTCAAAAAATACCAGTAAAACCGAAAATGACTGAAAAAGCACAGTTATTATTATCTTTCTGCCCATTCTGTGGGATTAAATTAAGGGTAATAGGAAAATATTGTACGAACTGTGGAAAGAAAATGATTCCTGAATGAAATTTTTTTTAATAAATGCGAAATTTTAATTGAAAAAAAAAAATTGTATTTTAAGATGAATTTTTTATAGTTATTTTATCCTTAAGGTGCTTTTAGGCCTACTAAAGGCATGGCTTCAACTACATCATAAGCAATATGAAGTTCAAATCGATATCCTTCGACAGGTGCCAACATTAACAGACGATTATATGATAAATCCATAGCTTCTTTAACTTTTCCTGGTTGAACAGAGGAAATGACAATACCATGCATACCCTCTTGTTCAGACCATATTGCACTACGTACAACCGGTTTAGCTACAGATTTATCGTCAGGATATTTTTTCATTACTTCAAGATATAATTTTCCTACCTGCTCGGATTTCCCATGAGGCCACCAACTTTCTATTAAAATATATACCAAACTTATCACCTTCTTTTAATTATTTAAAATATTGGGTTTCAGTAGTGTATAAAAAATAGTAAATTGTGAATTTAATTTTTACTATCTAAAAAAAATTATGGTCATTCAAGTATTATTATAAAAAAGGTTATTTTCGATAAGATATTAGTATTCATATTAATACTATTTAAGATCATAATTCTAGGGCATCTTAGAATAATTAAACACAACACCACTTATAATGGAAATATTTAAAGAGATTAGGCAACGAGAGGAAGAGAATCCTATCCCCATTCCTTATTGCGAAAACTGTGGAAAAAACATCGTGAATAGTAAATGGAATAAACACTATCACCATATCAATATATGCCAAGAACCAGTAAAGCGATTTTTCTGTTCCCGTCAATGTAAATTAAGTTGGATTTTTAGATAAGGGGAGAGGACAAGGAATAAGGAATATAACCAAAAGAAATAAAAAGTAGTAAAACCTTAAGTTTCTTATTTCTATTTTTTAAATCCTTCAGCATCTAATCGCTCATTACACAACTCATCGCATCGTTCTATATAGGAATTGTTTCTACCGACAAAGAAAAACTCCACTTTTTCATATTTCTCGCAGAGCCGATACACCTCGCTACAGAGTTTCGACAGGTGCGGCTTATTGATTTTCCATTTTTTATTGATTTGCTGTACGGCAAGGTTGCTGTCGGAGTACATTTGTAGGTGCCCCCTATGGAACTTTTCAGCCGTCTTTAGCGCGTTGATAATTGCTTGATATTCCGCAGTGTTGTTGGTCGCAGTTCGGATGTAATCGCATCCTTCATGGATAATCTCATCATTATGAACAAATAGGAAAGCACAGGCAGTCGGACCAGGATTACCACGAGCAGCGCCATCGGTATAAATGTTAAGGATATCTCCTTTTTTAATTGTATTTTTACTCATATGAAAGATAAATCAATTTTTTAATTTAAATTTATAAACCTATAAAGACTTATACAAAAGATATCAGATTCTGATAATAGATTTTCTTACATTTATGGAAAAATCTTTATATATTATATTTATATATTTTCCAACTATCCATTCTTGATTCCAATTCATTACTCATATGAATCAATAATTTTTTTTAGTTATTATAAATGCTGATTCTTTAACATAAATATCAACTTAATGTCAAATATATATTATATTTAAAAGTCCAGATTTTTTCTAATTTCTACATTAACTTTTTCCACTAATCTTTTATGATTTAAGAAATTCTTAATATCAAACGAACCATTAAAAATTTGCATATATGAACTCAAAACAAAGGGCCTATAAGAGCTATCTAACTTGGCTCTTACATCACCTAATTAAACAGAAGTTTTTAATGATATTCGTGATTTTAGGAATTATTCTCGTTACATTAACAAGGACTTTAATTCCTCTTATTCTAGGAGACATTATTGATAAAACTATTATGATTAGCGATATTAAAGAGATAATGCCGTTAATTCTCACAGTGCTTTTTCTTTATATCACTAATATAGTATTGGATTATGGCTCTATGATGGCAGGACATTTTTTAGGCTTGAAGACGGAACAAAATATGCGAACAGAATTTTTTGATGTAATCCAATCAAAGCCTTTAAAATACCATGATAGTGCTAGAACAGGTGATTTACAAGCACTTGCTACTAATGATCTACGAATTGTAAACACTATGGTCTCTCACGGTGCTTTCTTTATTTATCCATTCATTCAGGTGGCGATAGTGGCTTATATATTATTTGGCGTTCTTGATTTAAGGCTAGCTTTATTTTTTTTTCCATTCCTCATTTTTTACATTTATTTTATTCTTTATTATCGAAAGAAACTTGCCCCTTTTGTTGCTGCACGCATGGAAAAGCATTCAAAAATCGTGATTATACTTCAAGATAATATAAGTGGTACTGCAGTGATAAAGACCTTTACAACTGAAAAGTCAGAAAAGAAAAAATTTCTTTCAGCAGTACGTGCTTTTAGAGATAATTGGATTGGAGAAAATGAAGTTCAGTCCAAGTATTACCCACTTTTAACTCTTTATATTGCTATAAGTATACTTTTTCTTATAAGTTGTAATTTTGTCTACTTTGATATGCTAACAATCGGTGAATTAGTTGCTGCGAATTTACTCTTAACGACTCTTGTTGATCCAACGAATTTAATCTTCTGGGCAACTAATGATATGATGAGTGGTTTTGCTGCATGTTCACGACTGTTTAAAGCACTATCCAAAGGTGAAAGTGAGAAAAGTAATAATTTAGTTAAGAGTTGGCCTAAGAATTTTAAAGGGAAAATAGAATTTAAAGATGTGTCTTTCTCTTATGAAGATAAAGGAAAAATAAGTATACCCGTTTTTAAAAAGCTTAATTTCTCAATTGAACCGCAACAAACAATTGCTTTAGTCGGACCGACAGGATGCGGAAAAACTACTCTTGCTAAATTAATTTTATCTCTATATAAACCAAAAGAGGGTAAAATTCTCTTGGATAATGTAAACATACAAGATTATCCTCTTGAAGTATTAAGGAAACATGTAGGTTATATTGAACAGGATATTTATCTTTTTCCACGATCTATTAAAGAAAATATTGCATTTGGTAAACCTGATGCTGCAGAACAAGATATTATTAAAGTTGCTAAATTAGCACAAGTGGATGAGTTTGTACAAAACTTTCCTAACGGTTATGAAACCATAGTTGGTGAAAGAGGCACACGATTATCTGGAGGAGAAAGACAAAGAATTGCAATAGCTCGTGCTCTTTTAACAGAACCGGATATTGTAATTCTTGACGATTCAGTTTCAGCAGTAGATAGTGAAACCGAAGAAAAAATTGGACGTGCTATTGAAAATGTCTTAAAAAATAGAACTACAATTATAATAACTCATCGTTTAAATACCATTAGGACTTCTGACAAGATTTTAGTCCTTAAAGATGGAACAATCACAGCAGAAGGTAACCATCAAGAGTTAATACAGAGATCAGAAGATTATAGGCGAATATATGGGAAACATCTTGAATTACCAGAAATTAAAATTGAGGATTAGTAAGGGGGTATTACTTTGGGACTTTATTCTGGCTTGATTAAGCAGCAGAGAAAGCAGCATTATTCTGATCGAGAGTTATTCGTTCGATACACGAAAAGATTGGCTCCTTATAAAAGGAGTATATTTTTAATTACTTTATTTATTCTCATCTCTACTATTGCAGAAATTACTAGTCCCTTAATAGTAGGATTTGGGGTTGATGAATTATCTTCTATAAACAGTGACTTTTTATTAATAATAATTCTTGCCTTGACTTACGTTTTTCTATCTGCCATTGATTGGTTAATGTTTTTTTTACGTAGAAGAGAATACGGAAATTTTGTCCCTCATTTCTTAGAAAATCTCCGAATGGATATTTATGATAAATTGCAAATGCAAGACATGACTTTTTTTGACAAGTATCAGAGTGGCGCTTTAAACACGAGAGTTTCAAATGATGCTTTAGATTTTGGAGATACGACCCCTTTAATATCAGAGACAGCTGGTAATTTTCTCATTAGTATATTAACATTTGCTATTTTAGCATTCTTAAATTTAAATCTTGCCCTTATAGCTTTAATTGCTGTACCATTCGTATTTTTATTGATGATTTCTCTTAGAAAGCTAGCAAGAATAGTCAGTAGAGCTTATCGAAAGGCAATAGAGAATGTTAATAATGCAATGGTAGAATCCATAGAAGGTATTCATGTTTCTAAAAGTTATGGTCAAGAAGCAACAATCTCAAATCAATTTAACGAGATTAACAAGGATTATTTCAAATCAACTTTTAAATTGACAGCAGTAACACATCTATGGAGACATTTATTAAACATAATTGCATCAATTACCTTATTAGTGATTTTATATTTTGGTGGACAGCTTGTTATAGAAGATAATTTAACCACTGGAACAATTTTTATATTTATACTTTATCTCCAACGATTTTTTAGACCGATAATGGTTCTCTCTACATTTTTTCCTCAACTTAGCTCTGGAATGGCTGCTTATGAACGTATTCTTGAAATACTTGATTCTGAACCAAACGTAAAACAAAATGTTGGAGCAATAGAAGTAGGAGAATTGGAAGGAGAGATTTTTTTTGAAAATGTTAGCTTTTACTACAGAGATGATGAATGGGTTTTTAAAGAATTTAATCTTAGAGTAGGAAAAGGAGAAAAACTAGCGATTGTTGGACACACAGGAGCAGGAAAAACCTCATTAGTATCACTTTTAGCGCGTTTTTATGAATTTCAAGGAGGATCAATTAAAATCGATGGAATTGATATTAGAAATATAACGTTGGATTCATTTAGAAGAAATATTGGGATAGTTCAACAGGAAGTATTTTTATTTTCAGGTACGTTAGAAAAAAATATTCGTTATGGAAAACGCGACGCTTCTGAAGAAGAACTATGGAACGCGATTAGAACGGTTCATGCTGAAGAACTTATCAAATATTTACCCAAAGGTATAGAAACACGAGTAGGTGAAAGAGGAAAGGGATTATCTACAGGGCAAAAGCAAATCATTAGTTTTGCTCGAGCGATCTTGAGTAATCCAAAAATTCTTATCCTTGATGAAGCAACTTCAAGTGTAGATGCCTATACTGAGACAATAATTCAAGAAGCTCTTCAAGAATTATTAACTAATCGTACATCAATAATAATTGCTCATAGGTTATCAACTGTTGTTAATGCGGATAGAATCATTGTAATGGATCATGGAAAAATCATTGAAGAAGGAACTCATGATTCTTTACTTGCCAAAGGTGGAAAATATGCTCTACTTTATAAGCAATATTTTGAGCATCAAAGTCTTGATTGGCACACGAGTTAAAGCAAATTAAAAATTAATTAATTATTATAATTTATTCCAAATTTAATATTTAATTAACTATTGATGCAAATTTTAATCTATTTATAATAGAGGTGCGGCTTATCGATTTTCCATTTTTTATTGATTTGCTGTACGGCTAGGTTGCTGTCGGAATACACTTGTAGGTGCCCCTTATGGAACATTTCAGCCGTCTTTAGCGCGTTGATAATTGCTTGATAATCAGCGGTTTTTGATATAAGGTTAGAACCTTCAAGTTTTAAGGATTTTATAAATGAAATTTCTTTGTTTATTTTCATAATTTTTATATACTAGTTTGTATAATTTATTGCACGAACCAACTTTAATAAAAATAGGTGAAATTTATGAAAAATACCAAAATGAAAATAATTTCATTTTCTATAGTTATAATCTTAGTAATTTGTATTTTTATGACTCCTGCAGTTTCTTTTCCTTTAAAAAAAGGTAAAAGTGAAATAGAAGACTGGACTTTAGTTCATGATGGAAGAGGTGTAAAATCTTATCCTGAATTAAGAGAGTATGTTTGGGAAACTGAGAGACCACCCTATGGTCCTTATGATCGAATAGGGTTGCATAGAGTAGTAAAAGAAGGCATTAGACCACAAGGAGTTGTGTTTATTCTACCAGGAACATGGAGTACTGGTGAACAACTATGTTCAAATCCCCCCGAGGATTGGTGGACCGCAGACGAGGATCACTCTTTTGCATTATTTTTGGCAAATAGAAATTTCGATGTTTATGCAATAGATTATAGAACTCACTTTGTGCCAATTAATTTTACTCCAGCTCAAATTACATTTATGGCAGAATGGGGTTGGGATGCCTGGATAGGTGATATAAAGAAATCTGTAGAATTAGCGAAAGAAGTCTCTGGAGTCAAAAAACTATTTATTGCTGGTGATAGTTTCGGAGGTAGTGCTGCGATGAATTATGCCTCATTATATTGGCAAGAAGATTTAAAAGGAATATTATTAAGAGACGGTGGAACTGGAGCAAAATATCCAGGTCTTGTGGATAATGAATATAATTTGCCAGCAATGATAGCTTGGATGATGGCAACAGGTAATTGGTACTGGGAAGTTGGGACTGCACCGGGATCAATTTTCATACTGAAATTTGCTGATAGATATCCTGATGCTCCTGCAATCAACCCCTATACAGGAGATCCTCTCGAACCTGAAATTAATCCTAATACTGGAGAGCCATGGACAAATATTGCTGAATGGGCGGCATTTATGATATATATGGCATGGGGACCTGGTGTTGTTAGTAATATCTATGGTGGTTATGGAGATCCTAGTGTAATGATTCACATTGATGCTACATTTGATAGATATTGGCCTATGAGATTAAGGTTTGAAAGTGAAGCTATAAGTGATTGGGACAACTGTCCATATGTTACATATGATTTTGACGATCATTATCATGAAATAGACGTTCCGTTGCTTGCTTTTACAAGTCAATTATTTGGGCTCAACTATTGGGGTCCTTTTATCCATTGGATTGCAAATCCTGATTTTAAAGGACACTATTTATGGGGGTATGGCCATTTAGATGTTTATTCAGGTGAATATTCGAAAGATGATGTAAGTCAGCCAACATATGATTGGCTTATTAATCATATAATGTTAGAAGGATACGGTAGAATCAAATTTGAAAATAAGTGGTATAAAGGGAAAGCTACGATTTTTATCAATGGAACTTTGATAGACTTTAAAATTAATGATGAACGCTTTTCATGGGATATAGTTGATCACTATTCTTATAGGCAACTTGAAATTTTTAAAGGTCTGAGTGATTTTGGTTTAATGAAAATACTTATTACTAAAATGGGAGTTGCAATAGCGATTGGACGTAAAGTCCACTTTATTGGATGCAAAATGTAAGAAACTTAAAAAACAAATTCATAATCAATTTTTTTTATTTTTTATTTTGTTAATTTCTAATTTAGTCAAATATTCACCACATAACATATTTGCTTTTAAAATCCTTCCGCATCTAACCGTTCATTACATAATTTATCGCATCGTTTTATATAAGGATTACTTCTGCCGACATGGAAAAACTCTCACCAGTTCATTTATTATCTTATTGTGATTAGGAGAGTGTGATTTCTTTTCTAGATCTCTAAAAAGAATGTCTTCTTCTTTGCCATGATGAGTTCTATCAGCGTACATTCTGATGAAATCAACAACAATATCAATAAAAAGAGGATTTGCTTTATTGTATTTTTTTATTTTTTCAATTTCTTTTTTAATACTAGCATACGATTATTGCATACATTATCATACCATTTCTTATCTTTACGAAGTTCCTTAATAATATTCATACACATAAATTCCTTGTAATCACTGTATTTCTCTGGTAATTCCATCTCCAATAATGGCATTCTTTTTATAACCTTTCTTTTTGGTCTATCCTTTTCACATACGCTACATTTTACTTCCATTTTTTCACCTTTTTTTAAAATATTCTAACGTCCATTCTGTATTAGGACACGCTTTTCTTAACACGAATTTCAAATTATTAATAAACATTTTACAGTAATTAAAAAAAAAGGTAAATACAAACATTTAAACTTTTTAGTTAAGAATTATTTTTAGATAAAATCTCTTATATTTATTTAGAAATATTCGAAAAAAAAAGTAGCCTAAGAAAGTATAATAAACATAATATAACACATAGGAAAAAAGCCCTATCTCCCTAAAATTTTAAACTCTTTCACTTTTTTCTCTTAAAATACCTCAATTTAACCCTATACACTAAAAATAACCAAGATATTTTCTAACAGAATATTGAAGTGTATTATTCATAATACCAAGGTTTATTAAATTTAAAAATATATCTTACATGCTTGAACAGAGATATTTCAAAGTTTCAAGTATAAAATTAAAATTTGGTGAAAGTATGTCTAATAGAAATTATGGCAATAGAACGATGCACAAAGCCACATGTGCCGACTGTGGAAACGAGTGCGAAGTTCCATTTAAGCCTACGGAAGGCAGACCTGTTTATTGTCGAGAGTGTTATAAAAAGCATAGAAGATAATTAATTCTATTTTTTCTAAGTTTTGGTTACAACCAAAAACTTATTTTCTAGCTTATCGAGTAATGATTTATTTTTTTTTTTTTTTTTTTTTTTAAGGCCCTAGGTCTATAAAAATAAACCTACACAAAATAATTAAAGAACCCGTTTCA
>JAHLWP010000073.1 GCA_019057865.1 Promethearchaeota archaeon
AAATTAACTAAAATTTATGGTAGAGGAGAACAAAGTGTAAAAGCCGTGAATAAGATTGATATTTCAGTGGAGCCAGGAGTTCACGGATTTTTAGGTCCAAACGGTGCTGGAAAAACTTCAACAATCAACATGTTGATAGGAGCAATTTCAATTACAGAAGGAAAAGCAAAAATAAGAGGTGAAAATGCAGGTTCTATAAGAGCGCGCCGAATAATAGGTTTTTTACCTCAAGATCCTGCTTTTTACAATAACATGACTGGAGAACAATACTTGATATATATAGGGGAATTAAGTGGTTTGAGAAGAAATGATGCAAAAGAAAAAACTCTTGAACTAATAAAAAAATTAGAGTTATTAGAGGCTCGAGATAGACAAATTGGAAAATATTCAGAGGGAATGAAACAGAGGATTGGCATTGCTGCCGCTCTTTTACACGAACCTGAAATATTAATATTGGATGAACCAACATCGAATTTAGATCCTATCGGAAGGTCTAATATTATAAAAGACATTAAAGAGTTATCAAAAGATGTTAGTGTGTTTGTTTCAAGTCACATTTTATCTGAAATAGAACAAATGTGCGAAAAAGTCACGATGATTAACAAAGGAAAAATAGTTCTTGCAGACACCATCAAAAATATCAAAAAAATGCATTCAATCAAAGCTGGTCGCAATATCATTATTTTAGATACAAGTTCAAATGAAAAAATTATTCCACAATTAAAGGAAAAAGATTATATAGGAAATGTCTGGATTGATAAGCAAGATAATAAAATACATATCTTATCAAAAGATATTGAAATGCTTCAGAGAGCCATTCCTAAAATAATAATCGAAAATGATGTAATTTTAAGAGAGTTTCATCAACCCGAAACTTCTTTACAGGATATTTTTATAGAAATAATGGAAGATGAGGTGAAGAATGAATGAATGCTACTGAATCCAATCCAATTGACGAAAATCTTAAAGAAGGAAAACCTCTTCCAGGAATAAGCTCAATACCTTCTATTGCAGTGATCAAGAAAACGTTTATTTTTGATTTATGTACGATAAAAAGACTTATCCTCACGACTTTTTTCATGGTATTAGTTCCAGCATTAATATTTGCTTTTATGCCCACACCGTCTGGAAAAAAATCAGTAATAGAGATTGCAGGATTAGGATTTGTTACATGGTATTACAATTTTGCCATAATGTTTCCAATCATAATTATTGGCTCTACGGGACCCTTAATTTCTGAAGAATTAAGAACAGGAACGATGTTATTTCTGGTAAGCAAACCAATTAATCGAACAAAAATAGTATTAAGTAAGTTTGTTGCTCTTTATCTATTTGGAATAATAGTAAGTGTTGTGAGCTTATCTATAGTTTGTATAATTGCAGCAATTAAATATCCATTTGTTGATATTGCTTCTTACTTAGGGATGAATTTTCTCTATTCATTGATTATAATATTCTTTTTTGGAGGAATAACCATGGGTTTTTCATCAATATTTGAAAGACCAAGAAATGTTTTACTCTTCCCGCTTGCTTTAGTAATTTTTTCATTTCTAGTTTTTATGATGTTCAAACCAATGTTAATAGGATTTGGTTTTGGTGTAAATAGATATGAAAAATACTTATTATACAATTTCGACATAGGATATCATTTTGCAAATGTATTCATGTGGATCGGCGAATCTTTTGTCCCTGAAATTTGGGATTATTTGGGGGCTATGTTTTCAGCGTTTGGCATTACAAAATACGTTGATAATGGAAATGGGTATGTTATAACCCATTATTATCATCCTGTAGCTTCACTACTCTATTTAATCATTATTGCAGGAATCTTTTTAATCATTGGAACACTTGTTTTGAAAAAACGAGATCTTTCCTGATATCATTTAAAATTAAATATTTATTTTTTTCCTATTTGTTAAGATAAATGATTTTCGTATAATTATACAAAGATACAAAGGGATTTTCGTGATATGGTATATAGATTTCGTGTCACGATATTTTGGGGGGATTTGGGATTATATGAGAAGTTTTTAAATCTGGATCTTAAGATCTTGTTATAGGTATTTTTTTATGGATTCAACAGACTAAGATGGGAAATTATGGGGAGGAAGAAGAAATTTGGCGAGGAGTCTGATTTTGTAAGCGTTTTTACTACATCATTAATTAAACATTTTACTACATCATTAATTAAATCATCAGTTGTCTGTGGCCAATTTTTTACTTCTGGATATATCCAGGAATATGCAGTAGTCGCAGTAATAATCATTTTTTGATGTTTATTCATAATAATTTCCCACAATTGTTCAATAATTATTAATTTCTAATGGTGTCTTGAAATATTTATACTTTTATTTAAATTTATAATCAATATTTAAAAGAAGGTTAAATCAAAGAAATTCTATGTTTTTTTTATAATATTAACTGTATGAATTCCACCTTTTTCTACTTTAATATATATTAGTTGTTCCCCTTCCCTTTTTATTATTTTTCCTTCAGATACTTTAATTTCATAACCATATGGGTATTGAATTTTCGGTACATAAATTATCGTAGGTGCTTTTATAGAAGAATATGCATCAAATTCGAAATTAAACAATTTTTCTTTGAAATTAAATTCCATCTTTACTGGAGTTCCAGCACAATATATAAAACGAGGGCGACAAAATCCTTCAATTGCTCTTCCACCACTGTTAATATCATGTGGTTCTAACTGTTGATCTCTACTAAAAATTGAAAGATCCTCCAAATTCCATAGATCCCCCCATTCATTATTGTTATCGGCAGTATAATTCCACTGAGTTGCGTTTAATAAATTTGCATCTAGAGCATTATAATACATAGTTAATAGTTTTATATGTTTTTCCCAAGCATCATCGGGATTAGTTTTAAACGTTTGAAATGCTTCTTTTTTATTAAGATCATATGGCAATCCAAATTCCCCTATTAAAGTGGGAATTCCTCCATGATTAGACTCCGCAATGCTTTTTATGTTATTTAATTGATTAATGAACATTGTTTGAACATTGTTTTTCCCCATAACAATTTTATTAGTTAATATATCATAATTAGCCTTTATCATTGATCGCTTAGTACCTAGTGTAACGCCATCATACCAATGTCCTGCGTGTATTACATTTTCAGGAGCATTGAAAGTTAATTTTTCACCTTTAAGAATTCTTATCGGGTGTGATTCAAAAAAGATAATAGTATCTGGAATTACTTCTCTAACAGATTCGCTATAACTATTAATAAAGGGGGAAAGATAATCTCTATAAAAATCTAACTTTTTACCATTTTTCACTATAAAATGATCATTATTTAGAATTACTGGTTCTCCATTTTTATCTAATCCCCAAATACTTTCTTTTTTCCAAATATCATCTGCGCCTTCGAGCCAACATGAAACATTTTGTTTATTTATTTCATCTCTTCTGGTCTCTTTAATACTCAATCGTTTTATTTCTTTATATCCAACTACTCTTGTATAACCAGAACCAGTTAACATCGCATCAATAGGTGTAAATGTATATCCTAATTCTTCAGTAAGTTTTTCAGCACCAACTCCATCTACTTTTTTTTCAATCCAGCCTTGCTCAGGTTCGTTTAAAGTGTCGAAACCAATTACATAGGGATTATCTTTTACTTTTAGAGCAATTTGTTTTATAGCATCAATATAATGTTCCTGTAAATAGTCTTGGGCATTTGCTCCATCAATTTTACAAGAAGGAGCAAAATCATTTCCACCAAAAAATAAGGTCCACATAGTTCCATTTGCAAATCTAATCGCATTACTAGACCATTGCATTGGAGGATATGCATCAGAATTGTTAGGGTCATATCTGTATTGCATAACCAACGCAGCATCAGAACCATCAAACTTTGTAAAATCTAATCCAACCTTTTCAAATGTCCATCCTGGAGCCCCATCTCCTCCTGACACCCTACTCCACACATCTTGATGAGGATCTATAAATGTATAGAATTTATGACTTTCAATGATTTTTAATATCTCTTCTATATAATCTAAATATTCCTTATCATATTGTTTCGGACCCTCATGTTCAATTGCTTCCCAAGTTACTAAAAATCTAAGACAATTAAAGCCCCAATGTTTTAATCGCGATAAATGTTCATCTGCTTCTTTTATTGGAAAAGGTCTACCTACAAATGAGACCTCTCTATGATTACTAAAATCAGTTTTAATATGTGTTGCTCCATTGGGAGTAAAAGGAACTTTTGAACTCCCCCCTAAATTAACCCCTCTTAATAATACTGTTCTTCCCTTTTCATCAATAAACCATTCGTTCTTGGTTTTTAGCATCATTTTTTACACAAATGAGATAATTTTTATAATAATTAGTCCTTCTAATTAATTTTAATAATAATTCTTATTTTTTATGTTTAAAGGATTTAATTTTAAAGAAAAGTATGAAAACTACTCATACAGTTAAAATAATACCTGAGCCGGTTTCAATAACAGAAACCTCTGGAAATTTTACTTTAACTGAAAACACAATTATAAACGTTAATCCAGTTTTAAGAAATATTGGAGAGTATTTAATATTATTATTACTTCCCGCAACAGGATTTGTATTAAAAATAAAGGATATTACTCAACAAGCTCAGAATAACAACTCAATCTCTCTTAAATTAATCGAAGATGAAGCTAAATTAGATTCTGAAGGATATATTCTTGAAATTAATCCGGAAGAAGTAATTATCTCAGGCTTAACGCCTACTGGAGTATTTTATGGTATTCAGACCCTTAGACAAATTTTACCTCCAGAAATTGAAAGTAATAATTATATTGAGAACTTAAATTGGGAAATTCCTTGTTTAAAAATTATTGATTACCCTCGATTCTCTTGGCGTGGTTATATGCTTGATGAAGCAAGACATTTTCATGGAAAAGAGGTTGTTAAACGATTATTTAACTTAATGGCATTACTTAAGCTAAATATTTTTCACTGGCACTTAACAGATGACCAAGGCTGGCGAATAGAAATAAAAAAATATCCTCGCCTAATTGAGGTTGGATCAAAAAGAGAAGAAACACAAGTTGGTGGTTTATTTAGTAAAAAAACAGATGGAATTCCTCATTCAGGCTATTATTCACAGGAAGATATACAAGAGATTGTTGATTACGCAAAAGAACGATTTATTACAATCATTCCAGAAATAGATATACCTGGACATACACGAGCATTATTAGCCTCTTATCCTGATTTAAGTTGTAAGGGGTATCCTTTTAAAGTATCTTCGCATTGGGGTATTCATAAAGATGTTTTATGTGTAGGAAAAGAAAGTGTTTTTGAATTTATACAAGACCTTTTGAATGAAATAATGGATCTTTTTCCTTCTGATATAATACACATTGGAGGGGATGAAGTACGTAAAATAAGATGGAAAGAGTGCCCAGATTGCCAAAAAAGATTAAAAGAAGAAGGATTTGAGAATGAGAAAGACTTACAGATTTACTTTACTAATAGAATTTCAAGTTATTTAGCTTCTCATGGATACAGATCTATAGGTTGGAATGATGTTCTTGATGATAATCTAAAAGAAAATATTATTTGCCAATATTGGCTTCGTGGAAAAAAGAAAGTATATGATCATATTAGAAAAGGTAGAGATACAGTTATGTCGAATTTTAAATATACATACTTGGATCATTCATATTCTTTTACACCATTAAAATTAGCCTATAAATTTGAACCTATTCCTAAAAAGTTGGGTAAAGAATATCATCACCAAATTCTTGGAATAGAAGCACTAATATGGAGTGAATTTATACCAAATTTAAAGCGTTTAGAATGGCAAACTTTCCCTCGCCTTATTGCTTTTGCCGAAACAGGATGGACACCTAAAAATAATAAAATTTTTAATTTATTTCTCTCAAGACTTACTTCCTTTCTTAAAAGAATGGATATAATTGGAGTTAATTACGCTCGTCCGAATGAAGTAAAACCACACCTCCTTAAAAGGCTTTTTGGAGTTTTTACTCTTCTCAAAGAAGGAAAAGGAGGAGAATAAATAATATTAATTTCAATTTTTTTTAATCGGCTAAATAAAATCTATTGAAAATAGATTATATTTCCAAGATTCAAACATATTCAATTGTTGCTGGAGGTTTTGGAGTAACATCAAAAAAAACAGCGTTAGTTTTAGAGATGTTAAGGATTTCTTGTGTTATATTATTTAATAAGTCTATTGGTAAATGAGTAACACTTGCTGTTCTCGCATCTATACTATTAATTGATCTTATAACTACATCATATTGCCCTTCTGGGTTACTACCTAATTTATACAAAACTCTTGCATATCCTTTTATTTTGGATGCTTTTTTTGTAAGTTTCTTAAAATCCCACTTCCCACTATCACTTAGTGGAATTTCATATATCCTTTTTCCATCAACTAGGCCAGTCACCTTTTTGTTAAGAATATCTTCACTTATAGCAGCAAAAACTTGGAATGGTTCTTGTTCACCATTTTGATTTATAACCATCGTTTTCCCATATTTCTCCTTGTAAAAATCTTCTACTGATGATTCTACAAGATCATGTACTTTTTTCTCAAAATTCAGGTTGTCATAAGTAACTGGACCAATTATTCTCGCAGCTAAAGCAGGTCCTGGAAAGGCTTTCCTATATACTAATTCCTGTGGCATATTAAAGTATTCAAGTACTTTACGTACCTCATTCTTAGTAAGGCTTGCTACTGGTTGAATTGTTGCTTTAACATCATATTCAATTTCAACATTATGTTGACTTTTTACGAATCCCTGTTTATGTTTTTTTTTTAACAATAGCTCTTCTTCAATTGTCATTGATTCTTTTAGATCAGTAATTTTAACTCCAAAACTTTCTTCTATATCAGGAAGAATTGTTCCATCCGCAAGTAAATCACATGCCTCTTCTCTTATCACTGTGCTAATTGTCTCTGAGTAAGCATCTTTAAAAAGATGCCTTTTTTTCTCAGCATCACCTTCACCTAGGATTTTAGGAAGAAATTGCTCTCTAATGTCTAAAATCATAATATCAGGAAATAATTTTTTTATATATTCACGTTCTTCTACTTCTCTTATAATCCTCATAAGCCCATGGTCAATAAAAACGGGAATCGTATTGATATTCGCTTTTTTTAACAATAGATATGTTAATGAGCTATCAATACCACCTGAAAGAGCACAAAATACTTTCTTATCCCTAGCATACTTGTGTAAAAATTGTACTGCGGCCTTTACAAATTTTTCGGGTTCCCTAGGAGGATCAATTAATCTATAATTTAACATAGAAAATAATAATCTCCATTATCAATTAAGTACAGTTATTAAACTATTATGATTTTAAGTTCGGATCTTTTTATGTTAACTTTAATAAGCAAAAATATAACAAATTTATTGTTTATAAAGAAAATATTTAAGTTGGTATTCAATTATTAACCATCTTAGAACCTACAGGGATTTTTAAGGCAAAAATATAATTCTTTAAAATTATAAAGTGATAAAATATGAGTATTGTTCGAAAAGTTAAATTAACATTAAAAAGTAGGCCTACAATGGAAGGTGCCGGAGTTCGTTTAAAACGTGCTTTTGGTTATGCTGATTCTTCATTAGATCCTTTTTTACTTTTAGATGATTTTCACTCAGATAATCCTAATGATTATATGGCAGGGTTTCCTTGGCATCCTCATCGGGGTATTGAAACTATAACATATATGCTTCATGGTAATGTTGAGCATGGAGACAGCTTAGGAAATGGGGGTGTGATTGAATCTGGGGATGTCCAATGGATGACTGCAGGTAGTGGCATAGTTCATCAAGAAATGCCTAAAAAAAGTAAAAAATCTCTACTTTGGGGATTTCAGTTATGGGCAAATCTTCCTGCATCTCACAAAATGATGAATCCTCGTTATCGAGATATTAAAATGGATGAGATCCCTGAAATATCCGTCAATGATGATACTGTAAAAATTAAAATCATTAGTGGTGAAGTCAATGGTGTAAAAGGACCTGTTCAAGACATTATTACGGAACCTGAATATCTAGATGTCACTATAAATCCCCAATCTGAGTTTTCACATCCAGTAAAAAGAGGACATAATGTCTTTGCCTATATTATAGAAGGGAAAGGTTTTTTTGATCAAGATCGAGATAAATCAGCAGGTGTAGAAAATCTTGTAATTTTTAAAGATGGGGATGAGGTAAATATCAGTACTGAAGATGAGAAAGTTCGATTTCTCCTAATCTCTGGAAAGCCAATTGGAGAACCAGTAGCTTGGCGTGGACCAATTGTTATGAATACTGAAGAAGAATTAAGGATTGCTTTTGAAGAATATCAAAATAGTACCTTTATAAAACACAATTAACATATCTTTTTTATTTCTATTTAATTTATCAATTGATGATAAATCTTTTAATAAATGGAAATACTCTGAAATATCAAAAATGATAGAAATGAATCTTGATTTTGAAATTGGAGGAATAAAAAAAGTAAAAATTCAGAAATAATCATCTTATAGGTGAAAAACAATCGAAAGAGACAAATTTAAAATTTTTGATGCTCATATGCATTCCTATGGTGTCTTCTTAAATCCTGGTGAAGATATTTTACACTATATGGATAGATTTAATGTAGAGAAAGCTATAATTACAACTATAAATAGGACAAAAATTCATCACAAACAAAAAGAGGATGCTTCGGATTATGATGGAAAAGATAAGATGACAAAATTTCTAGCAAATTTTAGAAAAATGCTACCAAAAGGCCAACTTTCTCATCAAGATGTAATTGATATTGCTAATAAAGCTCCAGAAAGGATTTATAAATTCTTCTGGTTCAATCCAAAATTAGAATATGAAGAAGAAGCTAATTATAAAATTTTAGAAGATCACTTTAAAAAAGGATTTTGTGGAGTTAAAACTCATACAGCATTTAATTTATTTAATTTTCCTAAGGATATTATAAAGTTAGCATCATTTATGCAAGATTTTGATAAAAAGTTAATGTTTTTCATCCATTCACTCCCTAAAACATCTTTAGTTCGAGGGATATTTCCAAAAGATATTGCAAGTTTAGCAAAACAATTTCCCAATTTACGAATTATTGTAGGTCATGCTGCTTATTGTATGGAGTATGCTATAGAAGTAGGAGTTACATTGAAAGATTATAATAATGTATTTTTTGAAACTTCTTGTTCAGTATCCTATGGTATATATAATTTAATTAAATCAGTAGGTCATAAAAGAATCTTGTATGGTTCAGATTCCCCAACGGCTTCTACTCTGCCAATTGAAATTGATAAGATAATCACCTTACCAAAAATTTCTAATGAACAAAAACAAGATATTTTGTATAATAACGTAAACAATTTAATTAATATGTAATTAACATATTTCAAAATTTATCTTATTATTAATCAATTAATTTTATTATTAATCGGCTAAGATTAATTACTTGTAAAATTATCATATTCATCGCTTTTTATTTTTATTTTAATAATAAATTAATTAAAATACTTCACCTATTTTTTTATATAATTAACTCAAAAATTTTTAAAGTTGATACAGTGAGTTTTTTAAGGAATAATAAAATCTGGGATGATTCGGAAAATGCAAATTGGGATGTAATAGAAATCTCGAAAGTAGACGACAAAATTATAAGAAGATTGATAAATAACTTGAAATTGGATACACCAGATTTATCAGACCATTTTTTTATATCATTTGAAAGTCTCTTAAAAATAGGAAAGAGAGCCGAATCTGTTATTGAATCATATATCGAAGAAACGAATATAATTCATAACTTTAAACTCGATATTTTTAATTTCATTATCAATTTCATAAAAAATGAAATAATTGAGGATATTTTAGTTCCCTATTTATATCACCCTGATTTTAATACTAGGGCAAGAACAATACTTAAAATAGAAAAAATAGGTGATTTAAAATATCTTAAATTTGTATTGCCTTTATTGAATGATCCAGATGATTCTGTTCGATGGGCAGCTACAAAATTCTTAGATACACATAATCTAATAAAAAATCCCTTAGTTTATAGGGAACTAAAAACTTATTTTGAAAAAGAATCGAATCCAGTAATCAAAGAAAAAGTGAAAAATATTTTTAAAAAATTCTGAATTTTT
>JAHLWP010000014.1 GCA_019057865.1 Promethearchaeota archaeon
ATAGAATAAGTCACAGTTCATTAGGATTCAGACTTTAAAATCCTTTGATACTGTTCTATATTTTAAAAATATTCACAAATAAATCATAAATTAGTTTATAATAATATAAATTATTTTGGAACAATTTTAGGTTTTATAATGCCAAATTTTTATTTATTTTACAATTTTGGCTTTTTTAAAAAAAGATTATGTTATATATTATTAACGGTTGCTAGATCCCTTTAACTATCTTATCGTTCCATAAGTCTCTTTCTTTTACGTGGCATACTCTCTTTATAACTATCTAACATTGCGTTGAAAAGCTTCGGACCTAAGGATAATCCCCAGGTTGAGCCTAAATTTGATTCCCGATATTGAATCTCGTTAGGGACATCAAATTTATTTTTAATGTCTTCGAAAAATTTACGACTACCCGACCACAATCGTGATGTGCCCTCTTCTCCATCACCATCAAAACATCCAAGAAGGAATGGTAAATACAATTCACAAGGATTTAAACAAGGCAATCTAATTTTTTTTGATTTTTTAGGAATCACACCATTACTTATTAAATCCCTTGCCATTACTTGATTTGCAAAGTGAATTCGGAAATACTCAACTTCATATAATTTCCCTTCAATCTCTTGTAGTTCTTTATATCTATGTTTATAATCAGGATTTAATCCGAGAGTTCTTATGAATCTATCGATTAATTCTTCATCTTCTATTTTTATTTTTAACCCTATACGATAATAAGATCTATACTTATCAAATTCTTCTACAATGTATCCATCTGCATACATAAATCCCAGCCAGTATGCCTTTTCATTAGTATCAATTGTTTCGAAAAATTCCTCTCTAAGATTCGGATGATATAATTTCGATCGATTGCTAGATCTTATTAGAAAATGTTTTGGTAAAAAATCTTCATATTGTTCCAAAGCCTCTATAAGTTCTTTACTCATAATATGAGAAATTTCACTAAAATATACGGATAATATACCTTTAATTTGATCATATTTTTCTGGTGTAATATAGCCTTGTTTTCCTTTTCTAATATAATGATATTTTTTAGTGATATAATTCTCATTAAACCCAAGAAATTGTGATAATTTATCGTTATTAATTTCAATCTCATGAATATTCTTAAATTCTTTCCTAATAGCTTCAATTAATATTACAGACGGATTACTGAATATGTCTCTATTTTCAGATCGGGGTCTACCCCCCGTTCTATTTGGTCTGAAGAATTCCATAATAATGACAAAATAACTGTTTAATTATTTAAAATTTAATTATAAAATTTGTTTTCAATAAAATTGATGAAGTTACTATTATATAAATTTTTGTAGGTAAACAGATTTTTAATTTACATTTTTTTCTTTTTATATAACTTAATAAACTTCGATTAATTTTGCCTTTATAAACATTTGGAATATCATTTATCATAATATGCATATTGGACATTTAATACTACTATAAAGTATTCAATACATGTTTTTTATGATTCAGCTTTCTAATCTCTTTTTTTAAATACTAATTTATTGATAATTACAAATTATTATTAGAAGTCAAAAAATCTAATTCCTCTTATTCATTAAATACTTCAAAAATATTACTAACTTAGACAAATTGAGATGCTAAATGAAAAGAAAAGTTTCAATAAACCGAAGTAAACCAACTAAATGTCCTCATTGTAGCAAAGAAATTATTCCTTACTATCTAGAAAAAAGTGAACAAAAAAAACATAGCAAAAAATTCTGATCCTGTAAATCCAAATATTTATTTAGATCTCTGTGGATGTCCTAACTGTAAAAAAGTGTTTATTATAGAAAAGTGAAGTCTATGTGACACATTTCTTAATAAAATGCATTTAATATACAAAAACGATTTAAATCTTTAATATTCCATACTCTAATTTTATTAAGATATATCATTGAACGATTTTAAATTATTAATAGAATCATTTTAATTTCTAATTATCAGTACTTGACTAAATAAATAAAAAATTACTTTTATTCCTTAATCCCTTTATTTTTTTTTAGCACTTTTAAAGTACTTCTCTTTTCTTCAAAGGCTAATATGTTCGATTTGCCAAACTTGTCTAAATCGTCTTTGCTAAATTTTAAATTATATTCAGCACGTTCGAAAGCGTAGCTAAAATTTTCTTTCCATTATATCGGGGGCAACGGAAATCTGTCATTTTTCAATTAACGATCGCATTATTTATAAATAATAGTATCTTAATATTAAAACGATATCTTTAAGAAAATTAAATATAGTGGTGTAAATCAATGCAGAAATCAAAAAAAAAATTTAAATCAAATAAATTAAGGATCTTGCTGATTATTGTACTTATTTCAATACTTATCGTAATTCCAAATTTGTTAATAAGTATACAAAGAGATAGCGAAATTCCCATTGAAGAGAAGAATCTTAACGAGATTATTAATACACGCCCGCCCCAAGAATCTTCTGTCTACTACGAAGACACGACAGGACGTGCACTTAGCGTTTACGTGAGCGGAGATTACGCCTACGTGGCGGATGAAGGTTCGGGCTTGGCGGTCATCGACATTTCCGACCCGACGAACCCGGGAACGCCCGTTTACGAAAACACGACCGGACGGGCATATTACGTTTACGTGAGCGGAGATTACGCCTATGTGGCGGATGATGATTCGGGCTTGGCGGTAATTGACATTTCCGACCCGACAAACCCGGGAACGCCCGTCTACGAAGACACGACCGGATCTGCTTATGGTGTTTACGTGAGCGGAGATTACGCCTATGTGGCAGATTATGATTCCGGTTTGGCGGTCATCGATATTTCCGAGCCTATAGACCCGGGAACGCCCGTCTACGAAGACACGACCGGATATGCTTATGGCGTTTACGTGAGCGGAGATTACGCCTATGTGGCGGATTGGACTTCGGGCTTGGCGGTCATTCAAGTACGAAAGAGGGTTGATAATGAAGCCCCGATAATATCAAACGCTCCGAGCGATTTCAATGTGGAAGCGGGATATACAGGGCAGGGTATTTCTTGGACGGCAACTGATGCAAATCCAGACACTTATACGATCGAACTGCTCGGGACGGGAATAGTTGCAGGACCTACTGTCTGGACATCTGGCGTAGCAATTACATATAACATCCCGGACGGCTTTTCTCCTGGTGTTTATACGTATAACATAACTTTTACAGACGAAAGTGGCAATTCTATCTCGAACACAGTTACGGTAACTATTAAATCAATCCCTGGAGGAGCACTTCCTTTCGAATTAATTATTATAGCTTCGGTTATTGGTGGAGGAGCAGTAATAGGCGTTGCAGTCGTAATATTACTAAGAAGAAAGAGGAAAGAATAAACAAAACTAAAATCCTATAATTTTATCTAACATTTTTTTTTATCGTATATTTCTTTTGCGTTTAGAACTATATCTTTATATTCTTCGTTTGGTTCTCCGTTTTCTAAACGAATTTGACTAGTTTCATAAAAATCGTGAACCATTTCAACGATATCGCTTAATTTCTTTAAATAATCTTCGAAATTTTTGTCGCACCCCTTTCTTGGAATGGTTATTACTCTTCTCTATACTATTTTGATAATCCCTCTTTCATTATTACTATTTTTAAAAGAAGATGTAAGAACTATTGGATAAACTAAGTCAGTTTTTCCTTTAAGGTCTCTATGATTTGTATGCATGACGAGAGCTAATCTGTTTACATCGATGGACATTTTATCGAAACTGTTCACAGAAAAATTGAACACATGATTAACACTGAGACACATATTATATACTGAGATTTACTAGAGTTATATTCCCTAATTTTTGAGATGTAAAAGAGTATAGTGATTATAAATAAAATTAAGGTTAGAACGAAATAAATCTCTAAAGAAAACATTTAATGCTTATTATAATAATACTTTTTTAAAATACACTAATCGTTTAAGTGTCCGGACCTAAAACTAATCTAAATGGCTAATATGTTCGATTTGCCAAACTTTTCTAAATCGGCTTGACTAAATTTAAAATTATATTCAGCACGTTCGAAAGTATCGTTATATTTTTCTTTCCATTATACCGGGGGCAACGGAGATCTGTCGTTTTCAATTACAGATCACATTCTTTAAAAGTAATAGTATCTTAATATTAAAACGATATCTTTAAAAAAATTAAAGAGTGGTGTAAATCAATGCAGAAATCAAAAAAGAAATCAAAAAAAAATAAAGATCTTGTTGATTATTCTACTTGTTTCAATGTTTATCGTAATTCCAAATTTGTTAATAAGTATACAGAGAGATAGCGAAATTCCCATTGACGAGAAGAAGCCTAACGAGATTATTAATACACGCCCTCCCCAAGAATCTTCTGTTTACTACGAAGACACGATAGGATATGCATATAGTGTTTACGTGAGCGGAGATTACGCCTATGTGGCGTATGATTCTTCCGGCTTGGCGGTCACCGACATTTCCGACCCGACAAACCCGGGAACGCCCGTCTACGCTGACACGATCGGATCTGCACATAATGTTTACGTGAGTGGAGATTACGCCTACGTGGCGGATGGTCCTTCCGGCTTGGCGGTCATCGATGTTTCCGACCCGACAAACCCGGGAACGCCCGTCTACGAAAACACGACTGGAAGGGCAATTAGCGTTTACGTGAGCGGGGTTTACGCCTATGTGGCAAATGGTTATGAGGGCTTGGCGATCATCGACATTTCCATCCCTATAGCAATTCCATTTGGTAATTCTTTCTTGATATTCATTGGATTTAGCGTAATTTGCTTAATTTTTACCAAAAAACGCCAGATCGTTCGTGAATCCAGATAATAAATCAAAAATCCAACAAATTAACATTAACACCTTTAGGTGTTAAAGAAATTTTTTTTCTTTTACTTCTTCTCTTATTATTTAGTCAAGTACTGATTATCATAAAATCCAAATGAAACGATTCAAAATTTTCATTTCCATTATCATATATAATTATTAATCCATTATTTTATCCTATTTTTTATAATATTAAAGGATGGCAATTTTTTATATGTAATTCTAACCTCACCTATTTGCATTTTATGTTCAGAAATACCCTCTGCAGATTCATAAGCATCTACAAAAGCTTGCCCATATAAAGGTTGTTTTTCAAAATTTGGAAGTTCACTTAATTCCATTATTTTAAGATCTCCAAATGCAATAGCACATTTAGTCATAAATTTAATATCAACATAATTTTCATAACCTGAACTAGGAATAAGAAATTCCTTATTCAATTTAGAAACGATTTTTAGAATTTCACTAAGTCCTTTGATTGATTGTTCAGAATCGATTTCTTGAATATTTTTTTTAAAGTAAATAATTCCTGTATCGGAAAAAAAAAGTCCATGGAAAATTCCTTTTTTTTTTTAAATTCTCTATACCCAACTGCATAAAATCTTGTAAGAACTTTAAGTCCCATTTCATGTCTAATATATTTTTTAAACCCAGAGATATCAAAATATGCAATCCAAGTCTTTCCTCTAAAATTAAATTTATTTTCTTCGATAAATTAATCACTTCATGCTTATTTTTTCTTGCTTGTAGTTGAACAAGTTAACTTTCCTAATTTTTATATGTATAGTTTGTAATTTCAATGTCTCTTATTAATTTTCAAATATTAATACACAGTTTCCCTGAGAACATATCCCGTTCATTCCATAAGCTAAACCAATCTTTGCGTTAGGAACTTGTCTTTTATCTGCCTTACCCTTTAATTGTAACGCAATTTCAGCTACTCTAATTAAACCATTTGCCATTATGGGATTACTTGATAACACTCCTCCAGAGGGATTTACTGGAATAGAACCATTCATCTCTGTTTCCCCTCCCTCTATAAATTTACCACCTTCTCCAGGAGCGCATAACCCTAGTGCTTCGTAAATCATTAATTCGTGAGTACTGAAGTTTTCGCTTACTTCACAAACATCTATTTCTTTAATAGGATCAGTAATACTCGCCATTTTATAAGCTTGTTTAGCGGCTAATTCTAAACCTACCAAATCCGTCATGTTCCTATGTCCTAAATAATACGCATCAGTACAACTTCCATAACCATTAAGCCAAACAGGCGTATCTGTCATCTTTTTAGCTATATCTTCTTTTGCTAATAGCATAGCAACTGCTCCATCTGAAAATGGAGGAAAATCTAGTTCTTTCAGAGGATACGCCATTATCTTAGAATTAAGTACATCTTTAATTGTAATTCCTTCCCGTAAATGCGCGTAAGGGTTGTTGAGGGCATTTTCTCGATTTTTAACCACAACCATAGCAGCTTGTTCTTCAGTCACACCGTATTTATTCATATACATGTTTGCCATTAAACCAGCAGATGAAATTTGATCAAGACCTAAGTGCCTTTGATAATAAGGATCAAAGATAGAGTTATTTATTAGGTACTGATTTCCTTCAGAGCACTTACAATGTGATACTACTAGTACAGTATCATAATATTCTGATAGGATTCTCATAGCTCCATAAATATATGCAAAAGCACCATCACCAGAAACTCTAGATTCTGATTTTCTCACAGCTCCTACAGCATCTTGAATTGCCATATTAGCGATTGTACGTCCATCATTGAAATCATTGGAACTAGTTATTACACAACCAACATCATCATTTGTAATTCCTAAGTCTTCATGAAGTTTTTTTACCACCTCGAATACAAGCTCTGAATATGTTTGATCAATTTTATCCGCTTCATATTTAGTTTGAGCTACTCCCACTATTCCTATTTTTTCCATTTTTCTATTATCTCCGCTTATTATTTCTTTTTTTGTCAAGATAATTAATATATTTGATATGAGTTGATGGAATATAAAATCTTTTACCTTCAAAATGTCTTATACAATTAAGTTAACTAGTTTGACAAAAATATAGATAAAGCTTTACATAAATAATTCATTTCTCGTATATATCATAATTTTATAAAGATTTAAGTAAAAATGAGTATTGAAGATTTCGAGGATATTCTTTATGACAAGGAAGATAATGGTATCTGTACAATAACAATTAGTAAACCTGAAAGAAGAAATGCAGTTACCTATATTACTTTTATAGAGATATATAAAGTCTTGGAAGACATGGAAAAGGATAAAAATTCAAAAGTTCTAATTATAACAGGAGATCCAAAGGGCAACGCTTTCACTTCAGGTGGATATTTTAAAAAAGAAATGTTTCCTAAAATGAAGAAATATCCAGAAATTGATCTCATGGATATCGCACAGAAAAAAATGTGTTTAAAATTCTGGGATTTTACTAAACCCGTTATTGCTGCCATTAATGGAATGGCTATAGGAGGAGGTGTGACAATGCCTTTAGCTGGAGCAGATCTTATTTATATGTCTGAAGATGCTTGGTTTGGTTTTTATTTTAGCAGAAGAGGCATAATTCCCGAATTTGGAGCTACTTTCATATTGCCCTTTTTAGTTGGATTTCAAAAGGCTAAAGAAATATGCTATTTTGGTCAAAAAATTATGGCCCAAGAGGCTTATGAATTAGGGATTGTTAATAAAGTGCTTCCTAACAATGAATTAATTTCGTATGCTAGAGAAATTGCTTTAAGGCTTATTCCCCCCAAAGGGGCAAGTTTATCAATAAAATTAATGAAAAAAACTATGCATGCCTACTTTAAAGATATTTTAAGTAAAACCTTGGATTTAGAAAATAAAGCGCTAAGAAAGCTTTTTGCTTCTCATGACTTTAAAGAATCAATGACGGCATTGAAAGAAAAAAGAGATGCGATTTTTATAGGACGCTAAAGATTAAACATCTCTTTAAAAAAGTTTTACAATCATAAAAGTTTAAAAAATTATATGTTGAATTATAATAATATTTCTAATAATTAAAAATAAAACAATATAGGATAAATATTATGGAAGGAAAAGATTTTGATAAAAATCGAGTTATTTCGAGTTATCCAATTATAGTCATTGGCGCTGGTCTAGGTGGATTGGGTGCTGCTTGCCAACTCGCCTACTTAGAGAAAAAAGTCTTATTACTCGAAAAACATAATGTTCCTGGAGGTTTTGCAACTTCATTTGTTAGGGGACGATTTGAATTTGAAGGAGCTCTACATGAATTAAGTGATCTTGGTACGGAAGCGAACCAAGGGAGTTTATACCGTTTTTTAGAAAGACTTGGAGTAATTCCTGATAAAATTCAATTTAAACAAGTCCCAGAATTTTATCGAAGTGTATTTCTAGATGGATACGATGTTACAATGCCTATTGGTGTAGAAGAATATACTAATATGCTGATTGAATTATTTCCTTCTGAAAAGAAAGGAATAGAAGAATTTATGGAAATGTGTAAGGCAGTGTTAGAAGGGATTAAATTTATTGTTCGTAAAAGGGGCAAATATTCCGCTGGAGAAGTTTTAAAGGAACATCCTTGGCTTGCTCGCGTATCAGGTCTTACATTAGCGGAAGTATTTGAAAAATTTTTTACCAATAAAAGGTTAATGGCCCTTATAGCACAATTATGGGGTTATCTGGGGTTACCACCTCATAGAGTCAATGCCTATGCATTTTTAGCCATGTTAATAACATATCTAAAATTTGGGGCAGCATTTCCTATGGGGAGGTCGCATGCTTTTACAAGTGCCATGGTAAAATCTTTTGAGGAATTAGGCGGAGAGGTAAGGTATAATGCTCTAGTAGATCGCATACTAGTAGAAAATGGTAGAGTATGTGGTGTAGAACTTCTTAATGGTGATATATATCTTTGTGATGCTGTTATATCAAATGTTAATCCCATCTGTACTACAATGAAAATGCTTCCAGAAGAAGTTGTACCAGAAAGTTATAAAAAACAGATCTATGCTCCTGAAATAGGACCTTCAGGATTTTCAGTTTATATAGGACTTAACGCCTCATATAAAGAATTAGGGCTTAATGCTCATGAAACCTTCATTAATGAAACTGATGATCTAAAAAAAGCCTATGAGTCATTTACTAAACTCGAACCTCCTAAGTATATTGTTGCTGCTTGTTATAATCATATTTATGAAGATATAAGTCCTCCTGGTACTACACAGCTGGTTCTTACTACACTTCAAATGGGTAAACTATGGCAAGGGATTTCGCCTGATCAATATCATAATATTAAGGATTATATTGCTGATAAAATGGTTGAGATGGTTAATGATACTATCTGCCCTAATATTAGAGATTATATAGAGGTAGCAGAAACAGCAACTCCTCTCACCTATTACCGCTATTCAAAAAATATAGAAGGCGCTATATATGGCTACACGCAAGATATTTTAAACGGTCCAACATTAAGATTAAAAAGTAGAGGTTCCATTCCGGGTCTATATCAAGTAGGTGCTTGGACTAATATTGGAGGGGGATTTTCTTCATCAATTCTTAGTGGAAGAATTGCCGCAGGTATGTATTTAAAAGATATACGAGAGGGGAGGTGGTAATTGATGGAAAAAGATATAATGGCAGACATAAAAAAATATCAAAAAGCAGAAAAGTTAAAGAAGTGGAGAGATGAAGTACAACCCATTCCTTGGTATTTTGATGGACTGGAAAATCTCTGTAATAGGATTCATCCTGAAAAACAAATATTACAAGTATCAGATATACAACAGCTCTCTCATGATACAAAATTGTACCGATTTATATCAGCAAATCCGAATAAATTATTAGCTCCTTTCCGAGCAGGTCAATACATTGGTTTAACCGTAGAAATTAATGGAGTGCGAACTTCTCGTGCTTTCTCACTTATTTCTTCTCCAAATCAACTTGCTTACTACGAGTTAGGAATAAAGAGAAAGGAAGGGGGTTTTGTTAGCCCTTATATCCTTGATAACATAAAGGTTGGTGATGTTTTAGAAGCTACAGAACCTATGGGAAATTTATATTATAATAGGATTTTCCATGGAAAAGATTTAGTTTTTATTGCTGGTGGAAGTGGAATAACACCCTTTATTTCAATGTTAAGAAACATTTCTGAGCGTATGTTGCCTTTAAATGTCTGGTTAATATTTGGGTGTTTAACTGAGAAAGACATATTATTTAGAGAGGTGCTACAAGACATGCAGTCGCGACGTTCAAATATAAGAGTTAAATATATTCTTTCAGAACCCGGATCTGGATGGACTGGAGCCTGTGGATTTATCACAAAAGAGGAAATTTTAGATGAAATTGGATCAACTGATAAAAAATATTTCTACGTGGTTGGAAATAGGCCTATGTATTTCTTCATAGAAGAACAATTAAAAGCAATGGGTGTCCCTAGACATCGTATTATTTATGAAGCTTTTGGAGTTCCAGATGATATAACAGAAGTAATGGGATGGCCTGAAGAGATTGATACTTCAAAAAAAGTAATAATTACTGTTGAATTTATAAAACAAGGAAAGAAACAAAAAGAAACTTTTGAAGCTCAATGCACTGAACCAATTTTAAACAGCCTTGAACGAGAAAAGGAATTAGGCTTAGAGATTAATAATAGTTGTCGCTCAGGTGCCTGTGCTCTGTGTAGAACAAAATTTGTTTCTGGTAAAGTATTCGTACCTCCTGAAGTAATAATACGAGAAATAGATCAAGAATTTGGGTTCATTCATCCATGTGTATCTTACCCTCTAACGGATATCCATTTAGATTTAACTCAAACTTGAAAAATTATTGAACTACAATCCTATCTTTTAATTTATTTTAAATTTTTAATAATATATTTCATTTATTTTAAAACAATAATTTATAAAATTGGAAATTAAATAATTTATCTGTAAAAAAACCAGAACTTGGAAAGTTAATTAGCTACTTTTTATACTTAGTGGCAATTACTGGAATCAGTTTTTCGAAATTATCTGAAAAAAGTGATCAACCTGTTGAGCAAACGATTTCCTTCTAAAATTTTCTTTATAGAAAAAATAATAAATTAAAAGATTTTTATTTCCACTTATGTTTATTATTTAACGAGCTAAGCGAACATAACAATTTGTTTGAAAAAACAATTTTTATAAAATCTTCTTACTTAAATATTAATATACTATATAGGCGATTAATTATATCAAATCTAAAGAAATATATTTATCTTTTAAATCTGTTTGGAGGAATACTTTTTATTATAGCATTCTTTACTCCAGCAATGTATGTAGATATGGATTACTGTACTTTTTACTATTGGTATTGGGGCTTAACGTATTGCAACCCTGATTTTGTTTTTAATAAAATTACTCCAGATCTAGTCATCTCTGGAACAACTATGGGAATTATTATTTTAGTAAGTGGATGTAATTTAATTATTTCAGTAAATAAAATTAGAACAGAGAAAAAAAGTATTAAAACTGAGAATAAAAAACTAATTACTTTTTCAATTTTACCAATTTTAATAGGTTTTTTTTGGATCTTGGGTATTGATACTATCTGGAGACATTATTTCATAAATCCTGACTATAATGTATGGGATTTTTATTCCTTTGGATTTGGATTAATTGGCGTTTTTATTGGTGGAGGAATTTCTCTATTAGGAACAATCCTAGGTTTCATCATTTTTAAAAATTATACTTATACCTATAAAAGACCCGCATTACCAAAAAAAGAGGTAAAGCAATTAAATATGACTAAATCATATTGTCCTCATTGTCCATTGGCTCTTAAATTAGGGTTAAAAGAATGTCCTGAATGCGGTAAAAGCTTCAAATAAAAAAAAATTATTAAATTAATAATAAAACTGTTTTGATATTCAATTAGATTTAAAATACATTTAATTCTCTATCTTTTTTATTAAAAATTCTAAAATAAAAGAACATAAATTAAAAAATTTTTACTTCCATTTCCATTTTGGTTTGGTTTTAGTTAAACGAGCAAGAGCGGCAGAAACAGCGTCTTTAGTTTGAAGCAATTGGGAACTTACTAATGTTTCAAGTTCCAATCCAAAAGCAGTATCTTTACCATAACAATCATCAATCAATTTTTTTGCAAGTCCAACCGCTAAAGGACCACTCGTCATAAGTTCGTTAGTATACATTTTAATTATAGAATCCAGCTCATCATGGGTTTTAGCAACACGATTTACCACCCCCAATCTATAAGCCTCATTTCCATCAAATCTACGTCCAGTTAAAATGATATCTTTGGTATTTTGGATACCCACAAGCCTTGTTAACCTAATTGTGCCACCTACGTCTGGGTTCATAGAAATCTTAGATTCCAACATATGGAATTCAGCTGATTCTGTGCAGAATCGAAAGTCGCATGCTAAAGCGAGTTCAAAAGCCATTCCATAGCAATATCCATTTATTTTAGCTATTACTGGTTTTTCCATTTTTTCTATTTTCGTGAAAATTGGATGGATCCAAGTATTTGCAAAATATCTGAAATTCCGTGGAATTCGTAAATCAGGGATAACACCTTCGGGATCTTTCTCTTGGCCAGTAAGAAAGTTTAAATCTATTCCTGAACTAAAAAATTCGTCTCCTCCCGTAATAATAACAACTCTTGTATTAGTTCGTTCCACTTTATCAATAGCTTTTACAAGCCCAACCATTAAATCATAATTCATCGCATTTTTTTTATCAAGGCGATTCATTTTTATTGTGGTTATGGTTTTATCTTCGTTTTCCTCTATTAAAATAATGTTTTCACTCATTTTTCATCATTATTTAAATTTAACTTTTGAATATTATAATTTTATTTTGATAAAAAAATTATTTCTTTTCCAATTTTAATAGAAAATTGATTATAAAAATAGCTTAATCCATTGATTAGCTGTCCTCTTTACTAAAACGTATAAAAAATAGCAACCTTTTATTTTAATCTAATTAAATTTTAATAAATTACAGTGTTATTCTTTTTAAATAATAATATAATATTGAGGATTAAAATTGAAGTTCTTTAAACTGTTTACTCCTTTTAAGATAAGAAATTTGGATGTGTCGAACCGTATTATAATGCCTGCTTTAAATCTTAATCTGGCTAGTGATGGTTTTATTACGAAGAAATTAATCGATTTTTATGTTGAAAGGGCTAAGGGTGGTGCAGGTATGTTAATAGTTGGAGGATGTTATGTATCTATTTATGGAAAAGGTTTACCGATGATGATCGCTGTTGACGATGATAAATATATTCCAAAATTAACAGAATTTACAGAGGCTATACATAAAGCTCGTGATGATGTAAAAGTTTGTTGTCAATTGTACCATGGTGGGGCTTATTCTATGCCTCAAATAATTGGTAGAACTCCGATCGCTCCTTCTGCTCTATTTAGCAACTTCAGTAAGACCACTCCTCGAGAAATGACTCTTGAAGATATCAAGAGAGAGCAACAAGCATTTGCGGATGCTGCTGTACGTGCTAAAAAGGCAGGGTTCGATGCCACTGAAATTTGCGCTAATGCTGGATATTTATTTACTCAATTTACATCTCCAAAAACAAATAAACGAACTGATAAATATGGGGGTAGTCTTGAAAATCGTCTAAGATTTCCAGTTGAAACACTTGAATTAATAAGATCAAGTGTAGGTAATGATTTTGTTATAGGTTATCGTATTTCAGGGGATGATTTTGTTCCAGAAAGTAATACTTATAAGGAAAAAGCCATCATAGCTGAAAAATTAAGTAATTATTTAGATTACTTTAATGTTACTGGAGGTTGGCATGAGACAAAAACGCCACAAACAACTATGGATGTTCCAGAGGGATGTTATTCTTATTTAGCAGAAAATGTCAGAAATAATGTATCAATTCCTGTTTTTTCATCCAATCGTATTAATGATCCAGTTTTAGCAGAACAAATTTTAATGGCTGGAAAAGCTGATGCTATTTGTATGGGGAGACCATTAGTGGCGGATCCTTATTTGCCTATTAAAGCGAGGAAAGGTGAAATACGAGACATTATGAACTGTGTTGGTTGCAATCAAGGATGTTTTGACGCAATTTTTAAATTGAAACCAATTTCTTGTTTAAGAAATGCTAGAGCTGCAAATGAAGCTAAAACTGAATTAAAACCCATTAAGCAGAAAAAGAAAATAATGGTGATTGGGTCTGGACCTGGAGGATTGGAAGCTGCGAGAGTTGCTCGAATAAGGGGTCATGAAGTTCATTTATTTGAAAATGACGATATAATTGGCGGATTAATAAATCTAATTTGGAGAGCACCTGGAAGAAATGAATTTAAAAGAATCATTGAAAACTATTCATACTGGATTCAAAAACATGGAATTCATTTACATTTAGATAAAGAAGTAACTCTTGATGTTGTGAAAGAATTTAATCCAGATATTGTTATTGTAGCAACCGGATCAATTCCCTTAAAACCTCCGATTAAAGGTATAGAACGTAATAATGTATATTTTGCTAATGATGTTTTTAGTGGAGATGCACCAATCGGAAAAAATAATGTTATAATTGGAGGAGGAGCTACTGGTGTTGAGTTGGCAATGTATATAGCAAAGTTTGGTTCATTAAGTCTTGAAGCTTTCGAATTTCTAACTCTTTATAATGCTTTAGAACCCGAAGTTGCATTAAAAATGCTTCATGAGGGAAGAAATAAGGTAACGGTACTAGAACAATTACCTAAACTAGGATCAGCTCTAGGAAAGACAACTAAATGGGTTCTCCTTGATAAATGTGACGCTTTAGATGTAAAATTTCTTACAAGTGTAAGTGTAACTGAAATAGGAGATAATTATGTTAGTTACACCGATGCAGCAGGAAAAGATCAAGTTATAAATGATGTAGATATGGTATATTACGCTACAGGCGTTACTCCAAACAATAGTCTTTTCAAAGAAATAAACAATCTAGGAAATATAGATGTGCATAAAATCGGTGATGCGAAAAAACCTCAAACTGTCTTAGAAGCCATAGAAACTGCCTATAAAGTGGCTAATAGGATATAATTTTTTTAAATTTTTATTTTTCTTAAATTTTCAAGATAAACTCGTTTTTAATTTCTTAGGCGGTATAAATACATGCCTAGGGCCAATTCGTTCTAGATGCATAGCTTCCTCTGGACAGTGGTGAGCACAAACTCCACATCCTATACATAGTTCATCGTTCACAATAGCTATTGTATCATCTAAATCGATAGTTTCCATTGGACATTTCTCAACGCACGTTCCACAACCTATGCATACTTCCTCATCAACTTTCGCAAGGTAAGAGCTAATAGTATGTAAAGGCATTACTCCTCGATAATACATTTGAAGCATCCCACAGCAGCAAGAACAACAATTACATATTGCTTCAATACCTATATTTGGGTCTGAGTGAACATGGAACACTTTATGAACTAACCCGTGATCTTCTGCTTCTCTAAAAATTCTCAAAGCTTCTTCTTTTGAAACTCGGTTTCCAAACTCTTGTTCTATAGCAAATTTGGCACTCTTGTCAAAAAGAAAACAATTCTTTATAGGAGCCTTAATTTTACAAGGATCATTAATAAGTTCATTTTTATGACGACAATAGCAATTTGCTAAAGCAATATCGTCATAATCTTCTATATATTTTTTTATATCCTCATATGGCAGAGTGGATTCAGTTCCTACTTCTACCTCTTTCTCAACAGGAACAGTTCTGTCCGTTGCTGGAGTATCTTTAAACATATTCAGGATGCTTTCATAATTTTTCTGAGCTCCAATGCTCATTTCTTGAAATAAATTCTCAAATAATCTTGCTACTTTTTTATCTTTTTCAGTTTTAGTTCCACGTAGAAATTGATATTCAAAAATTCCTGGGTATATCGGCATCAAGCGATATACCATAACTCCAGCACTATTACTCATTGCGCCAATGATAATTCCTGTAAACATCAATTCATCCAACATTTTCATAATTGAATTTTCATCCAGCTCTGACCTTTTTTTAATTTCCTCAAGTGTTAAAGATGGTTTTTTAAAATTTAAAAGGAATCTTGCTTGTTCTTCATTCATTAAGTTCTTTAATAAATCTATTAAAGTGTCACTGATTGGAAAAGGAAATCTCCCAGCTTTTACAATAGTTCTTGCTACTTTATACCAAAATTTGTCAGTCAATTTTATCTTTACCCTAATTAAAGATAATCTCATTTAATTGTTTGATAGATTAAAAATTCCATAACTTAATTATATTTCGAGAATAATTGATGACAAAAATGTGTCCTTTATGGTGATGTTAAGACAAGATAATCCATGAAATCTTCTACCCCCTCTGATTTTTATATTAGAAAAAAATAAGAATCTATTAAATCATATAATTTTTTATTTGAGGGAAAAGAATTATGATGAGAGAAGTAGAAGAAAGAATAAGCAAATTAGAACTTTCAATAGAAATTTTAAAAGATCATCTAAAAAAATATGGTCATCGAATTGAACCTAAAGCTTATGATTATATTAAAAATCAGATTGAATCATATAAGCTGGAACTTCAAATTCGGAGAGATTATCCTATTTAATACTCCTCAATTTATAATGGTTCTCTTACTAAATAATAAATTTTATTAGATTCGCACTTTGGGCAATTGACTTTCTTATCTTTCGAAGCATTTTCATCTTCCCATTCTTTGTCGCAATTCAGACATCCATAACCGATAAATCCCTGTTTATAATCGATATTACCTCCATAAACTCTTATTTCTTTTCCTTCCATGAGTGCTTGAGTTGCTTTTTGATGGGCATTTTCTAAAATTCTAGAAAAAGTAGGCTGAGAAACTCCCATTTTTTCAGCTGCATCTTTTTGATTTAGATTGATATAATGTTTTAAGCGCATTGCCTCAAATTCAGCAACAGTTAAAATGACAAATTGCTCTGTAGTTGAGCTTGATTCACTAACTCCAGTGAAATAAATGTTATCTGGAGTCCTCTTGACGAATCTCATGCGCTTACGGCGTCCCATCTCTAATCAGAAGGCTCTTTTGTACAATAATTAATAATTATTTAGATCCATTTTCAGAATTATAATAATATATATTCAAAATAATAATTTTAATTATAAGGTTTTAGGTTATTAATTTTCAATTATTTATCTCAAGATGGATATATTATTGTAAAGACAAGTTGTATTAATTTTATAAATGTCTAAATATAAAAATTATATTAACTTTTAAGATACAAATTTAAAATATTATTAAACAACAACATTGATTAACCATGGAAAAAAGCAAAACTGAATTTAAAAGTTCTTATATAGGAATATTTTCCCTAAATTATTTCTTTCAAGGAATTAATCAATCGATGTTTGCAGTTATTGTACCAATTTATTTAATCATGGAACTTAAGGCGATATCAGGAGCCGATATATCTTTCTTATTATCAATAGTTTTAATGCCCTTTGCCATAAAATTCATATATGGTATGTTAAGCGATAAATATGCCCTTAAAAACTTAGGCAGGCGGAAGCCGTGGATTATCATTCCAGTCTCTTTTTCTGGTTTACTCTGGATTTTAATACCTTTTATTATCACCACTAATACAGCGTTTATGATATTTACAGTGGTGGGTGTACTTATTGTTCTAGGAGTAGCTATTGCAGACACAGCAATAGATGGGTTAATACTTGATATAACACCAAAAGAAAAGCTAGGGCGTGTTCAAGGTGTCTGTTGGGGTATCAGATCAGTTGGAATAATTATAGGAGGACCTTTAATCGTGGCTTTTTATATGCTTGCAGGTGGAAGTATTGAATTAGTTTTCATAGGATTAGGAATCGTAATGATTTTAACATCCTTGACTATTCTTATTGTTAAAGAAGCAGTTACTCATATTGACTTTAGTATCAAAACCAATTTAAAATTAATTTTTGGGAAGGGAAAAAATTGGAAAGTTTATATGTTTGCATTATTTAATTCATTTGTAGACGGCGTTATTTTTGTATTCTTATCTCTTTACATTATTATAGAAGCGGGTTTTATTGTAGCAGAGGGCGCTACAATCGAATTGTTAGAGACTAATGAATCATTATACGAACCAAATGCATTTATATCCTTATTCATTGGTTTAGGAGTAATATTAGGAGCATTAATAGGAGGTTATATTTCAGATTTAAAAACGAGGAAGCTTGGAGTTTTCTCTTCACTTTTAGTGACAACAGTATCACTATTATTGTTCTTGATCCCAACTATAGTTCCGCTTCTGATATTTTTTGCATTTCTTATTGGTTCCTCTGCAGGTTGGAGGAATTCATCTTATTCTGCAGTAGTAGGTCAAATATCAACATTGTATCCTGAAGTTGATAGTACTTATTATGCTACATGTAATTCATTTGTAAATATTGGTACTGTCATAGGATTACAATTAACAGGAATTTTATTTAGTACTTTAGAGGGATTAAGTACATATACAATTTATGCAATATTATTTATCTTCATGGCAATTATTTCAAATATTGGAATTATTCCTTTTTTAATGATGGATTCTAAAGAATATGAGTTAAGTGATAAAAATAGGGATTAATTTTTACATCCTGACTAAATTAAAACTTTTCTAATTTTTTTGTTCTTACAAAAATAAAAATAAAAATTATCAAAACTAATATTAATCTTATTGGAGAAGAAAATTAAATCTCAATAAATTATATAAAATATTGGTGAAATAAGATTAGATATATCGAATATCAAATTGTTATTGGAGATGCTCCTCCAGGTTTAATTTCTAAAGATCTTAAAAAATTAGGTTATTCAATTAATTATCAAATCCCTTCTCAAAAAATAGAAAAAGAATCATTATTCCCAGAGGGAGTAATACATCATCTCGCCAAAGAGAGTTATGTTTGGAATTTTTCATTAATTTATAGAGAGAGAAATTTCGATATAATTAAATGGAGAACTTCATTTGCTTGGAAAGAAGAAGATGCGCAAGATTTAATGATGGAAAAAGGGTTATTTATAGGTGTGAGTGGGGGTGTATTTTTCATTAAAATTGATGAGGATATAGGTGATAATTTTATACAACTTGCTGATATTATGGATACTTTCATTGAAAAAACACACATGGAGCATGAAGCTCCTTTTATAGTTTATGGAGTTATTGAAGATCAGAAAAAAATAGCTGAATTAAAAACAAACGAAGAAATGTTAAAAAATCTGGCAGATGTGAAAAAGTGGGTTGCTCAACATAGAGGAGAATTTAAACTTGAGAATTTAAAAGAAATTAAAATGAACTTAACCTATCTTGTTAGAGATTTTACTCACTTTATACTTACTAAACTTAAATCAAAAACTAATTATTCAGATCTCCAATTAAGAGAAGTCCATTTTCTAGATTATCAAGATATTAGTGCATTAAAGGAAATCGAGGCTGCTTTAACAGAACAAGCTAAAGCAGGAGAAACTGTTGATCAATTATTATCTGAGCTTTTCTTCAAATATTTAAAATTACCAGAATTTCAAGAAGAAGCTATTACTAAACCTATTGAGATTCCAGAAGTATCCAAACCGGCTCCATCAAAAATTAAAATTATACTAGAGGAAATTAGAAAGGGATTAAGAAGGCAATGCCCAAAATGTTTTAATAACGATCGAAACAAAATACGTGAAGTAATAGATCGGGAAAATATTATTATGGAAAATCCCAATATTTATGGTTTCAAGTATATTTGCGGCATGTGTGGTCATGAGTGGAGAACCAAAAGGGATTGGAAGATTGAAGATAGTTAAATTATGAATTCGAAAAATTTTTATTATTCTTTAAACAAAATAATATTACTTCTTTTCTAATATCTTATTTTAATAATAAAGTGATTTGAAGATGAAAATAGAATATGCTGAAAGAGTAAACAGATTACCAAAATATATTTTCGTGGCAATTGAAGAATTAAAAGCTAAGAAAAAGAAAGAAGGAATAGAATTCATTTCATTGGGAATAGGAGATCCCGATCTGACGACTCCGAAATTAATTATAAATGAGTTGATCAATCAGGTAAAAATTCCTGAAAATCAAAATTATCCTGCTAGTATGGGAGAAGAGATCTTCAGAGAAGGGATTGCTAGATGGTATAAGGTAAGATTTGGGTTAGATTTTAATGCTGATAGAGAGGTTACTAATGTATTAGGAGGAAAAGAAGGAGTTGCTAATATTGCAAGAGCATTTATCAATCCAGGAGATATTGTGCTATGTCCTAATCCAGGATATCCTGTTTATGCAAATGGAGCAACAAAACTATGTGACGGAGAACCATATTTAATGCCATTAACAAAAGAGAATAAGTTTCTCCCAAATTTAGAAGCAATAGAGACTAAAATTCTAAAAAAAGCAAAAATGATGTATTTAAATTATCCTAATAATCCTACTGGAGCCATAGCACCTATAGAATATCTTAAAAAAGCTGTAGATTATGCTGAAGATTATAATTTTATTATTATATACGATAATCCTTATTCTGAATTCACTTTTGGCGATTATATTGCCCCAACTTTATTACAAATCAATTCTGATCATATTGAAATTAATAGTGCATCAAAAACATTTAATATGACAGGATTTAGATGTGGATGGGCAGTGGGCAATCAGGAAATTATTGAAGGATTAAGAAAAATAAAATCTCAAATTGATTCAGGGTGTCCAATTTTTATACAAAAAGCAGTAATAAAAGGATTAAATGAATATAAATCAGAAAAAAAACCAGAAATCGTGGATAAAAACATGAAGATTTATGAAAAAAGACGTAATGTACTGGTTGAAGGATTAAATAAGATTGGTTGGGAAATAGATAAACCAAAAGCAACTTTTTATGTATGGACTCAAATTCCTGAGGGAGAAACCAATAGTATGGATTTTGTTAAAAAATTGATTAATGTAGGTGTAATTATAACTCCAGGGATTGGTTTTGGTCAATATGGAGAAGGATTTGTAAGATTTGCTTTAACTCAACCTATAGAAAGAATTAAAGAAGCATTAGAAAGGATAGATAAAGCCCTTAACTAACAAAAATAAGTAAAGTAATTTTAAAAAAAAAAAAAAATTTTTATTTAGAAGATTTTTGATACTTGTTCCAAAGATAAGCTAGTTTTTTCTCATCTTCAGATTCTATTTTCCCAGGATTATCATCCGAGTTATCTAGTATCATCATGACTGGAGTTTTATCAGAATCCCAATCTTTATAGTAATCAAGTATCATATAGGGATCTTTTTTGCTTAACTTATTTCCCAACTATTTTTCACCTCCTTTTTTTGATTTAGCTTTCACTAGGAGAATGAAATCAGGATCTGACCTTTTTCGAATAAATTTTACATAGTTATTATATGTTAAGAGAATAAACCAATAAAAAATATAAGAAACAGGTCAAGAGATTTGATTTATTCTCTCTTAATAATACTACGGATGAATACAGCTATTACACCTAAATGTAATCTACACCAATATGTCGTAGTATTATTTGAAAAGCTCATTATTAGAAAAGTAAAAAAAATCCTTTATAAACTTTACCCATTTATTTCCCATTTTTCTCAAATATCGTGAATTATACAAAAAAGTAGTAATGATTTCAAAATTTGTCATTACTTTTCAATGATTTATGTTATCTTAATTATTAATTCTAAAAAAATGGCAGCAGAAAACATCTTTAATGAGATGAATGTATTACAAAAGAAATATCTCCCGAAATTTATATAAAATTCATCTTTTCATAATATTTTTTTTAATGAAGAAAATTTTATGATACATTTTTTAATTAATATTTCCTATATACTCAAGATAATATTTTAAATTATCTTGAGATATGAAATCTGTAAAACCAGAAAATTCTGAAGAAAAGATTAAAAAAATAACAGAATTCCTTACAAAATTATTTAGATTTTGCTTTTTCCTAATAATTGCACCTTTCGCTATTTCTTTAGCTGGATTTGGGATCTTGGTACAATTTCCTTGGGCTTCATATATAGCGTTTACTATTTCTGTAATAATTTTTACGTTTGCTTTCCTCTTTTTTTATAAAAGTTTTGACAAATATCGAAATAACCCTTTCTTTTATAATAAATCCAATAACCCAATTGCCAGAGTACATGTCATATTTTTAATATCTATATTATCTTATGTTGTAACCCCAATTTTCGATCTCATTACGCCCAAACATTGGTCGTTTATATATCTTCCGTTGATTTCTTTTTCTCTTTTATATAATATTGTGTATTATTACTACTACTTTCAGCCTATCGATTTTTTCAATATAGGCGAAGGAGAGTTTAAGCATGCTATTAGTTTAAAATTGATGTTAAAACAACCCTATAATTTTGTTATTGTTATTAATTATCTTATTCAAATATTATATCTATCTTTTATAACTTCTTCTGACTTTGCTTGGCTTTTTGGGCTTATTAATAATCTAATTTTTTATTTGATTACTTTTGCGTCTGTAAGTAAGCAACAGAATGAAATCAAAAAATCTATCGAAGATAACAAACCATTCTTAAAAAATCTAACAAAATTTAAGCGTAAATTTGTTACATCTTTAGCTAGCTTTATGTTTGTTCTTTTGATTCAAATGCCTTTTATATCATTGGTATTTTTAATTCAGAGAGGTCAATTTTCAGTTAATATTCTTATAGATGATGCGTTTCTAAGTTTTTTATTCCTCTTACTCTTTCTTAAAACTGTACTTTATATCTACTTACATTATGAATTTTTATTTGAGTTATACAAAAACCCCGAAACATCAAGGAATTCTGAAGAAGAAAATAAAGATACAAAAGTCAAATATCAAAAGTTAAGTTCGATATTAACAGGAATTTTAATATTATTAATAACATTATACACTTTTCTTATAGAGTTACCTTATATTACGCTAATTATTCTTCCATTTTTTTTTATTTTTACTCATTATGAGCATAAATCAAATTATTCCTTTAGAAAATATGATAATTTTATAATTTTATTATACAGTCTTGCATTTTTAGCTTCTATCTCTTTTGGAATCTTACCTTCTATTTCAGATCTTATTAATTTCAATATTCAATTAATTGTTTTTTTCATTTCCTTTTATTTCATGTTAGAATTATTTAGAAGGGTTAATTATTTTAAAAAAGGAAATATCCTAATAACTCAAAATATTCTTGCAATAATCGCATTTTTCTTGATCATTCTTAACTATGTTTATATTTCCACAGATCCTTATCTGACGCTTGTTTCTAACGTTTTTATAATTCTAATTCTTTTCTTTGTTGTTTTATTACTTTCATTTTACAGATTATATGCAATTTTCTTCAAAGAAAAATACTCAAAAACATTCAAAATATGCGTACTAATGAATTTATTTCTGATAGAATTAATTATCTTTATTCTCATCAATTTTAATACCTACTTTACAGTGAGTTTTAACCTTTTCATTAAGCTTTTAGTCATTTCTACTATTTTATTTCCGTTAATATTCATGCTTTTTGTGTTATTGAATTATTTAATTGGCATGATTAACTTAAAGACGCTTTTAGCATCAATTTATTATTCTTTTTGGTCATTAATAGTAATTATTTTTCTATCTATACTCATTACATTCTTCCCAAACTATATTATGATGATTTTCAATTTCCTGCTTTTATTAATTCTTATTAATTTCAGTTTGAAATTTGGGGTAAAAATAGCAAAAGTAAAAGAAGAAACCTATAAAAAGGCTATGAGTGTTTTATCTTATCCAATATTTTTGTTACTTTTAGCTTTAATTTTCTCTATATTTTATGCTTCCTTTCAATTTCTACTTTTAATCGACAACATAATTCTTTCATCATTTCTTACCTTAATTATTACATGTGTCTTAATAAATTGTTTTTCTAAAATAGAATTCTTATTTACAAGAGCTATATCCATCAATGTTAATTTGTTAACCCTATTACTCAGCTCAATCTATTTATTTTACTATTTAAGGTTGTTATCTTTGATTTTAGGAACTTTTTATCTATTTACATTTCCCGTAATAATTACGTGCTCATTTTTTTATCTTCCAATAATGTATTCATTAAAGAAAAATATAGCGCCAAAATTAACAAAAACAGCATTAGTATATAATGGCATATTTTTATCTGTATTTCTGGCCCTCATTCCAACATTCATTTATTTAGAATTAATTAATCTAGGATATAGAGTTAATATTATCACAGTATTTAATGTTATCAATTTTACTCTTTATATTCTCTTTGGAATTCTACTCATTTACCGCTTTAAAATAAGAGAAAATCTTAAGAGAATTATTTTAATATCTGCACTTTTAATTGCTTTTCTTTTAACTGGAACAACTGTATTTTTTTACTTTTTTATAATATTTTATGAGACTTCATTTAGATTTTTATTACCATTAATGATAGCATCCTCTTACTTCTTCATCCCTACTACTTACTCTTATAGAAAAAGACTTATGAAGGAATCTATAGGGAAGAAAATCTTAACTTATAACATCTTACTATTATCTGGGTTGATATTATGTATTCCAACATTCATCTATCTAGAATTAATTAATCTAGGATTACCTGTTGATATTATCACAGTTATTACTGATATCAATTTTACTCTTTATACTCTCTTTGGAATTTTAATCATTATAAACTTTAAAGTAAGAGAAAATCTTAAAATATTTATTTTAAAATTGGAAGTTTTAATTGCCACCCTTTTAACTGGAACAACAGTATTCTTTTACTTTTTTATAATTTTCTATGAGACTTCATTTAGATTTTTGTTACCATTAATGCTAGCATCCTCTTACTTCTTCATACCTAGTACTTACTCTTATAGAAAAAGACTTTTGAAAGAGTCTATTGGGAAGAAAATCTTAACCTATAACACTTTGTTATTATCTGGATTGATATTATGTATTCCAACATTCATTTATTTAGAATTAATTAATCTAGGATTACCTGTGAACGTTATCACACTTATCACAGATGTCAATTTTACTCTTTATACTCTCTTTGGAATTTTAATTATTATAAACTTCAAAATAAGAGAAAATCTTAAAAGATTTATTTTAAAATTGGAAGTTTTAGTTGCTACCCTTTTAACTGGGACGACTGTATTTTTTTACTTTTTTATAGTTTTCTATGACACCCTATTCAGATTTTTGTTACCATTAATGCTAGCATCCATATACTTCTTCATACCTAGTACTTACTCTTATAGAAAAGGACTTCTAAAGGAATCTATAGGGAAAAAAAGCTTAATTTATAATAGTGTATTTTTATCTGGAATAATTTTATGCGTTCCAACTCCAATGGGTTTACAAATAGAACGAATGGGTTTAAGCGTTGATTACATTCTCATCTTAATTTTTACAATCTTCATTTTATTTGTCATTTTAAGGATTTTTGATTCAATGGCTGAAAATTTTAAATTAAAAGAGATCTACATCAAAGCTTTAAGATTTCTTCAGATCTTTGTTTGGTTAATCTTCTCCTTTTTTATATCACTTGAGATTATACTATTAGGTTTAACACAATCTCTTCTTACAATAAGACTTTTAATAATAAGCTGTTCTATTTTAACTTTCTTTATTATTAATACTTATACTTTAAAATTACTTCAACTCTATTCAAAAGAATTAACTTTCCTTAGATATCTAAAAGATACTTTATACTATGGTCTAATTTTTTCTCCATCATTAGTGATTTTTTCTTTAATACAGTTAAGCGAAGTTTTAAAATATTTACCTACAGAAATGCAACCTTTCAATCTGTTTTGGTATCTCGGTTTCTTTTTCCTGATAGTATTTATATCATTTAAGTTTAGCAGTGCTTTAATAAAAGCCGAATTTCCTAAATTACAGAGGAATATTGAATTTGTATCGTGGCTAATTGCTAAAGTTTGTATCTGCTTTTTTATATCCTTTATTCTTACCTACTTTTTATCATTAGTTCAGTTTTCAGTTTTTAATCTAACAATTACTTTCATTCTAATTGTTTCACTATTATCCCCTATTACTTTTTCCTATTTCGAGAAATTTGAGTTAGTTTCTGAAGAATATCGATTCTTTATCAAAAGATTCACTGTAATTCTATTTATTACTGACATTTTAAGTTTTATATCGTATTCATGGCTTTTTAATAATCCTATTTATGGTCAATTTAATTTGATTCTTACAGCTACATTAACATTAAGTCTTACTGGATTAGCCTATGTTTTATTATTTTATAAATCACGATTACCATTAAGAAGAATTTCTTTCTTTATAGTTTTACCATGCATTGTTATCAGCTTTCCTATTTTCTTATATTTCTTTATTAGTGTGTCTCTTTCCATACCATTTGGAGATATGTTTCCATTAATCATAGCTATTGATGTTGGAATTTTTCTTTTCTATTTATCTATTGGAATATATCAGTGGAAATTTTCTTGGGCAATTTGGAGGACAGGATGGTATGCCTGGTTTATTGTACCTTTTGTTAATTTTTATCTATTATATAGAAGTCTTAAAGGTGTCGATATAGCTACAAGTGCTATAGATTTTTTTGGATATGAAATAAATGGATCATTTCTTCTCACTACTGTGATCTTTTTTCTATTTTTCTTACCTATTGCATATACAAAAATTAAGATATATTTCTATCAAATTTTACTCATTATTTGGGGCATAAACCTAGCTTTACTTTATTGGATTAGTCAAAATCTATTTCTGACTAATTTCTTATTAAGATATTTGGTATTTGCTCTTTTTGCAGCCGTTTTATTAGCGCCCCTGTTCTATAAATTGAAATTTTGGAAAACAATCTCGTTCGTATGGCTAATCCTTATAGCAATTAATGCAAATTTTTTAATTTTCTTTCTATTATCATTAAAAATCCCTTTAGACATTGCGATTTCAATTGATATTTTCGCCATTGCCATGTTGGTTTTAATTTTATCATTTTTTCCTGCTTTTAAATCAATAAAAAATCTCGTTATCATTAGTTCTTACATAACAGCGATAATTGGGATTTTTCTAACAATTTATTTTATATTGTTTCATATAATCTTAGATCCAATTTTTGCTTTAAATATAACTTTTATATTTGTTGGATTTAGTTTATTTTCTTCTAAATATATTAAACCAATTAAACGATTAACAGACATGATATCTTCTTGGATTCTAATATTTGGTATTTCATGGTTAACTTTTAATTCATTTAATTTGCTGCCTAATCTACTATTTTTTGCTATATTTCTAGCAATTGCTGTGTGGGGCGGTTCTTTTTATGTTTTTAATTACTATAAAATGAAAATTCATATCCACAAAATAATTCCCTTTTCAGCGGTATCATTTGGTATTTCTTCTGCTGTTTCTTCCTTTCTGGTCATATTTCTGCCAGAAAATCCATTTTTTATAGCTAGTATTTTTGTATTGATTTCTCTGTTATTCGTTTACTATCCGTTAGGCAATTATAGATTATATTTATGGTATTTGTTTCCCTTACCGTTGACATTTATTTTTCAGGAATTATTCTTAATGATTGATTTTATTCAATCTTCCCTCTTTTTAGCAATTTTAATATTTTTGGTTGATTATTTGATAATGTACCAACTAATAATGAATATTTCAAATTCTCACTATGAAGAAGCTAAAATAAAAGGAGAGAATACTTTATCGTATTTTTTCAAAGATAAGAATCAAATTAAATTACAAAATCTAATCTGCTTTATAATAAATTCAATTTATTTTTCAATACTCATATCAGTTATTAGTGCAAATATATTTAAACAAGTATTATTCAGAGATTTAATATTAGTTTATCAGATTCTTAATATTCTGATCATTCTACCCTTTCTTCTATTATTTTGCATAAAATATATTATAAAATCAGAACTTGAATTAAAAGTTAAAAATATATTAATTTATATTCACAAAATAAGTTATTTTATATATTTAATTGTCCCATTGGCAACAGCTTTTAATCTTTTCTTATTAATGCTTAAATTAGATGTTACTCTAACAAATTCTCTTTATTTATTCTTAATAATCTTAAGTGGAATGTTATTTACTGAATTATTTATTTTTGATAATCGATATTTTTATTACTTATTCGTTGCTGCTCGGAATAAGTTAATGTTTTGGTCATGGGTGATATTCGGTAATTTCTCTTGCATTTTCCTTTATTTCTTCCATTTAGATGAATATATTTTAATATTATCATTCTCTCTGGTAAATTTAATTGATTCTTACTTCATTTCATATTTTAATATCAAAAACGAAAATTTAGCATCAATAATACACTTAATACTAATCTATAATTCATTTATATGGGTTTCATTTTACATTTCTTCTCTAATATCTAACGGAATAGTATTAATTCTTGAAGAAGTGCGTGGGATACCCTCACTTTTATTATTCATTCAAAATTCAATATTATTTCTATTTATATTTAGTTTTTTCATAAGAAAAGCTAAAGAAAAGATAAAAATTACTATAAAACTCCTATTAATAGCCGGTTTTCATATAATTTTTGCCATAAATTGGATTGTTATATTTTCAGTATTCAATATTTTAGATCTTTTCACAATTTATTTTACCATTTTAATTGAAACATGCATATCATTTATTACAGTCAAATTAATGGATAGTTTAGTTAAAAAAGAAAAGTTTCCTAACTTTCTAACGAAATCTAATTCTTTAATTGTATTTTTATTATATCTTGAAACAAGTTTAATGGTTTATGGACTTGCAATTGAATTTTTAGGATTTTTCGAAAGTATTTCTCTGTCTCAATTGACTTTATTTATTTTAACTTCATTTGATATATATTTTCTAAAAAAAATAAGAGAAACTTATGGAAGATTAATTCACACAATTAGTTATTTTATACTCTCCTTATCAACTCTTTTAATCCTAAACCAGTTTGTAAAATTTAATCCCCTTCTAATTAGTATAGAAGTCTTTATCTTTTTAATTATGCAATTTTATACAAATCATTCACTTTTTCTTTCTTTATCTCACTTTTATCCTGATAAAGCAGAAACCTTTAAACGCCATAAACTTAAAACACATCATTCTTTAGGGATATTTTTATACGTTTCTGTACTATTAATTATAATTCAATCTCTTCTTATAATCGGAGTTGAAATTTCTTTACTCATTCTTATAACAAGTCTTTTTCTCCACGGATTAATGATTCTTGATGCTTATCAATTAAAACTTTTAGGAAAGCTTTCAATATACCTTAAAGGAATTTCTTGGCTTTTATTTAAAATATTTTTTGCCATAAATTGGATTGTTATATTTTCAGTATTCAATATTTTAAATCTTTTCACAATTTATTTTCTCATTTTAATTGAAACATGTTTAACATTTATTACAATCAAATATTTGGATGGGTTATTTAAAGAAGGAAAATTTCCTAACTTTCTAACGAAATCTAATTCTTTAATTATCTTTTTATTATATCTTGAGACAAGTGTAATGATTTATGGACTTGCAATTGAATTTTTAGGATTTTTCGAAAGTATTTTTATATCTCAATTAACTTTATTTATTTTAACTTCATTTGATATCTATTTTCTAAAAAAAATAAGAGAAAGTTATGGAAGACTAGTTCACACAATTAGTTATTTTATACTCTCCTTAACAACTCTTTTAATCTTAAACCAATTTGTAAAAATTAATCCCCTTCTAATGAGTATAGAAGTCTTTATCTTTTTAATTATGCAATTTTATACAAATCATTCACTTTTTCTTTCTTTATCTCACTTTTATCCTGATAAAGCAGAAACCTTTAAACGCCATAAACTTAAAACACATCATTCTTTAGGGATATTTTTATACGTTTCTGTACTATTAATTATAATTCAATCTCTTCTTATAATCGGAGTTGAAATTTCTTTACTCATTCTTATAACAAGTCTTTTTCTCCACGGATTAATGATTCTTGATGCTTATCAATTAAAACTTTTAGGAAAGCTTTCCATATACCTTAAAGGAATTTCTTGGCTATTATTTATCTTCTTTTCAAATTTTTATTTATTATCGATTTATCTAACTTATTTATCTGACATTTTGATTTCTTCTATTCCGCCTTTAATTTTGCTCTTTATCATAGAACTTTTCTATTTAATTAAATTGGTTGAATTTTTGCCGAAACTGAGCTCAAATAAAGATAAAATTAGAAAAAGTTTGCTTCTTATATTATGTTTTGATTTTATAATTTGGCCTTTATTTTTCTTAGGATTCAATTTAATTCTTAATATTACTCTATTCCTAATTTCATTTTATGTTCTAGTCATAATCTCTTATATTGATGAAAGAATATCTCATATTTTTGAAGAGAAATTCTTAAAAAAGCTTAGATTTACTACTTCCTTCATAATTCTAATAATATTAATAGTTGATATTTTTCTTTGGTTACATCTCTCATTTAATCTTTCTCTCCCACTAAATACCTGTATTTCCCTTTTAATCTTTTCAATATTTAACATTGGATTACTTAAGCCATTTAAAAGAGCTCCTAATTTTTCCTTTGCTTATGGGGGGTTTATCTCTTTATTAATAAGTTTGATAATTTATTTTGCAACCTCTCAAACGTTAACAAGTATTGTTCTCTTTCCTATAATGCTTACTTTTTATCTCTTTATATTTATGCTTGAAGTTTTAAAGACATTTTTTAATAAACTTTTAGACCTTTTAATACATTTTTTCAGTCGATTAAAAAAATTTATAAAATATATTGGTATCAAGATTTTCAATTTTTTAAAATTACATTATAAAATTATCTGGGTCTCATTTAGTTTATTTCTTGCAGTTTCAATTGGCATTCTTTTATCTCCATTGCAACTAAATTATTTAAATTGGTATCATTCTGTTTTTGTTATGCTTGGACTTTTTGGTCTACTTTCTTTATTTTTACCTTCTAAAAAAACAGAAGATGTTGATTTGATGTTCAAACATAGAATGAGAAAACTAATTACCTCATGGATAACAGTGATCGCAATATTATTCCTGTTTATTCCTGATCCTGTTTGGTACATAATTGCTTTTTGGATATCTATTTGGATTTTGGGAATAATTCTATTACCTTATGTTATTTATAAAGAAAGAAAAGATAATATTTCAGTCAAGTGGAGATTTTATACACTAATTATTATCCTAACAGCTATTATTCTCGTAGGAATACCTGCTATATTTAGTATCTTAATAGAATTTAATGTAATTTGAATTAAAGGGTTTTGATTTTCCTTAAATTCCTTCTTTCTTCAAATAGAAAAGTGACTAATAATTTTTGCTAGATATAAACACTAATTAAAAAAGAATTAAAAAAAAAAGTAAATTTTAGATAAGTATTTTCTACTTTTGTTGCCTTTATTACGATTTCCTTTTAATTATCGATATAACTAATGCTACTGCACCAAGAGCAAGAAGAGCAATTCCAGGGATCATTAATCCATATAATAGTCCATCTGCTAATGTATAGGCGTCAGTTGGCAAATCATATTTCTCTTGTGCGAGATATGGTGTAACATCATCTCTGAATTTAGGTAGCCAGTCCATGATCATTAACATTTCAGCATCTGTTAGCATAATACCTGCCTTTATAGCAACATAGTTGGAATCATTAACTTTTGTCTTATACCATTTTGCAAGACCATCGTCATTGACTAGAGATAGTGTATTAGTTTCAGTAAAAAGAAGTACTGCTGATGTAACTGACATACCGGTAGGAGTAGGTACACCTACCTCCCAACCCTTACCTTTATTGGGTATAGTAAGATCAAGACCAGTTGGATACCAAGATCCATTAGCCCATTGTGGCAAGAAAAATTTGACATTTGTCAATTCCCACATTGTTAATCCTTCAAAGGCTAGAACCACAACTGGAACCACATTAGGCTTGAAAACGGTAAATAGCCAGGTAGCAACTAATCCTAACTGAGTAGGAGTAAGGCCAGTAAAAGCACTTACTATTGCTATAGCTTCAGGACCACCAGGATTCTGAGCAGCTGCTGCCCATGCCAAAATTCCACCTGCTAAGTCATCATTTGTGAACGCCAAAAGGTTTGTATCATTAAAAAGTTCTTTAGCTATACCTAACGGAATACCTGTTGGAGTTGGTATGCCTGCTTCTAACCCAAAAACAGGTTCTGTTATTATGTCACTTAATTGACTAAGGTCAAGTCCAGTTGGTGCCAACTGTAAAGTATCGTTAGCCCATTGCCCATAAAACAATTTTTCAGCAACTTCTTCTACAGAAGTACCTAGGGAAAGATAGTAACCATAGACTACAACTCCAATCATATAGGTTGATAAATAATCTGCCATCGCAGAAAGTTGTAACCAATTTGCTCCATAACCAGCTATCATTGAAGCATTTACCCCTGGAACTGAAGTAGCTGCAGCTTGATACGCTTCAAGAAAGTATAAAACTCCAAATCCAAAGTCAGTATCCATCATAATGCCTGGAATAGTCTTGTTATATAGTGGGGACGTTATAGTAGCACCAGTTATCATTAACGCTTGTTGAGCTGTTGGTGTAAAGCTAAGGTTGCCCAACATCCCACCCATAAAGTACTCTGATACACCCTTAAGGTTTAAAAATCCCATGGTAGTAGTGTTGTATGTAGGATCATTAAAGAAATATTCAAGAGCAGTAACTAAATCAGGGAAAAATCCAAACCCAACAGACGCATAAACAGTTCCATTTATTATATTGGCAGCTGTGCTTCCATTAACTATAGCAGGTAATGCAGCATCCGCTTCTTCTTTAATCCCAAGAATAACTTCAGGAATCGCCAGAGTCGCTACTGTGTCTTCTGCATCCTCAATAACACCCTCTTGAATTTCTAATAACCCCTCACCAACTCCCTCGCGAACCTCGGTGCGAAGATAGTCACTTGCAAATATTCCAGTTGGTACCGCTATTGCGCCAAGAACTAGAAGTACAATCCCAATAATACTAGTTTTCTTCGACATAAATTTTTATCACTTTTTTATTAGATTTTACATTGATCAATTTACTATTTTATTTAACTATTATTTAAACATTTACACTTTTTCAAAAATTAATTACTAAATTTTGTCGTATTACATCCCTATCTTAAGATTAAATATTTGGGTTTTTGATGCTAACTAATACCTTCATTATTGAATTTTCCTTATAAGTACGTTAAATTCTTTCTTGACCTTTATTTTCGAAATTAAGAGTAAATTATTGATTCCACCCAGATGTTTTCTTAAAAAAACAAGATTTATCACCTTTAGATTATAGATTTGATTAAATAAATTGGAATTTTCATTTTCTTTGTTCTTTCAAATAACAATATTCTTAGAATTAACTTAAAGAGAGTAATTTCATATGAGAGATTAGCAACATTGATTTAAAAAAGAAAAATTAATGAGCTTTAAATTTAATTGTATTATTTATTTGATGAGATTTTAAAATTTTAATTTCGAAAAAGTGTAAATGTTTAAATAATAGTTAAATAAAATAGTAAATTGATCAATGAAAAATCTAATATAAAAGTGATTTATAAAATGAAAAAACAAATGCAAAGAATATTAGCCATAGTTCTTGTTGCAGTTATTGGTATTGGTATTGGCGTAGGTGCTTACTTTTTTCTAGCTACGGAAGCTTTTGAATATAAATGGGAAGCACCAGGGGCTCCTGAAGGAATTTCTCAAGACCGGATAATTAAGATTGGAGTACTCGATGATATGAACTATATTACCGGTAAAGGAGCATCTAACGGAGCTTGGTTGGCTGCTTATGAGATTAATACGAGAGGAGGTATAGAGATTGGCAATGAAACATATTATATAGGAGTAGCAACTGAAGACACTGAAGAGGCAAATCCTGCACTGGATCTTTCAAGAGGAGTTGCTGCTGCTGAAAGGTTGCTAAACTATAAAAAAGCCCAATTCTATCTTGGTGGATTCAGAACAGAGGCATTACAAGCATACAGAGAAATTGTAATGTTAAAAAATAAACTCTTTATTGGTACAGGTAGCGCAACAGCAAAATTCTGCCAAGATGTTTGGGAGAACTATAATAAATACAAATATTATTTCAGGATTCAACCAATCAATGAAGTATTTCTTGCTGGAGAAGTTCTTAGAATGTTGATGGCCACAATATATGATCAAAAAACAAACTTTGCTAGAAATATAACTAAAGTTGCAATTTTGAGAGAAGATTTAGCGTGGACAAAAAGAATGTCTGATAGTATTAATGGTCTTATGCCATTTTTCTCTATGTTTTTTTATGGTGATGGATATCTTGATCCAAAAACACTCACTGTTGTTGAAGAGATTGCTTATCCCCAAACTGCAGGAAAAGTTGACTTTTACGGGTATTGGGCAGATATTAAGGCTTCAGGAGCTGAAGTAACCATCCCGATAATCTCTGGACCTACTGGATTATATTATTCAGACGTATATGGGGATACTAACCAGCCATCACTCTCATTAGGTATAAATGTTATGGGACAACAAAATATCTTCTGGGAACAAACTGGAGGAAATTGTGAATATGAAATCTCGATGTGCAGTTTTATTAGACATAATAAAACACCCTATACAGTTACATTTTGGGATAATTATGTAGATCGTTTTGGTATTGCTCCTATCTATACTGCAATAGGTGCCTATGATGCTGTACTAACATATTCTGACGCTATATATAAAGCTCAATCAATAGATACAGATGACGTATTAGCCCAATTGGAGGTATCAGAATTCCAGGGTGGGGTGGATTTAGCAAGCCGAGCTAGAACTGCAGGGACTATTTATCCCGATTTGGGATCCCCTACTGCCATATGGGGTGTTTGGACAGACGCGACCTATCCACGAGATATCGATAGTGCAACTGATGGACTTCAATTATCAAGACATGATACATTAGAAGGGTCAGATCCATTTGGACATGCAGTGTTTGTACAATGGGTATATGATCCCCTCCATCCAACGTTAGGGAAATGGGAATGTGTTCCATTAGGAGCAATACCTGGTATTGCAGCAGACTATTTTCTAGGAGTCGGCGGGGCGGCCGCGGATTTGTCATCTTGGGAACCTCCAATGTATTCAGCAGATATTGTTACGGCAAATATAACATTTCCAGTTCGATAATTTGAGCAATATTGTAAAATATTGATTAATTAAATTCTATTCTTTTTTTTTCTTTCTTTTATTAAAATCTAACAAATTATACTCTTTATATTAATCATTTTATCATTCCAGATCAAAAGAAGGAACAATCTTTACAAAAAGGTCTTTTTAAAAATGTTAAACAACTACCTTTATAAAAAATGGAGTAAAATTACAAATAATAAATAATTAAATAAAAATTAATAATTAATTAAAAAATCTCGCTAGGTTATGTTATTATGATAACCGATATTATGCAAGTATTAATACTTGGGTCTGTACAAGGAGCAATATATATGTTGATTGCCGTAGGTTATTCTTTAGTGTACGGAGCTGGAGGAATTATGAATTTAGCTCATGGTGCATTTTACTTAATCGCGGGATATATATTATATTGGTATTTAGGAAGTTTAGGTCTGTGGATGGCGGTTATTTTAGCATTAGTTGTTGTCACTCTTGTTGGAGGGATTTCATATATAGCACTTATTAAACCGTTAGAAAAAAAAAGCCATTTAAGTGTTGTAATGATAACTTTTGCAATTGCCTTTTTTATAGAACAGATTGTAAGACTTGGATGTAATATACTCGGTTTCGAACAAGAATCTACTTTACCTAATTTAATAGAAATTAATGGAAAGGTTTCTTTTGAACTTCTTGGAATTCAAATTCCTTTTGATTATATTTTCATTCTGATAATTTCTTTCCTTATTGTAGGTATAATAACGCTATTTATCAGCAAATCAAAGCTTGGTACATCAATTCGAGCTATTTCTCAAGATCGAGAGGCTGCCTCGCTTATGGGAATAAATGCTGATAGGGTTCTCATGTATACTGTAATGATTTCTGCCTTTCTTGCTGGTGTAGCTGGTGTTATATATGCTCCTGAAGGGGTATTTCCATGGCAGGGATGGAATATCTTACTAAATTCGTTTGCTGTAGTGATTCTTGGAGGAATGGGAAGTCTTCCTGGTGCCGTACTTGGAGCTTTCATTTTATCATACACTAGTCATTTTACTCGAGTCTTTATAGATCCAGCTATTTCTACTTTAGTTCCCATGTTTGTTATCGTAGTGATGCTTGTGTTAAGACCTCGGGGAATCCTTGGAAAGAAGGAGATTGATTAATTTACTGAAAAGAGGATAATAATAATTATAGGAGAAAAAGGAAAATGCAAATAAGATTTCTTAATAGGATAAAAGAAAATTCACTTCTCATTACTTATTTTACATTACTTTACTTGATTTTACTAGCTTACATACTTACTCTACTTTACTACTTTACTTATACTAGTTTAGTTTTCTCAACTATTCTTTACTTTACTTTGTTTTACTTTACTTTTCTTTACTTAGCTTTTAAATTTACTGAGTTATCAGCTGGAATAAAACGTAACATTAAAGAAATACCTTCAGCAATGAGCCGTCTGAAGACTTGGCTTGGAACCTTCAAAGGAGGTTTAACTCTATTCTGTATGCTTATAATTGCAATTATCCCTTTATTGACTCAAAATGCTTATTATTTAGGGTCAATGTTTATCGTAGCTATGATATATACTATTTATGCAGCAAGTTGGGATTTTTTGGCAGGATATACTGGTCAAGTTAGTTTTGGTCAAGCTGCGTTTTTCGGATTTGCGGGATATGTCACAGCAGATTGTTTAATTATTCAAAATTGGCATTGGTTGCCTTCTCTATTTTTTGGAGCATTAATGGCAGTACTCATTAGTTTAATTATTGGTATTCCAGCACTAAGATTAAAAGGACCTTACCTTGCTTTAGGAACTTTGTCATTTGCCATGATCTTATATCTTTTATTTGCAATGCCAGATATTCTATATGGTTCAGAAGGTTTATTTGGTGTTCCACGTTTATCAAACAATGTTGTCATTGAATATTATTTTGTGTTTATTTTTGTGATTATATCACTAACAATTATGAAAGCGATTAGTAATTCAAAACTTGGTACTGTTTTTAAATCAATTCGAGACGATGAAACAGGCGCAGAAGCTTCAGGGATTAATACAACGAAATACAAGATTCTAGCATTCATGATAAGTGCATTTTTTGCAGGGATAGCCGGTGGTTTTTTTACTATGCGCAATACAGCAGTCAGTGCTCAAATCTTTGGTTCTACATATTCATTTTACCCTATTGTGATGGTTGCTATAGGGGGAATAGCCACAATATCAGGAGCAGGAGTAGGTGCCTTTTTCTTCATATTTCTTATTGAAATACTAAGGGGTGTTGCAGATTTGGCTTGGCTTCCAGCAGGTGCTGCAGACTTTCTTGACGATGCATTAATATTTTCTGTGCTTTTAATACTTGTAATTAGATTTGCGGGAACGGGAGTTTTGAAATCTGCTATTGAGCGCCTTAAAAATTTATGGGATATTTTATTAGGTAGATAAATTTTCAAAATAAATTAACAATAGTATGTGAATTAAAAAATGGGTGTTATTCTAGAAGTAAAAAATTTAACAAAAAAGTTTGGTGGGCTTACAGCAGTCAATGATTTTAGTTTTGAAATCGAGCGTGGAGAATTTATTGGCTTGATTGGCCCTAATGGTGCAGGGAAAACCACAGTTTTTAACTTAATATCAGGATTCGAGAGACCTAGCTCTGGTAGTATTCGATTTGATGGGATTAATATTACTAGCATGAGTCCTTATAAAATTGTTAATTTAGGGATTGCTCGAACGTTCCAGTTAGTAAGGTCATTTAAATTCCTTACAATTCTTGATAATGTATCAGTTTCATGTCTTTCTCCAAGAGGTAAAGAAGTTTCTAAAGATATAGGTACAGAAGAGTATGCTAGCTCAATACTTACAGCTGTAGGTCTTGTAGATAAAGCTAGGATACCACCAATAGTATTACCACATGGAGATTTAAGAAAATTACAAATTGGTAAAGCAATTGGAACCAATCCTCAATTACTTCTTCTTGATGAGCCATTTAGTGGTTTATCATACGAAGAACAATTGATTATTACTGATTTAATTAAAAAATTACATGATGATGGTGTAACAATATTTATAACAGGTCATGTTTTACGTGAACTAATGACATTAGTTCCAAGAGTACTTGCAATGCATCAAGGTAAACTCATTGCTGATGGACCCCCTAGGGAGGTTGCAAGTCATAAAATTGTTCTAGAAGCATATTTAGGAAGAGGTGAAGGTTTTGCTTGAATTAAGAAAAATCTATCATTATTATGGAAGTGCAAAAGCGCTTGAGGAGGTTAATCTAGAAGTTGATGAAAAAGCGCTTGACGCTGTTATTGGACCAAATGGTGCTGGAAAGTCGACTCTTCTAAGAGTAATATCTGGTTTAGAAGAACCTGATAGAGGAAAAGTAATTTTTGAAGGAGAACGTATTGATGAGTTAGATGCTCATAAAATTGCCAAAAAAGGAATTGCACATTGTCCAGAACGTCGAAGATTATTCTATGATCTATCTGTTCTTGAAAATCTTAAGATGGGATCATATGCATTAAAAGATAAAAAAAAATTAAAAGGACTATTAGATTTTGTGTACGAAATATTTCCTCGTCTTAAAGAAAGAAAAAAGCAGCGAGCAGGAACATTAAGTGGAGGTGAACAACAAATGTTAGCACTAGCTCGAGCAATCATGTCTAACCCTAAATTACTTTTATTAGATGAACCTTCTTTAGGGCTAGCTCCAAAAGTTAAAGCACAGATTTTTAGTGCTATCCAAAAAATTAGAGATGAAGGCACAACTACCTTATTGGTTGAACAAGATGCTATGCTTGCTATGAATGTTGCAGATTATATTCACGTTCTTGAAGAGGGAAAAATCGAGATGAGAGGTACTAAAGAAGAACTAGAAAAAGAACCTCGAATAAAACAAGTATATTTAGGTATATAAGGTGGTTTAGAAATGTCAATCCCATTAGATAAACTGTTAAGAGATGCTAGAGTTGATTTAGTACTTTCAAGAATTGAAAAAGATTCATCTATAATCAATGATGTAATAAATTACTTAGATAGTGATATTCGATCTATTCGATTCAATTCTATATTTGTATTAGGAGAATTAAGTCAAAAATCTGAAGCAGCAATTTCTAAATTAATCGGATGTTTGCAAGATACTGATTGGAGTATACGTCGTGAAACCGCACGAGCATTAGGAAAAATAGGAAAAATAGCTAATAATGCTGTTTCCCCATTGACTAAATTATTAATGGATGAAGAGGTTTCAATTCGAAAGGAAGTTGCAACATCTTTAGGAAAAATATGTTATGCTTCAGATGAATGCATTTCCACTCTTATAAATACATTAAAAGATCAAGATGAGGAAGTTCGGGCAGAAGCAGCAAAAGCTTTAGGAGAATTAGGTTCAGATGCTTATAATGCTATTCCAAATTTAATGAAAAGTACTAAAGACGTAAGTTGGACTGTTAGAACAGCATCTGCTCAATCAATTAGTCTTATTGGAAGAGAATCTACTAAAGCGATACCTACATTAATAAATGCTCTTGAAGATGAAGATTGGCGAGTAAGGTATCGAGTTATTGACACCCTTGCAAAGATTGGAGAAGAAGTAATACCAAACGTTTTAGAAATTCTTAATCATAGAAATCCAACTGTCAGAAAAGGTGTTATCGAGGTTTTGGGGGAGTTAAGAATATCCAAACCCGAAATAATTAATAACTTAGCCAATATGTTATTTGATAAAGTTGAGAGTGTACGTGGAAAAGCTGTTGATGCACTTCGAAGTATTGGCAGAGAAGCAGTTCCTACTATAATTGAAGCAATGCAAAGATCTAATTCAGCAATGAAAAGGCTTTTAATTTCTGGCCTTATGGGAATAGGTACAGATGCAAAAGTAGCAATCCCTACCCTAAGTGATATTTTAATAATTGAATCAACAAAAGCTTTTATTCGAGTTGAAGCAGCAAGAGCATTAGGTAAGATCGGGGAAGGTTCGGAAGAAGCAGTTAATGCTTTACAAGAATCTTTAACAGATAAAAAAGCGATCGTAAGAAGAGAAGCAGCACTAGCTTTAGGTAAACTAGGTTCCTTTTCATCCGTAGCAGTTCCCTCATTAATAAAAGCATTAAATGACAAGAATCCGGATGTAAGATGGAGAGCTTCTGAAGCATTAGGTTTAATTAAAGTAAATAATCCCGAAGTTATTTCTGGTTTGGAAGGGCTAGTGCATGATGTATGTGATTACGTTTGCGAATCAGCTATAAATGCTCTCGATAATATTACTGAAGAATAATACTTAAAAATTTTATTGGTTTTTACAATTATAATGTTAATTTTTATATTTGAATTAAAAATAAGAGGTAATTAAGCAAAATGAGTGAAAATCCGTATGCCGCAAAACCTTGGCTAAAACATTATGATGAGGGTGTTCCCACAGAAATCGATTTTCCTGAAATGAATATTTATGAGTTTCTCGATAATTCCACAGCTGATTTTGGTGGACGAACAGCAATTTGGTTCTTGAAAAATAAAATATCGTATAAAAAGTTCAAAGATATTGCAGATAGATTAGCTACTGCTCTTGTAGATTTAGGTCTTAAGAAAGGTGATATTGTGGCTATATTGCTACCTAATTTCCCTCAATTCATGTTCGCTTTCTATGGTATCTTAAAAGCAGGAGGAATTGTGTCAGCATGCAGTGTTCTCCATACAGAACACGAATTAGCATATCAATTGAACGATTCTGGAGCAGAAATAATTATTGCATGGGATGCCCAAATAGAAAAAATTAACAACGTAAAGAATAGAACGCGTTTAAGGCATATAATCATAACTAATGTATTTGATTATGGACCTAGTGCTCCCACTAGTCCACCTGAGATAGCAGGAACTATACAATTTTTAAACTTAATTCAAAAAACAAAACCAAATCCTCCTAAATTTGAAATTAATGCAAAAGAAGATATTGCTGTACTCCAATATACTGGAGGTACTACTGGCTTACCTAAAGGAGCAATGTTAACTCATTATAATCTTGTATCTAATGCTCTAACTTTGGCTATTTGGATATCAAATGTAGCGCAGAGAGGAAAAGATACAGCACTTACAACTTTACCACTATTTCATATTTATGGGATGACGGTTTGTATGAATACATACATATATTATGGAACTACTATTGCTTTACACCCAGATCCTCGAGATCAAAAAGGATTATTTGAGGTAATCAAAGCAACTCAACCTAGCTTCTTTCCAGGTGTACCAACGATGTATATACGTCTCTTAGAAAGAGATGACCTTGAAGATTATGCTAAGGATCTTAGATCAATCAAAGTTTGCAATACTGGTGCTGCTCCTATGCCTCCAGAAGTTCTTAAGGAGTTTGAGGAAAGAACTGGAGCTACAATAATTGAAGGATATGGATTGACAGAGGCTTCCCCAGTGACTCATGCTAATCCATTTGCAGGAACAAGAAAAATAGGTTCTGTAGGTCTTGCATTGCCAAATACTGAAACTAAAATCGTTGATATTGATGATTACACTAAGATTGTCCCTATTGGTGAAACAGGTGAGATAATGATTAAAGGTCCTCAAATTATGAAAGGATATTGGAATAAACCAGAAGAAACAGCTAATCAACTGAAAGAGGGATGGCTTTTGACAGGTGATATTGGAAAACTAGATGAGGATGGCTATCTATACATTGTTGATAGGAAAAAAGATATGATAAATATTAGTGGATTCAAAGTATACCCAAGAGAAGTTGAAGATGTTCTATTTGAACATGAAGCTGTTGAAAATGCATCGATTATAGGAATTCCTGATCCAGAACTACCAGGTAGTGAACATGTAAAAGCATATATAGTATTAAAGGATGGATATAAAGAAACTGAAGAGATACAAAATGAAATCAAAGAATTCCTTAGAAAGAATGTAGCTCCCTACAAGGTTCCGAAATATATAGAATTCAGAAAAGAACTTCCAGAAACATTAGTGGGTAAAGTTCTTAGAAAGGATTTAAAAGAGATAGAAGCAAAAAGACGCGGAGAAGAAGTATAAACTAAAATTTTAAATATAATTATTTTTCTTAAACATTTTTCAGTATTTACAAAGTGAAATAAAAATAATTATTACTGAAAACAAAAATACCCAAAATTTCTTAAGTTAAATTACTTTTTTTCCATTTTGTCATAAAATCTTTAAAGCTTTCACCAGAAATACCGAGAGAATTAACTGCTTTATCTTCATTATCAAGACTATTCTTTGATTTTTTTTTGAAAGTTAATTCCCAATCATAATATGAAAGTGAATTTGATGAAGCTGCTTTTGACATGATCTTATAATTTCTCTTATACCTAATAAATTAATACAGAGTATTGGTTTTTTATTAACCAAAAAAGTAATACAAATTTGTATATTTAGATTTAAGTTTTTTGTCAAATTTTCGTACCAAAAGAACGAATTAGACAATTTAGTATGCTTATTTTTCCATGAAGTGTTCTAAATAGTCCCGACAAAAAAGAAGTTTAAATTGAAATGAATAAATTTTATGAACAAAACGATAATCATATAATTATTGAGCAAAAGATATTAAATCTTTTTGAGTGGATTTCTTGTTATAATCAGATGTCAATAGTTCTTCAAGCTCGGGGAACTCGAATGGGAAGATGTTCTCGAAAGCTCTTTTTAACAATTCAACATATTTTTTTCGATCATATTCGTGCCTTGTATCAGCATATAGATCTGAGAGGATGACTTTTTTTTCAGGAAAGTTAGGATCTGCATCGGCGTTAAGAATAATATATCTCACGTTTTTTCCAGCAGATGCTACAAAGCCAGATCGTTCTAATTGTCTTGCGGCAACTGCTTGGTAGGAATTTACCTTATATTGGGAAGGTTTCCGAGATATTTTTTGCCGTATTGTAAGCTCATCTCTAGATACCCGACCTGAATATACTCTGTCTACATATTCATAGAGCTTTTTCTTTGCTTTTGGGATTCTTTCCATGAACTCCTCAACAGTCTCAGCACCTTGAAATACATCAATAAATGCATATTGAGCATCCTTTACGATTTTTGGAATATCTCTACGTCTAACCTCAATACCTCTCACCTTTACTTCACCATCACTTTTTATCCCCCAATAATGGCTAAGCGCGGGAACATCTCGCTCTGCTCGAGAAGGAAGAAAGACAATGTTATTAAATCTCCCATCCCAACTCATAGGAATTCCTATCTTTTCTGTTATTTCTTCAGCAATCTTTTGAGTAAGTTTATCGAATTCCTCCGGTGATCTTCCTTTCGTATCTTGAAGCCACATTGAATCAACAATTCCATGAACGACTTTGCAACCATGTTCTTTGGCAATCTCGGCAGAGCGCATAAGGAATTCTCGAGCAAAGGCGCAGACCGCTTGATGGGCTTCAATTTTACCAAAACGAGCATTCTTGAAGCCTAAGTATCCAAAACTTACTACAAGCACCCATTTTAGTGCGATATCTGTAAATTTATATCGAAGGTCATCATGTGTTTTATTGTATTCTTTGTATTCCAACCTTTTTCTTAACGGTAAGCTAATCGACTTTGAAATAATTCCTTCTCTCTTGGAACAGATGTGAAAGTTCAATCCTGGCACTTTTATACCTGTACCATCGTCTTTACAACATTTGCAATTTAGGGTCTCTGAAGAAATATTGAAATTTGCCATTAAAGAGGGATACATAGAGGAGAAATCTAATTCTACCACTTGATCAAAAATTCCAATAAGAGGCTCAAAAATGTGTCCACCTCTGTCGCTCACGATAAGTTCCATACCTGTCTTAAAATCTTCAGGACTCTTTTTGAAGGGAGGAATTAAATGATCAAGCTTATACGCATTGTAAAATTGTATTGACTGAAGTGCCCCCCCAATTGTCACTCGACACAATCTTTGAAGTGGCACCCGTGAAACGCGAGCAACTTCAATCACTCCAGGGATGTTTCCCTCACTAAAATGTAAACTACCGTATGCAGTTGTATCTAAGTGAAATCGACCAGTAAAATACACTTGAGTTTTTGACCGGCGCATTATTATTCCGTAAGACATATAGTGGTCTGATCCACCGGAAAGTTCGAAAATGCAATTTTTTAATGGCGTTTTTGTGCGGGAAAAGTAAAGATGTCTTGATACACGATTGATGGATGCTCGTGCTGCTAAATAGGGAAATACAAATTCGTCTCCTCCGTGAGTAAGAATAATGTCTGGATCCAACCTCTCGATTACTTTGCTAATTATTTTTAACTTATCTGCTTCATCCGCTCTATTAATGAGAAATTTTCTTTTTTTCTGCCCATCTGCCCTTGGGATGTTACTGTTTTCATCCTTTTCGACAATGCTGATTTCTGCATATTCAAGAGGGTCATTATAATAAGGTCTTAACCCTTTTTGTTGGACTTTAATATCTAACCATACAGCCTTTAGAGGGGGTAAATCGTAAAATAGCTCCTCGTTATCATCTTTTAACACTAATGCCACTAACTTTATCGTATTCCTGTTGCTGTTTTTGTCCTTTACAACTTTTGTCCTGAAATTACAAAGAGACATTGGAAATAAATCGTTCACGTAAAAATACATCTGTGAGATTGGAAGATCCGTATTATATAATATAAAAAGACCTATTTCGTTAATTTCTTGAATTGTTTTTTTGAATACCGAGGGTTTAGCAACTGAAACTCCTAAGATTTTTCTCTTCTTATGATCTTCCAGCCTGACATATTTTTCACACACTCTCACACTTTTTACATTTGGGTGGCCCTCTAGGATTTTTTTAAATCTTTTTAAGTCAGAGCCTGTTTTTTTCCTTGGGACCGCGAAAAACTCAGGATGAAACTCATCAAGTATTTCTAGAATTTTTTGCTCATTCACGGTTTTAACCCAAAGAATAACTCCCTCTCCATATGTAGAAACATCTAAAAGCCATCCATCAAATTGATCTTGCTGATCCAATTTTATCCTTTTCCTTTCACTTTTTTTCTAATTCCTGTACTCTTTTTTCTAAGCTTTCAATCCTTTTCTCTTGTTCAATCGCAAAAGAAATGAAAAGTATTTCGGAAAGCATCGGACGAGCACTTAGACTACCAGCATCGGCATGTATTCGTGCAAAATTCATTAATTTGTCAAATATTTTCTGATCTTCTGGTCTAAGTGCTCTTTTAAAGTCTTTCCAGCTTTCAATCTCATGCTCTAATGCAGGTCTAAAAGAGGGGACTGTTCTACCCATAATAAAACAACCATGAGAAGAAATTCTTTGTAAAATTTAAAAAAAAGTACATTGAAGATTTATCGATTTCTATATATCGTTGACTCAATTTTTAAACCATTAGATAACACTAATTCTTTTAAATTTAGCTAAATTTTTTTATTTCCCTTAATTAAATAATTATTATGTTTATTTATTTGGAGAATTTAATTGAATCCGAAGATAACACGAAAGAAATATTTCTAATTCCTTACCCTCGCTATCTTAAATTAAAAAATTTTCAAAAAATAAAGGTTACTGAACATACTAAATTATTTACAGACCTAAAAGAAGATTTTTTATTAATTATAGAACAATTTCAAGAGAAATTGAAATTTCTTGGGTTAAAAAACAAGTTAGAAATTCAAAAAGTAAGGGATTTTAGTAAATTTCCAAATATAGAGTTAGTTATTAAAAAATTCAGAAGCAGTTTTCCAGAAGAACTTTATAATAAAATAGTAAATGAAAAAATTTATATTCAACAAGGATATTTTTTAGTTTCAGAAGGATCTGAACTTTATTTAGAAGCTTCTACACCTCAAGGGATGTTTTATGGGATTCAAACCTTAATTCAATTGTTGAATTCAAGTCAAGACAAATTATCATTAAATGAATTAAGAATAATAGATTTTCCCGCTTTAAAAATCAGAGGAGTATCAGATGATATCTCAAGAGGACAAGCACCTACTATTAAAAATTTGAAGAAATTTGTCGAAGAATTAAGCCATTATAAAGTAAATCAATATTATTTAGTCTATATGCAAGATATGTTTAAATTTACAAACCATCCTGAAATCGGAAAAGAACGGGGGGCATATTCAAAAGAAGATATAATAAAATTACAAAATTTTGCAAAGGAACATTTTATAGAAATAATTCCAATTTTCCAAACCATAGGTCATTGGGAAAATATTTTACATCATCCTGATTATTGGAAATATGGAGAGTTTCCTGGTTCGAATAGTTTAAACATCGTAAATGAAGAAATTTATGATCTTTTAGATGAAATGATTGGTGAATTAAGTGAAGCTTTTAAATCAGAGTATTTTCATATTGGAGCAGATGAGAGCTGGGATGTTGGGAAAGTAGCTTCAAAAAGCTTTATTGAAAATGTTGGTATTGGAAAAGCTTATCTTAATCATTACAAGAGAGTATACGATATTGTCAAAAAACATGGTTATAAAAAAGTAATCATATATCATGATATCCTCTATAAGTATAAGGAAGTTCTTGAGGGATTACCAAATGATATGATAATAATGTATTGGAAATATAATACAAAACAAAAATATCCAATATTAAATAAAATAAAAGAATATGGTTTTCCAATTATAGTTAGTCCATCAATAATGGATTTTAATCGAATTTTTCCATCGATAGATAAATATGAAAAAAACATTGTAAATTTAATTAAATTTGGTTATGATAGACAAATAATTGGAGAAGTGACTTCAAGTTGGGGAGATTATAGAAATAAAGAAATTAGAGAGAATCGATTTTATGGTTTTATTTTTTCTGCCATGGTCGGTTGGAATCCCACAAAAGAAATAAAGATTATAAACTTCTGGAAAGGTCTTTTTATACATTTTTTTGGAATTATAGATTCTAAATTATTAACTATATTTGGCAAAATTCGGGCAATTCTAGACCGAAAATTATTACATACAAGTCCTTTATCATATTATAACCATTTTTTTTCGCATCCATATGCTAAGAACAATTCAAAGTATAGAAAAAATATAAAAATTTCTGGATTTGATAATATAATTTCTGATATGAATGCTATAATTAAATTATGTGAAGAGTTAGAAGTAGATGTACCTAAAAATGAAGTTAACATCAAAAATCTAGCATTTGTGGCAAAACATATTAGATTTTATTGTAAGAAGCGACTAAACTCAAGATCTTTAGTTCAATTTTCTCCAATTACAAAAAATTATAAGAACCAAAAAATCAAGGAGATTGAAAATTTAAAAGATAAACTAATTCTGTTACTAGATGAGTATGAGCACTTATGGCTGAAAAGTGCGAGGATAGAAGGTTTTCAAGCAATTAAAACACGATATTTATGGTTAATAAAAATTTATGATGATAAGATCGAACAATTGAAAAATGATGTTAATTGGGAAGATCCTAATATCCCAAGTGAGTTAATTTATTTAGATAATAAAGAATTGCATAGAGAGCATACCACGTTTTATCAGAAAATTATAAATATTGATAATAAAGTAGAGCAAGCACATTTGCAGGTCAGTGCTGGTACTTTTGCTAAACTTTTTATAAATAACTCATATATTGGCCATATAATCACTCGACATTCGCTTAATTATGTAATTTTAGAAAATAATATTCAAATTTTCGATATAAAAGAATATTTAAAACAAGGTGAAAATAAAATTACAATTGAAAATACCGATTTCATTGGTGGTGTAGGTCCTATAAATGTATATGGTGAAATTGAACTAGCTAATAAGGAGGCTATTCAAATAAATACAGATAAAACGTGGTTAGCTACAAGAGAAATCAATAAACAATGGAGTAATGTGAATAGTTTTGGCAAACCTCCTAAAGCTACAGGAGGTTTATATTATCCAAATTTTACTGAAAATTTGCACTCAAAAGAAACTGACTCAATGGCATTTTTAAATACAATCGCTAGTAGAAAGTCTAAAAAATTCTTTTGGATACTAAAATTAGTCTTTAAACTCTTTTATCGTTATGATATTTTAGAATAAGATTTAGTTAAATTAATTATGAAATTAAAGAGAAAAAATTTGAAATTAGGTATAGTTTATGACTGAAGAATTAAAAAAATGGCACGCTCCTTGTGGAATCTATTGTAAAAGATGTCCTGGTATAAAAGCGTTTAACTGTAAAGGATGCCGAGAGCAAAAGGGTCAAATACTTAAGTTCCCGGTATGTAAAACATATGAATGCGTTACTAGTAAGGGATATGAATTCTGTTATGAGTGTGAGGATTTCCCCTGTGAGATGCTCCAGCCAATTGTTAATTTTGAAATTTTTGCTCCTCATAACTCTAAAGTGTATAATTCAGTTATGATACAAAAAATTGGATTAGAAGAATGGAATAAAATATGTGAAGAAAAATCTACTCTTTATTACCAAGGAAAAAAAATACAATATGGCGGCGATCCCCTTACTCTTGAAAAAAAAGACAGTAATATGTATAAAAAAAAGAAAAAAGACTAAAACCACACATCTAAAGTCATATTTCTTAAAGGAACTTTCTTCTTTGGTTCACGAGGCTTCCATCTTAATAACCGATTTTCTGGCAAGTATGGATGCTGAACGAGGGTGTATTCTACAAATCGCTCATCATCTCTTATCAGTACTAGCACCTTCCCAAAATGAGAAAGTATCTTTCCCCCTTTAGGCCTGAAAAGGGAGTATTCACTTAAAGGTGTAGTTATAATAATTAAGGGATTTGTTTTTGAGAGCATTCTTTTAATTCCGTCTATTGTCCTTAGTAAGTCTTCGAAAGTTTGTTTTTCATAATTTGGCCATAATTTAGTTATCCCCGAGATTAACACAACTTTAATATTTTCAAGTTTATCAAGTCGATTCTCTAAGATCTCAACCAGTTGATCCCAAGTAAAAGCGCGTGAAATCAGTATGTTTTCTAAAACTTTCCTAGGTGATAAATTTTGTGAAACGGCAAACTTACTTATATTATAAGGATTAAATCGATTGTTGACATCAACATAAGCAACTTTAATATCATCTCCAAGCCCTCCATTGTTAAATGATTTTTGAGCAATAACAGAGGTTGTTAACAAAATGTTAGATGTAATTTTCTTATCTCCATAGAGTAGATAAATTAAATCTCGGTGAAAACCCCCAGAAAGTAATTCATCTAACGTCTTATCTCCACTTGAAACGAGTGGAAAACGAGTATTCTTTTTGTATACCTTGAATCCTGAATTAAACGTCATCATATTAAGTAACATTTCTTCAAAATAAAACACGAATACACCGACAATTTTTTGAAAAGTGCCCATTTTATTCATAGTTAAGTAATAATGTTTCCTTTCTCAAGAAAAAATGTTCTTTTAAGAGTAAAACTCTTTCATGGAGACAGGGAGAGGAGAGTAAAAGTAAAAGTAAACAAATCCAAACTTGAATAGTTTTGAATTGCCGACAAAAATAGAGAGAAAATAATCAAGATCAATATGTTCATTTATGATTTATTTGTTCTTAACAAGATCTACAACCTTGGGGAGAACTTCGCCTATTTTTTCATGAATTACAACTTCAGCTGATCCATCCATTTCTGTTTCTTGAATATTGATAATAGCTAATTTTGCTCCTTGTGAAAGAGCTTTATGAGGATAAAAAGCTGCGGGATATACAACAAGTGAACTCCCTAAAACAATCATTAAATCACAGTTCAAAATCATTAGATCTGCTGCAAATAATGTCTCAGATTCTAATGGTTCTCCAAAAAATATTGCATTAGGTTTTAATAATCCATTACAAACCTCACATGAAGGAACTTTCCTTTCTTTGAGAAATTGATTTATCATTGTTGTAATTGGATAGACTTTCTTACACCTCATACATTTGGCTTCATTTACAGTCCCATGTAATTCTATGATATTTTTAGTCTTCGCCTTATGATGTAGGCCGTCTATATTCTGGGTGAGAACTCCCTTTAATTTCCCTAATTTCTGTAATTTAGTTAAAGCCTTATGACCTCTGTTAGGTCTAGCCTTAAAAATCTGTAACCCCATTTCCAACATAAAGTCTAAATTCTTACCAGTGTCCGCGACATATGAATGAATAGAGGCAAATTCATTGGGATCTACTTTAGTCCATAATCCTGATTCAGGACTTCTAAAATCAGCAATTCCACTCTCGGTACTCATACCTGCACCTGTTAATGCTACGATATCCTTTGAGTCTAAAATTAGTTGAACAAGAGTTTCAATTTTTTCCTCCAAACTCTTCATACCAAAAATGCTCCAAAAAAGTAAATAAAACAAAAAAAATTAATAACTATTATTTTTATTTATTGAATATAATATAATAATATAATGAATATATCAGTTAATAAACCATAAATTAAGAACATTAAATCATTCAATGAAAATTAGCTCTTGATTAACCAAATAAACCCAAATGGTGAATAAATTAACCCAAATAACCAAATCATTTATATATAAGGTTTGCGTTTGTGGCGATGGAGGTGTAGGTAAAACCTCCCTTGTTTTGCGTTATTGCGAAAATTCATTTAAAGAAAATTACATAATGACCATCGGATCTAACTTCTCGACGAAGACTGTAGAGCTAACTGAGTATCCGGAGTATCAAGTTAAGCTTCAACTATGGGATCTCGCAGGACAAAAGCACTTTAGCTTTGTACGTCCAGCATTCTATCGCGGGACTAGTGGTCTTATATATACGTTCGATCTCACCCGACGGAGCTCTTTCTCTAACATTTTAGAATGGAAGAGTGAAGTAGAAAAGGTAATTGGTCAAGGTAAACCAAGTGTTTTAGTTGGAAATAAAATTGATTTAGCAAATCAAGGGAACAGAGAAGTTGGAGAACAAGATGGAATAGCTTTACAATATGAATTAGGAGCAATAGACTATTTTGAGGCAAGTGCTAAAGATGACATTTTGGTTGAACCTGTTTTTAAAGATATCACACTCGCAATTCTGAGGGCATCAAGCAAAATTTAAAAATTTAATTTGTTATAAACATTAAATTCTTATTTATTAGTTAATTGTTAAATATTAAAAGTTTTAAATTTCAAAAATATCAAAATAATATAAGGAGATTGATGAGTTAATCATGTTTGGCGGACAAGCGATGAAATATGACCGTGCTCTAACCGTATTTTCACCTGAGGGGAGATTATTTCAAGTAGAATATGCTCTAGAAGCTGTTAGAAGGGGAACCATAGCAGTTGCAGTAAAATCTGAAGAAGATGTATGCTTAGCGGCTCAAATTAAAATCCCTTCTGTATTAATGGATGCTGATTCTATTGATAAAATCTTTCAAGTTGATGAGCACATAGGTGTAGCAATCTCTGGATTACATGCTGATTCACGTGCTTTAATTAATTATGCAAGGGTCCAAGCACAATCATTTAGATTAACGTATGATGAACCCGCTCGACTTAAAATGCTCGTAAAAACTATTGCAGATATGAAACAAATCTATACCCAATATGGAGGAATTAGACCTTTTGGATGTGCTCTTTTCTTTATTGGCATAGATGCTGCTGGAACTCAGATATTTACAACATCTCCTAGCGGTATTTACCGTTCATTTAAAGCATATGCGCTTGGAAGTGGTGAAGCGCGTGCTCGAGAATACCTTACAGATAACTATAAGCCTGACATGTCATTTGAGGAGATCATTGATTTATCATTAAAAGCTCTTAAAGAGTCAATTGATGAGGAAATGACGAAAGAAACTATTCGGCTTGCCTATGTTAGATCTAAAGATAAAAATTTTATAATGGCAGAGAAGTCAGAAATTGAGCAATATTTAAGCAAACTTCAATAAGATTTAAATTATAATACTTTTACTAATTATTTGCTTATTTCTTTTAATATAAAAGATCTTATAAAGTATATTTTTTAATAATAAATTAAAGATAATTGAACAATTTAAAGAGTTTTACTTATTAGAAATTAAGTGTAATGTGTAAAATATATGGGGAAAAAAAAGAAAATCCGGGAGCAATTTGATGAAATATTTAGATCTGGAAATGAAAAAGCAATAAAAAAAATATTAGAAAAAAATCCTTGGTTACTTAATGAAGTTTCACAAAACTTTGATGCTGGAATGTCGGAGCAAAACCAAGCCATTGCTGCTTTAGGTGTAATGGAAGATGAATTAGGAGGAGCAGTTCCAATTGATGAAATAGTATTTAGTTTAAGAGTTGATTTTAACATTCGAAAACCAGAGGTAGATGTATTAGAAATTTTAAAAAACATTGAAACTCTAAATCTTGTAAAACGTGAATCCAATGGTTGGAGTTTAACATTAGAAGGAGGAAAAATTTGTGATGATTATCTTAATAAAAGTCTTGGAGATATTGAATTATAATTACTTAAATTTTTATGTTTAATATATGATTTTTAAAATATAACTATATTATTATATTTAATTAAAAGAAGATTTTAAGATAGCAGTTTCATTTTTAATCCTTTTTAAAAATAGTTGATTTTTATGGATGAAGATAATAATGAAGAGTTCGATGAGAACGGATTTGATCCCACAAAAGAAGCTTTTTTTACTGATTTAATGGAAATGGAAGACGAACTCGCCTCAGAAGCATATGAATTAGTTGAACATGCTTTAAATTTGATTGCTTCAAAATATTATGATGATGGCATTGAAACTTTACGGCAAGCAATTGGATTATATAGTCAAATTAATAGAGAAGAAGAAGTTAAGGCAATTAATGAAAAAATATCTGAAATTTATATCCTAAAAGAACGAGAATTTCGAGATATTGAAGCTAAACCTGAAGAAGAAATTGCTGAATTAGAAATATCGAAATTTACAGAAGAATTTGCGGTTTCTGATATATCAAAAGAAATTGAAAAAGAACAAGTTGAAGTGGATAGATCGGGTGAAGCGGAAAGCGTAATATCAGAAGCACAAGAGTTAGTAAAAATGGAAGATTTTGAAGGTGCTCTTGATAAATATGATGAAGCTATTAACATATTTGAAGAAATGAATATACCAGATCAAGTCGAGAGAGTGTATAAATTAATTGAAGATTGTTATAATAAGAAGGCAGAATTTCTGCGAAGAATTAAAAAAGAAGTGGTTGTAGAAGAAACAAAAACTGAAGTAGAAGAAGTTCCTAAAATGGAGGAAATACAAAAAGAAGCAAAGATTACGTCTTATCTCGAGTCTAAAAAGCGTGAGGAGGAACTCTCAACTCGGGCTTATGATCTACTAGGACAAGGTGCTGAACTAGCTAAAAGTCGCCAATATGATAAAGCCTTAGAATTATTTGAAGAAGGGGCTAATTTATTTAATGAATTAAACTGGAATTATGAAGTAAAGAAAGTTCGAGCTACTATTACCCAATTAGAAGAAGAAAAAGATTTATATTTAAAAGAGCTTGATAGAATTAAATTAGAAAGAGAAAAGGAATTTAAATTAAAAGTAAAACAAGAAGTACTTTTAGAAAAGCATGTTAAAGAAATAGAGAAACAAAAAGCAATTACAAAGATGGAAAAAGTAAAAGAACTTGAATTGCAAAAAATGGAAGATGAATATTTTCAAGTCCAAATTGCTAATATGGTTAATGAAGCAGATAAGATAGCAAGAGAATATGAATTAGACATGAAAAAAGCAATAAAGGAAGGATCTATTATTGAAACGTCCTCTTATCATGAAGTTATTCAATTATATGAGAAAGTTCGAAATTTATTAATTGAAAAGGGTTGGAAAGACCAAGTACCAATTTACACTAATCAAATTAATATATATTATGAAAAGTTAGAAAAATATAACAAATTAAAGCAAATTGAAGCACAAAAATTAGAAAAACAAAAAGCTATTGAAGAAATGCATAAAATTAAAGAAGAGGACACACAAATAGCTTATGATGCTGAAAAAATGAAAATACTTGAGGAAACAAAAAAGAAAGAAATGGAAGTCCAAATTTTCATAAAACAAATCGATGAAATGGTTAATAGCGTAGAGAGATTGGCAAGAGAATATGAAGTAGCCTTAAGGAAGGGTCAATTCGAAAGAAGTTGTCCTTATCCTAAAATCATTAACACTTATGAGAAAATAAGAAATATGTTATTAGAAAGAGGATTGAAAGATGACGCTGCTATTTATACAACTCAAATTCAAGCATACAAGGAAAAGTTAGTAAAAGATAAGAGATTACGCGAAATAGAGGCTCAAAAAATTGAAAAACAAAAAGAAATCGAAGAAATGCATAAGGTTGGAAAAGAAGTTAAACCTATAAAGATCGAAAAAGGTAAAATGGTTGAAGAACAGAAATTTGAAGAATTTATAACAGAAATGGTCAATAAAGCAGAAAAATTAGCCAGAGATTATGAAATTGCATTGAAAAAAGCTAAAAATAAGGTGGAAATAATAGAAAATAATCCATACCTCCAAGTTATTGAAATATACAGAGAGATTAGAGAAAAGCTATACGCTAGAGGTTGGAAGGACCAGGCAGAGATATATACTAATCAAATCAAAATTTATCAAGAAAAATTAGAAAAAGATAAAAAATTACTTGAGATTGAATTCCAGAAATTAGAAAAGGAGAAAGAATTAGAGGAATTTTATAAAGTTCAAAAAATAGAAAAAGAAAGACCTCCAACAGAAAAAGATTTAAAGGCTATTGAAAAGAAAAAGGAAGAAGAGGAATTTGAGAAACATTTAGCCGATATGGTTAATAAAGCAGAAAGACTTGCTCGAGACTTCGAAATTGCTATGAAAAAAGCTATGAGGGATGGAAAAATAATTGAAACGACCCCTTATCCTGAAGTTATTGATATTTATAAACAGATTAGGGAAAATGTTTATGCAAGAGGATGGAGAGAGCAAGCAGAGATATATGCCAATCAAATAAAAATATATCAAGAAAAATTGAATAAAGTTGAGAAATTACGTGAAATTGAAGCTAAAAAAATAGAAAAACGGAAAGAAATCGAGGAAATGCATAAAGTTGAAACAAAAATTAAATCAATTAAACCCAAAAAAATAAAAAAAGAAGATCGAAAGGAAGACCTGCTGCTAGATAAAGCGATGAAACTAATTGATAAAGCAGAAAAAATGGCAAGAAACTATGAAATAAAATTGAAAGTTGATATTTTAAGTTATGATAGTCCCTATGAAACTGTTATATCTTATTATGATGAGGCCAGAAAAATATTCCATAAAATTGGTTGGAAAGATGAAGCCCGTCGATTAATAAATACAATTAAATTTTATACAGAGAAAAAGGAAAAGGATGAAAAATTAAGAATTTTTGAGCAAAGGAAGTTAAAAGAGGCAGAGTTAGAAGTAGTGGCTGTTAAACCAGAATCTGAAGAAGAAATACTTGTTAGACATAAAAAGATAATAGAATATGAAAAGAAAAAACAAGAAAAAACCCATAACGCTGATGAAATATTTCAAATGATTAATGATGCTGAAAGGATGGCACAGGAATATGAAGTAAATATAAAAGAAGGGATTCTTAAGCACGAATGCCCTTATAGTAAGATCATTGAAGTCTACCGAGATGCGAAAAAGGGCTTTGAAAATATAGGATGGACTGAAGAAGCAAGTAAGTTAGTAAGTTCAATTAATTTTTATAAGGAAAAATTGGAAAAAGATATAAAATTACGAGCTCTAGAAACTTCAAAAGTCAGAAGAAGAGAGGAAGAGATATTGCAACAACAAAAATTAATTGAAAAATCTCGATTAGAACAACTTAGATTACAAAAACAAAAACACAAATCTCTATTATTACAAAGAACTCAAGAATCCGAATTTGAAAAAGAAAAGAATAAAGCTTTTGATTTAATGGATCGTGCAAAAGCAGAATTAAAACAAAATAATTTTGAAAAAGCAATTGAATTATACAAGGAAAGTGAAAAGATATTTTCTAATATAAAATGGAAAGAAGGTATTACCATGGTTCGGGGCACTATAACACTAATTAAAAGTAAGAAAGAAAAGTTTGAAGTCAAATTAAAAACAATCAAAGAAAGGGAAGTTAAACAGTTGGAGTTAGAAGAAAAATTAGAAGAAAAATTAGCCGAAGCTCAAGAGTTAAGGAAATTTCACCAAAAACAAAAGAAAAAAGAATTTCTGAAAATCCAAATGCAAAAAGAATGGGAAAAAGAGATTTCAGAAGAAGCATATCAAATTTTAGAACAAGGAACAGCATTATTAGAGCGTAAAAAGTTTGATGATGCTTATGAGAAATATATTAAAGCCAGAGAACTGTTTAATAAAATATCCTGGCAAAGGGAAGTTTCTCGTATTAACAACGAACTTTTATTCAAATTGCAAAGAGAGCGGAAGAAATCTGAGATTTTAAAGGACATAGGTAAGAAAAAAGCTGAAGAAAAAGAGAAAATAGAACAAATGATGATTGAAGCACTAAAAGAAAGGAAAGAAATTGAAAAAAGAAAGAAAAAGGAGAAATTTAAAGAACTAGAAAAAGAGAGGATTGAAGATATTTTTAAAGAAGTAGAGAGAGCAAAAAAACTCATTGAAGGTTTCAATTATAATCAAGCTGTTCAAATACTTAAGAAAGAGATAAAAAGGATGAAGAAGAGAAAAAAACTTGAAGAGGCTTCAGAAATCGAAGAATTAATCAATAGTGTAATACTCCAATCGCAGGTCCCTTTAATCACCTTAGAAGAACTTGATGATAATGAAAACTTAAAAAAATTCAAGTTAGCATACGAAGCATTAGACAGAGCACAACTAGCCATATCAGATAATCGGTATATGAAGACAGTTTCAGAATTACGTGAAGCTCTCTATAATTTAAAAGAAACCAAGATTGGAGCAAAATATCTCAATGATATAAAAGCCAAAATAAAAGAATTTGAAGAAAAACTTGGAAAAAAACCTCCTGAAGCTAAACCTGAAAAGGAAGCAGTAATTTTAGAAAGTGAAATGGAAGACTTAAAAGCAAGAATTGCAAAAAGAAGAGAAGAAAGGAAGAAAAAAGTCCTTGAATTATTAAAAAAGGGAAAAGAATAGCTTTATCTAATTTTTATTTACTAAAATATCTAAAAAATTAAGAGAAAAATAAAAAAATAAGTTTATATTAATAATTTTTCTTGAATCTCATTTTCAACGGATTCTTCAATAATCATTGGTGAAATATTTCTACTAACAGATTCCTCAAGCAAATATTCTGTTTTTATTAAGTCCCTTATAGCCACGCGTATTGCTTCACTTCTATTCGGAAATTTCTGTTCCGCTACTAAAATTTCTAACACCTTTAAATACGTTTCAGGTATGTTTACTGAAATTAATTTCATTAAAATAATCTCCTATTCTTTTATTTACAAGATAATAATGATTTGTATATATACAGATATGATGGAGGTGATATTTAAAGCTATTGTGGAAATTAACCCCAAGAAACCCGACAAAATCTCTAAAGTGATTTTAATTGCTTTTAAGGTTAAGATTCTGGAACTTAACAATAGATGTGGAATAAAAATTTAACAGAAAGAACTTTGATTAATATTCAAAATTGAAAAAATATTTATATATGGTATTATATGTAACGTTTTACATAAAAAAAATAAAAGAAATTGTAAAATAAATAATAAAAACCAGAATTGATTCAATATGTCTGATATAGAAAACCAATTGAAAGATCATTTAAAAAATAGTAAAGATTGGGAAAAGATGGATACTCCTATTCAAGGAATTAGTGTTGTTAAAGTTCCTGCAACAAAGACCAGACCTGCATTACTATTCTTAGAGATTAATCCTTTAAAAGAAGATGGCAGCCCTATGAAACGAAAAGGTTTATTTGTAGGAAGCAAGGAAATGCTTATTAAATTTAGCGAAGCTTTAAATGATGATAAGACATTTCAATTAATCCAAGAACTTGAGCGGGTTAATCCAAAAGAAACCAAGAATAGCATTAAGAAATTAGAGATGTAAATTTTCTATTATTTTTTTAATTTTTTCCTATTTCTATATATAAATAGAGTAAATAGTAATTATAAATTTAAATTTAAAAAGGTTTAATTTTTATTTATATCTTCTTTTTTCCATCAGTGAAAGAGTATTTCTTTCTCTCACTTATATATAATTAAATTTATGAAATAATTTTTTTAAGTTTATATATTTGAAAACTTTCTCATAACTTTTTTCTTTTAAATATATTCACTACCAATTTTTGATAATAATTTGATTTTTTTTTTTAAAAAGAATGATAATAAAAAAGTTATGATTATGAGAATGGATATAAAACTAAGAATTAAGGATGCCTTTAAAGGTGATTTCGGGAAGGGTATTGCTCGAATTGATCCAAAAATAGTTTCAGAGAGTAATATCAATGTTAGTGATACCATTTGCATTTATAATGATTCTACAAAAAAAAGAACGGCTGCTATGGTGTTACCCAGTGTTATTAAAGATAATGGTACAAATATAATTAGAATTGACGCATTATTAAGGAGAAATCTAAGTGCATCTCTAGAAGATATCGTAAGGACGAAAAAAACAAAAAATCATCTTGCTCAACAAGTTTCTTTTGCAGGATATAAAAAAGGAATAATTCTAAAAAATCCAATTGGTTTAGTAAAAAACTTAGAAGATCGAGTAGTTTCAAAAGGAGACATTTTTACTTTTCAGTGTGGAAGTAATAAAATTGATTTAATAGTTATAAATCATACACCACAAACTGAAGTAGTGAAAATCCATAATGGAACTAATATTTTCTGCCAAAAACAGGCATATTATCTTTAATTTGTGAGGGGCAAAATGATGATGTCATTAAAAAGTAAAGAATTTCAAGTAAATCGATATATCACACTAAGACTAGAAAATGAAGAAACTGTTGTATATGTTAATGATGAGAAATTTATCCAATGTAAATATCTATTATTAAATATTCCTAAAGAAAAAATTGAAGAATATGAGAATATAGAATCTATTGATGAAGTAGCAGAGAATTTGGATAAATCGTTAGAATATGAAAATATGATAAATTTTTATTTTCCTCCTGAACTCGAATTTTGGGGACATTGTTCAAATTTGCAAGTATGGGTGGAGAATGATTATAATTCCTGCTTACTTCATAGAAATTTAGCATTTCCCTTATTAAAAAAGTTGACGGAATTAGGGGATCCTTTAGCTAGAATTGTTTTCAAAGAAGAGATCGCTAAAAGGTTCTCTAGTGGCTTTCAATCTGTAATAACTTATTTAGTCGAAGAAAATTATTTGTATTATTTAAATCCAGAGGAGATCAATTGCTTATTAGAAGATTATAGAGATTCCCTTGGTGACTCATACTGTCAATATATACTTAGAAAAGCAGCAAGATATTGGTCTTTTAAAGGATTGGATTATTTTAGGAATAATAAATATAATAAGGCGATAAAATTTTTCAAGCAATCACTTCAACTCTCTCCAAATGATGTAAAGACATTGAATAATCTTGGAGATGTATTAAGAGATAAGGGAAATATTGATAAATCAATTGAAATCTATAATAAAGCTATTAAAATAGATAGATACTACTCAAAGGGGTATATTAATTTATCAAGAGCCTACATTCAAAAAGGTGATTATGATAAATCAATTAATATCTGCAATTTAGCTTTAAACATCAATCTAAATCTAGTTGAATTAGAGTCTATATGCTATTATCTATGTGAGTCTTATTATTATAAAGGTAAATTCAAAGAAGTGAGAAAAGCACGCAGGAAGATCAAAAAAATAAATAGAAAAATAAGAAAAGAGATGAAATTAGGGCTTACTTGGTACAATAGAATAGATTATATCCCTGAGATAGTAGGTCTCATACTTTTGAGTTTTTCAAGTTTTGTATTTTTCTTACTTTCATTTTTTATTTAAATATATGGAAAAAAATGATAAATAAAAATAATAAAAGAAAGAAGGATGAGAAAATGAGTAATTTTATTCCAAAACAATATCAAAACGATGCTAAAATTATTGGAGAGCAAGAAAATTCTCATGATTATTTAGATATTTGGGATGTGAATCCTTCATATAAGGATATTAATTCGAGATTTTCCATACTTAAAGGAATATCATTAACAATTATTCTTTTTTTTTTAGCTATTTTAACATATCAATTAACTACTAATATTTATATTTCAATCGGATTAACAATTTTTACATTGCTCTTTTTCATATTTTGTTTCTCTGATAATTTCTTTAATCTCAGAAATTTATACTATTATCTATTCCATAAATTTATTTCTATAAATCCTTTTGAGAATTTATCTTTTTGCACAATTAGACAGGAACCTACTTTTCTTTTAATTTTAAACAAAAAGGATGCCATATCTACAGCAATGCGAATATTCAAAATTGAAACACTTCCAGAAAATGTTTATCCCACGTTGAATCAATTTCTCAAGGCATTAAATAAAGGTCAAATATCATATACATACCAAGTGGTTCAAAGTCCGTATTTAGATTTCTCTGAACCATCCTCTGAAAATAAATTTCAAGTGGAATCAATTAGATCTCAAAATTTAAGTTCTATTGATTCATTACATACCTCAATTTATTTTTGTGTGTATTATAATATAAATGGGATTTTATCTAGCAATAAAATAGATAAACTAATAGAAATTGTTAATGATCTTTCTAATGAGCTCAAATCAAATTTTAGTGCTAACTTTCACCATACAAAAATCTCATTATTAGGTGGAATTGATTTAATAAATGCAATAAGAACATTTTTCTGTAAATCATCCATACAACCTGCCGATAAAGAGGCAGATCTTTTTATAGCTAAAAGAAATTTGCCAAAAGTATTATTCAAAACAGGTTTTGTGTCTTTTCTTATAATATCTCTCTCATATTTATTATTAAGTCTAATTTTTCCATTAGGATTTATAATACTCATTAATTTCCTCTTGGAATTGCTTATAATTTGTATATGGTGGAGAGAAATTCTTTTTTATTTCTCAAAATCGCGTCTATCTCGTAATTTGGAATTAACTCAAATAAATCCATTTACAGATGTTGAGTTTTATCGATTAAATAAATACAATGATCTAATTTTTACTTATATTGACAACCAATTACTATTGGCTTCAAAAATATTTAACCTCAAATTTGCCGCACAGCCAACTTTAACTTATTTTGATAAATTTATTAGGGGAATCGATAAATATAAGATTATTTTCAATTACAATTTACAAGTTACTCCAATATCTGCTAATCTCTTTTCAAAAGAATGTCTTAAGTTGTTGAATGATAAAACGAAAGAAAGCCTCGAAGGAATACTATATATTACTTTAGATAAAACTTCTTCAAAAAAAGTTAAGCATCCGGAAGTTGAATTTGAAAAATGGTTAGATATGAGATCTGGTGTTTGGAAGACAATGTTAACTGTGTCAACCTCTTCCTATTTATTTACAAAAGACTTAACATTTAAGAATTTCATTGAGTTAGAAAAAGAATTATCCACAAATGCAAAAATTTTGAAAAGAACATTTGAAGATAATTTCTTAAATTTTAAACTTGTTGGATTAAAAAACCAACTCTTAATTTCAGGATTTTTAAGTGAATGTCTTAAAAATCATTCCTTTAGATTGAATGGAACTCATTTAAATTATGTATACTTCCAAGGTAAAAGTCTAATAGAGCTTGCGAAGATAGTTAATGAATTTAAAAAAGGAATAGATACGAGAATTGCTGCTGAATTTAATACTCCTTTACAATTAAAAAATTTTATAACAATTGGAAATACAATCAATACGGAGTTCTTAGATGAAGAGGTCCCTTTTGGGTTGACTTTTGACCAATTGCAACAATTACTTATAACAAATGGTCTTTCTTACAATCGAGAACATACAAAAATGAAAATTGTGTCTGAGCTTGTCAAAGCAAATAAATCCTGTATAGTTTTTGATTACTCAGGAAAATGGTCAAAATTAATGAATTTTTTCAAAGACTCTCAATATAATGGAAATATTTTGTATTTCAAGTTGGGAAGTTCATTTAGCATCGATCTAAAGCACTCGGGTATGAAATATGATAAAAATAATATTGATTATTTAAATTTATTCTTTGATACGTTTGCTTTAGCCTTTAAAGCAGAAAAAAGATATGTCGATCTTCTAAAAGACTCTTTTTTAAGACAGGATGAGTTTGATGTATCATCAATTTCCTTAGATCTTGAAATGAAAAATAAATGGGAAAGAGATTACAAAACTAATAATTTAATAGCAATATTTAGGGATTTTAGAAATCAGAGTCAAATTTTTTCTAATTTAACACTTGATCATGAGGATGAGATTAATCCAATTGACTTTTTGAGAAATGATAAGTCAATTATAGTCGATCTTTCAATTTTAAAAGACTTAGAGCAAAAAACTTTTGTCACTTTTATAATTATTTCAAAACTAATTCATTACATCCAAAATTCTACAGATTATTATAAAAAAGTCATTTTCATTCCTAATATTGATATGTTTTTTGATTCCTTTTTTATTGATAATAACTATAATACCACAAATTACGGAAAAGTCAGTAAATTTTTAGAACCTTTTCTTGAATGCGGATTTGGATTAATATGCTCAGCAAATCAGATAAGATATCTTCACCCTCATGTTTTCAGTTTTTTACATAATATCATAACTTTTAGAGCAAATGATACACGAGATATAGCCGTATTGAAAAATCAAATGAATTTACAAGAATTACAGGGTACTGGATATTATAGCTCTAAAAGGAATAATACTTATCAAATTAATTATTTAATGAATATGCGTGAAAATGAAGTAATAATTAAAAGATCAGATATTTATCAACCTTTTCCAGGAGTTGTTGACTTGAACGAACTTAAAGGTATTGAGCCTCTTCAATATGAAAAAATTTTAATTTATATGGAAAAACAAGGGTATAAATTAAAATTAGCTGAAAGAAGAATAACAGAGAAAGCTAAAAAAACCCTATTTGAAAAAGATTTAGGTCTGTATATTGACTTTATTGATGAGATTATCAACTTTCTAAATGCTGTGAAAACTGTTGATAAAGTAGGAGGATTATACCGCCAAAAACTTAAAAGTGAACTTTCAAAGTTCATAGCTTCAAAAGCTTCTAAAAAAGTAAAAAATAAAAAGCAGATAAGCGAATTACGAGATGATTTGTTCCATATTCTTGTTAAACACGGATATTTAATTGAAACTCATCCTAACAAAGCAGGTGGTTCAGAATCCATTAGGACTTGTTATGAAGTGGGATCAAAATACAATGAAGCTTTGAATGATTACTTTCAAACAGAAGGAGATTATTTACCCAATGTTTCTGTGGATATTATTGAGGGAAATTCTGATTCAGATTCAAATATTCTTGATTATTTTCGGAAAGAAACCAAGAAGGAAATTATAAATCAAGAAAAGTTCGATGAGATATTACTTGAACAATGTAGTAAAATGTTATGGAAATTATATCAAATGTATTCTGCTAATAACAAAAACGAATTTGAAAAATCTCTTAAAATTGGAGAAAATTTCATTAAAGACTTCTTAATAAATCTCCATCAATCTTATCTCCAAGAAAATAATATCTCTATACCTGAGATTAATGATCCAGAAATATTTTTTGACCATTTAGCTAAAAATAACCTAATTCCTTTAACTAAAGATGAACTTAGAGATTATTTTAAAAAATCCAAGGAAATTATATCAAATACCACAAATATTGAAAAAACTGCTAAAGATCTTCATGATTTATTATTTGAGTTTTATAATAAATTTCAATCCTATATAAGCTAATATATATGAAAATGTGATAAAAATATGTTTGAGGAAATACCAGTTATTATTATTTTTCTATTGTTCTCACTTGTTGTTTCCTATCTTTTGTTGAAATATACTCCTGAACCGTTCAAAAAGATTATTGTAGGTCTAATGATGGTAGGTATCATTATTCACGAATTCTTTCATGTTGTCATGTGTATAATTACAAATACTCCCATTAAAAATATAAAATTTTTAGAAATAACCAAAACAGAATTGAATCCAAATTATAAAAAATATGAATTTAATGGATGTATAATGATTAAAGGAGAAGATAAGATGACTTTCCTTCAAGCACTTTTAGTAGGATTAGCTCCTTTATTATTCTCATTCTGGATTTGCTTTTTATTATTAGATTTTGTTGTTCATCCAAGTGATGAACTCTTATTTTTCTTTAGTCTCTTCATAATACTTTCAATTATGTTCTCTGCCGCTCCTTCTTCCACAGATTTGAAAAATATTCCAAATTCTTTCATTAACAATCCCAAATATTCAGCTTATCAAAGTGTTCTTTTAATTTTGTCGATTTTTATTGTTTGGATGATCTTACCGAATTTATATATCTCTAAACTCCATGAGATTATTATATACCTGATGATTATGGTTTTCTATTATATATGGAAATATAGTTTTAAATTTTTAAACTCATTGTTTCACTTGGTTAACTCAAGCAAGAAATTAAAATTAAAACATTAAGAACTTTTAGAAAAAGGAGTAAAAAACTAATCTTTTTTACCAATCCTTAAAGTGGCTCTTAATGCATAAGACCGCATCTTCAGTGTTTAATTTATTAGTAGATGCGGCAGACCTTAAATAAAAATCCCCGTCTGGTCTTAAAAAAATAGGCAAAGGACTCTTTTCAACAGTAATTATACAAATTCTCTTGGTTTAAATTTAAGCCCTTAATTTATCCATCATTTTTGATTTTACATGAATAGACCTTAGCAGACCACTCTTCACCTAAAAACTTAATTAATTTGAAATCCTTGCTGAATTCTTTCTGTCTCCTTTGCTCTATTTGTGATTCTGCCAATGCTTTATTGTATTGTTCTATTGTGTTCCAATTATCCCAATCCCTTAAATTTTCCCATCTTTTTTCGATTACAGAACGACTAATAAACGTATCTTTTTGAAACTGAACTGTATAATAAAAATCATCTTCAGGAAAATTCATTTCAAAGCTAATAGGCACAAAACCAAAATCTCTAATCACAAATTTAACTGTACACCCTGGTTTAATGGTAACATCATAATCAACCTTCCCATTTGGATCCGCAACAGTATTTACTATCTCTCTCAAAGAAGAATCTCTTGGTTCAGATAAGTTAAATACCGCAACTCTTGTTCCTTCTTTTGTCTTGCTTGGTCTCAAACCGTTAATAAATATTCTCGCCATAATTGGAATTTCTTTTATTTATTATTATATTTTATAGAAATTTAGATAAGATTAGAATGTGTTGAATTATTTAAAAGTTATAATATATTAATAACAGTGAGTTATAAATCGTTTTTAAATTCTCTTAAAGAGCACATAGAGCATGAAACTCTTGATTTATTTATCAAAGAAAGAAAATTAAGAGATGAGACATTAATCTCAAATGATCCCTCGAAAAATAAGAAGGAAGTGTTAAGTTAATGGAAAGAAAAGTAAAAAAAGTCGAAGAAAAGGTAGATAAATTAAAAGAAACTTTAGAAACATTTACACAAAATCTAGCTAACTTAATGCAAAAATTAGCACGATATTTAGAAACAAAAAATAAAATGGAACTACTTAGCAGTTTATCCGATTATCCAGACGAGAGAAAGGAATTTAGAGAGGATCTTAAAAAGTATGGACTCGGTGTATTTTTATGGGGTAAAGAGAGATACCCAAATGTATTTGATATTTTTGAAAGCATTGGTTTTTTACCTTCTGTATTTGAAATTACAGAAATAGAAAAAGCTATTCAAGAATATGATCAATTTATTGAAATGGTAAAACAAAAGAACAAGGATTTAGTAGAAACGGAGATAAATGAGACTTATAAAATATTTTTTGATACAAGTATTAATCCTATCGAAATTTTAGTTACAAAATCGCACCTTTGGCGAAAAATAGATGAAAATACATCATTATATATTGATTTATTGTTTAAAACACTACCCGCATCAGAAATTTATATCAATATATTAAAAAGGGTGATTAAAGTTGAGACCGCAAGATTTAAAGTGAAATCTAAGAGGAGAAAAGGAAAGGGGCTATTTAAATTAACTGGCGATATATTTAAACGAATAAATAAGGAGTTTTCCAAAAAATGCCCTCGCGAAGTAGTAAAACCAATTCAAGATTTAGGAGATTTTTGTAAAAATATTGTCAAAGATATATCTTATATAGAAGAGCATAAAAAAGAAGATTTTTATAATTTATTGGAACTTACAAAAGATTTACATGAATTCCATATAGATCTGGTAAAATTTTTACTCAGATTATGGCATATATACGAAAATGGAAATAGAGATTATGTAAACAATTATAAGATAGAGGATCATTTTCCTAATTTATACACAATTATTAATCACTACATAAAAAAGAATCTAACTAAATATTGTCCTTCCTTAAGTAGGGTTATTACGGGATTTTTTTTACCTTTTGAGAAATTTCGTCATATAGAATCCCATACGACGCCTGAATTAAAAATTTCAGATGATAAAAAAATAATCTATATCCCTAAGAAGGGGAAAAAAAGCCATATTAAAGTTGATATTGATACTTTTAAAACTCCAATAAGAACTTACATCTGTTTTATCGAAGCATTAAGGATATATCGCTAAATTAAAACAATAAAGTAGGAGAGACTAAAAAAAGGGTCAATCGTGTGATAAGCAGCTTTTTACTTTACACAATTCAATTTATTTAAACATTTCAATTTATTTAAAGAAAAACAAGAAAAACAGAATTAGAAAGGTGACTCCTACCTGAAGAATGAAATATGCCTTAGGTTATTGGCTTATTCATGTAATTCTATCTTCGGTGATCGGTAGGAGTCATGGTTTCAAGCCTCGCATAAGGAGGATCTTTATTTTTAAAGAAAGCGAGATGTTCAATATCAAATAATTCGCTTCCGGGACTTCAGAACGTTTTAAAGGTTCAAATATCATTAGGGGATGGTGAACTTTCAACATCATTAAGACGGGATTATTCTGAGCATCTCGCACAGCAAAAAAATAGTAATCAATACCGTTGTGATGGTTGAATACTTGGTTAGCATTACCGAGAACAATTTGAACGATCTGATTCGGAGTATCTTTTACCTTTTCTTTTGCTTCGAGTAGTCCTAGGTTTCTCATAACTTCTTTTATAAGGTTAGAAGATCGAACTAAGCTGACAAACCCATCTATATGTAATTGTTCAAAGATCCTTCTTTTTACTTGAAATTGGATGGTGCTCATTTGAATCCCAAGCCTGTTACAGATAGAAGATACATTGACAACTTCATTGTAAGAACACAAAGCAGATATAGATGTGGCTAATCCTGCGATGACATCATCTTTAGTATTTTTAATCTGTTCCCATAGTTTATGCATGATCTTTTTAGATTGGTAGAAAAAGGGCATTCCTAATTCGAATGATTCGGTAATTTCGAGTATTTTGTGGGAAATATAATCTTGTCTATTTCGCTCCTGGTATTCAGGGATAAATTTTAAAATTTGTAATGAGAAATCATTAAATTCTTTCTTTGAGATCTTAGAGACTTCTAATAATTTTAATCGCCTAATGCAAATATTCTCAAGCCTTAAAGTGTAGTAGAGTACAATAGGGACTAATTTTTCGATATTTCTATACTTTGTTCCAGGTCGTAATTGCTTCCATAGATCCTTAACCCTCTTAATTACAATTCTTTGGCATGAGCTTGGCAAATTCAAGCAATTAAATATCCTTTTTATCTCAATTCCGACTTTTTCTTGAAGTGATTTGAACCTATCTTTTCGTAAATGAAGGAAGTTCAAATATTTAAGCTTCACAGAATTGGGAGATTTTTGCCGTTCTCCCTTGGTCCCTATTTGTGTCGTTCCTAAGATGGCATATTGAAGGATATCGTCATTATAATGTCGATCATATTGTAGTTTTTGTATTTCTAAGACAATTCCACAATCTCCACAGACATAACCCTCAATAGTTTCTTGGATATTAGCAGAACTGCATAGATCACATGAAACCGAAGAGAAATGTGGGGAAATGGAACTTGAAATATTGTTATTAATCACCATTTTTTTGATCACTATTTTTATTACTAAGAAATAGTTGGGAAGGAGTTTCCTTTTTAAATGTTTCCTTTAAAAATCAATTTCTGAGAAGAAGGCTTCTTCTTAGATTCTAGAAGATTATTTTTAACAAAATTGTATAAAAACCCTACTGAGAAATAATTTTGGTTGTCACTTAATTTTAAAAACCTTTTAGAAGTTTGAGTAAGACTCAATTATGTTGAATTAAGTTTTACTTTTAATATTAAAATTAATAATATATTGTCAGGTTTTGAAATTTGGCTTTATAGGTAAAAAAGTAATTTTTACTAAAATTTTTTTTATTAATATATATTGAAGTTATATTTTTGAAAAGAATGAGAGGAAAAAATTTGTTATTATTCATTTTTAGGACTTTTCTTAATTTTTATATCACCACCCCCTCTTTCCTCTTATTCTTTTGTTTTTTCAATAAGCTTATCATTTTTTCTTTTAATAAATGCGAACTGAACATTAATTTAAAAATAAACTGTTAAAAATGTGAAATATTATGATAAGACTAAATTATATATTGACAATTCCGGTTGTGTGTATCCTTTTAGAATTAATACAAATTATAAATCTCGTGGCAATTTTAATACAGCATGAATATACTTGGATGTTAAATTTAATATATTTAGGATTTAATTTTGATGTAGTTCCTCTTATTGATATCTTATTAATTTTAAATACTGTTGTATCCCTAATAATAGAACTACTATTAATCTTATGGTTCTCAATAGAAGATTCTGATGACTATTATACGAGGAAAATAGGGTATTTATGGATAATCTTAGGATGTTTATTTTTAACTAACATTCTCTTATTTGCTGCAATCTCAGATGGGTATACTCTACCATTAAAGAGCTCTCCCCGTATTGGCAGTTACTTATTTATTTTAAGCAGTATTATAGCCCAAATTACTATATTTCTTATAGCGCTTGGTATTGGAATTTTTCTGGTGGTCAATGAAAGTAAATCCTCTAAAGTTAAAAAGTTGAAGCTTTCTCGTAAGATGTTCAAACAAAAATTTGCTCCAAATACCCTCTAATGTATTTCAATCTTCTATTTGAAGCTAATTTCTTTGCGACAAAGGAGTTGGTAAAAATTTCAACAATTTATAAAATCAAATTTCAATCTTCTATTTGAAGCTAATTTCTTTGTGACCAAAATCTTGCACGTTTAACTATATTGCCTTGAATGAATTTCAATCTTCTATTTGAAGCTAATTTCTTTGCAACATAAAATGCTTATTAAAGCTTGTGAAAATTGTTATTATATTTCAATCTTCTATTTGAAGCTAAATTCTTTGCGACATGATTATGGACATCTATAAAATGTATAATGCTAATGCGTTTCAATCTTCTATTTGAAGTTAATTTCTTTGCGACATATAATATCATCTGATTCTGAAAAGGGGGTTAGAAAAGATTTCAATCTTCTATTTGAAGCTAATTTCTTTGCGACTATGATGATACTTTATTAGTTAGTTTAAGAATTGCTTTGTTTCAATCTTCTATTTCAAGCTAATTTCTTTGCGACCCTAGTATTGAATGATTTAAACCATAATCTAAATCTTAATTTCAATCTTCTATTTGAAGCTAATTTCTTTGCGACCTTAAAAGATTAATTTACTTCCACGATACCACAGAATTTCAATCTTCTATCTGAAGCTAATCTCTTTGCGACGAATATCATACTCCGATTAACAAGTTGATACAAGTATTTCAATCTTCTATTTGAAGCTAATTTCTTTGCGACTTTTACCTTTACAAATGGAACAGGAGATACAATAGGATTTCAATCTTCTATTTGAAGCTAATTTCTTTGCGACCTGTAAGTCTATTAGTAATTGGAATCGTATTACCTCTCGGTCTATTTCAATCTTCTATTTGAAGCTAATTTCTTTGCCACTTGGAACTGCGGAAGAGATAGCATATGCTTACGAGAAATTTCAATCTTCTATTTGAAGCTAATTTCTTTGCGACAGGCGGAATTTTATATAAAGGCGATGTAGCAGAGCCTTAATTTCAATCTTCTATTTGAAGCTAATTTCTTTGCGACTCTTATTATATATAATATAATAAGCTAATTACTAATATTTATTTTTTTATCGCGAATATAAAAGTACCATATGTAAAGAAGTATATGTCTAAATATACATTGAATAGGTTTCAATCTTCTATTTGAAGCTAATTTCTTTGCGACTGAACTTATCGAAAACACCTAAAGATTTAGCGAAACAATTTCAATCTTCTATTTGAAGCTAATTTCTTTGCGACATAACGTAACAAACATATTCAAACGTATTGCAAGATATTGATTTCAATCTTTTATTTGAAGCTAATTTCTTTGTGACCAAAATCTTGCACGTTTAACTATATTGCCTTGAATGAATTTCAATCTTCTATTTGAAGCTAATTTCTTTGCGACATGGAAAAATCATGATACACAAACTTTCAAATTAGTATTTCATTCTTCTATTTGAAGCTAATTTCTTTGCGACACCAGAGTTTTATGAGAGATTTCATCAAATTTCGAAATTTCAATCTTCTATTTGAAGCTAATTTCTTTTCGACTGCTCCTGGACCTGCATGTGATAATTGCCATGAATTAATATTTCAATCTTCTATTTGAAGCTAATTTCTTTGCGACTGTTTTACCACTTGGATTAGGATATTTGGCTATAGCATTTCAATCTTCTATTTGAAGCTAATTTCTTTGCGACTACAATGCATTCTTATCGTGGATTATTCATGTGTATTTGCATTTCAATCTTTTATTTGAAGCTAATTTCTTTGCGACAAATGAATCGGTTGATTATATATTTTGTGGTCATCTAATATTTCAATCTTCTATTTGAAGCTATTTTCTATGTATCTTGGAGACTTACTTGCTCAGAATGAATTTATCATTAAGTTTCAATCTTCTATTTGAAGCTAATTTCTTTGCGACATTAATATTTATAAGAACTCATTATGATGCATCCCATAAATTTCAATCTTCTATTTGAAGCTAATTTCTTTGTGACGAATAATAATCTTTCATCCATGGCGGGGGAAACCTATTTTAAAATTTCAATCTTCTATTTGAAGCTAATTTCTTTGCGATTTAGCTTTAAAACGCAATCCTTACTGGTATAATAATGTGTTTCAATCTTCTATTTGAAGCTAATTTCTTTGCGATTATTAAAAAAGCATTTGGGATAAAGAAGCCTACGGGCGGTTTCAATCTTCTATTTGAAGCTAATTTCTTTGCGATAATGTTATCAGGAAAATATGGCCTCTTAGATTCAAAGTTTCAATCTTCTATTTGAAGCTAATTTCTTTGCGATCACATGAAAAAAATAAGAGAAGCTTTAGTTCAAGATAGTTTCAATCTTCTATTTGAAGCTAATTTGGTTGCGACATTAGGAACTAAAGGAAATGCTTATGTAGTCTTTAAGAAATTTCAATCTTCTATTTGAAGCTAATTTCTTTGCGGCTGTCTTAAATCTGGTAAAACAGAGGAGGAATGTAAGATATTTCAATCTTCTATTTGAAGCTAATTTCTTTGCGACCTCATTCAAAAGTATTTATAGAAAAACCTAAATATTGTTTCAATCTTCTATTTGAAGCTAATTTCTTTGCGACACCAGAAGCATATATATATTCACCAAGAGAAATGATATTTCAATCTTCTATTTGAAGCTAATTTCTTTGCGACGTTAATTTCTGCAAATCAACATAGGGGAGACTTCAGTTTATTTCAATCTTCTATTTGAAGCTAATTTCTTTGCGACGACTGATGGATTCGGTACATTTCCCAGAGTTATTAAGTCATTTCAATCTTCTATTTGAAGCTAATTTCTTTGCGACTATCATAGGTTTTAATGGAGATATACGCAAACAAGATGGGTTTCAATCTTCTATTTGAAGCTATTTTCTATGTATCATTATTCATGGGACAACGATTATATGGTTGGCTGGAATCGAGAGTTTCAATCTTCTATTTGAAGCTAATTTCTTTGCGACACAAAATGTCACATAAAAAATATTCTATGTCTATAACATTTCAATCTTCTATTTGAAGCTAATTTCTTTGCGACAAAGATCCAATGATTTCTACTGATATTTTAAATGTTCAGTTGTTTCAATCTTCTATTTGAAGCTAATTTCTTTGCCACTAATGACTGTCGGAGTAAGAGATATTGTTATGGTCGCTGTATTTCAATCTTCTATTTGAAGCTAATTTCTTTGCCACAAGATTATCTGTATTTATTTTACACGATTTTGATTTAAGATTTCAATCTTCTATTTGAAGCTAATTTCTTTGCGACGAGTTTGAACCTCATACCGAAATGAATGAAGCATACGAATTTCAATCTTCTATTTGAAGCTAATTTCTTTGCGACTCTAGTTACTATATAATATAAAAAGAAAGTATATTTAATTTTTGTTAACTTAATAAAAATTTCATATTAAAACAAAAAATTTTCTTTATTTTTGTTGTAATCTTCTCTCTTTTTGATTTATTTCTTCCAAACTTTAATAACAAAAAAGTTATTTTTTATGATCCCTAATCGAGCATTGAACAATTTGCAATTTATTTAAAAAGAAGCTCGACGAAATTTGGTTCGAGGAAAACGCTAAAAAACTTTTTTATTTTTCCGTATTTAACGATAAAGTGGTCTAATTTTGATTAAATTAAAGATTTTCTGATTTTTTTTAGGATACCCACTTAATCGAAAGACCTTAAAAATCCAACAATTTTATGTGATCAAATTAACTTTTTCTTGAAAAAAAAGATGTTTGTAGAAATTTAATTTATTAAAAAAATTCATCTCTACAAAAATGTAAAAAAATTTGGATCGATGGTCGAAATTATTTAAATAGTTTAAATGTATTTTTGTCGAAGTTTTTGTTCAACGAATTTTTTAAAAATTTAGGAGATTAAAGTCCTAATAAAAAGGGTAAGATTTTACTCTTAGAGACGAAAAAATAGAATTTGGTATAGTATTACAAAATGGAGTTATTCAAAAAACTAATATACAATTTAAAAGGAGTTAGGTGTAAATAAATCAAAGATCAAAAATCTAAATAATAAATTTAATAAATTGGAAAACCTCTTTATATAAATTATCAAAAATAAATGTAAAATTTTTAATATCATTATGGTAATGAGTATTTTTTTGCTGTAAATTATAATTTTAAAATAAAGCTTAAAATTTTGTTGTTAATATCGTTAAAGAGATTCTCTAATGATGTTTTTGAGTTTAAAAGCAAGTCCAATAAATTTTTCAAATGGATTCTTAATTTTTTTACGAGTTGATCTAATACTTCACTGTATAAGTTTTCAATTTTTTCTTTAGATACGGGTTCAAATCCATGAGCGATAAGGGAGCTATTTCTTAAATCACCTAAACATTTTATACTCGTTTTATCCCCATATATTTTCTCTCTTTCCGCTTCCTTTAAATCATCATAACAATATTTATTAATTTTATCTAAAATATCTAAAATATTTCTAATTTGAAATACATCTTTGTTTTGCTTCTTTAGATCGTCTAATTTTAGCTTAGCGATGTAAAATAATATCGTACGATTTAAAATGGTAGGATTGATATTTAAAGGATCTTTTTTAAAAGTTATATTCTGTAAAGAATTCCATAAGGTAAGTTCGTTATCTTCTAAATATTTTATTAAAGCGGGATGATTTTTTTTATTGGTTAAACTTCCCTTAATATTATCTTTAAAAAAATAATTATTAATCTCAAAAAGGATGGCTTCTTCTAATCTAAACAAGAGCGCCACTAATACCAAATAATTTTGATTTTTATGACAGATTTCGATTTTCCAAAAGATTTCTTTTATCAAATTTAAAGGATTAGATAATTGATTTAAGTTTAGAGGTTGATATTTTATATAATCTGAACTTGGAATTGAATTTAAGAAACTTCTTAAATATTTATGAGCAATTTCAAAATCAAAATTTTTCCTATGATGGGCATATTTTAAAAGAGAAATTAATGAATCTTTCTATTTTTGAATTTATAATAAGTTCGGATAATCTTGCTAAATATTTAGAGCTTATTTTAAATCATGTAATTTTTTATAATAAAAAAGTGATTACTGAAAAAATATTAAATTCAGATTCTTTAATCATCGATTATAAATTTAATAAAATCTTATTTAATTATATTCCAAAAGAATCAACAGAATTTGAATTTTTAAGTCTCTTATTAAAAAAAGGATTATTAAATTTGAGTAGAAAGGATAAAAATTCAAGAAAATATTATGAGTAATATTGTAAAATGATTTTTTTTATCAATAATTATAGGTGGTGTTTAAGAAATGAAAGATAGTATAAAGAAAGAAAAACCACAATTTCATATTATAACTTGCGGTACATCTATATTAAGCAATTATAATTATAACCGTTCTGAAGAATCTAAAATCAATCTAGACTTTATCAAATCCTTAGACGATTCTAAACACGATTGGTTAGAAATAATAAATAAATTTTTTGAATTTCTAAAACAAAATCCTGAGCGAAATTCTGCCGAAATTAATAGTTTAAGCTATTTTTTAAAAGAAGGTAAAGTAAAGAAGATCTACCTTATATGTACTGATACTAACGCAGGAAAATTATGTGCAAATACTTTACAAAAATATTTTCGCAATGAATTGAAAATATCTGATATAAATTTTAAAGAAGCAAGAGGATTTGGAACAGAAGATTTTGAAAAAGGTCTATTAGAAATTAGAGATACCATATTAAGATTAATAAGAAAGCATGAAAATTCACATGAAATTTATTTAAATGCAACGGGAGGGTTTAAGCCAGAATCTGCTATGATGGTGTTGTTAGGCTCACTATATCAACTTCCTGTGTATTATCTCTATGAAACATCGCGAAAACTAGTAATGATTCCTCCTTTTCCGCTATTATATATAGAAGAGATATATATTGAGATTTTACAAAAATTAATAGATAAACCAGGTGGAATTCGTATAAATCGCGAAGTAAAGAAATTTGAAGAGGTGTATGGTGGAAAATTAAAATATTTAGAAAAAGTTGGAGCGATTGGAATAAGAAAGCGGGAAAATAGTTCGAAATCTTATTTCATAAGATCAAGCGGAAGATTTTTATACGATTTTAAAACTAAAACAAAATAATTTTTGGTTAATTTTTCAAATGAATGATAAATTAAAAATTAACCGCTTTTTATTTTAGCTCAAGAGTACACCCCCGATTCATTAAACGAGCTAATTCTGGAGAAATTAAATCCTTTATTATAAAATCACCGCGTATATTCCTCTCTAATTGTATTTGATATAGGAGTTCGTGCTCGTTTCTGATAATTACAAACGCACGTATCTTTTTTTCGACTGATGATTCCGTCTTGGGCCCGCAGAACTTCAATAACGATTGAATCACGCTATTTGAACCCTCTGCAACATTATTTTGGATCGTCTTGCGAAAAAATAGTCCAAAAAGCTCTTTTAATGTAACAACAATCTTAGGATCCATGTTTTTGCTGAATTTTATGGTCATTCTATAAGGATCGACTTTCATGTACCCTCGCTGGCCCTTATAGAACACTTTAAAGAGCCTTTGCATCCCACGTCTCTTATTCTTCACGGATTTCTTCTTTTTCTTTGATTTATTTTTTGAACCAAGGGGTCTTCCACGTTTTTTCGACGGTGGAGGGTTAGACGGCATCTTAGAGACGGTATAATAGAATTCTCGCTTCCCTTTTTTCTTAAACACATCATTTTTTATCCCAATTTCAGAGGTTATTCGGTCGGTTTTTGTATAAGAATAATGCCTCGTCAGCACCTTTTTGTAAGGTTTTTTATGTTTATGAATGACGTGCGTAATTTCTCGACCTAAATTTTTAGTCATTGTTTGGGTGGCACCCCAGCCATCCGAAATCACGTCAGAGATTGGCTTTTCTGTATTTTGTTCGGCTTCATCAAAGACTTCTCGCAGGTCTTTTTCCTTTCTGGTCTTGGAAACCTTTAAACCTAAAATTTTATGGGTTTTATATCCCGTAGCAACAATGATATAGATGGGAGTGCCCTCTATTTTTAAAAAATGTCTCGTCCATGCAGATTGCCCTGTTGGATTGCGGCACCTTCACGAGCTTATCGAGCCCCTCTAACTTGTCAAGAGATTCTACAAAGACAGCACGCAATGCTGAAATTTGGGAGGGCGAGACCTTGTATTTTTTTGCAATTGTCTTACTTTTTGCACCATCTTTAAGTAAGTCTTCATAAAGCCTCTCAAGTTTATTAAAGACTTGTTTTTTAAACTCGTAAGAGGTAGTCAGGATGAACTGCTTGGGAGTTTTCTTGGTCGCCTGGATTTGTTTCTTCTATTCTAGTCATTGATAAATTTCATTAAGTTAACTTGATATTTTACTTTCTTATTCCTACATAGGCTTTTAAAATTACAATATTCACAAGATTCTGACGTATAAGCCATTTTAAATTGATTTATATCAAATTCATGGTATTTCTTATTATTTATTAGCTTACCCATATCTTTTGAAGAAATATTGATATAATCTTTAATATTACAGACATCTGAAGAAGTGAGTTTATAGTTTCTTTGAAAGTTTTTTAAGAGTTGATATTCAATTAATCTTATTTCTGTTGGATCATCAATAGGTTTCTGGAAAGGATCAGTTGATATACTTTCTGTTAGAGCAATAGCGTAAATTCCCAGTTGCATCCGTGCATTCTCTTTTCTAAAAAAATAGACTTTCCAATCAATGATCATAGGTGGTTCATCCCTGAAATAAACGATTAAATCTGGGCGGCTAATGATATTAAACTCTTGGAATTTATAATTGAGATTCTTTTGAGCAACTAAGACTATGTTGGAGTCTAAAAGGATTTTCATAAGCTCTGATTGGAGTAAATTTTTTAATGATATTATTACTTGTTCCTTTATTTTTTCAACAGAGTCATTATCTAATCCCTCTGAGTTCTCTATTTCGCGTAGAGCGCAATAACTGTCACCGGCCTTCTTCTTAGTTAGCTTGGGGTCTCTATATTTCCTTAGTTTTGCGAATTCTAATTGCTTTTTCATTAACTCAGAAACAAAAGTCTCAATTTTATCAAAGGGAGGAACATTGCTTTTATTAAATTCAGGAACCAAAAGATTTTCGATAACTTGGTCGACAATTTTCCCTCTCCAAGTATGAATGCTTCCTAATTGTTTTAAGATATAGGCTTCAAATCTATCTTTATCTTTACTATTTTTTCTTGCCATAATTTCGTAATAAAACCATTTTCTTTGGCATTTCGAAAAAATTTTAGCTTTAGATATAGACCAGTTCATTTACGCTCTCTCTTCGATTAAATTCTATAAATTTAGTTCTATCCTACATTTTTCTTTATATGAATTTGTATTTATTTTAATCTCATTTAAGGATATATGTTAATCTTTTAATTGCTCACGGCAGTTTATGGCGAATTGTTCGCATTCCTCCTCCTTCCATTTCGGGTGAAGATAGGTTTGCGTTAGAGAGGGGATTGGGATATATCTCTGTTTAATGATATGAGCACCCCAATTCTTAATGAGTGCCCTCCTTTTTTCTACCTCCTCAAAAGAATCCTCGAAGTTATAAAGTACAAACACGCCAATTTTCTTGCGCTGATATCCTGCTTCTTCGAAATACCTTATTGCTCTCTCGCAAGCCTCCTCTTCGTCTGCCCTGTCAAATGAAATACGTATATCTCGAAAATTAGCTTCAAACATTAATTTAGCTATCTCCTGCGTGACTAAAGCCGCGTCCACCCCAGATAAACAGTAAGAAGCCTTCACCTTAGCCTCAATTAGTTCTGTAAGGATATTTTCGATGTACGGATTGCTGAGGAGGTTATTATCCAAGAATGAAACATTGGGTTTTACTATCTCGCTCTTAATACTCCACTTCGGTTCGAATTTGGGTTCTAACTTATGAACATGGCAAAAAGAACACTTTCGTATGCACCCCCTGCTCGCGTGGATCACACAAAACTTACAATCTTGTATTAAATCATAAGCAGGGATGAGTGATTCCGCTTCTTCCATCAACCCAACGTGAACTTCGTCACAACCATTCTTCTTGCAATGCTCCGGCATTATAGAAGCATACACACCACCAACCACGACTTTCGAATCTGGGTAAAGCGTCTTGTATGTTCTCACGGAGTCCCAAACAGGCTGCCACCAATAGGTAAAGAGAGATATAATTAGCATCAGATCAGGTTTCTTCAAAGTTAGACCATCCCCCCTTACAAGTTCCACGGTGGCTCCCATTTTGCGGTACAGAGATCCCAACTTGAGAAGTCCTATAGGCAAGTATCTCTCTTTCATATAATTTTCCCAGTTCTTGGCTCGAACCTTGTAATTCCAGTTAGGCTCGACTAGAGAGACGTGCAAGTTTCAATCACTACTAATATAAAATTACCTATTATTTATCCAATTTATCTTTAATATCAGTATAATTATGTTTAACAGGACATATCACTAATCCAAGTTCAGAGATTTTAATAATTTTCTCTCTACCTTTACGTTCTTCAGTTAAATAGCCTTTTTTAACTAAATTTTTCACAATGCGGGACAAATTCGGAAGATCCCATGATTTATTATTATCTTCACATATTTTTAACAATTTATTCAAATTAGTTGAATCAATTTGATGAGGATTATTTCGGTTAATCTCTTTATACATGATGTTTATTAATTCCTGTCCTTTATTGCGTGGTTCTACTAAGTTAAAGAGACTATTTTTTGTAAAATCTTGTTTATTAAAGTAAAATACTTCTTTTATTTGTAGTTTTTGGATTTGTGCTGCAATATAAAGAGCTAATTTCATTTCGAAGGTACCTGAAGTAAGATTACATATAATTTCATATTTCTTGTCTTTGACATATTTTATTAAAGCACGTAGGGTGCGTATTAATTCAATAAGATCATTCTCAACATGTATTTCTATAAGTGTATATTTGATTCTTTCATTTTCTGGAAAAATTTCTTGAGATTTATTTAATAGTTCAATTTTTTCATTAATATCCTCGTAAAAATTTTTAGATTTCTGTTCACTAACCGGTGGACTAATAAATACATACCAATTAGTTTTGGGATTTTTACGATGTGCTACATATATCCATTTATGTAATTTTCCATAGAGCATAATTTGACATTCTTTCATCATTCTAATAATATTAAAAAAGGTATATAAATGTTGAGATCTAATGTCAATAATTTATAATATTTTAAAACTGTTGTTATTTCAGAACCATTGTCTCTTTTTTACAAACATTTAAATACTTAACTTCATAACAATTTTTGTCATAAAAAAATCTCATCAAATTAAAAAAAAAAGGAGGTGGTTTGAATGGGAAAAAATAAAATGACAAGTAAAGCTGCTAGGAGAATTCAATCTCATGCGGATCGAACAGGTAAAAATCAAGGATTTAAATCAAGAGCCCAGAGTTCTGTGGCGAAAAATTCAAATAAAAAATAAAGATGGTTAATGTGTGTGAAAATAATGATAAAATCGAAGTGCATCATATTATCCCCTTCTTTAAAAATAGAAAAGATCATTCAGACATTTTAATTGGTTTATACTATAGTGCTATTCATGAAGAAGTACTAAATTTACATTTTGATGAAAAATTTATAAGTAATAATTATAAAGATAAGAATAGACTAAAATCGAAATTATGGGATGTATAACAAAATGAAAATTGTTATAAATTCAATTGATTACAGTGGCTCTATTGTAGATGGGCCAGGGATTAGAACAGTTTTATTTGTACAAGGTTGCAAGCGAAGATGTGAAGATTGTCATAATCCTAGCACATGGGATATGGATGAAGGGATAAAATTTGACGTTGAGGATATTGTGGAAGATTTAAGAAAAAAATGTTTAAATAAGAAACTCACCATATCTGGAGGCGAACCTCTTTTACAATACCCGGCGATTCTTGAACTGGTTAAAAGTTTAGATGGTTTTAATATCGTACTTTATACTGGTTTTGAATTTGATGATGTACCTAAAGAAATTTTATATTATCTCGATTATATCAAAGTTGGTAAATATATTAAAGAACTAAGAAGTACTATTATCCCTTTTATGGGTTCAAATAACCAAAAATTTATTGAATTAAGAGGTGGAAAAATTGAAATCAATTAATTTTGAACACGCAGCTCAGCGTAAAACTTTTGTTGGGCTTGTATATAGTAGAGGAAGTAAAGAAATAAAAGAAACAATTCTCAACGGTTTGGAAGAAAGATTCTCAAAATTGCATAGAGAAGGCAGAATTCACATACATGATTTGGAAGCGTATGGTGAAACCTACAATTGTTTGACACCAAACATTCTAAAAGGATTCCCTTATGAAGAATATACTAATTATTCGGATTTTAAGAAAATGATAGAACTATTTAATTATTACAGACATATCATTGTTGGTTTGGGGAATGAACAATCTGGTGGAATAGCTTTTGCGAATTTTGATGAAGAAGTCGAGATTATTTATAATAAATTAAATATCGCTAAGAATGAAATTAATTTTCAATTTCTAAGAGATTGTATTGATTCGTTCTTAAAGTGGATACATGAGGCAAGAGATCGATGTGGACAAGTACAATATTATGTTACTTTAAATCTTGGATTAGCTACGGGAGAAATCAGTAGATTTGTCACCTCGTCAGTTTTAAAATATTTTATGGCTTCGAAATATATCAGACCCAATATTATTTTTAAATTGAAAGACGGTATTAACCGTAAGAAAGGTGATAATAATTATGATTTATTTCGTATAGCAATGGAATGCACATGTAAAAAAATGATTCCAACCTATTTTTTATGTGATTCTAACCACAATCTTAAGGTAGATCCATTTAAAATTGCACTAATGGGTTGTAGATCAAAAGTATATCAAAACGAGTATGGTGAAGATACTACAATAGGGAGAGCTAATATTGTTTATAATACAATCAACCTTCCTAGAATTGCACTCGAAATTGATAAAAATAACCCGAATTTAACTAAGGAAGAAAAAATCGACTTATTCAAAAAAAATTGGCTGGAAATTGCTGATGATGTTAAGGATCTTCTTTTTGATCGTTATTATAAGATTTGTAAACAAGACCCAGATGATTTTCCCCGTAATTTGCAACATAATTTAAGGATTATAGATTTAAAGAATGTAAATTCAATGGAAGAAGTGTTTAAAAATGGAACATTAGCTATTGGATTTATAGGTGTATCAGAAACAATAGAGTTGTTAACCGGGGAAGAATATTTTGCATCTGAAGAAAATCATCAGAGGGCAATCGATCTCATAAAAATGATGAGAGATACCATTGATAAGTATAGAAAAGAATATAATATGAATTTCTCATTACTCGGAACATCGGGTGAATTTATTTCTGGTCGTTTTCCTGGCGTAGATAAGAAGTATTTCTCAAATTCTCTAATAGATAAAGGCTATTATACTAATTCATTTCATGTAGATGTTGATTCTCGACTAAATCCTTTTGAGAAATTGAAATTTGAGGGCCCATTTCATAAATTTTGTAATGGAGGGTGTATATCATATATAGAGTTTCAATCTGCACCATTAAATAATGTTGAAGCAATTTCGGAACTAATTGAAAGCGCGATTAAATATGATGTTAATTATCTTGGATTTAATTTTCCAATGGATCGTTGCTTAGATTGTGATACAACAGGAACATTTGATGTCTGTGGAAAGTGTGGAAGCAGTAATATACTAAGAATAAGAAGGGTGTCTGGATACTTAGAAGATCTAGCATTTTTCACCCCAGGAAAAAAAGCAGAGGTTGCATATAGAAAACCAAATGTTTAAAACAATTAAATTAAGGGAGGTATTGGTATGCACATAGCAATTGAAGGAGTAGATGGTGTAGGAAAAACAACGGTCTGTAAGATAATTGCGGAAAAATTAAATTTCAAATTTATTGAAAAACCATTACATTATCTTTTAGATTCCGATACCGAATTTGAAAATTATTTTAGAATTCGTGATTATGTTAATTGTCAAGGTCATAACAAGATTTTTACTTCTTGGTTTTATGGATTAGGGAATATTTTTCTTTATCATAAATTTAAAGATGAAAATATTATTACTGACAGACACCTAGTGTCCAATTTTTATTGGAGCGGTGATGAAAGTAGCCAGGCAGTTTTTGATTGCTTGATTGATTTAATTGGTAAGCCCGACTACACGTTTTTATTATATGCAAAAGAAGGAGTGGTAACAAAAAGATTAAAAAACAGAGATAGCAATGATATGGATATTATAAAATCTTCATTAATAACTGAAGCGTATATTAAGATGGAGAAATTTTTAATAGATTACGATATGAAATATAAACTTATTGATACCACAGAACTCAATGCCAATGAAGTTGCAGATCTTATTTTGAGTTATTTATCTGAGGTTGGAATAGAATAATGACAAAAGTCGATATGAAATACACCAGTTTGTTTTGGAAACTGGGATTTGTTGAAGAAACTACTGATTTATATATTAAAGAATACACTGATTCTTATCGCATAGATATAGAAGCAGAAAAGCAAATAGTAAATTATGGATTTAATAATAAAAAGACTGATGATATTCCAACCACTTTGTATGAACATAAAGATTTCGTTGTATTAGAATGTGTAAACAGGTTAATTGAAAAAGGATATAAACGTGAGGATCTACATTTAACGGGTAATGCGGATAAACTTGAAAAACCTGACATTATAGGATATGATAAATTAAACAAATCATTGTTTGCCTTTGATTGCAAACGATGGGGCAAAGATTTTGAGGAAGAATTGGCAATTATAAAAAAAGGAAAAGGTCTATTGTTCTCATACTTCAAAAACAATAAGGAAATAAAATATTTGTGTTTATATACTTCAAGATTGGATGGTGGTCTATTAGAATATAAAAATGCAATAATATCAACCGCAAACATAAATCATGATAATTATATATATTTCTCGGGTATATTTGAAGAAAATGTAAAGCCCTACAATGCTGTTCTTTCTCTGTCAGAACAAGAGAGGCAGAACATGTTTGATAAGATAAAGACAGAAGTTTTAAAAAATTTAGATGGTAAAGAATACATAATAGAAGATGGTGTGTTGATAAAATACCAAGGAAATAGCGAACACATTAGAATTCCAAATTCTATTAAAAATATTGGGACAGGAGCATTTTGGAATTGTACAAGCTTAGTATCCGTAGAAATACCAAATGGAATAAAAAGTATCGGTGGAGACGCATTTTATTATTGCCATAACTTAAAATCTTTAAACATTCCGAACAGTGTTCAAACTATTGGCAATGATCCGTTTGCTGACTGTCCGTTGCTTACATTAACAAACAAGAGCCCCGATTTTATTTTAGATGATGGTGTGTTATACGATAAAACAAAAACCACTATTATACACTATCCCATTAATAATATTTCAAAAACTTTTATTATCCCAAATGGAGTTATATGTATCGGAAAACACGCATTTTATAATTGCACCAATCTTGAAAGCATTACCGTCCCTAGCAGTGTTATATGTATAGAAAACAATGTGTTTGCAGATTGTAAAAATCTTACTTTAACTAACAACAGCCCACATTTTGTTTTGGAAAACGGAGTGTTATATAATAAAGAAAAAACTCAATTAATATCTTTAATCGATCACCAATTGGAAACTCTCGATATTCCAAGCAGTGTTCTGACAATAGGAAAAAATGTTTTTTGGAATTGCTTGAATTTAAAGAGTGTTACTATTCCTAGAAGTGTTACCCGGATAGGTTACAACCCGTTTGCCGGCTGCAATTCTTTAGTGTTAAAGAATCATAGCCCTCATTTTGCTTTAGAAAACGGAGTGTTGTACAATAAAGAAAAAACAGAGATAATCTATTGTCCAAATACCAGCATTTCAGGAACTATTGCCATACCGAGTAGCGTTACAAGCATAGGAAGGAATTCCTTTAGCTATTGCGTGAATCTTGAAACCTTAATTGTTCCAGCTGATGTAACCATTATTGAGAGGGGTGCATTTAGTGGTTGCATAAATTTATCATCTATCACAATCCCGGATAGCGTAAAATTCATTGGTAAATGGGCATTTGGTCATTGTAAAAACTTAAAAACTATTAAAATCTCAAAAAATACTGTAATAGAAGATTACGCTTTTGCTGAATGCCAAGTAAAAATAACTCTTATATCTTAAGTTCGGATATACGAAATTAATATTATAAATAATAAATTTTTATGAATCAAGGTTAGGAGATTATATGAACTCTAATATTTCAAAGAAGAAGAAGGAAAATTTATTGAAAAAAATTTCAATTCTTAAAGATTTCATAAGTAAAAACACCAATGACCCTACGTTAATAGAATACCTGCTGGAGATCAAGAAAGAAATTAATGAAAAAAGATATGGGCTTCTATTTGAAGAACATATAGAAGAGATTATCAGCGCGAATAACATAATATTATCTGAAGTAAAAGAATTATCTATAGACGTAGGGGGGAATGAAAATATACTAATAGAGGGTGAAAATTTAGCAGCATTAAAGGTTTTAGAACTAGAATATCGAGGTAAAATTGACGTAATCTGCATTGATCCACCATACAATACTGGAAATAAAACTTTGAAATATAATGACTACGATTACATTGATTCCGATGATGAATATAGCCACAGTAAATGGCTCAGTTTTATGGAGAAGAGGTTAAACATTGCAAAAGAATTGTTAGTTTCAAATGGGGTAATTTTTGTTAATATTGATGAGACTCAAATAGGTTGCTTGATTTTATTGTGCGAAGAAATTTTTGGGGAGCAAAATGTAGATGTATTAATCTGGCCTAAAACAGACCCAAAATATGACAAGAATAGAGTGGAAAAACCGATTTTTAACGTGAAAATGGCACATGAATATGTAGTAATGTGTTATAAGAACAAGACTAATACACATTTTAATAAGATGATAAGACGTCCAAATAATAGCGATTTTAAAACACCAGAACAACCATTTTATATGGAATCCATACTAAATGAGATTGGGACAACTTCATTTGCAAAAGATGAATTGCACGAAATTTTTGGCAGTAGGGATATAAATGTCACTCCAAAACCACGAAAAATGATCAAAGAATTTGTGAGAGTAGCTGCGGGACCAAATGCGATTATTTTAGATTTTTTTGCAGGCTCAGGTACGACCGGTCATGCAGTAATGGATTTGAATAAAGAAGATGGAGGAAAAAGAAAATTTATTTTGGTAACTAATAATGAGAATAACATTTGTATAGATATTACTTATGAGCGACTTAAGAGAGTAATTTATAAAGATAATTATACAGAGAATCTAAAATACTTTAAGATTGAATCAATACAAAGACTTTAAAGTTTTAGAGGTACCCATTCATGCCTGGTATTTTTGCAATCTCAGATCCCCACCTTCCCACTCAAACCCAAATAAGCAAATATGGAGCACCATCAGATTATTTTCAGCAAGTTTCAAATCATTTAGAACAAATTAATCCAGATGTTTTATTGATTGCGGGAGATTTAGTTTGGGGATCTGATATTTCCGAAATTCAAGCAGAATTAGATCTTCTCCGAGAACTTCCGGGAAAATTAAAGTTTTTTATTGAAGGAAATCATGATATATGGGTAGATAGACTGAGTACATCCTACTCTGAAGCACAACAAAAGATGTATGAACGTTTTTCAACTTCCAAGTTCTTTTATATAGGAGGAAGGGCTTCTATTGTTTCAATAAATTCGATCAAGGTAGGGATTTGCGGGGCGCGTGGGTTTGCATTTGATCCATATGAGAAGCCTATAGAAGATGAATTACTTTTTCGTAAAAATGAATTAGAATCATTAGATAAATCTTTATTTGAGCTTAAAAACATAATTAAAACCGAACATACAACAATTAATTTGTGTTTAATGCATTATCCTCCAACTGTTTCAGTCTTTAAAAACCATCGAATTGGAGATGAAGAGTTTATAAAACACATTTACGATACAGAAATAATCAACAAGGTAATATTTGGTCATGTGCATATAGATGAAATTTTACGGTTATATACAAAAAAAGAAAAAATTGAACTATATTGTGCGACAATCGATCGAAATAATTATAATGCAATTAAAGTTTTTGATATTTAATTTTCTAAATTAATTATAAAAGATTTTTAAATGGATTATATTGAATAAAATGAAGTAGTCTATTATATAACTCTTGAAACCATTTGCAATAATAGGCATTTCTTTCTTTTCTGTTTAAAGGAAATGAACTCCATTATTATAAATATCAAGATTGAGAATAAGTTTCTATTATTATAAGGATGAGAAACTTATTCAATTATTCTTGATATTCTTCCATAACCCTTTTTGCTACTTGATCTTTTGGTTCTATGCGCAAAGCTTGTTCAGCATAGTTTTTTGCCAATTCATGCTCTCCTAAGAACTTATATGTTAAAGCTAGATGACTTAGTGTAGAATTACTTTTTGGATCTTTCTCTAATGCTTTAATATATGCATTTCAATCTTCTATTTGAAGTTAATTTCTTTGCGACTTGTTTAGCAAGACAAATGAAGCAAATATTAAGTTTACATTTCAATCTTCTATTTGAAGCTAATTTCTTTGCGACGGGATAAATATGAGAAATGGCAAAAGAGGGCTGAGAAAATTTCAATCTTCTATTTGAAGCTAATTTCTTTGCGACGGTGTCACAATTCACAAGGTTATGGGAAACGATCTTAAATTTCAATCTTCTATTTGAAGCTAATTTCTTTGCGATATATTAATGCTTCCAATGTTAATGCTACTGCTGTATTATTTCAATCTTCTATTTGAAGCTAATTTCTTTGCGACTATAAAGATAGATAAATATATTTATCCTTTCATAGATACATTTCAATCTTCTATTTGAAGCTAATTTCTTTGCGACGTTGGCACAATTCTTGCACATGGGGTAAAAAGAAAACATTTCAATCTTCTATTTGAAGCTAATTTCTTTGCGACAAAGAGAAATGGCAAAAGAAGAGGGCTGAGAAATGAAATTTCAATCTTCTATTTGAAGCTAATTTCTTTGCGACATTATTTCTCATGGGATTATCCATGTGATATGAATCTATTTCAATCTTCTATTTGAAGCTAATTTCTTTGCGACAATATGCAGTGTGAGTGTTGTGGATTAGAGGGTTTTCAATTTCAATCTTCTATTTGAAGCTAATTTCTTTGCGACCTCAGATCAATTGTACTATTGCTAAAGGATATCCTGTATTTCAATCTTCTATTTGAAGCTAATTTCTTTGCGACTTATATTACTATATAATATAATATGAAAAGAAAATATATTTAATTTTTGTTAACTTAATAAAAATTTCATATTAAAACAAAAAATTTTCAATATTTTTTTCCAAAATTATTGTTTTATCAAAAAATTTTCTTTATTTTTGTTGTAATCTTCTCTCTTTTTGATTTATTTCTTC
>JAHLWP010000001.1 GCA_019057865.1 Promethearchaeota archaeon
CAGATGAGACTGATGAGGATTTTAATAGCGGATTTCATGAAATGGAAGAATTAACAGATGAGACTGATGAGGATTTTAATAGTGGATTTCATGAAATGGAAGAATTAACAGATGAGGAGCTTGATAAGGAATTTGATGAGCAATTTAATGAGATGGAAGAGGAATATGAAAATATCGGTACTCAAAGTACTGTATTAATGCATGAAAATCCCGAAATAGAAAAAGAAGATCAAGAAGAATTTCAAGCTGAAAGTGAGGAATATACTGAGGAGGAAGAGGAGTACCTAGAGAATGAGGAAGAAGCAATAGAGATAGATCCAGAAGAATACGAAAATGACCAAGATCCTATTATTGATACCGAAGAGATAGAATTTGTTAGGGATATGGAAGAATTGGGGCGCATGCTGAAAGAATATGATGAGAAGTTAGGCTATCCTGAAGAAGAAAATGATAATACTGCTTTTAATGCAGAGCAAGCTTATAGGGAAATTAAAGAAAGAAATAGTAATAAAGAAGAAAAGGAAGAGGCCCAAGAATTAGAGAAACAAGAGAAAGAAATTACTGAAAAACAGAAGGAAGAGCATATTGAGGAAATACATTCTGGTGATGCACAAGAGGAAGATGTCAATGATATACCAGAAGCAGCAGAGATAGAGCCAGAAGAGTTTGATTATCTTTGGGAAAAATATGAACAGTATGAACAAGAAGGGAAAAGTTCTGAAGAAATAAGGAATTTAATGCAGGAAGCAGAAAAAACTTATCAAATGTTAAAGGAAGTGGAAAAACACTATGAACAACAAGAAAAAGAGAAATTGAGGTCAGTTGACCATGAAAATGAAGAAGATGATGAGGATGTAAGAGAAGGGATTGATAGGATAGATGCAATAGAATATCTTGTAGATACTGAAGAAAAATTACATCAGCAAGGGAATTCTCAAGAAGAAATAGATGATCAGGTGGAAGAGATTGCGAAGGATTTCTTCTTAAGTGAAGTAGAAGAAGAGGGGCAAAATGAACATATAAAAGATGTGAGTGAAGAACTAAGAATTGAACAGGATGAAATTGATGAAGAACATTTGGCTCTTGAAGGACAAGAACAAAATGGGCAAATCTCTGTTTATGATAACGATGAAAACCTAGAAGCGCGTCAAGAAATGGATAGAAAAGAACCAGAAGAAGATGTCTACACAGAATTAGATGATATCGAAGTAGATGAAGTGCAGTCTTATCAAGAAAGAATTAAGGAGACCATAGAGAAAGAAAAAAAGTCAGAAAGCGAGGAAACAAAGGAAGAAGAATACGAACAGCTCCAGCAATTATATCGCCAAGAAACTGGTAAAAGACCGATATATGCTGGAAAAGACACCAAAGGATTTAGCCAATGGTTAGAACAACAAGAATTAAAAACTAAAGAATTAGAAGAGGAAGAACAACAAGAGGAGAAATGGCAAAAGAAACTTAAAAAATGGATAGAAAGATCTACCGAAGAAGAGCTCAGCTCTGAACTTAAAGTGATTCTAAAAGAGATAATCCAAAATTTCCGAGAGTATGAAGAATTAGAAGAATTATATAAAAAATATGAAAATGAACAATTGACTGAAAAGGAAAGAGAGGAATTGCTATCTATTATAAATACACTCCGACATATAAATCCAATTTACTTACATTTATATTTGAATATAAGGGGGTTTAAAGCATATTTTCAAGAAAGTCATTGGTGGAATCCTTGGTTAATTAACGAAATAAAATACAAGTTTCTCAGACATCTTTCTAATAAATATGAATTAATAAGAGAAGAATTTTCAAAATCAGATGAAAATTTACCTCATAAACCACTATCCGAAGCAGGTGTGTTAGCAATTCAAGCCTTACAATTAGCAATTTTAACGATATATTATATTTGTGAAATATTCCCAAAAAACAGTGAAATTGATAAAAAATTTTTTTCTGGAAGCGAACTAAATTATATTCTTGATAAACATTCTCAATACTTTTATAGTATTAAAAAAAAACTAGAAGAGAGCGATTTAATTCAGTATTATGGAATTTTTACGAGAAAAAAGAATGTTAATAATAAGGTATATATAATTACGGATAAGGGATTAAATTTTGCAATAAATCTTATCAATTCAGAGAAACAACAGTTTCCCAAGCTTTTCAATGAACTAATATTAAGCCTAGAAAAGCGATTTATTGAATACAATAAAGAGCTGATTAATACTGAAAATAATAAGAATATTATATATTATTTCAATGACACATTACATCAAGGAATTATTTGTATTTATTTTATTTGCGAGAAATTTCCACAGTTATTTTCTATTACTAAAAATTACTTTTCTAAAGATGAATTAATTAACGTGATTAACAAGGAATCAAAATTTTTTTCAAAAATTAAAGAAAAATTAAAAAATAAAAATTTGATTCGATATTATGGTATTTTTTCAAAAAAAACAAAGAGTAATGAAAAAGTATATGTCATAACAGATGAAGGAATAAATTTTAGTAAAAAATTAATGGCTTTGAAGGCAAAAACATTTCCAAATTTGTCTGATAATCTACTCTCTATTTTTGAAAAAAGATACATTGAATATAATAAAGAGCTGATAGACGATAAAAGTGATGGTTATATAATTCGCTCGAAAAAAAATATATCTAATCATCTAAAAAAACTTGCAGAAAAAAACAATTTAGAAATACTTAGTTCATTTGAGACTGAGAATAAAGAAGTATCTTTTCGATGTAAAACGTGTACTAAAAAATTTAAAGACACGTTTCGTAAAATAAAAAAAAGACAACCACCTCAATTATTTTGTCCTTATTGTTTTCCAGAATTAAAGAGAGGTATATATATTCCTAAAAAAGTAAGAGAAAACATTGCAAAATATGCTTTAATTGAATTAAATAAAAAATTTTTTTATAATTTACAAGAGAAGGAAATCTTGACTAATATAACTAAAATTAAAGAAATTGTTTGCAATCAAATAGCATCTCTGATTTCTGATAAAAATATGGAATTTAAAGAATATATTCAAATATATGTTTATGATATCATTCGTTTTCTAACAAGAATTAAATTATTAAATGAAACAAATCAAAAAATAAGTATTAGTAATGTGGCGAAGGAAACTCATAATGAAGATTTAATCAGTTTATCGCAATGGCAGAAGGTCACCAAAGAGATAATAAAATATCTAAGAGAAGATATTGATTTTAATATTAGGACAAGACTTTATGATAACCAACCCCAAATATTCCAGAATTCAGTTAGAATACATAAAACCTTTTATAAATTAATTAATTATAGAACTATTACTTATTTAGATATAGATTATAAAACTAAAATAAAAATAAATTACGATGGCAAATGTCAGGGAATAAATGGACATTGTGAGTTTAATATTGATTATAAGTTTTTACCAGCTCTTTCTTATCATCATCTTCTTAAGAATTACAAAAGAACTGTAACAAGAAAAGGTTTTGAATATATTCAACCGAGAGAGATTATAGCACAAAAATTTGATAAAGCCCTAAAATTAATGCAGACTCAGGTGGGAGGATTAAAATTAGCTTGTACTAACTGTCATTCATTTGAACATGATGTAATCTATAACTATTCTTCAATTTTTATTTTTCTAAACTCATTAAGTCTAACTTATATTAATGAAAATCCATCAGGTGTTCTAAATACAATAAAAACTCTAACAGACGAATATTACATCCAAAATAAAGAAAATTATAAATCTTCTGTCAGAACTTATGAATCACAACGAAAAGCTGAAATAAAATATCATATAAAGACACAAATATTAAAATTTGTAAAGAAAAAATATATAATTGAATTTCTCTTCGGTATGGAATATATCTGCCCTATTTGCAAGAAAACCAATATTAATAGCCATCTTAATTGTTTTCATGCACATCACACTAACAATAATTTGTTTGAAAATGGACTTGAAAAAATTACATTTAGTGAAGAATTTAAAACTAAATCCATCGTTTGGTTAATTAAAAATCTAATAATACAAGAATGCATATATATCTGTGGTAATTGTCATAAAATGCTTCATGCGAAATACTATAGAGATAGTGCTTTAATTATACTGAAGAATAAAGATGATGAAAAATTTATTGATGACTTCTATAATAATATGTACGAGAAAATTAGTGGGTTGAGAGATAAGATTTTAAAATGGAAAACTAAACTGATAGATAATTCACTCCAATATTATAAATTCCCTTCTCTAAAGTGATTAAATATCTTATATTAATTCTATTTTTGATATATATGATGTTGAATTTAATAAATTGGAATCCTTTTATTATTTTCTTTTTTTTTGTAAATATGGTTTCGGCAATTATTTTTTTTGCTATTAGCAATTCTTTTAAGTAAAGTTAATCCAGGTTTTACTTCACTTATTGGTTTTGATTCAATTAATTTATTCGATAGTAACTCATTATATAATTGCTTTCCTTTCTCAGTTCTTATAACTAAAGTATTCCATCCAGAAGGAGAACCAATAGAACCAATAGAAATATCTGCGGATTCAGATGTTAAATCATAACAGACTTCGCAATCTTCTCTAGCAAGATGTGAAATATCTTTAATTGGAACATTTAATTCATCCCCATTCTTAGTGTAAACAAAGAATTTCCCCTTATTAATATCCATCTTCTTAACATTCTTTACATCAACATTTAAGGTTTTACATATCTCTAATAAAGATTGATAGGAAAAAGACTCCATACAAAAAATTCCAATTCGATATTCGATATTATTTAATGAAGGAATTCCAATATTATAGATTTTGGATTTAAGAAGTGCTTGCATTTGACAAGGTACTCCTACTACAGCAATTGATTTTGAATTTTCATTTAAATCGTTTAATAAACTTAAATTTGGATTATTAACATATTTGGTTCCAGCTGTAGATATGATATCTTCTTTACTTTTAATTAATAATGGTTCTGGTCTCCATGGATCATCACTCATTTTAGCACCAAGAGCATAGTCGATCTTTCCTTGTTCAAAAAGATAATATAAACAAGTGCTAGATATACCGCCATCTTGACATATAGAAGCAATTTCTTTTATTTTTGTTCTAGCTGAATAGACTTCAATATAATAACCAATTTCGGAATATTCTTTTATTTCCGAAGTATTTTCTAAGCTCATATTTAAAACTTTAACAGGTAGATATGATCGTGGACAAATAAAATAACACAATCCACATCTGATACATTTTTTATCGTCGATTTCCCCAAATCCGTTGTTAATTTTAATACAATCCATAGGACATATTCCATGACAAAGCCCACATCCCGAACAATTGTTAGTATCCACGATTGAGCCATTACCAATAACAGGTTCATAAATAGACTGGATATTTGAAACATTATATCCATCAATTTTTATTGATAAATCTTTAAAAATTAATTTATCTGGAGAATTTTCATTTCGCTTAATTTTTTCATATATTTCTTCTATTATTACTCTTTTTTCATTTTTTAATAATTCTAATAAACTTAAAGCTTTTCTAAGTTCAATTGAGTTCTTTTCAGAAAATTTTTTAATTGAAGTTAAGTTTAAATTCTGATTAGAATTTAAAAAATGGAATAATGTAAATTTTGATTGTTCCATATTGAACATCTTAAATAAGATATTATAGTATTGAGTTTCATCATAAACTCCTGCATTTATTATATCTTCTTTTGCGTCTATAAGAGCTCTAACCCTATATGAATCTAAACTATCTGCTACTGTTTTTAAAAAATCCCATGAAAATTTTCCTTCAGAACTCATAATTGTTATTTTTTTATAAATAAATATTTAATTATATAAAATCCGAAAACCCTTGCAATGGGATAGTTCCCTCTCAACTATGATTTTTTTGAAAGGATCATTCTATTTCGGGTAAAATTTTTTTAGGTAGAGGAGGTAAAGCTTCAATTTTTTTTGTAATATCCTCAACAGAATGAATGAATTTTTCTACATCTGCTGCAGAGACGAAATATTGCTGAATGCGATCTTCAGAAATACCAATATGTTTGAATAACTTTTTTAAAAAAAGCACATGCTCATATGTATTCATATTTCCTTTCCCAAACGCACATTCTCCTTCTTTTCACGAAATTATTGCTACACCATCTGCTCCGTTCAAGAAACTCTTCATTATTAAATGAATACCTACTCTTCCCGTACATCTAACTCTAATCAAGTGAAATTCAGATGAGTATGATTTTCTCGTAGTTCCAGTTAAATCCGCAGCAGAATAACCTCATTTTTCACATCCAAAAGCAATTACTTTTTTAAAATTTTTGTTTTCTGTTTGAATCATAAGAATTAACCTCTAAATTGTTTAATTTTCCTCAATTTTTTGTGCTTTTTGAATTGATTTAATCTCGCTACTACCGATTCCTTTAATTTCTTCTATGAATTGTTTATCTCTATAATATTTTAAATCAATTGCTCTAGCGGGACAAGATGTAACACACACACCACAACCTTTACATTTCAAATCATCAACAATAGCGACATTATCTTCACCTACTTTTATGGCTTCATAGTAACAAACCTTTTCACATCTGTGGCATCCCATACAGAGGTTATTCTCTACTTCTGCAATAATTAATTCTTGGTTTATTGTATCATGAGAAAGCAGAGTGGCAACTTTACTCGCTGCAGCTAAAGCTGTCGATACTGAATAGGGAATATTTTTTGGTCCTGCAGCACATCCACAAATGTAAATTCCCATATTAGTCGTTTCTTGAGGACTTAAACATCCATGAATTTCAGTTAAAAATCCATTTGGCCCTGATCCTAAACCTATAACATCTATTATTTCAGCAGTTCCTTTTGAAGGGATCATACCTGTAGATAATACAACTAGATCCGCATTGACTTTAATAATTTCACCTGTTAATGATGAAAATGCCCGAATTATTAATTTTTTTGTATCAGGGTCCTCTACTATTTCTCCTACTTTACCTCTAATCATTCTAATCCCTAAATCTCTTATTTTTCTATAATATTCTTCATTTCCTTTATCTGATGTCCTAATATCAATGTAAAATAAAATAACATCCATTTCAGGGTACTCTTGTTTTAATAATTGTGCATTTTTAAGAGCCACATTGCAACATACTGCTGAGCAATAAGGGAGTTCTTTTACAGATCTTGAACCAACACATTGAATCATTACAATTGTATTAGGAATCTGTCCATCAGAAATTCTATATACATGCCCGTCAGTTGGACCAATAGGACTTAATATCCGTTCTAATTCTATTTGAGTGATTACATCAGGAGATATCCCATAATTATAATCATTAGTTTCCATAATTGGATATTCATCATATCCAGTAGCAATAATTACAGCTCCGACATTTATGTCTATATATTCTGGTTCTTGATCAAAATCAACCGCTTCAGCTGGGCAAATTCTTTCGCAGTTTTTGCAATTAGTACAAACAGTTTTATCAATAACTGCATAATTTGGTACAGCTTGTGGGAAAGGGATATAAATAGCACCTCTATCGCCTATTCCTCTATTAAAGTCATTGGGAATTTTTATAGGGCATTTGGTTGTACATAATCCACAACCAGTACATTTACTTTCATCAACATAACGAGGATTTTTTCTTATTGTGCACTTATAATTACCAGGAATACCGTTAAATTCGATAATATCGCTATATGTATATAAATTTATATTTGGATGTTTGTAAGTATTAACCATTATTGGAGCAAGAACTCATATTCCACAATCATCAGTTGGATAAATTCTATCTAGTTGTGCCATTTTTCCACCAATAGTAGGTTCTTTTTCAATTAGATAAACATTTATTCCTTGGTTTGCTAAATCTAACGCAGCATTCATTCCTGCAATTCCAGCTCCAATTACTAAAGCTGCTCTTATTACTGGAATCACTTTACGAGGAACACTTTCTAGTTCACGTGCACGGTTTACTCCTGCTTGTACTAATCTTATAGCCTTCTTAGTGGCATTTTTCTTATCATTTGCATGTACATATGAACAGTGTTCACGCAAATTAACCATCTGAAAATAATAAGGACTTAATCCTGCTTCAACTAAAACTGCTCGATATGTAGGCTCGTGAATTTTTGGAGTACAAGCAGCGACAACAACCCTGTTTAAACCTAATTCCAGAATATCATTTTTGATAATTTGTTGCCCAGGATCACTACAAGTAAAATCATTTACTCTAGCAACTACGACATTTGAGAGGTGTTCAACAGCATCTCTTACAACATCGCAATCTACAGTAGCTCCAATATTTACTCCTCACCTGCATACATACACACCTATTCTAACAGTGGTCTGATTATCAGACATTTAACCCACCCTTGTAATTTATCACCATTATTTAGTTGATATTTAATTTAACAAATAATAAAATATATTGATTAAGTAAAAAAAAGAAAAAATTTATTCTTTCTCTTTTTTTCTTATTAAAAGTGGTTCAATATTATTTAAAGCAAAAATTAAAAAATTTAAGTGAAATTTATAACAAAGATCGAAGAAAAAGATAATTCTGAACAATCCACTGATGATATCGATTCATATCTAGAAAAAATTTACGAACCAAATTTAAGAAAATTATTAAGTAAATGCTATCAATGTGTTTCTTGTAGTGGTGTATGTCAACTCAGTAAAGTTCAGAGTTTTATACCTAGTGTAATTATTCAACGGATATTAGAAGGATTTGAGGATAAAGTACTCGAAAGTGGAGTTTTATGGGATTGTTTAACTTGCAATAGTTGTCTTCAAATTTGTCCTGAAGATATTAATTTCGCTGATATTGTAAGAAATGCAAGATATAAAATGATAAATGATTATAAACAAAATCCTGATGAGTATATTTCTCATAAAGGGATTTATACCACAATATCAGAAATATTGAGTGAACCTTATATCCAACCAAAGAGAAATCTTGATTGGGTTCCCAAAGAATGCACTACTTCAGAAAAGGGTGATCTTTTATATTTCGTGGGTTGCTTGCCATATTTTAAATTTGAGTTCCAAGAAGTAGATCCCATTCCCATAAGCGTACTTAAAATATTATGTCAAATAGAGTACGATCCGATTGTCGTTCTTAAGGATGAAGTCTGTTGTGGACACGATTTATATTGGGGTGTGGGAAATTTTAAGGCTTTTATAAAATTAGCAAAGAAAAACTATAATTTGTTTGAAAAGGCATGTGTTTCAACAATTATTACTTCATGTGCAGAAGGATACAGGACTTTTAAAGTGGAATATCCAAAATTGTTTGAAGATTTTGATAATAAATTTGAAGTTAAACACATAATTGAATATGTTTATGAAAAATGGAAACAAGGTAAGATTGAGTTTAAAGTCCCAAATGAAAGAGATGTTGATATTCAGTTTACATATCATGATCCTTGCCGGCTGAGTAGATTTTTGCCAAAATCTAATAACCTTTTGGAAAAGGTTAGGGAAATCTTTAACAATTTAGAGGGATTAGGTTATTATTTTAAGGAAATGAGACACAATAAGGAGAATGCATTATGTTGTGGTATTAGTTCATGGATGAATTGTAATACTCGATCTAAGGCTTTAAGATATAGCCGTCTTTTAGAAGCTAAAGAATCGGGTACAACTTTAGTTACATCATGTCCAAAATGTATAATACACCTATCATGTCTTCAAAGTGATTATGAAGATTTATCATATATAGAAATTAAAGATTTTTCTGAGTTTTTGGTTAATTTAATTCAAGTAATTAATTCAAAAAGCAATGGAGAAGTTAAATCATAATGGAAGGATCTGTTTTGAAAAAAGGTTTCAAACCCTCTATTTTGGTTTTCTGCTGTAATTGGTGTAGTTATGCAGGGGCAGATTTAGCAGGAGTTTCACGATTTCAATATCCTCCAAATATTAGAATAATAAGAGTTATGTGTTCGGGTAGAATTGATCCTGCATTTGTTTTAAAAGCTTTAAAGGATGGTGCTGATGGTGTTCTCATTAGTGGATGCCATATCGGTGATTGCCATTACATTTCTGGAAATGAATATACAAAAGAACGCTTTGAAAGGTTATATAATATAATTATAAAGCAGCTAGGTGTTAAAGAAAAACGTGTAAGGTTAGAATGGATAAGTGCTTCTGAAGGTAAAAGATTTGCTGACGTAATTACTGAATTCACTAATGAAATAAAGGATTTGGGTCCGTTACGAAAGAAAATTTTCTAAATAAATTTTTTTATTAATAATAATTATTTTTAATCATGTCAGAGTCAGAAGAAAATAAGAGAGAGGAATTTGCTAAGCAATTTATGCTTGAAGAAGGCTTAAAGGGTAAAGCTAGAAGAATAAAAATCATGAAAATTATAGATAATGTAGGTTATGATAAAAAAAAGATAAAGACTGCTCTACTTCGCTCAACAATAGCTGAAAGAATTCAGCATGATTAAAATTTTATTCATTTTACTAGTATTATAGAAATTTCATAAAACTTTAATGATAAAATAGATAAGTTATTCAAGAGAGAGTTATTGAAAATTTAAAGGGACTTTAATTTGCTCGACATCGAATTATATAGAAATGATTTGGAAAAGGTTATTGAATCCGAAGTAAAAAGATTTAAAGATCCATCTAATGCAAGAAAAGTATTAGAATATGACGAAAAATGGAGAGAAGTTTTACAAACTTTACAAGATTTAAGGAAACAGAGGAATGATTTATCAATTCAAATTGGAACTTTTAAAAAATCAGGTGATAACAAAAAAGCTGAAAAAGCTAGATTCAAATCGAAAGAAATTAAGGACCGAATTGATAAGTTAGAGAAAAAAAAGGTTGAATTTTTTGATCAAAGAGAAAATTATAGATACATAGTTGGTAATATTTTACATGACTCTGTACCTATTGGTGAAACTGATGAAGATAATGAAATTATAATAACTGTTGGAAAATTACCAAAATTTGACTTTGAACCTTTATCTCATGTCAATTTAATCACTAAGATTGATGGAGCAGATACAAAAAAGGCATCTGAAATAGCGGGTTCGAGATTTTACTTTTTAAAGGGAGATTTAGTTTCACTTAATTTAGCTCTGATAAAATTTGCATTAGATAAATTAATAAATAAGGATTATATTCCAATGTGGCCACCCTTCTTTATTAAATACGAAGTTATAAAAGCAGCGGCAGAATTAGCAGATTTTGAAGAACAACTATATAAAATTCAAGATGAAGATCTTTTTATGATTGCCACCGCAGAACAAACATTAGCTGCTTATCATTATGATGAAATTATAGACCCCGAAAGATTACCTTTGAAATATGCTGGAGTATCATCTTGCTTTAGACGAGAAGCAGGATCTCATGGAAAAGACACATTAGGAATATTTAGAGTACACCAATTTGAAAAGGTTGAACAATTTATTTTTTGTAAACCAGAACATTCATGGAAGCTATATGAAGAGCTGATAGAAAATGTAAAAGAAATTTTTCAGGATTTAAAAATACCCTATAGAATCGTAAATATTGCGTCTGGAGAATTAAATGATAATGCTGCCAAAAAATATGACCTTGAAGCTTGGTTTCCCGCTTCAGAAACATATCGTGAACTCGTCTCATGTAGCAATTGTACAGATTATCAGGCAAGGAAATTGAAGATAAGAATGGGAAAAGTTGGTTCACAGCAAGCTAAAGAGATTTTGCATACCTTAAATTCAACTGCAATAGCAACAACGCGAACTATTTGTTGTATATTAGAAAATTTTCAAAATAAGGATCATTCAGTGTCAATTCCAGAAGTCCTTCAAAAAGATATGAATGGTAAAAAAATTATTAAAGCAATAAAATAAAAGTAGAAATAATAATGATTGAAATATCTTTGGAAGAATTTGAAGATTTTTATAAAAAAAAGATTAATTCTCAATTTTCAAAAATAAAGAGAGCAACCCAAAAATTAATAACTAACATTCGAGAAAATTTAATCGAAATTAAAGTCTGTATGGATCACTTTATAAAATCTGGAGAAAATAAAGTCGATGGAAAAGCTCAAAAATCGTTACACTTTTTTTCTGACAGAATGAGAAAAGAGATTGATGAAATTGAAATTCCTGACGAAGATATTTACTATGATAATGTAAATGATTTACTTAATTCTATAAAAAAGCTATTCCCCACTATAAATGAAATTGCAAGAAAGGCATTTCCAAAATTTCAGAAGGAAGTTCAAACTGAAATCAAAGAGCTCGATTATATTACTCGAAAATTGGGAAAAAAACAAGGCATTCTTGATGAATTCTTAAGAAAGAAATATACTGATGTAAGGGAAGCAGAAGATTTACTAAAAAAATTACCAAAATTGTTTTCTCTGAGAGATCATATTGAAAAAACTAGAATTGAATTGGATGAATTTGAAAATGAGCATGAAGAAAAAAAAGAGGTTCAAGAGAAATTAAATTCGGAATTAATTGAACTTGAGAAAAATCAATTATTTAAAAACCTAGAAGATGAAGAGGACAATTTATTCAAGCTACAGTTAAAGATTAATGATGAAATAGGATTCAAGAAAGCTCTAAAAAAATTAAAATTTGAATTAGAAAAGGGGACAATTCACATTCCTAATATCGATCTGAATTATCTCAAAGAATTTCTTAAAAATCCTATTAGAATGTTAAGTAATGAACGAAAAGACTTACCAAAATTTACAACTCTCATGGTACAATTACGCCATTCCTTGGAGGAGAAGAAATTAAACCTCAAAACAGAAACAAAAGAGAAGACAATAGCGCAAATAAATTCTATTTTTAATGAAAAAAAGTTACAAGCAAATATTGAGAATTATTTACAAGTGAAAGAAAAAATAAAAGGGATTGAAAATAAAATTGAAGAAGCAGGTCTAACTCAAAAATTAGATGACTTAAAAAATCAAATATCAAAAATCAGCATTAAATTAGAGCGTATCGAGAATGATAAGAACCGAAAAAATAAGGATTATACTAGATATCTTAGTAATTTAAAGGTTGAGCGCGAAACTTTTCAAAATATGGCTGAACATGTATTAAATGAGTCTGTAAAAATTGATATCACATTTTCATTTTAGTTTTTCAATTTGTCTTTACTTTTTTTTTATTATTCTGAACGCCCGATTATTATCAGCATTAACTTTTTTTAAGGTTAGATTTAAATTGTTTTTTAAAAATTGGAAAGTTTCTGTATGCGTTAAATTAAAAATTTTTAAATAATTGTATGCTAATACTATATCTTGCTTAACATCCACATCAAACCCTGCTCTAAAGGAATCATAAATCGATATCTTTTTTATCCCCATATCCTTTGCTTTCTGTATTAAGGCTACTAAAGATGGTATATTTGGATCTGAAAAAAATGTAGGAATTATATCAGGAGGTTTTCTTCCAAGTATAGATATTCCAGCAGAATGAATAGCAGGACAAACTAATAATTGATTATTTTTTAACACTTCATTAATTTCATTAAAGTTTCGAGCTTTGATTAAAATTATATCAATAAATGTTAATATAGTACTTTCAGCATTAAATTTATTAATTGCTATATCATTAAGGTTTTTAATAACTTCATCAAACGATTTAGGAGGATTAGTTAAATTCTCTTTAATTCCAATCAATCCATAATCTTCAGCAAAGTCCAATATCTCATCAGTATTACAGTATACTATTTGTTTATCAAAACATTTGACCTTAGTTAAAGTCCTTATAAGGTCTTTAAACATAGCTAAAGTTAAGTCTCTAAGTTGATTATTTGAAAAACAATCTCTAAGTCGAGATTTTGTTCTTGATAATGGTGCCACAGGAATTAATATAATACTCATAATAATAATAATAATCTAATAAATTTAATACAAGATGAAAATAATAATGGAGGATCTTTTAAATTTAGATGGTTCAAAACTTATTTTAATTTATTCAAAATTTGAACTGATAAAGTTTCAAATGCCTTATCTACATTTTCATTTAACTTGGCTGAAGTCTCAAAATATTTTACTCCTAAACTATTTACTTTTTTATCTACAATTTGTTTATTAATATTTCTTTTTAAATCAGTTTTATTTCCAACAATAATATATGGAATATCTCCACTTACTTCTTCTAATTTTGAAATCCAAAAATCTAAATTTTTAAAGGAAGATAGATCATTTAAATTAAAAACTACCATAGCTCCAACTGCTTGGACAAAATAATACTCATTACTAAAAAGTTTATCTTGCTGCCCTCCGATGTCCCAGAAGTACAATTTAAAGCCTTTTTCTTTCACATCTTTCTTCAATTCAGGATTTTTAAAGTCTAATTTATCAAAAATATTTGTTAAATCAATTTCTTTTATTAAAAAATTAGCTCCTATTGTTTGATGATATCCTTCGTTAAACTTGTCATCTACATATCGTACTAATAAAGATGTTTTGCCAACTCCAGGCTCTCCACACAAAATCACTTTCCCTCGATATGACATATAATAACTTCCCCCTATTATTTTATCCTATACTTTATTAATAAATTTTTTTTAAAATTTTATTCGATTTTTTTAATTTGTCAAAGTTCATATTTAAGTAAAATTTAAAGATTTAACTTGGATAAGGTACTTTTTTTGGTGTTAATTGAATTTTTTTGCATTCTGAAGAAATGAAATGTCTAAATAAATGTTCATACCCAATAATTTGTTTTGGTATACCATTTTCCAACCATAATCCTGAGGTATATTCAGGGGCTTCTTTTACTTGATCTAAGGTGGTAAGTAAAAAGTCGTTGTCAGTAATCAATAATCCAAAAGGAATTACGCTATCGCCCTCTATAGAATGAATTACTACTGAAATTTTCAATAATTTTTTCATCTCTTCTTTTAAGGTATCATTATATTTTAGAGCAATAACAACTTGAATATCAGATGAAAATTTCTTATTCCAAAGATCTTTTAAAATCCAATCATAACCTCCTAATTCTGTCATTAATAGATCAGGAGTAATTATGAAATAGATTCGCTTCTTTGCTGAACTGATTAGTTCTTTAATCTTTTTTCTAATTTTCTTTCTTGAGTTAATAGCCCATACTCTGGGTTCAGATTTTTCTTTATTAATTTCCAATTCGCTTATTACTTTCTCTAATATTAATGTTTTTTCTATTTTTTGCTTGTATTCCTCACGAATAGCCTTGAATATTCTTTCTATCGGTATTACTTGATAATTTGCTCCTCTCTTTATAGGTTCTTTTTGAATAAAACCTTTTTCGATTAATCTATTTAACGAGTCATAAACTCTCGCGCGATCTACTCCTGAATGTTTTGCAATATCTGCTGGACTTAATATTTTATATTTACATAAGGTAAGTAAGACTTTGGAATCATTCTTCGTGAAACCTAATGATTGAAGCGCAACCCCAATTTCAGTTTCATCAATATTATTTCCTAGCAATTTCCAGAATTGTCAATTTTTTTTGTATCTATATTATAATAATCTATTCTTAGATTTTATATTTTAATTTATTTTTTTAATTAAAATTATAATTATCACTAATAAATGAAAAAATAGAATTAATAGAATTTTTCTTATAAATAGTGAATCTTTGTTATTGAAACTTTAATAAGTATATAATATTGAAAAATTAAGAAATCAAGATTCTATTTAATAGAAGTTGAAATTTCAACAATTATCTGTTCCTTAAAAATTTCACAATGCTTAATAATAAATCAATTAATTTTCGAAGAGAATATTGAGATATTAATAAAAGTGAAAATTCTAAAAATTAAGAAATAAAGCCTTCATTTAATAAAAATTAAAATTTGATTTTAGTCGGAAAAATTTTTCCAAAATTAATATAACGATCTGATATTCGAATACCCTTGATCTCTCTTTATCGCGCTCTCAAAATATTGATTCGAATCATAACATTTATATAATAGAAATGTGTAGTTATTATTAATTAATAATCTAATAAAATAAAAGTAATCTTATTTAAAATTAGTGGAGGAATAAAATAATGGCAAAAAAGACACCACCAGCCAAAAAATCTGAAGGATATATTGCTAAAGCACCTATTCGAAGATTAATGAAGAAAGAAGGCGCTGTTCTTGTAGCAGCAGATGCATTGGATAAGTTAATTGACTTCTTAGAGAAGAGTGCTGCTACTGCTACAAAAGATGCACTCAAAGTCTGTAAAGAAGACAAGCGTAAAAGGATAACGGCTGCTGACGTGAGGGACGCAACAAGATAAGTAATTTGAATTTATAATAATTTAGATTTTTTTTTTCTTTTTTTACTTTTTGTGCTATTTAAAATTATCATAAAATTCTTTAGTTAGATATTTATTAATATTATTCTCTAACTTCTTTTTAACATTATCTAATCCCTCAGGTAATACTCGTGTTTTACCCAATATATCTATAAAACCGAGTTCAGATCCATATCTGGGAACTAAATGAAAATGCAAATGATCAATACTACCTCCCGCATCTCTCCCTTGGTTTATGCCAATATTATACCCCTTAGGATTATATAAATCATCTAATAACAATTGCATTCCCTGGATTGTTCTTGTTATATGAAGCAATTCTTCCTTGGTAAGTTCAAGGAACTTAGTTATATGTCTTTGGGTTACAATCATTAAATGAGCAGGATTATAAGGATATAAATTTAAAACAATAAAACATAAATCATCTTCATAGATTTTTAGGGATGTAACCCTTTCATCATTATCTCGTACGGCACATAGGATGCAATCAACTTTTGGTCTTGCTTTTCCTTGAACATAATCTAATTTTCCTAGTGCTTGTAACCACTTATCAAAAATTATCTTTCACCATTAAAATTAATATTATGAGTATAGAGAAAAATCAGGACCTGATGTAAATTCTTTAGTTTTAGTAAAATCTTCTGGTTTTATTTTCCCCACACAATACTCACTTAATATAATATTACTCAAAGCAGCACAATTGAAGACTCTACGCACACTATTGTAAAATATCTTTTTTGAAACTAGACCATCTTCATTTAGAAATATTTGATCACTAATTTCATATCTATGATTTTGAATATCGATTCTATAAAACATATCTCTTAAGAGAAATAATTTTCTTAATTCCATAAAATATTCCATCTTCTTATTTTCTTTCAAAGAGTTTAATGCATTTACATGAGGAGGAGAAATCTGAGTGCCTAAACTTATAATAATCAATTCTTTATTCTTTGGTTTAAAAACGACCATCATATGCCCCCTTGGACCAGGAGGAAAAGAAAACTGAAATCCAAATTCAAGTTTTTGTTCAGTATTGGGTATTTTTTTCCTTAAAAGTCCCTCATCTAAAAGATATTCTCTAATAATATGTTTAATTTTACTTTCTTTAATAGACATTTTTTATCAATAAATTAAAGAATTAATTGATTAATTTAATTTTTTCAGAAATGTTTAAATCTCTTATTAAAAGTTCATGCTGTGTATCTGAAATAATTAAAATAAAATATAAACCGCGAAAAAATATCTTAATATTTACCTTTTGGTCTAGGTTGAGGTTGAATGCCAGCATTCTTCAATTTTTCAGCATTATTTTCCAATTCTTCATTTGGAGTACAATATATTACTTGTAAAGAACCTACGTTGATAAATATATTACCTACTATACCTAAACCCATCAGTTGATTTTCCTTATCAATAAAAGTATGGTCAATATCCATTTTAATTGCTTGTTTATTTCCTTCTAATTCAACTAATTGGGGTTGACAAGCAGTATAGCCTGTTCCTCTATTTCTTAGTAAGTAAGTCATAATTGCATAATCTAACTCGTCGTTAATTTCTCCTTGTTCTTGAAGGACCTTAACTACATTTGGAGCTGACATTTTAATTAATTTAGTTTTTCTTATTTAGATTAAAATTAGTGTAAATGATTATTAATATTTTGGTTAAGGTGTTATTGGTAAAAAAATAATGTTAAAAAAATATCTTACAAGATTAAAATATAAAAAAGTAGAAGATCAACCCCCTTTCAGTGTTAATACTCATTTTTGACCAGTTCGGTTAGATCGAGGAGTTTCAACTTCCTTTATTAGTCTTTCTCTTCAAAAATGACCTCGTCCACTGAATGCAATGCGCAATTCATACTACTTAAAACATCAGTTACCGTTTCTAATAAAATGTCATTTCCCTCAACACTAATATGTAAAGAAGCTGTTTTTTGATCTAACTCATCAACTTTGATTCGCACTTTTGACATGCCTTCAATTTCCATTAATGTCCGAGCAACTAATTCAACAGAAGGCATATGGGGCTTTAAAATATCTAAATAATAGGAAACTTTCATTATTTTATTTTAAACCTTTTAGTTTTATTAATCTAATTTGATATTTTTAAACTAAAATTCTATCAATATTAATTTAGTAAATATTTATAATTTTTTGTTTATTTATAAAAGTTCCTCAATAGCGTTTATTAACTTTGAAGGAATTTCATTAAGTTCAATAATTTTATCTGCTTTTTCAAAAATTTCTTGCTTATGGAAATTAGATCTTTTAGTATTTAAAGCAATGGAGTGAGCTCCAACATTGATAGCTGCTTCTATATCACGATCAGAATCTCCAATAACCACAATTTCATCTGGTTCAACGTTTAGTTCATTACATATGAATCTTAGATGATCTGGATGTGGTTTTAGATTTGAAATATTATCTCTTCCTACTATTAATACAAAAAATCCTAATAACCTGACTTTTTCAAGTGATATTTTTGCATTTTTTTTTGTATTAAATGTAAAAATAGCTTGTTTTAGATTTTTAGATTTAGCAAATTTTAGTACCTGATCAATCCCATTAATCATTGTCGCATTCAGAGCAGCTTCAAGTTCTATTTCCATAATCTTTTTATCTATATCTGCTATTATCTTCTCTATTTTTTCATCAGAAAAACCCTTTTTATGAAAATAATCTCGTGCACTTGAGACATTTTCTAAAATTGAGTATTTTACAGTAAGAAGATGCTTAGGAACACCATAATTTTTTAAGATCTTTATGGCTACTTTACGCGCTCTTAAATAATCGATTTTAAAATGAATAAGAGTACCATCCAAATCCCAAACTATTGCCTTAATAGATTTCAACATTTAATATACCAGATCAGAATATATTGGTCCTTTTGGGGTTAAAATAGATTTTTTTAATTTAACTTCGTTTATATTAAAGGAGCCAAATTCTAAATTTTTATTTTCATTTATTAAATTCTTGAGTGTATCAAATGTCTCATACAAAATTTTATTCTTTCTTAAGCGTCCAATAGTTAAATGTGGTTTAAATTGTGCTCTTTTATCGCGTTCAATTTTTAATTTTGTATTTAGTAATTCCTCAGCATTACTTTTGACATTTTGTAAGAATTGAATGTCACCAACGAGTTTTATCCAGAAAACTGAAAATTTATTAAACTGACCCACACCCTTTAATATATACTTAAGGGTTCTCCCTTGGAACATCTTTTGGTTGATTTCTTCTTTTAATATAGTAAAAATTTTTGGGGCTAAAGGTTCAGGGATATTTCCAAGAAATTTTAAGGTCATATGAAGATTTTCTGGTTTTATAAGTTTAAGTTTTGGTTGATTTTGTATTAAGCGAGAAGTGAAAGATACAATTCTTTCAATGGTATCTTGATTTTTTAATTCAATTGCTATAAAGGTTCTAATCATGGTTATTTGTACTTTTTTATTTTTTATTTTTCCAATAATTTAAAATTCTCCATTCTCTTTCTACTATTTGATTTCTATGTTCAGGAATTATATGTACATCTTTAAGATCATCAACATTACAAGATTCAATAATTTTTATTATATCGTCTAAAAATAGCTGAACCATTTTTCCTCTTGTATCTGCTGATGCAGAAGCATTATGAGAAATAAGTATTATTCTAATTTCAGGTTGATTTTTTTTAATTGCTTTTAATCTTTTTAAGGTTTTAGCATCTAAGGGCTCAATTGGAAAAACATCTAAAGCAAGATTTATCTGAATTTCCTTTGTTTCTAATAAGTCTAATAAAGCATCAAAGTCTATCAAGGGACCTCTAGCAGTGTTTACAAGCAAGGCATTTTTCTTCATTAATTTCAAAAGATTTCTATCAACTATTTTTTCAGTATCCTTATTTAATGGAATGTGAAGACTAACTATATCTGCTTCCTGAAAGATATCTTCTAGATTCTCCTTAAATTCAAGTAAAGGAAATTCTTTTTCAAATTCTTCCATTTGCTTAATATCATAATAAATAATTTTTACTCCCCAAGGATACAATTTTTTAACCACTTCTTTCCCAATCTCACCTAATCCTACAATTCCCAATACTTTATTTGTAATAACAGATGATAAGGTCTGATCTAAATCCCATTTACTTTTTGCTGTCCACTCTCCATTCCAAACGGATATATGGAGATCAATTAAATTTCTTAAATTAGCCATGATTAAAGCTATAGTGTAATCAGCAACTGTGTCATGAAGGACCCCTGGAGTATGTGTTATTATGATATCATCCTTTTCTATTTTTTCAATATGATTATATCCCACTGTTGAGGTAGCTATAGCAAAAACTGCTGGACTTTCAAGCATTTTAGCTATGATTTGATGAGCTAAATGACATCCGATAATATTAGGGTTGAAAATTGAAATCTCATTTTGTAGCTGTTCTTTAGTTGGAAATCTTCCATTAAAAATTTTAGTCTCAGAAATATCATTTAATTTTTGCCACAGATTCTTAATAGCAATACGAATATTTTGATTAATTTTCTCGTTAGAACCAATTTTTTCTATTGTAAATACTTTTGAAGTAAAATAGACCTTAGGTAAATAAGCCATATTTATTAGTGGTAATAAAGTAATTTCAATATTTAACGCTTAATTTTCTCTGGGAGATAAAAATCATATTTTTTTCTAAATAGTTTAGTTTTAATGAATCTGTCAAATTTTCTCGCATTTTGAAATATGCTCCATATCATTTTATCATTTTTATAATATTTCTCTACTTCTTCTAATGTAATTGGTTCAATTTCAAACTCTTTAGCTTCCTCATTGAAAAATCTGTTTACTCTTTTAATTATCCTTGGAATAATTTCTGGTTTTTGTTCTTTAAAGAAGTTGGCAATTAAATCGATTGTTACTAACTTCCAATAATAATAACGATCAAGAACTTCTTGTACAAACAAAGCTTTTAAAATAAATCTTAAAAATGAAGGTGCACTTCTGAGTAACAATTCAGCTTCCATTGCTTCCACACCTTGTTTTCGAAATAATGGAGTACTGGTATCTAAATATAATAATTTAGAATTCTCATTTATATTTGGGCTGGCAGCATCATAATCAGCGACCACAAAATTAGAAATTTGTCCATCTAATCCGAGATCTATATTTTCATTGTTTCTATTAAAATCCCATACTTTTTTCATTTCTCTCATGACAAGAATAATTAGGGTTTCAATCTTATCATCACTAACGTTATGAATAACTTTATTTCCAACTGCTTCTGGATTAACAATTTCTTGTATACAATAAAATTTAATTTCATCATTATCGTCTTTAAACCATACTGTTCCATGGTTCGGTAAAATAAATCCAATTTCTTTTTCAAGAATTCTACAGTATTCATCATAAGCCCATATATGTCTTATCACTTCTTTCTCATTATAAAAAATCGGAATTCGTTTATATGCTAAATTTAATGGATCATCATGTATCTTAAAAACTAAACTGATTTCTCCAAATCCTAGTATTTTAATGGGTATTTTACCTTGTTCTGGATGAATAGTATCTATTGTCTTTTCAAATTCTTTTAGTAATTCGATGTTAACTTTCATAATATATCAATTTACTATTAAACAATATTTATTAAACTTAATTTAACATTATGTTTATTTAAAAGTATAAAATTTATTCATAACGTTTATTTTTATGCTTATGTTAATCAAATTTTTTATTTACAAATAAAATTAACTATAGCTGGATTCCTTTAATGAAGAATAAAATGGATTGGGAAAATGCTAGGATGATAGGGCAAAATAAAGAGCCGGCACATAGCACTTTAATTCCCTATCAAGATATAGAAGTTGCTCTAAAAGGTACATATCATAACTCTTTATATTATAAATCTCTTAATGGTAATTGGAAATTTAATTGGGTTAAGAAACCTTCTAATCGACCAGTTAATTTTTATAAGTTTAATTATGATGTAAGTGAATGGGATGAACTACCAGTTCCAAGTAATTGGCAGATGTATGGTTATGGAATCCCAATTTATTCGAATAGTAAATATCCTTATAGTGTAAAAAAGAAAAACATCCCTAGTATAGATCATGAATATAATCCAGTTGGTTCATATAGAACTGATTTTATAGTTCCTAATATTAGGGATAGAAGAGAGGTTTTCATTCATTTTGCTGGAGTTAAATCCGCTTTTTATCTCTGGATAAATGGTAGCTTTGTTGGATATAGCCAAGGGTCAATGACACCTGCCGAGTTCAATATTACAAAATATATACAAGAAGGTAGTAATATTTTAGCTGTAGAAGTATATCGATGGTCTGATGGCAGTTATCTTGAAGATCAAGACATGTGGCGTTTTAGTGGTATTTTTAGAGATGTATTTTTATTTGCTACCCCGAAAGTACACCTTCGCGACTTTTTCGTTTTCTGTAATCTTGATGAGACCTATACAGATGCTTTATTAAAAATTAGAGCCAAGATTTGTAATTTTGGAGAGAATGTAAAAGATAACCATAAAATTGAATTAATTTTGCTTGATAAAGATCTTAACATTGTTGATTCCGACCCTCTCATAGATCATGTAGTAACCATAGAAGGTAATGCTGAAGTTGTTATTAATATGGAATTAGATGTGAAAAATCCTATGAAATGGTCAGCTGAAATACCATACCTATATACAATATTATTAGTTTTAAAGGATAATTATGATGAGATTATTGAGGTTGAAAGCTGTAAATTTGGGTTCCGAACTGTAGAAATTAAAAATAGTCAAATTCTCATTAACGGAAAACCCATCATTTTTAAAGGCGTTAATAGACATGAGCATGATCCTGACTATGGAAGGGCAATTCCATTCGATAGAATGGTTCAAGATATTAAAATACTAAAACAAAACAACATAAACGCTGTTCGTACAAGCCATTATCCAAATAATCCTAAATGGTATGAATTATGTGATGAATATGGAATTTATACACTAGATGAAGCTAATTTAGAATCACATGGATTGCGAAGAAAATTGCCTAAAGGTAAATCAAAATGGGCTGATGCGGTTATTGATAGAATGGTAAGTATGGTAGAACGAGATAAAAACCATCCATCTATTTTTATGTGGTCTCTTGGAAATGAAGCTGGTTTTGGAAAAAACTTTATAAAAATGAAAGAGGCTGCTCTTAGTATCGATCCAACAAGACCTATTCATTATGAAGGAGATTATAAGTTAAAAGTATCTGATGTATTTAGTACCATGTACACCACACCTAAAATTCTGGCAAAATCAGGGCAACTTTTAAAAGTGCGACAACACGGGATTTATCGTCCAGTTACACCTGAAATGTATAAAGATAAGCCAAGAATACTCTGTGAATATGCTCATGCAATGGGTAATAGCCTTGGAAATTTCCAAGAATATATGGATGTGTTTGAGAAGTATGATAATTGTATTGGAGGGTTTATATGGGATTTTGTTGACCAGGGATTGCGAAAAGTTTCTCATGATGGAAAAGAATTTTGGGCATATGGAGGAGATTATGGAGATGAACCTAATGATAAAAATTTCTGCTGTAATGGTATTGTTTTACCTGATAGAACCCCCAATCCATCACTTTATGAGGTAAAGAAAGGATATCAAAATATTAAAGTATATCCTGTTGATTTATTAGATGGAAAAATAAGAACAGAAAATAAATATAATTTCATATCTCTTGAATTTATAGACATTATCTGGGAACTAATAGCTAATGGTGTAAAAATTCAAGAAGGTCGATTACCTAAACTAGCATTAAGCCCTAAAAGGGAGCAGAATTTTATTATTCCTTATAAGAAACCAGATTTAGAGCCTAAAACTGAATATCATTTAATAATTAAATTTATATTGGCAGAAGAGACTTTATGGGCCGAGAAAGGATACGTACTAGCATGGGATCAATTTAAACTACCTTTTAACACGCCTAAAGCACAGAGATTAGATAGTGAATCAATACCACCCTTGAATATAGAATATTTTCATGAATTTATCTATATTAATGGAAATAATTTCAAGGTAGTTTTCAATAAAAACACAGGTGTTATTGATATATATGAGTTTAATGGAGAACAATTAATTAATTCTCCCAATTTACCCAATTTCTGGCGAGCACCAATTGATAATGATATAAATATTTTACGTTATACTTCAAAATTAAAACGTATCATTTATAGATGGAAGGGGGTTACCCATAGACGTAAGGTAAAGAATGTCACTGCTAATATGTTAAACTCCTCAACTTATAGAATCAGTGTTTCTTTCAAAATGCCATTTGGTAAAACTCTATATAAAACAATTTATAGAATTTATGGTACTGGTGATATTTTGATAAAAAATTCATTTATGCCGAGGAAAGATTTGGTTCGTTTTGGAATGCAATTTTCCATACCAAAACAGTATAATATTTTAACTTGGTATGGGAAAGGTCCTCATGAGACAATGTGGGATAGAAAAACCGGTGCCGCTGTTAGTATCTATTCGGGCTATTTAGAAGATTTAATTCATAATTATGTCAGACCACAAGAAAATGGTAACAGAACTGAGGTGCGTTGGGCGGCATTAACTAATATGAAAGAATCAGGTTTGTTTATATCTGATATTGGAGGTACTTTACTTAATGTTAGTGCTTGGCCATATACAATGGACGATTTAGAAAAAGCAAATCATATACATGATTTACCCAACCGTGAAAGGATTACAGTCAATATAGATTATAAACAAAAGGGTGTTGGTGGAGATCGTTTGGGTATACTGGATTTACATGAAGAATATAAATTAAAAAAGGATATCGAATATACTTATAGTTTTCGATTAAGACCATATACTAAAGAGATGGGCTATTTGAATTCAATTTATAAACTTGATTTCCCTTCAGAAATTTAAGTTTATTACTTTTATTAAATGCTATTTTAAAGTCTTATGGTGATATTATGGCTGAAAATTATCTATTAGGGGTTATTCTAGCAATTCTAGGAGGAGTAGTAATCAGTTTTGGAGTGGTTCTTCAAAAAAAAGTAGTAAATGAAATTCCTAAAAAAGCAAGAGAAGAGAGATTCATGAGGACTCTAATTAGAAATCCTATTTGGGTATTAGGTTTGATTTGTATAATAGTCTTTAGTGCAATTTTCTTCCTTTTAGCTCAAGCTATAATTGGGGGGGCTTAGTCCCGGGTTTAGCTGCAATAGGTTTAGTCATACTTGTAATTGGATCAATTAAGATAATTGGAGAAGATCTAAAGAAACTAGAATTTTTAGGGATTGGCATCATAATTATTGGTATTTTATTAATTGGATTGAGTGATTTATCAATTGCGGGTGATATTAATTACTTTCTTGATACTGGTTTTAATGTCAGGATTATAATTTTCACAAGCATTTTATTTATTTTATGGATGGGATGCCGCATAGCTGGAAAGAAAGATTATAGAGGAAAAACAATTTTTTTGGCGTTTTCAGCAGGTTTACCGTTTGCAATTGGGAATATTTGGATGCAACCTTTTATTATTTCTATGAACAATGTTTTTGGAGGTAAAGGTGGTTCATTAGATTTTATTATTTTTATTATTTCTACCATACTTATGGCTCCTACCAGTTTTGCAGGAATTGTTTTTGTTCAAGAAGCTTTTAAATATGGAGATGCTAGCAAAATTGTCCCTATTCAGCAGATTCCAATACAAATTACACCAATTTTTCTTTATTTCGGTGTTTTTTTAAAAGCTCCGCCAACAATCCTCTCTCCTTATTATATAATATTCGGTGTATTGCTTATTATAATTAGTGGATTCTTATTAGGAAAAAGACAAGCTGCAATTGAAATAATTGAGTAAAGTTGAAAACTGAAAGAAATCCTCTTATTTTTATACACTTAAATAAGATTAAACCTAAATCTAAATTAAAAAGTTTGGAGTAAGAATAATGAAAATTTTTGTAATTATTTTTGATACCCTAAGGAAAGACCATACTGGTAAGACATATGGTAATGATTGGATTAAGACCCCCAATTTTGATAAGTTTGCAAGAGATTCACTAGTATTTGAAAAGGCATATCCAGAATCATTACCTACAATTCCAGTTCGAAGATCAATTCATACAGGAATTCGCACCTTTCCTTTTAATCATAAAAAACCTTTACTTCGAACTGATGACATTGTAAGAGATCCTGGTTGGGATCCAATACCACCAAATCAGAGACATATGGCTGAATATATGAAAGATGAGAAATTCATTACCTCTTTTATTACCAGTACATATCATCAATTCAAACCAAATATGAATTTTCATCTTGGTTTTGATCAATGGAATTGGATTCGAGGACATGAGCATGATAAATATAGAGCATGGTTAAGAGGTGATCTTATAGAAAGTAAACAAAAAATTGAGGAACATCTTACTAGCAAAAGAAAGGTGATTGCTCAACAGTTTCAAAAATTCATATTGAGAAATTATCTAAGTAATGTGCAAGATAGAGAGAATGAGAATCAATATTTTCCAGGGCAGACTTTTCAGAAAGCAGTTGAAGTCGTCAAAGATACACTATCACTAGAAAAAACTTTTTGTGTTATTGATGAGTTTGATCCGCATGAGCCATGGGACCCTCCTCAGAAATATCTTGATCTTTATGTTGATAAAAATTATACCGGAAAGAAAGTGATTACCCCATTTTATAATACAAGAATTAAATATCTAACTGATGGTGAATTAAAATATATGAGGGCCTGTTATGCTGGAGAAGTTTCCTTATGTGATAATTGGTTTGGTTATTTTATTGAAGAACTTAAGAACCTTGAATTATATGAAGATTCATTAATTATTCTTATTAGCGATCATGGTCACAGTATAGGAGAACATAATGCAGCTGGTAAAATTCCTATGTATTTATACCCTGAACTCGTAGATATCCCTTTCATGATTAAACCACCCGGTGTTATAAATGGTCCGAAAAGAATTAGAAAATCATATGTATATAATCATGACATTTTACCAACCATTTTTGGATTTTTAGAAAAAGAGAAACCAGATATATTTGAAGGTTTAGATCTTTCACTATTTATCAATGGAAATGACCAATTATTAGAAGGACGTGATTATATAACGTGTGGATTTCATTTATCTACGCTATATAAAGACGATAATTATGCTTTTATTTCAGCAAATGACAGATCTAAACAGAAATTATTTGATTTATCTAAGGATCCAGAGTGGAATGATAATATTGCAGAAGATAATCCGGATATATGCGATGAGTTATTTAAAAAAATAGTAATTGATGCGAAAGAAGACCTTTTAATGAGTTATTCAATGACATTAAAAGAATCTGTAGATTGGTATGGACAAAGTTCAATAAAAAATCAAAAATAATATTTAACAAATGAGATTTTATTTACCATTAAAATGATTTTTGTTTTTAAATTAGAAGAACATCAAAAAAAAGGGTATTAAAATGGCACGTCCTCTATGGTTTGGAGAATTACTAAAAAAAACCTTTCCAAACATTCAATTAATTGCTAAATTGACCAAAGTCCCGATCATTGGTAGACTAGTCGATAAACTTCTCTTTGAAGGAGATAATATTATCTATTTAACTCAGGATAAGCTTATTCCAATAAATCAGAGCATTGAGAAACAAGATGACTTGGTTTTACCCTCACAAGTTCTTGAATATTTCATAAATAAAGCTAAATATCATTTTATCATGAATACATGTATATGTCGCGAATCTCTAGATTGTCAAGATTATCCCCAAGACTTAGGGTGTCTATTTATGGGAGAAGGGATTCTTGATATTAACCCACGGCTTGGTAAAAAGGTATCTAAAGAAGAAGCACTTGATCATAGTAAAAAATGTCGAGAAGCCGGCTTAGTACATTTGATAGGAAGGAATAAACTCGATAAACAATGGTTGGGTGTAGAAGATGGAAATAAACTCCTTACTGTTTGTAATTGCGACCCTTGCTGTTGTCTATGGCGTATAACTCCTGTATTAACCCCCAGAATTAGTTCAAAAGTTACTAAAATGACAGGTGTGAAAGTTAAGGTTACTGATAAATGTATAGGCTGTGGAACTTGTACTAAGGATATTTGTTTTGTTGATGCAATTCACTTAGTTGGAAAAAGAGCTTCCATTAATGAAAATTGCAAAGGCTGCGGAAGATGCGTAAGTGTTTGCCCTCAAAATGCAATTGAACTAACTATTGAGGATGAGCAGTATATAAAAAAAGCTATAAGAAGGATAGATAAATTAGTTGATGTTATTTAAATATGTTTAAGGTGATATATTTCACTCCCAATGTATATTTCCTTGCTTAATATTTGTTATCCTTGTTCTATGTTTAAGTGCCGAAACCGCCTGAACTGTTTCTTTAATAGAGTGAAAAACAGGTATATTTGCTAATTCCAAAGATTCTATAATTAATGAATATTTTGGAACATATGGCACAAAACAAACAACAGGTTTGTTTTTACTGGATACAATATTAGCTATTCTTCTGCCAATTTGAAAGGAGATATTAGGCGGATAAGGGAGTAGTAATAAAATAATACACTCAATTCTCTCAATATCAGATAAATATCGAATGATATTTTCAATATCAGTGTCTAATACAGAACCTGTTAAATCAATCGGATTATTAAATGAAGCAATTTCTCTTGCTACGGGGTTCATACGTTCCTTTAAATCCTTTTTTTCTTGTCTTGTAAACCGTATTGCATTCAAACCATATGTTTTTAACATATCAGACGCTAACACAGCATGCCCTCCAGAGACAGAAACAATTGTTACATCTCCATATGTAACAACATTATCTCCGAAAGGATTTCTTCGCTTAGATAAGATATCATATACTTTTAAAGAGGTTAACAATTCCCTTTCAGAATGCGGTTGTATTATATAATGCTGTCTTAAGGCAGCATAAATAATTCTATAATTCCCAGCTAAACTAGCTGTGTGAGATTGCGTTGCTACCTTTCCTTCTCTTGTCTTTCCACCAAAAAAGACAATCACAGTATCCTCAGACTCTTTCGCCAATTGTAGAAATTCTCTTGCTTTACCTTCTTTAAAGCCTTCTAAATAGAAGGCTATATTTGAAGTCTCCTTGTCAACTGTGCTAAAATATTTTAATAACATTGATTCATCTACAACAGCGCGATTTCCTATAGAAACTGCTGTAGATACACCAATATTTCGCTCATTAAATTTCACAAAAAATTGATCAACGAGTACCCCTCCACTTTGGCTAATCAACGCTACAGAGCCCCTTGGGGGTCGCGTGATACGTTCTGTAGGTAAGAAAATCGTATCAACTATAGGGGGTGCGTAAACCCCCAAACAATTTGGTCCAAGGACAGCTAAATCATTCTCAAAGGCAATTTTCTCCAGTTCTTGCTGACGTTTTATACCTTTGCCTCCAATTTCTGCAAATCCTCCACCAATTACGACACTCGCAGGAATTCCTAGGTCAGCACAATCTTGTATATATCCTAAAGTATCATCAGGTCCTACAGCGATAACTAAAAGATCAGGCATTTCAGGAAGTTTATCTAAGCGTTCATATAATTGTATTCCCTCAATTTCTCCAGCTGTAGGATATATTCCATAAACTTTTACATTCATTTCAAATTCATTTTTAAGTAATACAATTCGACCAGGACTCAATGGATTTTTTTTAGAGATTCCTACTACTGCCATTGATTTCGGTTTGAATAATTTCACTAAATCCATTTTAAACAGAATATTATTATGGTTTCTTTTGATGTATATAAGTTAAATGTTTAAATTATATTTATTTTTGTCTTAAGTTAGTTTGAAAAGAGAATTTAGTTGAAAAGAGGATTAAGGATTGAGGAAGAAAATAAAAAAAGAATTTTAAGATTTGGTACTTTTTGCATATTTTTTTTTTCTTAAAGTCATATTTCTAATCGTTTAAAATAATAGATTGTTCTCTTTATGATTGATGCAAAATAAAAGTTTATTGGGAATAACAAAGAAATATTATCACTTTAAAAAATTTTTTAGGAATTTAATATGAGTGAGAAAAAAGAAAAGGATCTTGATCGGTATAGTTTTAAGAGAGCTGCTAGTTATGCTACTGGACAGATAGCAGACCAAGCTGCGTATCAATCGTTTTTCTTTCTAATGTTTACATTCTATTTTGCTGTAGTTCAACTAGAAATTACTCTAATTACTGTTGGATTTATAATATGGGCATTTTGGAATAGTTTTAACGACCCTATGTTAGGATATTTATCAGATAGAACACATACTAAATTCGGACGGCGATTACCTTATATCATGATTGCTATTATACCTCTGGGAGTAATTTTATCCTTATTATTTACACCACCATTACCGATAGGAGTAGAAAATCAATTAGGGAATTTCGCTTATTTCATGATTATAATTATACTGTTTGAACTCTTTTATACAATGTTTAGCCTTAACGCTACATCCTTATTTCCCGAAACTTTTATTTCCAAGGATGATAGAACCAAAGCAAATAACGTAAGACAGGTCTTTCTTATTTTAGGTTTAGTAGTGGCATTTATTTTACCAAGTCTATTTATTAAAGATTATTCAGATCCTTCATCAAAAACTTTAGGGCAATATCAAATCTTTGGAATAGTATTAGGTATAATCGTTATTGTAATAGGAGGTATTTTCATAAAATTTACCCCTCGAGAAAAAGCTGAATTCAAAGAAGATTATAAAAGTGCACCGGGATTCTTTAACTCTATTAAAATGTGTGTGAAAAGTAAATCTTTCATGTGGTATATTCCCGCTGAAGTTGCAAATTGGTTTGTGTACGGAATTTTACCTATATTGGTTCCACTTTATGCAAAGGCAGTATTAGGTATGGTAGATGCACCTATGATATCAGTTCTATTGGGTTGTACTTTCCTCTCATCTGCCATTTTTATCACCATTTTATGGAAACCAGTTGTAAGAAAGATTGGAAATAGAAGAGCTTGGATTCTATCAATGTCAATATGGATATTAACGCTTTTGCCATTAATGTTTCTTGGAGAAAATATGGAAGTTTTTGCAATGATAGTTTTCTTTTTTATTGGTCTTGGATTATCAGGGTCTCTTTACATCATCGATTTAATTGTTGCTGATATTATTGATGAGGATGAAATTAAAACAGGGACTCGTAGAGAAGCAGCGTATTATGGTGTAAATGCCTTTTTCTTAAGATTAGCAATTATTGTTGTTTTTCTTAGTATTGGTCCTGTTTTCATTATTACCGATTGGGAGGTATTTACTCTTCCTGCATCTGCAGAAGTTCAGTTAGGACTTAGAATCTTAATGTTTGTTTATCCAGCTGTTGCATTGGGGATCGCTATCTTGTCGATTTATAAATACCCTTTAGATGGTGAAAGATTAATAAAAGTAAAAGAAGATCTTCACAAAATTCATGAAGAAAAGAAATTAAAAATCTAATTTTTTTTTATTTTTTTTAATTTAGCTATTCCACTTCGTATCTTTGAGAGGATAATATCAAGTTCATGCTTTTTTACAATTAAAGGTGGTAAAATTTTGATAGTATCTTTTTTGTTATCGCAATAGTCAAGCAGAACCCCCTCCTTTATTATAGATAGCATAGCCAATTGAGAAAACATCTCATCACAGAATTCAACACCCAACATAAGACCTCTACCTCTAACATCTTTAATTAGATCAGGAAATTCATCTTTTATTTCTTCTAATCCTTTCTTGAAAACTTTTCCCATTTCAATTACATGATTTAAAAAACTTGGATCTGATTGGATTTTTAACATTTCTAGAGTAATTGCACATCCTATATCAGAACCTCCTGTAGTAGAAATATGAGCAAAAGGATCATCTTTAAATACAGCTTTTTCGATAAATGGTTTATAACTACAGGTGGACAAAGGATAAATTCCAGCAGACATTCCTTTTGCTAACACCATAAAATCGGGTATAATTCTTTCATTAGGATATAAACCTCCATAGATTGCCCATAAATGTCCTGTTCTTCCAAGACCTGTTTGGACCTCATCAATAATCATCATTGCACCGGCGTTATCACAAATTTCCCTAACTTCAGCAAAAAATCCTTTAGGTGCAATTAATATTCCTCCAGTAGCAGGAAGAGTTTCTAATACTACACAGGCTGTGTCTTCAGTTACTGCTTTCCTCATAGCTACTGGATCTCCAAATTCGATTTGCTTAAACTCAGGAAAATTCCACATAAAAGGATCCTTAAAACTTGGATCTCCCGTAAGTAGAGCAAAACCCGTATGCCCATGGTATCCTCCAATAGCTGAAATACACCCTTTTCTTTTAGTATAAGCTCGGGAAAATTTAATAGCTGTATCAATAGCTTCACCTCCACTCACTCCAAATGTAGTTTTACTAATATCCCCTGGCATTAATTCAGCTAGCTTTTCTCCTAAAAGTGCCCTTTGTTCAGACAATAGAATATGATCACCTAAATCTAATCCTCCATCTAAAGCATCTTTAAGAAATTGAATAATTTTTGGATTTCCATGTCCTAAGTTAAATACTCCCCCTGAAGTACGGCAATTATATAATTCTAACGGTGGCTCTCCTGGTTTAAAACCTTCCAATGTTTTCATTATGACCCCTTTCCTTTCCCCGGGAATTACACCTAACCCAAAACTTTTAAAAAAGCGAACCTTTGGCGCATTCACATACTTGGAATATAATTTTAATAACTCTTTTTGGGGTAATGTACCTATAAATTTCTTCTTAGGATTCTGATTCATAATTTTAATAAAAAGTTTAAGAATATTTTAAAATTTTGAATTAACATTTAAAAATCTACAATGTATTAATTTATGTAATATTTTACAAATTCAATAAGATTGAATGTTTACTTATTAAATGAGATGAAAAAATTATAGAAAAAACTAAAATTATAGATACTGAAAATGGAAAAATTCAAGGATATATAGAAAAAGGCATTGAAATCTTTAAAGGGATTCCATATGCAGCTCCTCCGATAAATGATCTGCGATTCATGCCTCCAAATCCACCTGAAGTACGGAGTGATATACTAATAACAACTGAGTTTGGGCCTAATGTTCCTCAACCAGATAATAATGCTTCGTGGTTATTTGGCCCACCTCGAGAAGAGAATGAAGCGAATTGTTTAACGCTTAATATCTGGACCCCTGGAACAAATAAAGAACGAAGACCTGTAATGTTTTGGATCCATGGGGGAAATTTTAGGTACGGAAGCTCTGCACAAGTTACTTATGATGGCATACCTCTAGCTAAAAGAGGTAATATAGTACTTGTTACAATTAATTACCGTTTAGGACCATTAGGATACTTATATATTCCAGGTAAAACCGCAAACGTAGGAATGCTTGATCAGGTTGCTGCTCTTAAGTGGGTTCATGATAATATTGAAGCATTTGGTGGAGATCCCAATAATGTTACTATTTTTGGAGAATCTGCCGGAACTGCTTCTGTTATTACATTACTCACCATGCCTGCTGCAGAAGGTCTATTTCATCGGGCAATAGCTCAAAGTACTCCCTTGTATTATGCATCTCATCAAGAGTCTGGTTCAAAAAAGTTCATATCAAAATTGCGTGTTGAACCAGAGGATATAGAGTCCTTACAAAAATTAGATATCAAGAAGATTAATAGAATACATAGGAAAATGGTTTTAGAAGCTTTAGCAACTTTGGAAACAACGCCCTTTACCCCAGTAGTCGACGGAAAGATACTCCCAGAAGATCCTCTTAAAATACTAAATAATGGTTATGCAGGTGATATACCATTGCTTATTGGAACAACTCGAGATGAAATGAAGTTTTATCATGCATTTTTACCAAATCTTCCTGATTTAGATTCTAAAGGACTTTTTAATCGCACAAATCGAATAATCAAAGACCTAGGTTATAATGAAGATAAAACTAAGAGATTAGTAGAAAATTATAAAGAAGCGAGAGAAGGAAAGCTATCAACAGATCCTCAAGAAGTCTTAGATGCAATTCTTACTGATGTATGGTTCCGTATTATCACAACTAGAATAGCTGAAGCACAAAGAAAGTATCAACCTAATACTTATACATATATGTTTACCTGGCCTTCACCTATGATGGATGGTAAATTAGGAGTACCTCATGCAATCGATGTGGCATTTGTTTTTGGCACACTCTATATCCCTGGTACAGAAAGATATTGCGGTAAAGGAAAAGATGCTGATATTCTTAGTGAAAAAGTAATGGATTCATGGATCTCATTTGCTCGTACAGGAAACCCAAACAATGACAATATTCCAGAGTGGCCTTCTTATGATGTCAATAACAGAGCAACCATGCTATTCGGTAAAGAAACAAAGGTAGTTAATGCACCTTTCGATAAAGAACGGGCAGCCTGGGATGACATTATCTAATTTTATTTTTTTTAGGAATTTTATAATCTATTAATAAAAGAAATTTAAGGATGTATATCTAACTTTTAAACAATTTATATTAAAATTTCATGAGTTGGAAAAAATGGAACAACAATATCAATTTATTAATGTTGAGAAAAAAGGTAAAAATTCAATAATTAAGTTTAATCGCCCAGAAAAAAAGAATGCATTAAATGAAGCAATGAGAGCAGAAATAATTAATGCTTTAAATTCTCTTAAGGAAGAGAAAAGAGTTAAAGCAGTAATTTTTTATGGAGGGGAAGAATTTTTTTCTGCTGGATTTGACAGAGATGAAGTACTAGCCGTAGTTCAAGGAGAAGGGGATTATCAGAAATTTATTGATTCCAATCATCTTTTTCATCAGACTATTTTTGAATTTCCTAAGTTACTAGTTGCTGCTGTGAATGGTTATGCTCTCGCAGGAGCTTTTGATCTTGCTGTTATTTGCCACATTCGGGTTGCTTCAAAAGGAGCTCTTTTTGGACACCCTGAGATAAGATTTGGAGCATGTCCACTCTTCTTTCCATATATGACTTTAGTAGGTCGTGGTAAGGCACTTGAAATTACCCTAAATACAGGTACCAAAGAGACGTTTCTCAATGCTGAAGAGGCTTATAGATTAAATATCGTGAATAGATTAGTTGAGAAAGGAGAAGTATTAAATGAATCGATTAATCTGGCTAACCAAATCACTCAATCACCAGAATTTGTTGTAAAACAATTAATTCAAGTAAATAACATTTTCTTCGATCAAGTTAAAAAATTTGACACTGAAATAGATAGTATTGTTAAAAGTATGAGCTCGTTATTAGGGCTCTAATTCTATTTTTTTGATTTAAAGCAATAAAATATCTTAATAGTAAATTGAGACGCTAAAACTATAACCTAAAATAAAAGAATTGTTAAAACCGTTAAAGTTAATAATTAAAAAATAAATAAAGTATAAGAGGATAAAAATGGAACTTAAAGAAATAGCAAAGGATGTATATGCCTGCTTACAGGAGGATGGGGGACTTGGATGGAATAACGCTGGGTTCGTGAATCTTGGTGGAGGGTTGGCTATTGATACCTTTTACGATTTGAACCGTACAGAGCAGATGATCGAGCTCTATAAAACGGTATCACCTATACCAGCACGACGACTTGTGAACACCCATCACAATGGGGATCATACCTGGGGTAATCAGCTTTTCCAAGACTCTGAGATTATTGCACATCGCCTCTGCGCTGAAGAAATGGAAAAAGAAAAAAATCAAAATTTTCCTGGGTTATTCCAGAAATGGATACAAAATCCTGAGGCTTTTCCACCAGGAATTAAACAATTTGTAATGGCATTAAGTCAGTTTGACTATTCGGGAATTGATCTTACGTTGCCAAATCATTTAATCGAAGATAGGTTTGATCTTGAACTTGATGGATACCATTGCCAACTTATTTATGTTGGCCCTGCACACACTTCCGGTGATCTAATCGTATATCTCCCTGAACATAAAGTCATCTTTGCTGGCGATATTGTCTTCTGGAAATGCACACCAATCGGTTGGGAAGGCACGCATGCTAAGTGGATTGAAGCATTAGATCTTGTGTTATCCTTTGAGCCCGAGGTTGTTGTGCCAGGGCATGGTCCTCTCTGTGGTGTCGATGAAGTCAAGGAGTTGCGTGCTTATTTCGAGTTTGTTTATTCTGAGGCCAAACGGTTTTTTAAAGAGGGACTTGATCCTCTCGAGGCATCTAAGAAGATCAATCTCGGACCTTATGCTGACTGGACCGAACCAGAGCGATTATTCTTTAATGTTAACAGGGCCTATCGAGAGTTCCGGAATGTAGAACCCTGGGATGCACCCTTCAACGCATTAGATCTTTTCCGTAAATGCAATGAATTACGGATTCACTGGGATGGAATCTAAAGTAGTGAATTACTGATAGATTTTAGATCTTGAACTAAAATCTCTTAAAATTCCTACAAAGGATATTATATCACGAACTATAACCTAAAATAAAAATTGTAAAAAAAAAATCAGAATTCATAGCCGCACTTTTTACAAACGTGCTTCTTTGCGTACATTGGGATATGACCAACGTAGCTTAATACTTTGCTTTTATCCTCTACAGTTTTGATTTTATTCCCTACTGCCCCACACATTGGACAAGTTATACGTTCTTCGGAGGCGAATCCCCCTGCGCCAATATCTGGAGGTTTTAATTCATCTAATTCTGTTTCAACTTCACTGAGTCGAGAAGTTTGTGCTTCTATTAATTTTTCTTTTTCACCCACAGACTCGGTGAGTTCCTGTAATTTAGTATCTTTCTGTAAAAGTAAATTATTTGCTTCAGTTAAATCTGAGTTTAATTTAGTGTTTTGTTCTTTTAATTCTTGATTTTCAGATGATATACGGCTAATATCTTCTTCATTAGCGGTGATCTTACTGTTAGCTTCATTTACTTGATTTTCTAAACTTGAAATTTTCTCTTTTGTAGCCTCTAGTACAGAGCTGATACTTGAAATCTTTTCTTCGGAAGATGAGGATACTTCTGATAATTCTGCTTCTCTTTCTTGTAAGAAACTTTCAATTTCATTTTTTTTAGTATTATTATCTGCTAACTCTTTTTTTGCAGCTTCTAATTTTGAACTTACATTGTTAATTGTATTCTCTCTCTCACTTGAAATTGTATTTGTTTGTTCAAGATTATTTTTAGTTTCTTCTAGAGAAGCTTGTGTTTGTTCAAGTTCTGCAGTGGTGGAACCTAATGTGTCATTAGTTGTAGTTAATTCAATTTTAGTCTCAGATAATTGTTTTTCTAAATCATTTACTTTAGCTCTTAAATCTAGTAAGACCTTACCCTCAACTTTTTGACTTTTATCGGGATGTTCTTCTGCTCTAGCCCAATCGATTGGCATATACACTCACTATTCTTTTATATTTTAATTTTTTTTAATGTTTAATGTTTTTATTAATATATAAATTATAGTGTATTAAGTTTTTAACTATTTTTTACTTTGAGATTTTGAAAACCATTATAGTTTTGACCAATTAATATAACCTTAGTGAATTATTACCAAAATGTGAAATGTGAAATGGAGAGCAAAAATGAACTACCTTCAGAAGGTGATGTTATATCAACATCCGGTGTATTTAAAACCCCATTTACATTAATAATTTTAGTACAGTTGTTTATTGGAGGTTTGGTAATAGTAAGTACAAATCTGCTATGGAATCAATCTTATTTTGCACTTACAGGTCATTATTATTTCTCTTTTGAACCTATTAATGATTGGGTAAGATGGATTTTATTACCACCGAGTATTTATGGAAATATCTTTTTATTTTGGATCTCGGTAGTGTTATCATCAGCATTAATATATAAAATTTTAAATAAAATCTATCCACCACGAGAAGGTGTTTTTAAAAGAGGAAGTAAGGAGTGGAAATATACTCATCGAAGGTTTTGGACTGCCTATTTTCCTATTTGGCTCACACGGGCTTTACCATTACCTTGGATGGATATTGCAACCTATAGATTTTTTGGAGTTCACATTGGTAAGAATGTTGTAGCTTATGAGGGGTATATTGATCCTGAACTTGTAGATATTGGTAATTTTACGATGACTTCAATAAATATCTGTATTTTTTCACATTTAATTTACCAAGATAAAATAATAATTAAAAGAGTAAAGATTGGAAAAGCTTGTGTAGTAGGCCCTCACACAGTAATAAGTCCTGGCACAGTTATGCAAGATGGAGCTATCCTTGGAGTTAATAGTTATACAAATATAGGACAGGAATTAGAAGGAAATTTAATTCATGTTGGGACTCCAGTAAGTATGACCTTACCAATTCAATCCCTTGAAGAATCTCAAGAAAAGGCTAAAAAAATTAGAGAGGGAACTGGTGATAAACAACTTGATGGAGAAATAGAAAGTAAAAATGGAGGCAAATAAGAATAAATGTTTCAACCAGCGAGCTTAAAAGGCATTTATAAAGATCTAAAATAATCTCTAAAATGATATATTAGAGATATAGCTTCTTTCCCCATTTTATTTAAATAATATTTAGTAGGATTACTTTTGGTACCACTTTTGGTATTGATATATCGTGTAATTACATCCTTTCTTCTGTAAAAATAATTACTTATGCTTGATGTAGTTATTCCCTTAAACCTTGATAGCTTATATAATGTTACATCATCCTCATTCTTTGAAATCTCATTTATAGCTGTTAAATATCTTTCAATACTACCTGTTGATTTAAAGCCTTTTTCTAAAGGTTCTTCAACTATAGATTTGTTATTATGAATAAGTTTGAAATTTCGATAGATAGAGTCAAAATCCTCTTTAATTCTTCTCACTAGTTTTTTATCTTCATAAATTTCATTTAATAAATGAAGTTTCTTATAGTGGATAACTGAATGACAATTTGAACACAAATAACCTCCTTTTTCTCGTTCCAGAATTGCTACGATTTCTGAACAGGAATATTGACCATAAAGATCTGATGCATTAACATTTTTTATGTTATCATCTGCATGATTAAAATGAAATGCAGGAAGATGTTTTTTAGTTTGAAACTCCATACAAGTAGGACAATAGTTCCCAAAAAAATGTTCAATAATGAATCTCTTTTTTAAATATTTTATAATATTACCCCTAACTCTCTTTTTATCTATTTTTGTCCAATTTTTAGTTAATGGGAAATTTTCCACAGAGACTTTAATAAGAATGTGAATTAGTTCTACGGGTAAGGACAAAATTTCTTCCCAAGTAATTAAATAAGAGAAGTAGTTAAAGTAACGATCGTGTAGAATATGGTGATGATTCCTACAGATCAACTTTACATCTTCTAATTCCACTATTCTTACAATTTCTTCCAAAACATTTGGATCAGATCGATTCTTAGTAAAAAGATTATATAACGCTCCCGCTGTAAATTGAGTTTCCTTTTTATCGGAATCGTGATGGAATTCTAAAGCATCAAGTCTAGTAATATCCGTATTTAAAACAAATCGTTCTTTTAGACATTCGGGACATTTAAGCTTTCCAGTTTTAAAATACTTCCCGTTATAAATATTTTTCATAACGAATACTTTTAACTTATTACCAACGATTTTTTCATAATCTTCATGTCTATATTCATTTCCCCCATCAAAAAGCCCTTGAGAATTTGAACGAATTTGGAAAAAATCAGGATATTTTTCTTTAAGATAATCATATATTTCAATTACATTGTAATAGAATTTCTTAGGGGTTTGAAGAAAGTTTACATCTTTTTCTTCCAAGAGAAAATCAACTACGTATTTAACTATCAGATGAGCCCGTATTCTTTTATGAATCCTGCTTGAATTAATCAAATGTTTGACAACTTCTACCAAATCAGAAAGAAATTTGATAAAAGTATCATAATATTGATCTAATATTGTTCGAAGTACATCAAAATCATTTTGTGATAAATCTTTGGGAAGATCAATATTCATGATAATATTATCTCTTATTCTATCAACAATTTCTGATGTTAAAACCTCTTTATCCTTGACTACGCTAAATATATATGCTGAAATAATATTTCTTATTCTGTTGAATCCAGGATATGAAGAAAATCGAAATTCAATTCTTGGATATAAATGCTCGAAGTATTTTTTATAGTAACTAGAGATATCGCTAGGTGATTTTATTTCTACTGAAGCTAGTTTAGCGATCCCTTTTCTAGTGATTTTCGGCATGTTTTTGTTTGATAAAGCTACAGTATAAACAATAATTGCAGCAATCTTCTCCGTATTTGCATTTTTTGGGATTGTAAATTCATTACTTTTAGCTCGTGAAATAAAGTTTTCTAATATCTCGATTGCTATTGAGTTAATTAGTTCTTTTTGACGCTGTGTGCATTCAATTAAATTAATCAAATTTTTTAGATGATTTGTAACTTTTTGTTTAAAATTAGGGATGATGAGAGGTTTTTCATTTCTAAGAATCAATTTATCTATTATTGATTGAACATCTTTAATTATTAATTCTTCACTTAATCCAGCCTCTAAAAACTCATAATAAGCTGAAAAAAGCTCAAAAGCAGATATGCCTTTTATCACAATTGAGGGTGATTTTCCCAATAATAAGGTACAAGTTCCTGCATGAAGAATCTTGTCATAATGCTTTTTGATTGTTAAAAGAGATTCATTAGAGGTTTTGTTCAATTGTTTAATATCATTCAAATGTCCTTTTAACCATTCTTTTAGAACAGAGATTAATTTATCAGAAAATGGTGGAAACTCATGAATAGAGAATATTTGTGTTTTTTCTCGGAGTATTTGAAGGAAGTTAGTATATTCATCCGCAATCTTTTTTAATCCTAACTGCAACATTCTGTAGTTTTTCTTTGTATTTACTTCAGATAATACTAATTTTCTTTGTTTTCTACTTAACATTTTCATATACCCCCTTGATAATCCATCCATATATTTAGAAATGACTTGAGCACCCCTTCCAATAGAATTAGAATACATCCAACTATTTATAAAAGCCGATGCTTCATTGGGCACAAATCCTTTAATTTTATCAATCAAATTTTTAGGGGGAAGGCTAGATTTATCAAAGAGACATGCGTTTACAGCTTGGATGAAATTTCCGATAAATTCATCAACAAAAACCAAACTAATATTGTGTTTTGAACATTTTGGATACTTTCGAAATCCGAAGACCCCTAATTTCAGAGGTTTTACCTTTTTTAGATGCGTGCATCCAAAATAAGGACAAATGGCTATTCTTTCTTCTTTTATTGATTTTCTACTTACTTTACTTTCAATCATTCAGTAATTTTCACCATTCTCTTCTTTTTCTTTTTTATTTTTTTATCTTCCATTTGTATTAGATTCGAAATTTCTCCTTCTAATTGTAAATAATTCAGTTTTAATTCAAGATAAAAATCTGAAAATGAAGAAAAAAATACTGATTCACAGCTACATAATAGACCTGCAATCTGAATTATTACATTTAATAAGCGAGGATGCCGATGTATTTCAAGTTCTGAGAGAATATGAAGAACCCTCCATATTTTTTTACTTAGATTCCTTATCTCTTTCAAATGTTTTTTATCAATTTCGAGTTGTTTGTTTTTAACATTTTCCATTAGTTTTATTATCATTTCTGCGATTTTTCCATCAACAATTCCAATCTTTTTTGATAGAGTAGTGTACTGAGAAAATAACGATGTAAGCTCTCTTTCCCATTTTTTAATAGGATTTGGTGCTCCAATAGGTTTTGTTCTATTAGATTCAGATCTACTAGATTTTGAGAATCTCATGCGTATAATCTCACATTTAAAATTCAAAAAAGAGCGTAATTGCCTTGAAAGTTCATTGATTCGTTCAGATCCCTCCAGAGAGTACCAGTCAAGAAATTCTGAGCTTTCCCCATTTCCTAATAAAAAAAGATTATCAGAAATATCATAGATATCTATCAAATCATCAGTATGATTTGTCATAAAAATAAATATTTCTCGTTATATTTAAATAAAAAAAAAGCATTCATTTTCTGATTTATAATTCCAATAAATTTTTACTTGAGAATCACTTATATAATCTTTAAAATAATTGTTTCATAATTCCATGTGATTTTAATGTTTTCTCCTGCTAGTTTAAAAGGTGAATCGCCAGTTCCTATCGATGAAAGAATTCGCAAAAAATATTTTATTCTTTATTTGGTAATCATTATTCTTAGTTTTATTCCTTGTTCATTATTTGAGTATTTTTATTTCATATCTTTATGGAAAGAACAATTTTACATAATTTTTCTTTTGTTATTGCCTTTTAATATATTTATTTTAATTTATATCCTCCAATTAAGTGCGATTTTATTTTCATCGTTATTTTTAACATTAATTAAGATTATATACTCACCGAAAGAGGGTGTTTTTAGACGCAACATTGAAGATAAGGATTATCTTTACTGGAATTTAAGAAATATTGTGAAAAAATGGCCGTTGTTTATTACAGCTTCAAATCCTTTTCCTTGGCTAAAAAATCGTTTTACATTGAGGTTATTTGGAGTGAAAATTGGAAAAAAATGTATATGCGATAATGCCTGGATTTCTTCGGAGTTTGTAACAATTGGTAAAAATGTTATTATTGGTATGAATTCAACAGTCATTACTTTCGGGATTGAAAAAGATAATTTTATTCTTAAAAAAATTATTATTGAAGATGATGCACTAATAGGAGCTAAATGTGTGTTATTACCTGGTACATTAATTAAAAAGAATGCTAAATTATCAGCACATTCCTATACAAATTATGATGATATTTTAGAAGAAAATTTAATTTATGCTGGTCATCCTGCAAAATTAAAGAAAAAATAAAGGATTATGATAACCGAAAAGAGTTTAACAATGGGAACCTCAGAAAAAGTTAGTAAAAAGAAAAGATTGGTAATTGTTTCAGATACTCACATGACTCGTTGGGAAGGAGCGTTTAACCTTCACGCGTATAATGTAGGAATTGAGAAAATTAATAAAATAAAAGATGTGTCTCTTTTCCTTCATTTAGGTGATATAACTCATACGGGAACTTTATTAGAGTATGAATACGCTATGGAACAATTCAAAAAGTTTAAACCTATTTCAAAAGCTCCACTTATGTTTCTAATTGGCAACCACGACAGTCTTAACGTTGGATATTTATTATTCGAAGAAATGATTGGTAGGAGACATTATGAGTATGAAGATGATGAATTATATGTGATTGGGGTTGATAGCACAAAACCAGATTTACCAGGTGGTATTATCCATCATAATATAAGAGAAGCTGTTAGAAAAAGACTAGAAAAACCAGAAAGGGAAGATAAATTTAAAGTAGTGTGTTTTCATCACCAACTCATTCCGATACCCAATACAGGAAAAGAAAGATCAGCTATAGATGATTCAGGAGATATGCTTAAAATGTTAATCGATGCTAAAGCAGATTTAGTGCTAAATGGGCATAGACATATTTCAAATCTATATGCTGTTTCCAGTAGTGAAAAAGATTTATATATTTTTAATGCCGGAACTTTTAGTTGCAATAAAACAAGATATAGAGAACTTTTTACCTATAGTATTATAGATATCTTAGGAAATAAAATCAATTTTAAAATTTTACCTATATTAGATTCAAATTTTAAGAAAGAGATACATAGGGAGGTTAATTATTATCTCCCTTTAGAAATTGAAATGGATCAAAAACCATTATGCAAATTTATACAATTTTCAAATTCTTTAATTTCTGCAGACTCAGAAGAGAAATTCACTAATTTAGATAAGGCAATAGATAAGATAAACAAAATAAAAAATATAGATTTAGTTGTACATACAGGTAATTTATCTAAAAATAGCTATAAAGAAGAATTTATTATTGCTAAAGAAAAACTAAACAAATTGATTCATCCTCTTTTAGTGGTACCTGGTTTCACTGATTCAAAACCTCCCGCATGGGATTATTGGATGAATTATATCGGTTCATTGGATCCTTTATATGAAAATGATAAAATTTATTTTCAGGGAATTAATTCTACTACTCCGGATTCTAATGAAGGATTTATAGGTCGAAAAAGGCTAAATAGATTCATAGATAAAGTATTAAAACTAAGCCATCAAAAAATATTTGGGGTGTGTTGTTTTCATAGTTTAATTCCTACACCGCTTTCAGTATGGAGAACAGAGTTAATTGATTCTGGAGATGTTCTCTCTCAATTCGCTCGTACACAAGTAGATATTGTATTAAATAATACACCAAGTATATCTTTTAATGCAAAGATTGAGAATACAATATTTTCGAATGGAGGAAATCTTGAAGTGGAACGTTTCGATAATTCTTTTATTGAAATTGATATTTACAAGAAGGGATTTGTTGTTTTAAAAGAGCATAATTTAAGAACTGGTGAAGTTAAAGTAATTGGTAACTATTACATTACAATTTTAATTTAATCTAAAAATAATTTTAATTTTTAACATCATATTATCAATTTTGATAGAGACATGAAGAATCCTATTTACTTAAAACAATTTAATTTGATTCTTATCAGATACAACGAGATTTGGTTAAAATCTCAAAAAGTAAAAATTCGAATGTTAAGAATCTTAATGAACAATATTAAAAATATGTTAAAACGTGAGGGAATATCATTTCATAAATATCAGCTAAGTAAAGATTCAGCAAGAATATTCTTTTTTTTAAAAAATAAAGATATATGTAATGCTATAGAAGTTTTAAAGAACGCTTTTGGAATATATTCACTAAGTCCAACTTTAAGAACTTCAAGCGAACTCAAAAATATAACTAAAAAAACTATTGAAGTATGTGAGGAAGTATTGAAAAAAGGGGATACTTTTGCTCTTAGAGTTAAACGATCAGGAAAACATGAATTTTCTTCCCAAGATGTCGCTGTAAAAGTAGGAAAAGCAATATTAGATAATTTTTCGAATTTAAATTTAAAGGTTAATCTATCAAATCCTAAAAAGAAGATTTTTATAGAAGTCAGAGATGAATTTGCTTACATTTTTACCCAGATAATCAAAAGTAAATGGGGAGGTTTACCTATTGAAACAAATAAGAAAATCTTAATAATGGATGTTGGAAGAATTAATGATATTATTGCTGGATTTTTATTGATGAGAAGAGGATGTGAAATTTACCCTATATTATTTAACCTAACTGAAAATAACGATGTTTTTGAAAAAAGAATATTAAATTGGAAGGAATTAATACATTTTACTCCTTATTTTAAATTCACGATAAGAAAAATTAATTTAGTTGAGATAATTCAAAACATCTTGCATGAACTTAGTGAGGAGAAATATATCTGTGCTATCTGTCGGCTTATTAGGTTTGATATTATCTCAAAAATATTAAAAGATTCAAATATAAATGTTTTCGACAAAATTAGGGCAATTTCTGATGGAGTAAGTTTAAATAATTCAACACTATGTACCGATGATATTGATTTAGAATCACTCTCATTCAATTTTTTATTTTCTGAATATCCAATCTTTACATCATTAATAGGTTCAGATTTAGAAAAAATTCAACATTTCCAAAATAACATATCAAAGAAACTATTAAAAGTCGATTACTGTCAATTTAAACCTAAAAATCAAGAATTTAATAGTCAAATTTTAGAAAAATTATATAGATCTTTAAAACTTGAGGATATAATAAAGGATAGTATAGAAAGTATGGAAGAATATGATATTTTACTAAATGAAACTCTCTAAAAAGAAACTTAACATATTAATTTATTTTATGGTTTATAAAAATGAAACTTAAAAGAAAGGAATCTTTCTAGAAAACTCAGAAATAGAGATTATTTGGTTTTAACATTAACAAGATTATGTAATTCTCAATTATAATAAAAGGAATGATTATGGCAAAAGTAAAATTGAACCTATTAAATATCTTTCAATTAAAACTTAATAAAAAATTTATTGAATATGAGGGAAACACTGTTGGGGATATAATCTCTAAATTTATAGATGAGAATAAAGAAAAACTTGATGAAAATTTAATAATTAAAAACAAAAAAAAGCTAAATCCACAAATGCTAATTTTAGTGAATGGACGGAATATTAAATACTTAAATAATTATAAAACCAAACTTAGTAATGGAGATGAGCTATACCTATCATTTCCTTTGGCAGGGGGCTAACTTAATTAAATGTTGAGTATATTACCTCAAGACAAAAATAGTCTTATAATTTCTTACGAAATGTAATGATTTATTAATATCTTTAATTATTGAATTATTATTGGATAAACTTTTTTAGGTAATACAACATAAATAATTTCAGAAATCAATATGTACGCAAGTATTATAACCGCAATTACAAAAAGGGGTCGGATTTGAATCAATATGTACGCTAGGAAGGTAGTTTTTTTAGGACTCGACTTTGCAGGTAAAACAAGTATTATAACCGCAATTACAAAAAGATTTGGTTTTGAAGAAGAGGTAGCAAGATTAAAACCAACTCGAAGAGTTGCTAGGGATACTTTTAGATTTTTAGGATTAGAATTTTATAGAATGGATTTTGGGGGTCAAGCCCAATACAGAGAAGATTATTTAAAAAATCCAGCAAAATATTTAAGCGGAACAGATTTGATTTTTTATGTTATTGATGCCCAAGATTATAACAGATATATAGAAACCATAGATTATCTAGACCAACTTCTGCTTTTTTTTAAAGAGGAACAAGATTATCCTCCTATATGTGTGTTATTCCATAAAATGGACCCTCAATTCGTCAAAGATAGAGTCATTAATCGAAAAATTCTTACGTTAAAGCAAGCACTTACGAGATATTCACATGATTTTGATATTTTTTTCTTTGAAACGACTATATTTGACATCAAATCGATAATGACAGCGTTTTCAAGTGGCCTATCAATGGTATTTGAAAAGATGGAAATAGTTTCAAATTTATTTTCAGAGATAAGTAGGAATTACAACTCAATTTTAATTGCATTATTTGATGCAAAAGGGATAACAATTGGAGAATATTATAAGCCTCATCTACAATTAAAAGAAAAAATAAAAATCTATGAAATTTATATTAAGTTACAAAAGCAGATTGTAGCAGAAAATAGAACTTTACTTGAATTTTCTGATAAATTTGATAGTGGAATTAAATTTTCTGGCGTAATTGAAGTTCTTAATTTTGGCAATTTATATTTTTATTTATTATTTATAATACAAGAGGATGAAACTGATTTGGAAAAAACAGTTGATATTTTAAATAAAATTGAGTCGGCTAAACCCCAAATGGAGAATTTGATTTTACAGATTATCCAATAAAATCCTGATTATTTTCAATAAATAAGTAGCGTATTTTCCACATAAACTAAGAATAGATTTCAATTGATCAGAATTCTCTTTTTTAAGCAACTCATTTAATTTAAATTTATCTTCTACAGCATCATATAATTTTGTTAAAAATCCAGCAGCGTAACAATCTCCAGCTCCTGTTCGATCTACTATTTCTGAGACTTCAACACCAGGAAAGTGAAGATTAAAGAAATCAGTTATTATATAAGAACCCTTACTTCCTGCTGTATAAACCCGGATTTTTGCATATGGTTTGAATTTTTCATCAACTTCTATTACTGATGAATGGTTATTTTTTAAAATAATATATGCATCTTTCAAATTAAGAAAAAAAAGATCATATCTTTTCCTTATTAATTGAGTTAATTGTTGTAAAGTTTGAACTTTTTGAGTTTCAATATTATATGCTGTGATTAAATCTAATTGAGAAGCTCTTTCAAATATTTCTATAAACTTTTTAGCAATAGGAGTAGAAAAAATTATTTTCCCATTCTCAAATATAACATCATCTACTTTTTTTCCCTCAAAACTCATTTTATTTTTCAAGTTTGGAGCCAAATGGATTTTAGTAGTAAAACTAGACTTTATTATAGTGCTAACTGGAGTGATTTCATCTATTTGAAAAACAGCATCAGTATTAATACCTAATGCTTTTAATTCATCATACATCCATTCACTTCCTCTCCCAATGATTGAAATTAGTTTTGTTGGAATTCCCAATCTAGTGAGAAATTCACTTGAATTATTACCATTACCTCCACGTTTAAAATAACAATGGCCAATGATTTTTTTAGGTGTTTCTGAAAATCCACTTTTGATAACTTTCTCAAATATCTTGCGATTTAAATCATCAGGATTATACTTAATAAATTGACTTAATCGAGATACGATTTTTTCAACTAATTGCTCGTAAAAATCGCTTTCATAATTAAGATCTAGATGCAGTTCACCTAGAACTAGTATTTCTTTTAACATGATAGTTCCCCCTAGTAAAATAAATCTTTAACGCAGATGGAGGGAATCGAACCCCCGAGCGCTTTCGCGCACCGGCTCTCTATGTCAGCAAAAAAACTCTCGAGGCCGGCGTCTTACCAGCTAGGCTACATCTGCTTAAATGTGAAATTATATAAAACTACTATTAATTTTAAAATGGAATAGATATAAATTTCTTTCCATTTTAAGGTTAAGAGAAACTAGTTATTTTGATACCGGAACATAGATTTTTAATTTTAAAGAGGGGTCTAGTAATTTAATTAATCCTTCTTCTTCATATTGTTTAAATAATAATTTTACTGTTGAGACTCTTATATCATATTTTAATGCGATATCTGTTGCTAGAATGCTTTTCCTTTTTAATATTTCTTCTTTTAGATCTTTCTCAAGCTTTCTCGGAATGAATGCATCTCTCTCAACAACATTTATCTGTTTGGTTCTTCCATATTTTCTTCTTAGATTTAATGTTCCTTTTCTTACTATTAGTTTTTCTTCTTTCTCAGACAAATAAAATCACAAAATTTTCTCGAAGATGAGTATTCGAATAATTTGAAATAAAAAATATTTAAAATCTAATAAAATTTTTGATTTAATATTGAATTATAAATAAGATAGATATTGCTAACCATAATATAATGAGTTTTTAAGCTACAAGGAAATTGAATGAAGATTTTAATTTTAATGTAAAGAAAGAGAGACCAGAAGAGATTTACCAGAATATTTTTGATTACTATACGGAACAAACAATTCTTCAATATGCTACTTCAAAAAGTATGAAAAAAATACAAGAAAAGATAACATTAAGAGCTCTCGAAATCTTAGATCATACAAAAAAAAATTATATAATTTTAGATGCAGGAAGTGGACCAGGTTTTACATCCATTTTTTTAAAAACACTTGGTTATAAGAATGTTGTTGCTCTTGATTTGATCTCTGATTTCCTAAAGATTTTTGATCTGAAAGATGTGAATCCAATATTAGCAGATATGTGCTTTCTTCCATTTCGATCTCATATTTTTGATGCTGTCATTTCAATTTCAGCTTTACAATGGATATATAGAGATATTAATAATAAAAGTATGGATTTGAAGTTAATAAATATGATAAACTCTTTTTATAATGCTCTAAAACCTAAATGTAAGGCAGTAATTCAATTTTATCCTAAGAATAAAACAATTATGGAAAATATAGGGAAAATAATTGTAAAGAACACCGATTTTGATGGAAATTTCATAATAGACAATCCAAATAATCCTAAAAAGAGAAAAATTTTTTTATTACTGAAGAAAAATTAATAAATTTTAGAAACAAGATGATATAACTTTAAGTTCTCTATTTTAAAGATATGATAAAATCTAGTTGTTTTATTTTCTTAATTGCTTAATATTTTTTATCTAATAGTAAAGATTTTTATTTACAAGATTTATTATTTTTATACATTTTTCAAAAATTAATAAAAACATATATACTAGAAATAGGATCTTAATGTTAACAAATTCTATTTTTTCGTATATAAAAAAAATTTGTTATAAAAAAGGTAATAAATATGAATACAAATTTTCATAAAAATACAAAATGCTTAATTTCAGTTATTCTTTTGTCGATGCTCGTAGTAAGCTCTTTGTCTACAATATTTCCAACGACTTCTAACGAAATGAACTCTGATTCTGATTTAGGAACTGATCCATTAAACCCAATTGATGATAATTTGGAAATTTCTGATACTTATCAAGTTGGTGATGAATATGAATTGGATGAGTGGTGGAATACAACTTATAGATACCGAATTGGCATTGAAATGGAAGAACTTGATGGTATAGATAGGTACGAACCTGTGGAACTTATCTTGGAATTTGAAGAAAATACGTATTATGAAGGTACTGAAAGAATTGTTGCATACTATGGATATAATAATTGGAGCGATCCTATACCTGTTCAGGTTTGGAATGTTAATAAATATAGTGGTACTGATTTTATTCAAAATTGTTCAGCTACCTTTATCGCGAGTGTTTCAGCAAATAGCAATCAAACTTACTTCTTTTACTATAATGAAAATGATGATAATATAGAAACTGTAGATATTTATGATACAGGTTTTGAAAGTGATTTTATCGGTGGAACGACTTTAACTGTTAATGTTGCAGGAGATTCCGGCTCTGATTATTCGTTAATACTTCAAGAAGGTTTTGGTGTAAAAGTCTTAAAAAAAGATGGTATTGATCTAAATTATCATCAGGCTGAATCATTAGCTCCAGAAAAACAATTAACACATCCAAATTTAGTATTTCTAGCTCATATGGATGAAAATATGGGGAATATGGTTTATGATTCAACGGGTAATGTACCTTTAGGTGGTTTTGTCGATGGTGCTACCTGGACTTCTGGAATTGTAAGATATGGATTACTTTTTGATGGTTCAAATGATTATGTTGATTTTGGGGCTGAGTTGGAATCCTCGGGTGATCCCTTTCATGGAGCAACTACACAATGGACTATGACAGCTTGGATTAAACCCGATGATTTAAGTGATTCTACTGCAACTAATCATGGCACCCAGAACTGTTTCATGGCTAAAGCAAGTGATCCTAGGAATGATAACTTTGAAATAGGTGTAAATACTAACGGCAAAATTCATGTATATCTTGATATGGATGGTAGAGATAGTCAATTAAATTTTGATCTTACTGGAACAGTTGAAGTAGATAAATGGAATTTTGTTGCATTAAAAGTAGATTTAGCTAAATCCAATTATAAAGTAGGAGTTAAAGTTAACGACGCTTCTTTTCAATATACAACCAATTGGGATTCTGGTAATGATATGGATGAAGCATATGGCAGCACTTTTTCAATTGGATCATCAGAACATATAGATAATTATTTTGAGGGTAGTATTGATGAAGTTGCTTTTTATGATATTCCCCTTTCTGATGAAGATATTGAAAATTATAAATATCTATCTGAACCTTCTGTAATCGATCAAATAATTCAACTTGTAAAGGGGGATGTGTTTTCTCGATATCAAGTTGATTGGACTGAGACTTTTGATATGCATGTATCAGATATTTGTACTTTTTATTGGGATTATAATCTGTGGAGTATTGAACGTAGTATATATTTTGATGGTCCATACTACGCAAATGAATCTGCGATGATTCCATTGAATACACATTATAATTATACACTTATTGATGATCATGATTTATGCAGATACATCTATGATGGTAATATTGATATTGATATAACAGATCCTGATTTTACTGCGGAAGATTATACAGTTGTTTATAATTATCCGGATTTATCCAAGGATGCAATTGGAATTTTTGTAGAGAATTATACTTTGACCAACTCACTCCAAATGAGTATGACTTATTTTAATGGTACTACCAAGTATTATGATAATTCAATAGATTTTACTCCAGGAGTGAATAATGATCTTGATAATAGTGGTGGAACTGCTATTAATACATTGGTTGTACAATTTTGGGAATTTGTTGATACTGTTCCCTATATTGGTGATAATGAATTAAGTTGGTATTTCAATAATATTAGTTCTTCACTTAAAAATCCTGTTAATATTTATATTTACGAGGAAGATAGTAGATTCTATAATATCGAAGTATATGTTGAAGATTCCGATGGTAGACCTGTTCCTGAAGCAACAATTACTATTTGGAACAACACTGCTAGTGCTACTGAATACCAATGGAACCAAGACACCGATACAATTGGATGGACTACTTTCAAGCGATTTATTAATGGAACATATGTTGTAAACGCATCCTATGTCAGATATGGGCAAACTCTAACTATTACTACCTCTCAAACTGTCGTAAATCTCGGAGATATCGTTGATGAAAAAGGCGTCTATACTATAAATTTCTTAAACGTTGATCTAACATCTATCGTTTTAAATTGTTCAAGATATGATGAATTATTTGATTGGCAAGGACCATTATCAGGTGCTAAATTAAACTTTACATTTGATGATGGAACTGGACCAGTAGTACTTAATGGTTATGAAACAACTAATGCAACAGGTGCAGCTGTATTTCGCTGGAAGGATACAACTTCTGGTAATATATCTGTTTCAATTTTTTGGTATGTCGACTGGATGGATGACATTTATACAGCGGATGATAATTTACCAGGTGATATTACTATAATTAATTTAAATTTTACCGAATCCGCATGGCATGAAGTTAGTATCATTGAAGGAAGAGAATTTCAAACTCATTTAAGAGTTTATGATGAAGGTGTACAATTAAAACAGTTGGGACAAATAATATATCTTTGGGTTAATTTTTCTTATACCGAAAATAACACTAATCCAAAGGGGATGGAGGAGCCACTTACAATTACAATGGATCTAAAAGATGCTACACGAGTAATCAATCAAAATACATTAGTTTTTAGCTCTGGAACTGGAGCAGGTAATTATAGCATTACATTTGATACTTCTCAACCAATAGAAATGGGTGGAGAGTCATGGCTTTCAAGTGTTTCATATACAGTTTTGATAACTGCAACAAAACCTGGTTTTGATACTGCTTTTAATTCGACAGAGATTACACTCTTAGATATACCTACCCGATTGAGCGCTAATGAAAGTAAATCCTACGCAAACTGGCTAGAACAACTCACTTTTGACGTTCATTTAGAATATGATGATTCTGGAATTTGGAGTGATTTAGATAATGCCCAGATTACATATTATGTATTTCAAGCTCCTGAGATCTTCGGAACTTTAACATGGTACGGTTCTGGTGGTTTATACAGGTTAGAAATGGACAGTACTGATTTTCCTGGAACGGGTGATTATGATTTAATTATAACAGCAATCCTACAAAATTATGAACCAAAAACAATTAACCATGAAATTGCAGTTCTTGAAATCAGAACACTTTTGAATAGCTCGATATCAGTTTTTCAAAGCGTACAAGTCTATTTTAGTGAATCAGAGACTTTTTACTTTAATTATACTGAAGCTGCAACTGGTTTGGGATTATCTGGTGCTGAAATAGCTAAATTTGATTGGGAAAAGCAAGATGACCAAGGTAATCGTATAGGCGGAGGTTATGATGTTCCTCTGGTAAATGTAATTGAAGGAATATATGCTCTCGATTTTGATACAGAGACTTTAGATATTGCGACTTATATATTTGATATTATAATTAAAAAAAATAATTACGAAGATAGAAGAGCAACCCTTTATCTTTATATTACAAATAGAGATTTTACCCCAATAGAAAAAAGAAAATACGAAGTTGTTTCTGGAAAATCATTAACAATCACACTAAACATTACAGACTTTAAAACTCATGAACAATTAGATATCAATACTGCTTATGTATCATTTAGGGGTCAAACTTTCAACTTTACTGGAAGTGGAGGAATTTATACATCTACAATCACGAATATTCCTGATGCATTTATTATGCCAGAGACATTTCTTGGAACAATTACAATTATGAGAGAAAATTATACAACATTAGAAATCCAAATTACAGTTGAGGTTCTTATGGTAGAGATTTTTCCAGGTATGCCACTATTCTATTTCTTAATGATTGTTGTCGCTGTGGGTGCTGTTGCTGGTAGTTTAGTTACTTATCGATATGTACAGCAACGCAGAATTCCTAAATTTGTTAAGAAAGCCAGAGAGATGAGAAGTAACATTAAAGGAAGAAAATCAATTTCGGATTCACTTTTGTACCCTTCAAAAGAAGATTATATAATAAAGAGATTAGGAGATAAATGGGAAATGTTAGGATTGTCATTAGAAGATATACTAGGAATAGAAAGTAAGAAACGAAAAAATATGTCAGAAATTACTGAAGAATTTGAAGGAGGTGGTTTATAATGCCAATTGGATTAGTAGTTATGAGATGGGATGAAAGAGTTGGTACTGAAATATTGGCAAAATATCCACCAGAAATAAATGTGACTGATAAAACACTTATGCAAGTATACAGCACACATGAATATAGCGGAGAGTCAGGGATGATCAGTTTAATGATTGGCTCATTAAATATCGCATCATACTATACTGGCCCTGAAAGGGGCTTTTACATTTTATTACTTTTGAATATAGATGATGATCCTGATGCTTATGAAGGCGGATTAGCTGATACTTCTAGGATGATTTTACAAAATCTTGAGGATGATTCATATTTACAATTGATTCCTTCACTTTTTCGAAGGCTATCTGTTTATCCTACACTTAATAACGAGCAACGATTAGCTATGACATACCAAGACGAAATTAAACGTATGATTGTTAATCGTCTTAGAGATGAAGGCGTGGTTTCGAAATCTGAACTAATGGTTTGGTTAAAAGATAGGTATAAACAAGGTTTTGTTGATCTAGAAGGAGTTTTAATCGAATTAATTAAACGGGAAATCATTAAAGAAGCTTCAGTAAAAGGAATGCCATCTGAATTAATATTTCTTACCAATGATATTTTGATGATGCGAGTTCCACCGGTTAAACTTCTCACTGATCCTGCGGATCGAGGATTACCTTCTCAACTTGTTAGCGATTACAGAACAGAATCTAAAAAATATTTCCAAAACTACCACCCAACAGAAGAAGACAATCTCAGAATCATTGACATCATAATAAACCCACAGGTTTATGAAACATTACGTTTATTAAGAACTGCAATTGTTACTAAAAACGATCTAGAGAAACTCAAAAAGAAAGGCGTTGATGATGTTGATGAAATATTAAAGATGTTATGGGACAATCAAATGATCCAAGTCTTCCAAGATGAACGCAATAATGAATATTATGCTCTTGTAACTGATTTCTATTTAGACCTTATATTTCCGAAATATCTTCTTAATATCATAAAAACAGAGTACGAACAAAAATCAAAAGCAGATCAAGTATTAATTGAATACCTAACCGTTCTTGAAAATGCTTATACGAATTTAAAAGCAGCTATGAAATCGAAAGAGTAAATTTTTAATAATTAAGTTTTTTTTTTTTTCTTATCCTATAGTTTCTTGTTTTAATCAAAACATTTTTCTACTTTTCGAGATTCTTTGACTTGATTAAAATTAAAAATATAGTGTGAAAAATTTTGGACTCAACAGAACAATATTGGGAAACTCCCGAAGCAATGATGGATGGTATTGACTTAGAAAAATATATTATTGCATCATACATTATCAAACGTCCTCGTGGAATGAATGTTAATTATTTGGCTCGTTTCGCTGCTATTGAACAATCAACTGGAACTTGGATAAGAGTACCAGCAGAAACTGCAGAAGTACGAAAACATCATGTCGCAAGAGTGCTTGGAGTTTATGAGTTGCCACATTATGAATACGTATTGCCGCCGAAGGATCAGTTAAAAGAGAGAATATATTTTGTGCAAATCGGATTTCCAATTGTAAATATTAAGGGAATGGGTATACCCATGCTATTCACGACTGTGATTGGTAATATTAGTATCACACATGGTTTAAAACTAGTAGATTTAGCATTTCCTAAAGCATGGTTAGAAGATTTTAAAGGCCCTAAGTTCGGGATTGATGGAATTAGAAAACTTATGAATATACCTGAACGACCTCTATTAAATAATATGGTTAAACCTTGTACCGGTCACACTTGCGATGTCGCAGCTGATTTAGTATATAAAGCTGCAGTCGGTGGTTGTGATGTTGTAAAAGATGATGAGTTAATTTCTAATCCTTCCTTTAATACATTAGAAGAAAGAATTACAAAAGTCATGGAAGCTGTCGATAGAGCTGATTCTGAGAAAGGTGAGAAAACATTATATACTATCAATATCACTACGAAATTCCCAGAGATGTTTGAAAAAGCTGACAAAATGATAGAATTAGGAGCAAATGCGTTAATGATAAATTATATAGCCACAGGTTATGAAGCTCTAAGACAAATTGCTGAAGACCCTTCGATTAAAGTGCCAATCCTCGGTCATATGGATTTCGGTGGTTGTATGTTTGGTGGTGAATGGACAGGGATGACGAGCATGTTAACTTTTGGCAAATTACCGCGAATCTGTGGTGCTGATACAGTTGTAATTCCGGCTCCATATGGAAAAGCAGAAATCTTAGAAGAAAGATATGAACAAAACCTAAAAGCACTTCGATATCCATTACAACATATTAAACCAACACTACCTATGCCTTCAGGGGGTATCACACCAGGGATGGTGGAGAAGACCATGAAGGAAGCTGGTAAAGATATTCTTATTGGTAGTGGTGGAGGTATTCATAGCCATCCTGATGGACCAATAGCAGGAGCAAAAGCCTTTAGGCAAGCAATTAATGCTGTCATGCAAGGAAAGAATGTAAGAGAAGTAGCTAAGGAGAAAAAAGAATTGGGAATAGCTCTTGGTGTTTGGGGTGGTGGAAAAACCCAATTAATAGAATAAATTACTTTTTTTTCATTTTATTTTGATGTAAGAATCATTTAGAATAACTCTTATTTTTGGATTAAACTCATTAATTTTGACATTTTTAGCTAGTTCATTACCTCTTAAATCTAAATATTCTAGAGATAGTAAGGTCTTTAGATGATTAATATTCTCTAAATCAGTAATCTTATTATTTGTTAGTATTATAATCTTTAAATTTAATAATTGGATCAACTCTTTAATGTTGGTAATTTGATTATTTGAAAGATCTATTTTCTCTAAATTGTTTAAATTGAGCAAGCCGTTGATATCAGAAAGTTTTTTTATATTATTTTTCCATCCCCATGGGGTCCCTTTAACTTCAAATTCCATATAATCTGATAAATCTAATTCCTTTATTAAAGCAGTTTGGGGATCCAATTCATAATATACATTTGGAAACTGTTCTATTAAATGACGAATAGTTAAGTAATTAATCAAGATTTCACTTAATTCTTTATGAGTTAAATCCTCATATTTTCTTTCTCTAAATAATCCTTTTAGAGTTTTTTTAAATCTTTTATTTTGAATGTTTTTATCCTTATTCAGATATTTTGTTTTTCTAATTTTTTTCAATTGTTCAATTAAAATTGCTTTAGCTTCTTTGTCATTAATTTTTTCTAATGTCTTGATTATTGTTACCAAGCATTCATAATTCGATTCATGTTTAATCGCCCATTTTAAAGGGACTAGTGCTTTTTCATTACTAAATTTCTTTTCTATAACTTTTGCTGCAGCATTTCTAATGTTTCCATTTGAATCAGAAATTAAAGCATTTTCCAAGATAATAAATGTTTTACCATTAAAAATTCCTATTTTTTCTAGGCTTTCAATGGATTTTACTCTATCATTTTCATTTTCACTATTTTCAATTAATGAAATAAGGAGATCAAATGCTGTATGTTTATCTAAGTTATTATTCTCAAATTCTTCGCAAATTTTTTCTGGGGTTAAAATCATGTTAATTTTTATAACTTATTTTAAATAATTTTGATTTCTAAAGAGATTTTATTCTTAAATTTGACAAATAATTTCCAGATATCATTTACTGGATCAATGATGGAATATTTAAAATTATATTTTTCAATTTTTTTATTTTTTGGAAGTTTAAGAATAAGAAATCCTTCTCTAATCCCTATTAACTCAATTTCAATATTTAGTTCATTATATTCTTTATATTCATAACTTTTTACTTCACAACATCCTTGAGTAATATGTAAATTTGTAGAGAGTAAGATTGGTAAATCTTTTTCTCCATTTACTGGAATTAAATTAAGGTGTTTACATGCATGAGGATTAATTCTTGCTATTTTTATAGTATCATGAGTTTTATATTCCCCTAAGAATTTACTGTCCCAAAAATCATAAATATAGAATTTTTTTAGATCATCAGAAAGATTTGGAATAATCTCAGATATTTTTAATTCTTTTGATATTGAATTATCTTCCCAATTGATAATTGCAATTAAATATCTTTTTCCTATAATTTCATTGGTTTCAAGCATATAGACAGAAGGCAATACTGAAGTGAATGCATCAATTAATATAGGATCATATTCATTTGAGTTATAGGGAGGCATTAATAATGTCGCATCATTGATTTCATCATCAGTTAGTTTAGTCATATCATCTGAAATTAAGATCTGACCTCCTGATAATCCAAATACTGTTATTTGTAGTTTTATTTCATCATTAGTTAATTTTGTATCAGTTCTTCTAATCATCAAGCAATCAGGATCATTTATCCAAAAATATTTATGCATAAAAGAACGATAGAGGATATTAAGTAAGGCTTCCATTAAGGCTGGTTGAGGTATCCCTCCTCCAATCTCATATTTCTCAAAATAATTAGCTATCCATTGAGGTGCGGTATCTTCACTTATTCTCATGGCATCTACTAATCCAACACATGGTCCAAGTGGAGCACCACAGCCTAGAAGAAAGGAATCATCAGTAATAGCTTCTCTTATTGTCTTTAGGCCATTATAGTATAATTGGGCTCTCGTTAACGTTTTATCTTTATAATCTGCTCCAAAAGGAACAGCAGCATGAAGAAAATCGATTTTAAAAAATTCTATCAAAGGATTTTCAGATTCAGAGTAATTTCTTTTAAATGCAAATACAAGGTCTTTAAAAAATTCATTTAAATACTCAAGTACTTCTTGATTAGATAGATCCAATCCATATTCTGAAGCCCCCCAATTAAAACATACTCTTAATAACTTATTTGACTTTTTAAGAAACCAATCTCGATGATTTGTAAATAAAGCAGATTTTTTCACCGCAAAAAAGGGTGCTGTCCATATGCCACCCTTAAATCCAGATTTCTTTATTTGATCAAATAACCATTCTAGACCTTTTTGAAATTTATTGTTTATATGACTATAATCTCCTATTTTGGTAAAATATCCATCATCTAATTGGATAAAATCAATAGGCAAACTCTCTCTATTTTCTTTGAAAAAATTTAAATTTTTAATCATATCTTCTAGGGTAATATTAGTAAAATAATAATACCAACTACACCATCCAGTAGGTATTTTATCTATTCTTTTTTCTTTTATAAATGCTTTAACAGTTTTAGCATAATCAATCAATCCATAATACCCAAGATTATTTGATTTAAAACAAATAAATAGTTCTTCAGAAGAATTAATTGAGGATTCATTCAATTTAATTCCATCCATACACCCGAAAGCAGTGAATAATTTAATATCTTCAGAAGTTTCATAATCCAATATTAATCTAGTGAATTGATCTTTGAATGAAATAAACCCTAAAATTAGAGTATTTTTAGACTGTAAATCTGTAACAGCTGTGCAATATTCACTATAAAACCTTCCCTCAATTTTATAGTCCTGATTATCATACATTAAATTAAATACTTCTGTAGATGGCCCTTTATTATCTTTTTCATTTCCAAAAAAAATTCTACAAGGGCTCCAACTCTGAAATCCATTCTTAAACCATGTTATATTATTTAGATTTGTGGGAGAGTCATCCCCAGATAACCATAACTTACTATTTTTAATAGTTAAAGGTGCTAAACTATGTACTGCTAAAGGATTTTTAGCTTTATCATTAATATCTATTAATCTTATTAGAATAAAATGCTTATTATCATAAATTTTAAACTGGATTTTGTAGAATACTTCTTGTTCTTTATTATTAAATGATTTAAAAATAATCTTCATGCCTGTTCCTATTGAATCCTCAATTTTTTCAACTTTACTATTAAAAGTATATTTTGTAGAACTATATTCTATTAAATCATTCATATCAACCTTATAAAAATTCAATGATGAATAGCAACCTTTAAGGGAACACTTACTTTCATTATCTAAATCAAAATAGATAACATATTTTCCTCGATCCTGTCCGTTCTTATAAAATTTAAAACCAATAATTCCATTATGAACTTCAACTATATCATAATTGTTTTGAATTATATTTAACAAAATTATCTCCCCCCATATAATCCATCAAGTTATATAATAATAGTCTTAAATTATTATCTTAATAAATTATTTCTTGTTTTACTTAATACTCAATAGAGTCTGAATTAAATATTTAATAAATTAAAAGTAGCATAGGAGGATAGTTTAATTCTTCATTCAATCTAATTGTCAAAACTAAAAGGAGGAAATTTTCTTCTTTTATTAAAATCTTCTTTTAATTTGGTCTTTAATTCATTAAATGGTTGAAGATTTCCTGAAAAGGATATCTCTGTTAATGGATTTATGTTTGCATCCAATAATTCCTCAACTTTTTCAATTTTTCCTAAATTACCTTCAGAGAGTAGATTTAAATAGTAATCATTCTGATATTTTCTGAAGGTAAGAAATCGGTATTTTTGAAAGCCTAATTTGACAGCAATCCATCGAGGTATAGCACCAGTATTTCCTTGAGTATTGGCAGCAATAGCTTCAATTTTTGCCGTAAGCATAGATTCTTTCATTTCTAAATCTTCATTAGGATCTTCATATTCTCCCGGGAATTCAATATTTAGCTCATCTCCGCTTAATAAAAGGGAAATTACACCAATGGACATGGAAGATAAGCCAAGATAATCAATTCTGATATTATCTTCTACATAACCAAGGTCCTCATCTCCAAATATTTCCTGCAATTTAAGATATTCTTCTAAAATAAATTTTGTCCTTCGTTTAAAATCCTTTTCAAGTTCAAATTTCTCAAATTTATCTAATTTTTCAACGTTTCTTCCTCCCACTAATTCTTTAAAATGGTTTGACATATGTTCTAAAATCCACTTACCCTTTTTATCAGGAAATTTCCCATAAACTAAATATATGATGTTATGTCTTTCATAAAATTGACATTTCTCTTTTTCATCCTTTTCTTCAGATATAAGAAGCATTTTATCAAGATCTCCCCCTAAAATGCTAGTAGCTATATAATCTAAATTATTTGTCAATTCTAAAAGATAAATATAGTTTTGATTACTACAATAAAGTGGGGTTCTCTCAACTGAAGTAATACCGAGTAGTTTTATATATTCACCTTTAGTTAATTCAATTTTATTACTCTCTAAATTAATACCTAAAACTTTTTTTGGTTTAACTTTTACCTTACCTTTAAGTTTTGTAGATAGTGTATCAGTTTTAGTTTCGAATTGTTTAGGTTCAGTTTTTAACTGGACATCTTCTGAAATATAATCATATAATTCAGCAAGAAACTTACCACATTTCGGACACATTGAATCCTTAGGATAAGGTTTTACAAGTTTATATCTACAGTACTGACATATAATCTCATCTTTTCTCTTATTTGGAGGAAATAATGCCTTTGGAATAAGTACCAACTCGCCGAAAAAATTAATCAATTTAAATTTAAGTAGGTAAAGTTTTAAATTTTTTGATTTTTAGGATTATAAATACTTTTTTGTTATTTCATTAAAAGCCTTTAAAAATTTATCATTATCTTCTTTTTTACCAATTGTCATTCTAATATAGTTATAAAGTCCTGGTTTACTAAAATGTCTTATAAGTATTTTCATCTCTTTTAGATCCCATATAAACTTTAATGTTTTAGACTCATCCTCAAATTTTATAAATATAAAATTAGCATCTGAAGGTAGTACAGAAATTCCAGGATATTTATTTAGTTCCTCAGTTAATCTCTCTCTTTCTTCTATAATCTTTTCATTTTGTTCATATATTTTATTTCTATGCTTAATACATGATAATGCTGCAACTTGTCCTAAATAATTTGTATTATAAGGTAATTTAACTCTATTCATTTCTTTAATGATATTAGGATCTGCTAAAGCATATCCAATTCTTAAAGATGCAAGTGAGAAACTTTTTGAAAAGGTACGATTAACTATTAAATTTTTAACTTTTTTTAACAATGGTAAGCATGTTTCATCTGAGAAATCAGCATAGGCTTCATCTACAACAACGATACCTGGAAAACTCCCACAGAGTTTTAATATTGTCGCATTACCAAATGATTTACCATTAGGATTGTTAGGTGAATTAATAAATAATAATTTTCCTTTTGCTGAAAAAGCAGATTCTGGTATTGAAAAATCATTATTTAATTTTATTTCATTAATTTTTGCATTATAAAGCGTAGCTAATACCTTATATAACCCATATGTTGGATAAAAAATAACAATTTCATCACCAGGGTCAAGAAATACCTTAAAAATAACATCTAAAATCTCATCAGAACCATTACCAATAAAAATTGAATTTCTATTTGTTAAAGTATCTTTATCACTTAATAACACAGATAAAACCATCTTTCGAAGTTCAAATGATGTTGGATCGGGATAAAGTCTGATATTTTCATTTATAGATTTTTTAATATCATCTAAAATTTCCGGAAGAGGTGGATAGGGGTTTTCATTTGTATTTAATATAACCCAACCGTCATCAGTGGGTTGGTCTTCGGTTTCATAAGCAGAATAATTCTTAAGATTCGTTCTTACTAATTCATTTAAATCCATATTTATTACCCTTTGAAAATTTTGATTTCTTTTGAGAATATCTTAATAATTCAATAATTTATGCAAGAGAATAATATAATTTAATTTTTGTCTTTTGTTCTCTCTTAATCTTTCATTCAAAATATTCTTCTATTTTGTCATCCATGTTTAATATCAGAGCAATAGTTTGAGAAAGTTCATTATCAGAAATGTTGTCTTTATTAGATAATTTTCTCGCAAGTTCTTGATATTTTTTTTTTATTAAGGGAGATGATAAATTAGTGAGTTTTTGAGTAAAAGAATAAAGATTTAAATAAGCTTCATTATAATCTCCTTCTTTTAGAGATTTATTTCCTAATTGATTTACTGCTTCTGTTAATAGTGTTTTAACTTTATTTAAGAAAAAATTTAACTTGATTTTTGTGTCTTCTATTTTTTTTCTTAAAATTTTCGCTTCATTCCTATACTTGATGGATCCATCATTATCTTTAACATTTTCAGAAATTTCAATTAATTTTTCAATTATAGTTAATTTTTGAAAATAATTATTTACCCTTTTTAATCTGGAAATTAAATAGGCTCTCTCTTTGATCAAATTTAGTTTTGACTGTTCAGATGCTTCTCTTTTTTGTGAGGAGATCGACTTTAAAATTTTTTTAATACTAAAATCTTTGATTGATCCCGAACCAGATTCTCCTAGTAATTGTTTTTTTGAATGAATTAGATCGGTTAACGGCTGATCTAAAATTAAAAACTCATTTACATCAGCACGCCATTCAATAAATAATTCTTTATGGTTTAGAATGATCTTAATAATCTTTGGAAAAAGTCTTTTTAGGAGTTTGTAATCTTCTTTGTTGGCAATTATTACTAAGTCTGAATTTGTCTCTGGAACTAATAATGTAAATATAATATAATCTCCTAATTCAATCGTTCTTAATTCTTTTGAGCCCTCAAGTAAAATTTCTGAAATATATGATTTTATTGCAGAAAAGAAAGCACCGAACATTTCCATCTTTCCATCACTAACATCTTGAAAGGTTTTATTATAAAGAACTAGCCCAGACTCTCTTTGATAAAGAATTAAGGAATAAATCACGCTTAGATTTAAATGAAAATATAAATAAAAATTTTTTTAAATTAGTTTTTGTTTTATATACGACAAAAGAATTGAATTTTAAGATTTCTTTCGCTTCTAAATTAGATTAGTAAAAACTTAGAAAAATTGAAAAAAAAAACATTTTAAAATTTATATTTCTTAATTATGATTGAAAATTCGCTTAATGAAAACTCAATTTTTAAATTTATTAAAACTATTAATTTTATATTAAGATAGTAACAACTAAAATACCTATAATTAAAGAGAGGTGTTCGCGGCGCCAAGTTTTGGGCTAATGTTCAACGTAGAGGAGGGAGGGGTAAGCACTCCTATTGAATGGTCAAAAGAAAGTCTTACAGATGATCGTTCTGTTATAGTTTTAGACGAATCAAGTCAAGCGATTTGGTTATGGCATGGAGCAAAACAAGGATTAGTAGCACGCCGAACTGCTTTAAGACAAGCTGAATCACTTAAGGGTCATGGTTATACAATGGGAAAAATCATTCTTGGACGAGACATAAAAAATATATATGAAATCGATCAAAGGAAAATTGGTAGGGATCCAGATACAGACAAATTAAATACAGAATTTCAGAATGTATTTAATAGAAAATACAGGGAATTGGATAATTTTGTTGTATCTTTTGATATGAAAGAAGTGATAATGCCTGCTCTAAAACCAGCAGTAAAAGAAGAAATTAAACCAAAAGCTGTCCCAAAACCTAAACCTGAGCCTATTATCGCACCAGCAGTTTCAAAGCCCACTACTCCAGAGAGAAAAATTCAAGTGGCTTCCGAGTATGCTGCAGAAGAGGCAATGCCTTCTATAAAACCAAAAGAAAAATTAGAACCTACTGAGTTAGTTTCAAAAATGCAACTTGTAACTGATGCCAAAGTCGCATTTGTAATTAGTGGAATAATTGATCATTTTGCTGATGTTTGGATTTCAAAAAAAGAGGATGGTAGTTTCGCAGTTGAGGAGATGAATGGACCTATTTGTAATTTTGCCATAAGAGAAGGAGGTAAAATTAATTTCAAGTCTGGTAGTTTTTCTGGAATTGATCTAAAAGTAAAAACCGCAATTCAAAGGAAATTTATAGAACTTACAAAACTATTATAATTTTTTTATTATTATTTTTTTTATATAGGATTTAATACCAGTTTTTATTCTTAATTCCAATTATTTAACTATAAAATAAATCTAAAATGAATTAAATATGAAATTCAATAGGCTAGCCCAGTTATTTTCAAAATTAGAAGGTACAACAAAAAGACTTGAAATGATAGATATTCTATCAGATTTTTTCAATGAAATTAAGGAAAAGAAAGATTTTGAAGATTTAGACAAAATTATATATCTATTACAAGGACAATTGGCTCCAAATATAAAGCAGTTTCCTAAAATAGGGCTTGCAGAAAAGATGATTAACGAAGCAGTTTCATTGCATTCAGGTATAGATAAGAAAAAAGTTAAAGAAATTTTAATTAAGAAAGGAGATGTTGGAGCTACAGCCGAATTTATTTTATCTAAAAAGAGGACACAAAAGTCTTTATTTGATTTTGAAAGTGAAAGTACAGACTTAAAGTCTTCTTTAGAGATTTCTGAACTATATTCATCTTTAAAAAAGATTGCATTAACTGAAGGTGCCGGTTCGCATGATATAAAACTAGGAATATTAAGAGGATTAATGAGAAAATGTTCTCCATTAGAAACTAAATATTTATTGCGAATTATCACGTCTACATTGAGAGTGGGGGTTCAATCACCTACAATAATCGAAGGTTTAGCACTTGCTTTTACAAATCTGAAAGAAAATAAAGATTTCATTGAAAGAGCTTACACATTACATCCAGATCTAGGTGAGATCTCAAAAATATTGGCAGAGAAAGGTTTAGAAGAAGTAAAAAAGATTAATATAGAATACGGAACGCCTATTCTTAGTATGCTTGCCTCACGGGAAATCTATACTGAATTCATTAATAGATTAGGAGTCCCGTTTGTTGCTGAACACAAATTGGATGGAGAGAGACTTCAAATCCATAAAACTGGTATGAATGTAATATTATTTTCCCGACGCTTATTAGATATTTCAGAACAATATCCTGATGTCTCTGAAGTCATTAGAGAAAATATTAAAACTGAAAATGTAATAATCGAAGGAGAAGTTGTAGCAATGGATATTTTTTATGAAAAAATGCTCCCTTTTCAAGTTTTAAGCCAAAGAAGACGAAAGTATGATATTGAAAATATCGCTAAAGAAGTTCCAGTATGTTTATTTATATTTGATCTTTTAAAATTTGGTGATGAATCATATGTTGATAAACCTCTTCCAGAACGTAGGAAAAAACTTGAAGAAATTGTTGAAGAAAGAGATGAATTAAGGCTAGTTGAATCTATACTGATAAATTCAACTGATGAATTACTCGAATTCTTTAATAAAGCTAGAGAAGAAGGAACAGAAGGAATAATGGCAAAATCAATTAAGGAAGATTCCATTTATCAAGCAGGAAATCGTGGTTATAAATGGCTTAAGTTAAAAAGTTTAGAAGGAGGGAAATTAAAAGATACTATTGATCTAGTCCTAATTGGTGCTTTTTATGGTAAGGGTCGAAGAACAGGGGTATATGGAACTTATATTGGTGCAGTTTATAACCCTGAGCATGATACTTTTATAGCTTTTACTCGTTTCTTTTCAGGAATAACTGATGAGTTATCTAAATTTTTAACAAGAGATATGGAAAAATACAAGGTTGAAAAAAAACCAAAAAATGTCATTTGTGAAGATAAACCTGATGTATGGTTAAAACCAGAAGTAGTAATGGAGATAACTGGTGATGAGATAACGATTAGTGATAAATTTGCTACTTTAGGGTATTCTATGAGATTTCCAGTTTTTGAAAGAATGCGTCCTGAGAAAGGTCCAAAAGATATAACTACCGTGAATGAGATCAAAGAATTATATGAAACGCAATAATTTCATTATCATAATATTGAAATTTTTAAAAATAGATTTTAGCCCCTTTTTCTTCAAGTTTATTTAATAATATTAAGGATTTAGTTAGATTATTTTCTGATAAATACAATTCTTTTAATTTAGTGAGATATTTAAGTGATTCTGGTAAATTATTCAATCTATTTCTAGATAAATATAAATATTGTAGAGAAGTGAGATTTCCAATTTTATCTGGAATGCTATTTAATTTATTATCACTTAAGTTCAATACTTTTAAAGATTTTAGGGAAGTAATTTCCTCAGGAATAGCTGTTAATTCATTTTTTTCTAAATCTAATACCTTAAGAGCAGTAAGTTTTCCTATTGAACTTGGAAGGTCTCTTATTTCATTCCAACTTAAGTTAAGGTCCTCTAATGATTTGAGACAACTTAATGTTTCTGGAAGATAATGCAATTTATTATCATGTAAATTAAATTTTCTAAGTGAAGATAGATTACCAATAGTATCTGGCAATGCTTCTATCTGATTAAGTCTTAAGTTTATTCTTTCTAATTTAGAGAGAGAACCAATATTTTTAGGGAGCGTCCTAAGTTCATTTTTCCAGAGTAAAAACTCCTTTAGAGAAATAAGTGATCCTATTGCTTCTGGTAACATTTTAATATTATTTACATTTAGATTTAAACTTTCAAGTGAAGTTAAATTACCAATCCATTCTGGAAGAGCTGTTAATTGATTATATCTAAAGATTAAGGTTTTTAATGATGAAAGATATTTAATAGGTTCTGGAATTTCAGTTAAACCTTTAAAAATGAAATCAAGTTCGATAAATTTACAATTTTCTATTTTAAATTTAAGCCGCCAGTAGGTTTTTTTTAATAATGACAATGTAAAATAGTTGATTAAAATTTCAGCTAACTCTTTACTAGTGAAATTTTCTATTGAGTTTACTTTAGATAATTGTTCAAGGCTAATTCTAAATTCTCTTTCTCTAATTTTTTTAACTTCACTAAGTAATATTTGCTGATTATTTTCTACCATATTTTTTATGATTTTTATTAGAGTTGTATGGATTATGTTTAAACAAGAAGGGGATTCTTCATGAATGAGTGCCCATTTCATTGGTTCTAATGCTCTATCGATATATAGATTTTTCAATATCAATGCAGCTGAATTTCGTACTTTTTCGCTAGAATCAGAAATTAATAAATTTTCTAAGAATCTAAAAGATTTGTTATCATCAATTTTAATTTTTTCGAGCCCTTGTATACTCTCAACTCTTAATTTATCACTTTCACTGTTGTCTATTAAAGAAATTAATAATTTGGCAGCAGAGTGCTTATCTAAATTATTTTTTAGATATTCTTTGTGAATTTTTGAGGGAGTTAATTCCATTTTGAATTGAAAAATGAATAATTTTTTTTTATAAAATCATTTTAAGTATACTTAGAACTTTATCTATATACCTCAGAGATACATCTCTAAAGACAGTTCTTTAATTTTTTCTTGCATAGGGATTCCTCTTATTTTATCCCATCCACGCTCATCATAGTAATCATCAAGTAATTGATTTGCAACTTCAGGTGTTATTATTGTTTCACCAAAAAAATCTTGGAATTTAAGGATATTTTCTCCAAATTTTAAAGGTTTAAACCATTCTTCTGGGAATTTATCATCTTTTCGTGAAAATCCTTCTTTAATATTCATAATTTTTAATAAATTCCATGTTCTTTCAGCAGCTATTCTCAAATCATCTAATTGCATATTAAATCCAGTTACTGCATTATAAATATCGGTAACTAATTCTAAACCATAAAATCGATTCATCTGGGCTCTTGCACATAATCCTAAAGAGGTTAATACCGTGTACCAATCTTCGGAATATCTTGTTAATCTTCCTACATTTACCACCATTTTTTTTAAGGGAGGAGTAAATAACCTTCCTATAGCAGAGTTAGGAACTCCCATTCGATCAAAATGCATTTTAAATTTTCCTATTGACCCTCCAGCACCAAGATAGGTTGGAGAGCCCCCAGATGCAACATGAGCTCCTTTAGGGTTCACAACTTGTTCAAATTCCATAGTTCCAAGACGTAAAAGGCGAGGTTCGAAAATAATATCCAAGCCTTTTACAGTTAACATTTCGTTTTCAACTGATTTATATGTTTCAGCTAATCTTTTCCACCCATCAGCTAAGATATTTCCAAATCCTTTTCTATATACTATCATTTCTATTAATTGAACTAACGTTCGGTAATCGCTTTTCCACTCTATTCCCGTATTCTCTTTTGTTAATATTCCTTTCTCATATAAATGAGTGCAAAACTTTAAGAGAGAGGTTATTGTTAATGAGTCTAATCCATATCTACTCACTAAATCAAATGACTTTATAGCTTCATCATAAGTATTTAAATCATCAAGTGTGAACATTAAAAAAGGATTAATAACTGATGACGTATAATTTATCAAACCTTTAAAATTGCCTTCTTGGAGTTCAAGAATATCTTTATCACCCATAGGACATGAAGGGCATGCTATACGACGTTTCTTTAATTTTTTAAGATAAATTCTCTCACTACATTGTCTTGCCTTTTTATGCTGCCCTGAAGCCTTTAAGATCATTCCAACGGGCAAACTTCTTAACATTCCTAATTCATGCCATGATTCTCTTTGAGGATATTTCCTAATTCGTTCAAAAAGTTTTCTATATAATTGATTAAATTCTTTAGGATTTGCTATAGAAATCCCCCTACTTCCCTTCGTAACTATTGCTTTTAAATTTTTAGAACCCATAACTGCTCCAAGACCACCTCTACCAAAAGTAGATGTTTTATCAATTAAAGCCAAAGAACCATAAACTAAATTTTCACCTGCTTGGCCAATTGCTATAACTCCAGATTCAGAGTACTTCTTTTGCAAAAAATTAGTAGATTCTACGATATCTTTTCCCCAAATGTCACTCGCATCAATAAGTTCTATATGTTCGTTTAATATCACTAAATATACAAGGTCTTCAGCTTTACCAGAGATAATTATATGATCAAATCCAGAATGTTTTAAATTAAATCCAAAACTCATACTTCCGCATGAATAGGCGATTGCCCCTGTTGTTGGGAACTTAGTTGAAGCAACTGTTCTGGAGGCACCTGGAGTGATTGTCCCAACTAAGGGACCTGCTCCAATTATTATTACATTTTCAGACGATAATGGATCAATTTTGGGTTTAATTAAATCAGCTACGAGTTTAGTATTTATTCCAAGTCCTCCAATAAATTGTTTAATATCATCAACATTTTGTTTAATAATAGATATTTTATCTACAGTTAAATCTATCTTAAGAATATTACCAGTATACCCTTTCCAGTCCATTAATCAACAACCTCCTTATATTCCAATGCACCATAAAGACAATGTTGAGCACACTGCCCACAGTGAAGGCAACTTTCTAAAAAAGAAATTTTTGGAGATAATCCATATTTATTTTCAATTATTATATTTGCTTCATAAGGATTAAATTGCTTTTTATTTATATAAGAGCACCATAATTGGCAAATAATACAATCTGTACACCTATCCTCATTTACTATAATCTCAACATATTTTTTTTTTACCAAGATGATTCAAATCTTAAAAGGTATTAAGGATTTTATATATTAATTGAAAAAATTGAAATAATGAATTATAATTAAATTTTTATGCTTATAAAATTTTATTTTAGCCAATATTTAAGTAAATTAAATTAAATTTTGATTATTAGCCCCCTTTTTCTCTCTAATCGTCTCAGTGGCTCTGGAATATTTTTAATTTTATTAAAATTTAAATCTAATATTCTAAGTGAAGGGAGTAAGGCAATTGATTCAGTTAATTGTTCAAGTTGATTTCCCCATAGATTTAATTCTTCTAATGAGGATAATTCTCCAATCCATTCAGGAAGAAAAGTGAAATTGTTCCAACTTAAATTAAGTTTTTTAAGAGTTTTTAAATTCTGAAATGATTCTGGCAAGCTAGAGAGTTGATTATTCCGTAAAATCAAATTTTCTAATGAAGTCAAGTTCCCTATCGAATCTGGTAGTTTAGTAATATCATTATCATATAAATGTAAGCTTTTCAGAGATTGAAATGAAGAAATCCAATTAGGAAGTTTCTTTATATTATTTCCACTCATACCTAATTTTTCTAATAAAGCAAGAGCTTTTATGCTGGTTGGAATTTCAAAAAAGTTATTCCAACCTAAATCAAGTTCGTTAATTGAATCGTTCAACCTAAATTCAATTGAATTTAATTTATTTCCATGTAGATCTAAATTCTTAAGTGTTTTAAGAGATGTTATTGATTTAGGGATTTCATTCAGCATATTATTTCTCAAATTTAATGTTTGGAGTAGTGATAAATTACATAAAGAATCAGGAAGAAGCCTTAATCTATTTGATTTTAAATTTAATTTTTTTAAGGATTTTAATTTGTTTATAGATTCTGGAAGTCTAATTAATTTATTATAACTTAAATCTAAAGATATAATTGAATCTGATTCATTTGAGATTTCTGATAGTTTTATTAAATGATTAAACCTTAGATCAAGAACCTTAAGTTGCTTAAGAGAAAGTATAGAGTCAAAAAAATTTGTTAAAAAAATACCTTGTGGATCCACATTAGTTAAATCTAATTTAGTAATATACCCCAAATTGTTAAATTCAAACTTTATATAACCAAACTTAATTTTTAAAAATGAGATGAAGTAATAATTAATTAATAGTTCTGCAAGATCTTTATGAGAAAAACTCTCAATCTTTTTTCTTTCAAAAACATCTTTTAAATTATATTTATATTTTTGATTATACAGGTTGTGTAATTTCTCAACTAAAATTGATTTAGATTTCTTGTTATTAATTTCAGATAAAGTAGAAATTATTGTTATTAGACACATTAATGATGTTTCATTTTCAAGAGCCCATTTCATCGGTTCTAATGCTCTTTCTAGAAAAAGAGTTTTTATCAGAGATGCCGCTAAATTTCTTATATTTTCATTTGAATCAGAAATTAACAGATTCTCCAAAAGTTTATAAACTTTATCATCCTTCGCCTGAATTTTTTCTAAAATCTTAATGCTCTCTAATCTGGTATCAACATTATCCGTATTATCAATTAAGGTAATTAATATTTCAAGTGCTGAATTATAATCTAAATCTTTATTCTTTAAATCCTCATATATTGCTTTTGGAGTTAAAGGCATTTTTTCTAATTTGTAGGTTAGACTAAATTCAAAAATGTAATAAGAAAATTAAATTCTTTCAATCATCATTCCACCTAATACTATTGGACCACCAGTAGAATTATAAATTTTTTCTGCTCTTTTTAATTTAGATTGATTTTCTGAATAAATCCTAAAGACTAAATCACCATCTTTTATTCTTGCACCTTGTTTTTTTATAACTTCTATTCCAGAACTTTTTGAAAAGGGACACCCTGCAGCCTTAGCAATCTGATTAATTAATGCATTATTTATACCAGTTATATGTCCTCCCTTAGTGGCATGAAACTCCTTTATATACGGACCTAACTTGATTTCTTCAGGTTTTATATTAGGGTCCCCTCCTTGAACTCCTATAATTTTTTTCATTGTATCATAAGCCTTACCAGATTGTAATATTTCTTTAGCCAATTTTTGTCCTATTCCCTTTTGAGCTTTACCCCCCATTTCAAGAAGAATTCCTGCTAAATCAGTTGCTTTTTCTATTAAAGAATTAGGTCCGGCGGAATAGTCCATTAACAGTGTAAGCGCCTCCTTAGCTTCTAATGCAGGTCCAACAGCATGGCCAATTGGTTGATGAGCTAGAGTTAACGCGCATTCTGCTTCTACCCCAACATTCTTAGCTATTTCTTTGAAAATATAAGCGAAATTTTTTCCGTCATTTGGGGTAGGAAATTTAGTCCCTGGACCAACAGGGATATCTAAAACTAATTTTTTTACTCCCATACTTATTTTTTTAGCAAGAATAGATGGAATCATTAAACCTACAGGATCCATATGCAGGGGTCGTTCAATTTCTATTAAGATATTATCTGCAGGAGCTATATCGAGGGCTCCTCCCCAGACTACACAGGCTTTTTCTTCAGATATAATTTTCTTTACTTCTTCTGAATCAAAGATAACCGGGGCTAAAACTTCCATTGAATCTGCAGTTCCAGATGGTGATGTTATTGCTCTTGTAGATGTTTTAGGGATTATTAAACCCGCAGTTGCCACTACTGGTACTATAATAAGAGACACTTTATTACCTGGAACCCCTCCTGTTGAATGCTTGTCATATACATCTGGACCAAAATCAAATGTTTCTCCACTTCTTGCTTCTGCTAGGGTAAGAGCGGTCATTTCTTCGTTATCCATCCCCAGAATATTTACACTTGTTATAAAAGCTGCTAGATCAATTCGAGAAAGAAGTCCAGTAGCTGCATCACTAATAATCTTGTTGAGTTCTTCACTATTTAGTTTATTACCTTTAATTTTCTTTTGAATAAACCTAAAGGAATCTGGTAATTCTGCAGGTTTTATCGATAATACCATATTATCTTTAATCTCTCTTTTCTCTTTTAAAATATCCAATGAAATACCAATCTCTCCTGGACTCACAATGGAATTGGAATAATCTATTTGCAGTATACCAATCCAGTATCTTTCTTCTAATGATTTTGATCCTATATTTTTAACTATTAGGCGATCTCCGGCTTTTTGCCCAAGAACTTGAGCATCCTTTACATTAATAATAATATCCTTCTTATTTCCTGTTTCATAATTGATTTTTTTTACCTTTAGCTTCATAATTTTAAATTTTATTTAATTATGTATTATTTAGAAAATTTAACTAAATAAATTTATTTATGAGCTTAGTATTTCTATTGCCTATTTTATTATATTAGAGGTTAGAAGGTTTTAATTCAAGAAAAAATGAATAATTAAAAATAAAAAAAAAGGTAATTAAGCTGGAGAAATCTTATCTTCTGCGGCTCTTATGATTTCGAGATAGTAATCAGTATAATATTTGTTTACAATTGTTCGATATCTAGAAAGAAAATCTGTGATTTCTCGCATCAATGATATAATTTTATTAGGTTCAATTAAAGTTTCAAGTCTTTCTCTGAATTCAGTGAGTTTTGCTCTTACTCCTCGTATAACTTGTTCTTCTACATCAATAGGAAAGTATTTAGTTACAATTATTTCGGCTTCTTTAAAGAGAGTTGTTTCTCCTTTCCAAGATTTTAGATGTGTACCAAAGCGATCTTCAAATGCCTCTGAAAACTTTCGAATACGTTTATGTATTATTGGTAGATCCTTTTCTCCTAATAATGCTGTTGTAGTATAATTTCCATGAAAGAGTAGTACTTTTTTATCTTCTTGATCTACAGTACGAAGCGCTTTTTTACTACCTGTAGCTTCTCGTACAAAATTAGTAAGTGCTGCAATCATTCCAGATATAAGAGCAGGATCTTGAATTTCAATTCCAAAAGAATACTCATACAGACTTAAACCGTCTTTTGTTAAAATAAATAAATTTCTCAATGACTTCTGCCAATTTCTTTGCATGATATATCTGCGGGACACAAAGGCAACAGGAATAGCAGCAAGAGCTATACCTGTTATTAATGCTACATAAAATAATATATCAACTGGTTCTTCTATTACAAATGTTGTTGAAAAGTAGGCGATTTCTTCACCATTTGTCCAGAAAATGGTAACTTCATAAGATCCTTTCTTAAATCCTGAACCTAATTTAATCTCTGAACTACTCATGGTTCCGTTAATTGCAGTCAAACCAGTTTCATTATGAAGTATTTGACCTGAAGAGGATCTTATAATAATCTGTCCAGTTCCTCCCGTCATTGGTTCATTAAGAGAATTAAATATTTCTGCATCAAGTCTAATTGTCTGGCCTGTTTCAAAAGTGATTTTATCTATAAAATCTCCTCCTTTTTTAAGTTTAGTACTTATAGTATGACAGTAGTTGGGGGAATGGAAGATTCCCGTATAAGTACCTCGTTCTAAAGGTGGTCCAAAAAGTGTAGTAATTCCATAGTAAGAATGATTATAAAGATTTATTGGACCAAAAAAGATTTGTTCTACCTCATATCCATAAGGATTATAGAATCCCATAAAATCCCAATCCCTCTCAAATAAAAAGAAATAACCAAAAGTGAGAATTTCGTATGGATATTCAATAGTCCATTCTATTTTATTTTCATCAACATAGTAAGTTCCAGTTGCATTAATAAGATGAATGTAAAAAGCTTCAATATAAACTTGGCAAGACTCGATTGTCTGGTTAGTAACTACTGTAATATTAAAATCGGTGGTTACTGGTGCATCGAGAGCGATAGAATAATATGCTTCATATCCCATAAATCCCCATGAGCTTGGTTGATAAATTGGATCAATAATTTCATCGTTAATTATATACTTAAGGCCTATATCCGCTGGATTAACTAATGTTGAATAAGTAAATTTACATAACATATCAACAGTGTCATCATTAGGGATAGGTAACAAATTTACCCCATCAAAACTTCTGGTAATACCTTTATTAAAAGTTGAATTTTTATATTGTTCTGCTTTCCAAAAATCGTTAGGGAAAGGAATAGAAGCTTCTCCCGATATAATAATAAAGAGAAAATTATATTTTTTACCCGGCTCAAAAATATTAGGATGGGGATCGAAAGAAACCCATTCTTGTCTATCCCATTTATGATCTTCTTGATACATCCAATCAATTTCTTCGGTGAAATCCTCATTAAAAATTTGAAGGAGCATGTAATACCAATCAAATGGTTCTACTATTAAACTATAATTTAAATAAATTGATATTTCATCTATCGCAATTAAATCATCCACCGTAAACTCTTGTGTATATGCTATTGCTGGTGCTAGGCTTATTTGATTAGATATATTGTCTGCTATAATAAATTCCCCCAAATATGATTCATTTATAAGATTATCTGTCCAGATTTCCAAATTATTTATTTTATATTCAACACCATTAAAAGATGCATTGTGACGGACGATATTAGTGCTAGATTTTTGATCCGACCAAAAAGAAAAAGAAGAATTGCGTTCATAATATAGTATTGAGATATCTCCATCATAATCTCCTGTAAATGTATCACCATTTGCAAGATGCAAGCCATTTGATGTTTTTAATTGTTCATTTGTAGTATTATATCCTAGATATATAATCGAAAATATAACTAAACAACTAATAACTAAAACTTTTGAGTTTTTAGACATAATTTAAACCCCATGTAGTACAAAAATTTAATTTAATTATAAAATTAATAAAAATTTCTATATATATAACTAACTTTTAACAAGAATATGTATTCTTTATTCTCGTAAGATTCTAACTCTATATTACAAATTTAAATATAGTTTTATAAAACGATCTGGTAAATTTTTGAATTAAAAAATCTTTAAAACACAAATCTTCGTTCAAATTGTAAAGTCATCAATTATGGTAAATTTTTAAGTATGTAGTTAATATTGTACTGTACCAATTTTATTGGTTTTCAATAATAATCCTAGAATTTGAAAAAGTGAACTAAGATCCCTTACTTTTTAAGTATTAGAAAGATGGAACTTATAATTTTATTGAAAACGGGAATTCTTTGGTTTCTGTTATTTGGTTTGAATCGGGATCTTTAAAAGTGGTGTCAATTTTAATGGTATAATCTCCGGCTTCTAAAGGTTTAAGATTAATTTCCCACTTTATATCTTCGTTTGGCTTAAGAGAATATATTTGTTTCTTTAATGTTCCTCTCATTACTTTCATTTCATCTGGAAAGTCAACTTCCACATTAAGATCTAAGGCCTCTCCTTCACTTTTATTCTCTAGTAAAATTTCTAATGGAAAAGTTTTGTCAATGAGGGGTGGTCTTAAATTTTTTATTGATACGTCTAATGAGGGAGGAGGAGATATTAGATTTGGGGTTAAATGTTGAGATGTTGTGTGATAAAAAATCAATTTACCATCCAATTCTGAAGTTAATATAATTGGTCCTATGAAGGGCTTTTCTAATTGAAAATGAGGCTTAATTTTGAATATCAATTTATTAATTTGTCCTGGTTTTAATATAATGGGCAATTCTGGTTTCTCTTGAGTAGTAAAATTATCAGAAATCTTTATTCCTATTTTTGTGATTATTAATTCATTTATTTGATAATTGTAGAATACATAGTCTGAGATTTCTAATAGAGGTTTAGTATTAATTTCTAAAGTCAAAGTTATCAATTCATTTGTGGTATATACCTCTTTATCTAGACTTAAATTTGTTTTTAATGAGTTGTAAGTGTTTACCAAAACTAATGCCTTTTTCGCAAGTATTTTTTCAGGCTCTCGAAAATTAAATTTCTGAAAATCATGCTCTATCTTTTCTAAATACTTAATTTTTTTATCATTTATTGCGATAGTTAAATCTTTGACTAGTCTTATTAAACTATTTTCTTTAAAATACCTGTCATCAACATAATTTTTAAATTTTTTAACTAAATTCAAACCCTCTTCCTGTCTTCCTTTAATAAGTAAACATAAATATGATAAACATGAAAATAATAAGAAATTATAATATCGATCGTTAGAATTTTTTAAATTTGGTACATAATCTAATGCTGTTTTATAGAAATCAAATGCTTCAATAAAATTATTATTAAAAAGAGATGTCCCCCCGGCATTTCTTAAGGAATCTATACTTTGAAAGAATTTTTCAATTTCTAAATAAGATTTTGCTGCATTTAAAAAACATACTTTTGCCGTTTCATAATCCCCTAAATTTACATAAGAATTTCCCAAAGATGTAAAAATTTTTGCAGCTTTTTTATACTGCATTGCATTATATAATCGATTAGCTCGATTTAACAATTTTTCAATGTCTTTTCCCATTTTCAACTCACTTTAATAAAGAATTAATTATTATTTTATGTGTTAATGGTGCAACCATTTCTTCAACTGAGTTCTCATTTTTCTAACTCAGAATCATTAGACACATTTTTCATTCTATTCGGTTTTTTTCTTTTTTTGTCCATTTGAATCCTTATTTTTTTCTAATAATAAAGATTCCTTTATAGGGTTGCTGCCTAAATTCTCAATGATCTCTGAAATTCTAATCATTTCTTCTTGAAATATCTGACCCTCTGCAGAGCTGCAATGAAACATTACGATTCTATCTGGTGATAGTCCAGTAGTCTTTAAAATTTCTTTAGCATAATTTACATTTCTTTCTGCTATAAGATTTCCAGTCTCATAGTCACATTCTCCTTCATATCATCCAGCCACTATAACACCATCAGCACCCTTTCCAATCGCTCGCATCAATAAACTTGGAGTTACTCGACCTGTGCAATTTATTCTTACCGGTCTTATTGTTGCAGGATATTGAGCTCGAATTGTCCCTGCCATGTCAGCCCCTCCATATCCTCATTTCCAACAGAGAAAAGCTAATATTTTTTTATCTCTACTTTCTGTTATTTTTATCACCTCTTTATATTTCCTCTAATATTGCATCAATTTGCTTTTCATATTGAGGTTCTCGATAATATCTTAAAGTTATTGCTTCTGAAGGGCAATTAGCTAAACAAGATCCACAACCTCTGCATAATATCTCGTTTACTTCCGCTCCATCATCCATTAACTGTATTGCGTCATAAGGACAATTTAACTCACACAGGCCACACTTCGCGCATTTTTCTTTATCAACTGTAGCACGTATTAATCTTATTCTATAAATTTCTTTCCCCATTAATCTTGAAAGTGATGATGCCGCCGCTCTACCTTGAACAATTGACTCAGCTATAGATTTAGGGCCTTGAGATACTCCTGCAAGCACAATACCTGGAATTTTTGTATCTATAGGATTTAATCTTGAATGAAACTCTTTAAAAAATCCATCTTGGCTGGTTTCAAGTTTTAGGATCTTCTGAAGCTTATCGTTACCTTTTGTTGGAACCATTGATGCTGATAAAACTACTAAATCATATTCGAGTTCTTTTATTCCTAATGATTCTCTAAGAGTATTTTGGATAATGACCTTAATATTATGAGTATCAGGATCTTCTTTTAACTTAGAAATATTAGTTCTGATGTATCGAATACCTTCCTTTCGTGATGCAGTAAAATATTCTTCATAACCTTTACCAGCAGCTCTTATATCCATATAAGCTACATCAATCTGAGTATCAGGATAATGTTGTTTAATTAATTTCGAGTTCTTAATTGCTATCATACAACAAACACCTGAACTACAATATGTATTTTTGTTTAAATCTCTTGAACCTACACATTGAATAAATAAAACATTTTTCGGTATTTTACCGTCAGAGGGTCTTACAAGATGCCCAAGTGTGGGTCCATTAGGAGCTAAAATTCTTTCTAGTTTCAATTCTGTAATTACATTTGGATATATATTATATCCAAGGTAGCCTGTTTCGGGTTCGTATTCATCCCACCCTGTTGCTACAAGAACCGATCCTACTTTTAAAGTAACAAGTTCATCTTGTTGATCAAAATTAATTGCATCTAATTCACAGGCTTTCTGGCATAATCCACATTTAATACATTGGTTCATATCTATTTGAGCTATAGAAGGGACTGCTTGAGCAAAGGAAACATAGATAGCCTTTCTTGGGTTTAATCCTTCATTGAATTCATCATAACCATAAACAGGGCAAGGTTCGATACATGCTCCACACCCATTACATTCGTTTGTAACATATCGTGCTTTTTTCCTGATTGTTACATCAAAGTTTCCCACAAATCCAGATATATCCTCCATTTCACTATAAGTATAAAGATTCAACCCAGGAGTTCTTGTCGCTTGAAGCATGACTGGTCCTAGAATTCATATACTACAATCATCAGTAGGAAATGTTCGGTCTAACAATGCCATTTTTCCACCTATAGTGGGACTCTTCTCAACTAGATGGACTTCAAATCCTTGTTCTGCTAAGTCAATAGCAGCAGTTAAACCAGCGACACCCCCACCAATTATTAATGCTTTTTGAGTTATATCTACTTCTTTAATTAAAATTTTCTCTAAAACAGCAGCTCTAGCGACTCCGGATCTAATGGCATCTTCTGCTACTTTTTGGGCACCAGGTTTATCATCTCGATGTACAAAACTAGCATGTTCTCTAATATTTACAAATTCTAAGTATGAAGGATCTAATCCCATCGACTCTAAAACGCTTTGAAACACAGGTTCATGAGTTATAGGGGTGCATGATGCTACAATTAATCTATTTGCATTACTTTCATTCATATTTTCTTTTATAAATTCAGCTCCAGGCTCTGTACAGAGACTAATATAATCAGAAGCTCCAACTACATTAGGTAATGCTTTTGAAAATTCAACTAGTGCTCTGCAATCAATTATTTCAGCAATATTAATACCTCACTGACAGACAGCAACATAAATTTTCGGTATTTCTCCGATATCTTTAATTTCTTCGTGTTTGGTTTCTACCATTGCATATCATTCCATTATGTAATTTTTGTTTGTCCTCCAAAAATTCGTATTTTTTTTAATTATAAATCTAAATATTATATTTTAATTAAATAAATTTAAATCAAAAATGTTTGTATATAAAAATAAGCTTAAAAATTATTTTAAAAATAAGCTTAAAACTTTAAAATTAATTTTATTGGAAAAATGATGCTAATGATATTCCAAGATGAACCTCCCTTAATTGAGGAATATATACCACTCATTGCGATAGCAGTATTATTAGTTGCTGATATTTTTATTCTAAAGATTGGTTTAATGATGACTAAAGCACAATCAAAACGAAATTTAAAATGGGTTGCTATAAGTTTTTTAATTCAATTTGGAGTCATTTTCTTTATTAGTTTACCAACATTTTTAATGGGTATGACTGGAGCATACGATGAAGGTCCAGATCCAGGTATTATTATCCCAATTATATTACTCTCATTATTTATAGACATAAATATAATTAATGTATTACATAAAATTGGCATTAAACGATCAGTAATTGTTGCATTCTTAATTTTGGTTCCAATTATTTTAGCAATGGTCATTTTAGGGGATTTCATGTCACCTGCACCAAATGGTGCTTAAAGATTTCTAAAATCCAATTTCTTTATTGATAGTCTTGTTCATATAAACAATTTCATCTCTAGCAGCTTTACTAAATCTTTCTGGAGCACATTTTCTATCTTTATTATATGCAAACATCACTCCACGAGAAGAATTAACAATCCCTCCTAAACCATTTTTTTTAAATCCATATTTTATATCGATTGCCTGAGCACCCTGTGCTCCATAGCCAGGGATTAATATAAAAGAATTTTCCACTATTTCTCTAATTCTTTTTAGCTCATTTGGATAAGTAGCACCAACTACAACCCCTAAATTATGAAAATCAGAACGCTTTCTTTCAAGGTTTAATCCCCAATTATATACTAACCTTGCCATTTTGATATAATTTCTTTCTAATTTAATAGATTCAATTTCAATTTCTGTCTGTGAATTTGGAATGTTTTCAATCTTAGCAGAAAACAAATCTTGAAAATTATGACTGCTTGGATTTGAAGTTTTTACAATAATAAATAGTCCTTTTTCTTTATAATCCAAAAATGGTTTAACTCCATCGATTCCAAAATATGCATTTATAGTACATGCATCTGCTTTATAGATATTGTATGTAGCATCTGCATAAGCTTTTGAGGTTGTTCCAATATCATTACGTTTTGAATCTAATATTACTAATAAATCATTTTTATGAGCAAATTTAATAGTTTCCTTTAAAGCATTTAAAGCTTCATATTTTTCATAAAAAGCAATCTGTGGTTTAATTACTGGAATTAAATCATAAGTATTTTCAATTAATTCTTTATTAAATTCTAAAATAATTTTATCAGGGTGTTTATATTCTTCAATTAAATATTTGGGTATTTCTCCTTCGTTATCCATTCTGGGATCGAGTCCCATAGAAACAACGCTTCTCTTTTCCTTTATTAATTGAATTAATTGTTCAATAAAATGCATAATGAGAATAGATTCATGAGTATTTTAAATAATCTTGGCAATGCATTTAATAATTATTGATAAATGAATGACAAAATTTTAGAAATTTTTGACAATGATATTAAATTATTCAATCTCGTAAAATTTTTCGTCTAAATATAAATAGGAAGTGGTTTCTAAAAAAATTAGCGATGGGAGTTGACTTTTTTAATAATTATTGGGAATGAATCTAATAATATTTAGGAATCATTTGATTTTTTCAGTTATACAGTCTTTTATTTCCTCCACGATCCAACTGTATCGAGCAGGATTCGAAATGCCCTTAATAAGTTTTTCGACTTTTTCTTTTGGATAATTGATTAATAAATAATCATATAAAATCTGTAATCCTTCTCTCACTTTATTTCACAATATTTTCATTTCAGTTTTATTTTTGTATTCTTGATTCAAATTTTTAATAAATTCTTGCAACTCATTATTGAACATGGTTCTTTTTTCAGGAGCAATACAATTTATAAAGGAAAGAATGTGAATGATTCCTGATACTTCTTTATCGCAAGTATGACCAAAGCGAGGGGCTCTACATTCATGACATACTGTTAAAGCATAATCCTGAAAATTTTTTTTACTTAACTTTTTATTTAACATGAAATTTGCTCCCACAGCTGAGGAGCCGCATGGGGATGATCTTAAAACCGTTACATTTAAAATTTTCGTCTCCTTGTCTAAATTTAATTCAAAAAGAGGTTTTCCAAAATATTTTGCGAAAGTATCAATCTCTGGAATTCCTGTATTCGGTTCTAAAGAACACATGGTTCGAGGACCAACTACTTTAGGATTAATATTTCTAGCTTGCTTTAATAAGCCAAGACCAGGTGTTATGCCTAAGATTAATGGTTTTTGGAGTCCAGCTAGTTCCAAAATGATATCTGGATGCCGAACATATGATAAATAAAGCTCGCACTCCGGTATATCAAGATAAATATCATCATCTAACATAACTGTTGGAGGGATATCTGGAACTAATATCCATTCTACATCAAAATGCTTTTTAGTGTTTTCAAAAGCTCTTTCACCATATTTTCCATCAGATACAATACCAATCTTAATTTTGCTTTTATCCTTTTCCATTTAAATACTTTATGATATTTTAATTTTTATCAATTCATTATTATTTACTTTGAAATAATTCATCCACTTTTTTCGCTATTTCTTCAGCAATTATTTCAGCAAGTTTCATACCATCCTTTCCTAAATCTTCGCGGGATTTTGGCTTTAGTTCTGGATGTGTTCCGGCAATCTCTTGAATATATATGGTTGCTGCAGGCTTACCACTATATTTATCAACAGCAATTTTAGCACATTCCTCTTCACATCCTTCTATTGTTATCGTTGGATTATTTTTTGCAAAGTCCCTCTCCTGTTGCCCACCATGCCTTTCTAACCCACCTGCCATAAATAAGGGTTGACATAAAATAATCGTATTATTTGGTCGTAATTTTTCAACAACTATTCTCGCAGCTGCGCGACTTAAAGTGCCTCCAACTAATTTTTCACCACTACAAGCAATAATTCCAACCTTTTTTTTCATTTAATCGTCCCTCTCCATGTTTTTTTCTAATAATTTATCAACTTCAGCAGCCACCTTTTCTGCTAATTTTATCGACAATTGCTTAGTATTTTCTCCAACCGGAATAATTGAAGGTTCTGGTTTTAAATCCCTATTTTCCTTTACAATATCAGTAGTCAAAAAATGAGCATCCACTTTTCCAACAGCTTCCATTAAATCATTATAAGAACATTTTAGGGGGCATCCATCTAAGGCGATTACTTTATTTTCCTTTATTGCCTCAATGACTTCCTTTTTACCTTTTACTATTAAAGGTAAGCATTCTAAATTGGTCTTATCCTTCGCTAATTCGTTAACGACTATATATGCTGTTTTTCTGCCAATGCTTCCAAAAACTTTTCCAATTCCGCTACACGGAATAATATAAACTTTCTTTTCACTCATCTTAATCCTCTTTTTCTTTATCTAATAATTCCTTTTCCTTTAATATTTTTTCTTTCATATATTCAAAATATTCTGGACCATCCATAAGTAATTCTTTATCCTCCTCAAAATCTTTTAACTCTAATTCTGCAAACCATCCTTGTTGATAACAATCTTGATTCATCCATTCAGGATGTTCTTCTAACGCTTTATTGACAGCAATAATTTTTCCTGAACCAGGAGATATTAATTGCAATACTGTTTTAACAGATTCAAAAGAACCAACATCATCGAATTGTTCAATTTCTTGACCAATTTCGGGTAATTCTACAAACATTATATCACTTGACTGATTTTGCAGATAATCTGTAATACCAATTAGAGCTCTATCACCATCTGGTTTGATCCAACAATCATTTTCATTGAAGAAATATCCCTCTTTAGGAACTTGAAAATAGAATTTATCCACAGTAATATCAAAAAAATCCATCCTTTCTGTCTTAGCTACGATAACAATATCTTCTTTTTCGCTTACTTTTAGTTCCTCTAAAAACCCCTTAGCAATCATTTCAGCTAATTTCTTGGCATTTTCACTCAATTTTAAACTCGTCCCAGGTTTTATTTTTAACTTTTTTAACATATCGGGGATAAATATTCGTTTGTAAATTTTTTGATTTCGCTCTTCGATTAATTTTGTAGCACATCTTGTCATACAACCATCTATTACAATAGTTCTAGATTCTCTTAAATTAGATTCATATTTCTCATCGCCCGTATTCAGCAAAACTGGACAAATTAAATTCAAAGCAGGTTTTTTTTCAATTAGATTAAGTGCTACTACTCTCGCAATTACCCCTAGTGATTTATCTAGACCGTTGCAAGGTAAAACACATAACTGTTTATCCATTATGCATCACATCTACTTATTTTCACTTCTAAGCTTCTTTATTAGATTAGTCGTTTCCCGCTTATCTGGGAATGATAAAGCATCAGGAGCGCAAGTTTTAGCGCACGCACGACAAAATACTACACAATTATATGGATTTTTAACAATTAATTTTTTTTTCTCGTCATTAGTACGGGCATAAACATTATGTGGACAAAATTTATCACATTCCATGCAAAAATCACATTTCTCGTAATTAATTGTTGGCCACCATGGGATTTGCTTTCTTGGAATTCCCATAAATGTTTCTTTTTCAGCATCATAACTCTTACTCATTTTTAACATCCTCCTCTAATTTTTCCAAAGTCTTTTCAACTAAATTAACAGCTTCATCTGTAGTCATTTCGCGAATATCCAAGGGAATTAAATCTGTTTTTTCATCTAATCCTGCTTTTTTAAAAGCGTCTCTAAATAACTTATATTGCATGTTTGGAGCACATCCAGCCACCATATATTTTCGACCAGTGCGTAAATAATCATCTAAAAATCTATCGCCATCTTCTTCACACAATTGAGGATGAATAAATCCATATTCTACAGGAAGTTCAATTCTTACACGATTAATAAAATCCCATATATCCATTGTGGCAAATCCAGGGCATTTTCCAGTACAAACACACATAATGAATCCAATTTCTTTTTTTGTATTGTTCAATTTATTAGCACCACCTATTAATCTCGAATTTGTTATCTTAATTTTAATAAAATTTAATTATTATTAACACAAGATTTAAATATAAAATTCGTTTATAAGTATATGTATTATTACGCATAAATGCATAAAACAGATATGAAACTTGAAAATTTAAGATTGGATTTATTAAGAGCTCTTTCCGATGAAACTAGATTAAAACTTTTAGAGTTTCTAAGGCATGGAAATGAGATTTGTGTTTGCGACATTGAAAAAGTGTTTGATAAAACTCAATCTACATTATCTAGACATTTAAAAACTCTTACTGAAGCAGACATCCTTGAAAGTAGAAGGGAAGGGAATAAAAAATTGTTTAAAGTAAAAGATACCCAAATTTTCAAGTTATTGGCAATAGTAGATAATTTAATTAAAAGAAATGAAAAATTTAAAAAAATTGTAGAACTCCAGCAAAAAATATAAAATGAAGGTGTTAAAATGGTTCAACAAGAGAGTGAACTTCAAAAAGAAAATAAACTTAAAGTAGAAATTTATGTGCCTTTAAATGTATGCGCTTGCCAATGGGAAAGATTTATGAATCTCGTTTTTCAGGTAATTACACCTTATAATAAGTATATAACATTCGATACAAAGAATTTAGATTCTGAAGAAGCAAGAAAATTGAATTTGCATGGTAATAGTGTAGTTATTGATGGAAATGAAATCGTTACGACATCATTTGCTCTGAAGAAAAAGCTACCAGAAATATTGAAGTCAAAAGGTTTGATTTAATTTGAGTAAAAAAGATATCCACGCAGAAAACATTGTCTTAATACCATGTTCAGGTTCAGAATATCATGGTGAATTAGCACGACAGGTAGCAATACGATTGGCGGAGAAAAGTAAAATAGCTTCTATTAGCTCATTGACATGCTCCACTATTTTTCTTAAAAATGTATTATTAGAAAAAGAACAATTAGTTGAAATTACCAAAAATCATCTCAAACATTCCTTTATTATTATTATTAACGGATGTAACACAGCCTGTGTAAGTGTAATTTATAAACATCTTGATATTGTACCAGATTTGATTATTTCCGTCCAAGCTATCATCCCTAAGCAACGTATGAATTTAAATGATCTAAATACTTTTAAGAATCTACCTAAATTAAGCGAAATTAAAGAGGAGGATATAAGAAAGGTACTTGAGTATATTCTTCAAGAAATACAGAAACAAGGGCTTAATATTGATAAATTCGATGAAAATTAATATTTGATTTTAAAAATTTTTATCTTAACAAGAAGTAATTATAACGTAATTAATAAAAAACTAAAAACTGCTATAAGAAATTTACTTTCGTCGAAAATATTTGGAAATATAATTTACAAAATTACTCCCAAAATCATAATCTTTAAAATCTGTAGTTGAGCAAGTTGATTTAGATTCTTTATCAAAAAATATCCTACTGAAACCTAGACGATCATAATGTGCTCTTCGTTCTGGGTCACATAAGGTTTCATATGCTTCATGAATCTCTATAAACTTTTCTTTTGCTTTTAGATCTTTTTTATTCTTATCAGGATGATATTTTTTTGCCAACCGTCGATATGCTAATTTGATCTGGATTTTGGAAGCATCTCGGCCTAAACCAAGTAACTCATAATAATCTCGGTTTTTGAATGAATTCATTTTAAAATAGAATTTATTTGATGATTCTAGACAAGTAAAATATACTAATTCTAAATTTAAACCTTGTTTTAAAATTATTTATATTATTAAATGCTAGGAATTATAGATTTTAATAAAAATTTTTTCATAAACCCGGATCATATGTGTTAAAGGGATTTCCATAGAGTATAAGACTGATTTTTTTCTTATATTTATCACATTTACTTATATCTGGTATGTTATTTAGGGTTAAATCAAGAGATTTCAAATTTACAAAATTATCTAAATCATTTATCTCAGAAATTAAATTTTTTGATAAATTAATAGTTTCTACTGATTGAAGCTGAATTAAACCTTTGAATTCTTTAATCTTATTGTGCATAAGGTTTAGGTTTTTTAATTTTTTTTGATTAGTTAAACCTTCTATTTTCTCAGTTTTATTAAATCCTAAATTTATTGAATTTAACTCAATAAGATCTTCAAGATTTTTAATTTTTGTTATTTTGTTATGAGATAGGTTTAAATTCCGCAATTTTAATAAACCATTTAGCCCATTAATTTCAGAGATATCATTAAAGCTTAGATTTAAATCCTCTAAATGTTTTAGCAAATCTAATCCTTCAATATTTTTAATGTTCTTTATTTTGTAATTTGTAAGTGCTAACTTTTTTATTTTTCCCTCCTGTATTATAACAGTTTTATTCTCTTTATTTAGATTTGGAAAAATTATTATTAAATTATTTAAAACTTTATAATTCAAGAATCTTTCAATCAAATCATCAAGATTATGATTATAAAATATAAACTTTGCTAGTTTTGATTGATATCTTTTATACTTACTCATATAATGCTTGATTTCATTGATTAAAAAAAGATTAAGGAATGTTTCATTATAATCTTTTATTATTTCTATATATTTTATAACACAGTTTAGAGAATTATCAATTTGTAATGCCCATTTAATCGGGTGTAGTGCTTTTAATGACTTATACCTCTTATTTTCATCATTACTATTCTCGATTATATAGATTAAAGATTTATTTTGAATTTCTTTCATCTAATCATAATAATTTATGGATTTTAAAAATTGTAAAATATTTTGGAATATATAGGACGCAATCCTATTGTCAATCTTTTACTAGTATTTTTTTAAAAGATTTCATTCAATTTTTTTACATATTCCTTTTTAATTTAAAATAATGGGCAAATATCTCATTATCTTTCCCATATCTTTTTCGAATGGTTGCTTTAAACCGTCCTATATCCAATCTATTTCTCACTTTTTCTCATCAACATCCCGAATCTGGTTGTATATCGATAATGCTATTTGGATATAGATTAAAATCTATATCTTCTCTTAATGGCATAAAATTCCTTGGGTTTCCCTCTTCATCTGGACCATATGGCATTAATCCAATATCATCATAAATTTCATTTTGTTTAGGGTTCCACACGAGTTGCAGATAGTTATGGATATAATCCTTAAATATTGGGAAAATCGAATCTTGGGGGTGTTCAAAAATATATTTATCAACCATGGCTAAAGCTTGTACAAATGTGGCATTATCATCTACCTCAACAGTAAATTCCTTTCCTTTTGATAATCCCGTTAGTGGTATACTTATCTTAAACGTAATTTTCTTAATTTTTGTTATCACCTCTAATTTTATATTAAAATATACAATAAAATAAAGATATAAAAAATTCATGAATTAATTCTATTATTATTTGTATTTACTGTTTGTCTCTTGATATCCTTTCCAGAAACCATGTCTACCTAAATATCTCCCTAAATAAACCAAGGATAACATTACAGGAATTTCCCAGAATAACCCCATTGTAGTCCCTAAAGCGGCAATCGAACCTACACCATACATCGTTACAGCAACGGCAATCGCAATTTCGAAATGACTTGAAGACCCTATAAGTACCGTTATAATTGCTTGGCTATATTTCACTTTTAATACTTTAGTAACTATTATATTATACCCCACAACAATTGCAAATCCGACTAATAGGGGTACCGTAATTAAAAGCAATAAATCGGGGTTATCTATAAGCACTTGACCATTCAAGGAAAATAACACCATTAATGTCATTAATAAGGCAACTATGGCTATAGTGGAAACAACCGGTCGGTATTTATTATGGAACCAATCTTCACCTTTGGATTTCACTAACGTTTTTTTACTAATTACGCCAAATAAGAGCGGAAGTCCGATAAATACTCCTAATGAAATCAATAACATGATTGGATCTAAAGGAATTTTCTTTTCTAAAGTAATATTTGCTATACTTACCAGAAGTGTCATTACAGGTATATACAAAATAATTATTGTTATTGTATTTAAGCTGGTTGTAATAACATTTTGTTCTTGGTTTCCTTTTGCTAACCACCCCCATACCAAAACCATTGCAGTACAAGGGCTACTACTTAGCAAGATAACTGCAAGTATAAGTTGCTGATTTCCTCCTAAAAATAAAAGTGCCATTCCGAGCCCTACAAATGGCGCGACAATCCAATTCGAAAAAAGTGTCAGTATGATAGGTTTTGGATTTTTTCCAAGCTTTTTTAACTCTGAGGCTTGAAGATTTAACATTGCCGGATACATCATAAGAAATAAACAAACACCAATTGGTATAGAAATTCCGGCAATTTGCCAAGAATCAATTACTTCACTTATGCCTGGGACATACTGAGAGATAAGGATTCCGATAATAATGCATAACGCTATCCAAACTGGTAGCAATTTATCAAATACTCCAAGTTTTTTTTCTTCGTCACTCATCGTTTTTCATGATTAATTTTTTCCGATTTTTATTATAAATTTAAAATGATTATTTAAATTTAAATACTTCGATTTATTTTGACTAAATTCAATTTAAATACATTTTTATAGATTTGTTCATTATAAATATTTAATACGATATGTAAAATTTTGAAAGTGATACAAATTAAAAGTGAAAGAAAAGCTGAAATAATTAATAGTCTGAAACTATGTTTTGATCTTCAAGATCAAGATATAGAACCTTATTTTAATACCTTAAGAGAAATTGGTATTAAATTAAATAAAAATAAAAGTTTAATAGATCTTACGAAATTCTCCAATGTTTTAGGAAATGAAACCCGTTTTAAAATTGTACAGTTGTTAAATGATAAAGATTATTGTGTATGTGAATTGGAAGCAATAATAGATAAAGCGCAATCCTCAATTTCTCATCATTTAAAAATACTTGAACGCATGAAAATAATAAGAGGTATAAAAAGAGGTTATTTTACTCATTATGAATTAATTAAAGAACAATTTCAGAAATATGTACAGAATTTTGAGAAATATTTTGAATTATTTAATTTTTCATAACAATTGATATCTAAAAAATACAATATACAAAAAATGAAAAAAGTTATTAGCATAGATGAATGAAGAGATTTGGTAAAATAAAATAATAGATTGCACATATAAATAGAATATTTTTATGTAATCTATACTTTTAACCATTTAAAAAACAATTTTGATATTTTAATATGCATCTAAAGAATAAAGAAAAAATAGAAAGGTTAATTAAATTTTTTGGAATAGATAGAGATATTAATGAATATCTTGAAGATTTAGAAAGAAAAAAAGATGAGATCTTATCTAAAAGTAATTTTAATGAAAAAGTTAATTATTTTTATGCACTAGGAAATAGCGTAAGATTTTTAATTTATAACTTAATAGGAAAAAAAGAAATGTGTGTATGTGAGTTGACAGCAATTTTAAATGTATCTCAATCCACAATATCTCATCATATAAATAAATTAAAACAAGCAGGATTAGTTTTTGGTGTTAAGAAAGGAAAATTCACCTATTATGAAATATATAAAAATATAGAGAAAAAATACCTAATTTGAGAACTAATTTTAGAAAGAAATCTAAAACTTTTTTTGGAGAAAAACAAAATTATGATCAAATTTTTCTTTAATTTTAATAGAAATTTCTCATTCAATACAACAGCTTATAACAGATATATCTCGTTTAAAGGATTGAGCTGTAAGTTTAATCGCTTCTGACAATGTAGGAAAAACATGTATTGTGTTAATAACATCATCAAGTGTCATATGATTTTTAATAATCATAACACCTTCATGAATTAGATCAGCCGCATTACGAGATAAAATATGAATACCTAATATTTTTTCAGTTTTCCTATTAATAACAATTTTTAATACTCCTCTATCATCATTAATGATTTTTGCTTTAGGGACAAAACTAATTGGATAGTATTGCATCTGCAAACAAATCCCTTTTGATTTACTGTAAGTTCAGTTAAACCTATACTCCCAACTTGAGGGTCGGTAAAAATCGCGTGGGGAACCACTTTGTAATCCATTCTAATCTTTTCATTTGATAAAGTATTATTTGCAGCAATCATACCTTCTCTAGCAGCAATGGTTTCTAACATTGGTTCGCCTATTACATCCCCAGCAGTCCATATATTATCCATAACATTCATAAATTCGTCGACAATGATTTCTCCTTTCTTTCCTAAAGTTATTCCAATCCAAGATTTTTAGTATTTGCTCTCCTTCCCGTTGCAATTAAGAGTTGTTCTGCTTTAAAAGATAATTCATTATTATTAAAAATTACATTTAATTTTATTTCAGAACCTTCTTTTTCAATTTTATTTATTTTAGCATTGGTGTATATTTCGAACCTCTCATCTTGCAGATATTCTTTCAGATAATGAGATATTTCAGGTTCTTCATTTGGTACTATGTTATCTAATATTTCAAAAAGATATACCTTTGTACCAAATCGAGAAAACAATTGAGTAAAGATATTCCTTTTTATTCTCCAAATTGTTCTATAATATTATAAATTTCTTCAATAAGATAAGTTAATTTAATAGTTTTTTGATCTTCAGTCTTCATATTTCTAATTGTAACTTCATTTTTTTCCACTTCTTGAGGTCCCACGATTAATGTGATCAATACTCCAAGCTCGTTTGCTCTGCTTAATTGATTTTTTAAATTTTTGAATCTGTAATCAATTAGACATGGAATTTCCTCATTACGCACAACTTCAGCTATTTTAAAGGAGTATATGAATACTTCTTCATTAATAGATGCAATATAAATTGTATCAGTATAATCTTTCTCTCTAACTTCTTCTGGAATTAAGTTATATGTTTTCAAGAATAAAGATAACATTAAAATACCCATCCCAAATCCAGTACCAGTTATTTTTTCATCTGAAAATAGTGATAATAAATCATCATATCGACCTCCTCCGAAAATACTTCTTATATTTTCCTTTCCTGTATCGAATACTTCATAGATAATTCCTGTATAGTAATCTAAACCTCTCACAGTACCAGAAGAAAAAGTACAATAATCTGAAATTTCTACTTCAGATAGTAATCTTTCAAAATCAATTAGTTCAAGATAACCTATAGAGTCATAAAATTCTTTAGGTATATTATCAAATTTCTCTAATAATTCGTTTACACTTTTCGAATCTTTTATTTTGAATATACCTTGTATAATCACTTCGTTCTTAAATGTATCAATTACATATTTCTCAAACTCATTCTCTTCCATTTTGTCTGATTTATCTAATACCTTGTAAACAATTGGTATTTTATCTTCACTTATTTTAAGTATAAATTTAGAAAGTGAATCCATGAATCGTCGACTATTATAATAAATTTGAAATTGCTCTGATGTGGCTCCAAATTCAGTAAATATATCTACAATTATATTAAATATTTCAAGATCAGCGTAAAGGCTCTTTTCGCCAAGAATATCGAAATTGGGTTGTTTAAAGGACCTTTTCCTGCCTTTTTGAGGTCTTTCATAACGATAACAAGTTGGAACTGAAAACCATCTTATTGGTTTTTTTAGCTCTTGACTTTTTTTCGCTACCATTCGTGCCAAGGATGGTGTAAGCTCTGGAATCAGTATTAGTCTCTCTCCTTTTTTCTTTTCAACAATAAAAGATTGTTCGTTAACTAGTTCATCAGAAGATTTAGCAGCAAAAATTTCAATCGGTTCTAATAGTGGAGTTTCAAATTCTTCATAGCAATATCTCTCGGCCACATCTCTTATTGTTTCAATTATCCAATTAACTTCACGTAAGTCAGACGGATAATAGTCTTCCATTCCACGAATTGGCTGTGTACTGAACTTTTTGGACATCCAATCACTTAAACTAAGATTGTTTAGAATTAAATTTAAAAAAGAACCTTCTCAAATATTTTTTTCGATTTATCAGTAATATTTTTCTTATTTTTTATATGTAATTTACTAAGCTTTTAATTATTATAAATAAAATTTTTAAATAAATGAATAAATTACTGTTTAGGAGATATTATAATGTCCCAAGAGGAAACCTATACAGAAATATGCTATGCTATTGTTAATTTAGATGAGGAAAAAGCTATAAATCTAGCCAAAAAGGCAGTTAATGAAGAGATAGATTTACTTAAAGTCATTGAGAATGGATATGCAGCTGGGATTCGACGAGTAGGAGAGTTATGGGAAGAAGGAGAATTTTTCTTACCAGAATTAATGAAGGGAGCACAGATTATGCAAAATTGCATGGACATCATTATTCCCCATCTCCAGAAGGGTTCAGAAAGAGTAAATCTTGGAACTGTGGTAATCGCAACGATTGAAGGTGATATCCATTCAATTGGGAAAACTATTGTTGCTACAATGTTAAGAGCTTATGGTTTTGAAGTTTTTGATTTAGGGGCAGATGTTTCAGCTGAAAAAATTATTGATATTGCGATTGAAAAGAATGCAGATATTATTGGTGTTTCAGCGCTCTTAACAACAACGATGATTGGTCAGAAAAAAATTATTGATCTTTTAAAGGAAAAAAATTTAACAGATAAGTTCAAGGTAATTTTTGGTGGCGCTCCAGTAACAACTACATGGGTAGAAGAATGTAACGCTGACGGATTTGCTGACAATGCTATTGAAGCTGTCAAATTAGTTAAATCTCTTTTAAATAAATAAAAATTGAAGTTTTTAGAGAGTTAGATAAAATTGTTATTTAATGAATGGTTAAAAGACAATTCTAAAATTATTCTATTTAATGGTGCTATGGGTACTGAATTAATTAAAAGAGGACTAACGCCTGGAAAAATCCCAGATTTAATGAACATCGAAAATCCTGATATGATTAATGATGTTCATAGATCCTATTATAAGGCAGGCTCTGATATGTGCCAAACGAATACTTTTGGTTCAACACCAATGAATTTGAAGCGATATAATCTAGAAGAGCGAATTGAAGAAATCGTTAAAAATGCATTAGAAAATATAAAAAAAGCATGCCCTGAAGGTCATTTAATTGTTGCAGATATTGGTCCTACTGGTGAATTTAGACCACCTGTAGGAAGTGCTACTCCTGAACAGTGGTATTCTAGTTTTTCTACTCAAGCAAAATTGTTAGAGAAAGGAGTTGATCTTTGGCATATTGAAACAATTTCCGATATTGAAGAGATGATAACAGCGATTGAAGCAATTAGAGGTGTATCTCAAAAACCAATAATCGCTTCAATGACATATACAAAGACAAAAAGAGGATTTTTTACAATAATGGGTGATTCTTTGGAAAAATGCATTCAATTATTAGAAAATGAAAAAATAGATGTGATTGGAGCGAATTGCACCAATGGTTCTAAAGAAATGGTTGAATTATTTAAAATTGCTGTTAATCTAACTAATAAGCCGTTTTCAGTAAAACCTAATGCTGGACAACCAAGAATAAAGGGGGCAAGAACATACTATGAACAACTAATTGAGGATTTTGCCAAAGATATTTATGAAATGATACAGAACGGTGCTAAAATAGTAGGAGGATGTTGTGGGACATCTCCTCAAACAATTAAAGAACTTCGAAAAATTATTGATTCAATTTGAAATTAACCTGAGGAGGAGAAAATTTTATAATGCCGATTATTAGACCAAAAATTAATCTATTAGATAATGAACATAAGAAATCAATTTTTACTGAAGCTAAATTGATATTAGAGACTCAAGGTGTATTCCTTGAAAATCGAGAGGCAAAGGAGTTATTTAACCAGCATGAAATTGATTTTAAAGGTTCACGCTATTTTATTCCGCATGATTTAGTAGATAAATGTTTAGCCTCTGTACCTAGAGAAATAAGTTTATACGATAGAGAAGGGAATGAGCATATTCAATTAAAGAATGATCAAGTTCATTTTGATCCAGGTTCTGCTGCGATATTTATTCTTGATGAGAATACTGGAAAAATTAGAGAAGCCTTGTCGAGAGATTTTGTTCGCTTTTCAAAAGTGGTTGAGCATTTAAAATTTATTGAAGCTCAAAGTACGGCTTTAATTTATAAAGATGTTCCTAATGTAGCTCAGGACTGGCATCGATTATATATAGCTTTATCTAATTGTTATAAACCGGTAGTAACCGGAACATTTCGTAAAGAAAGCTTTTCAATCATGCGGGAAATACTATTAGCCTGCAGACTATCTGAAGATGATTTAGCAAAAAAACCACTAGCTATCTTTGATGCATGCCCAAGTCCTCCTTTGAAGTGGTCTGATCTTACAACTCAATCTTTAATTGATGCAGCTAAAAGTATGATACCATCTGAGTTTGTCTCGATGCCCTTAGCAGGTGCGAGCGCACCCATAACATTAATAGGATCCATCACACAACATTGTGCGGAATGTCTTGCTGGTGTTGTAATTGCTCAATTAACAAAGTATGGTGCACCCTTAGTATGGGGAGGTTCTCCGGCTGTATTTGATATGAAACAAGGAACAACTCCAATGGGTGCAATCGAGACGATGATGATAAACATTGGAGATATTGAAATGGGAAAATTCTTGAATATGCCTACTCATGCATATATGGGTTTAAGTGATTCAAAAGTTCCTGATAGCCAAGCAGGTTTTGAAGCAGGAATGGGAGCCCTTTTAGCAGCACTTGCTGGAAATAATATGGTTTCTGGTCCTGGGATGTTAGATTTTGAATCTACGCAAAGTATAGAAAAATTAATAATTGACAATGAAATTGTAGGAATGGTAAAACGTTTTATCCAAGGTATAGAGGATTATGGTTCTCCTTTTGCAGCCGAAATTATAAAAGATTATGAAGAAACACAAGAATTATTATCTCATCCAACGACTTTAAAATATTTTAGAAAAGAACTCTTCTTACCAAGTCCTATTATAGATAGAACAACTCGTGATACGTGGAAAGCATTAGGATCTAAATCTGCAAGAAAAAGAGCAAGAGAAGAAGCAGCTAAATTAGTAAAGAAAACACCAATAAAACCTATTGATGATTCTCTTATTAAAGATTTAGATAAAATAGTAAAGAATGCATTAAAATAACCTAATCTCGCTCATTTTTTACCGGAAACTTTAAAAGATGAGTGTTATTTAGAAATTCGAGCTAAATAATTTCCATTTTCTCCTTTATAGAGTATTTCACAGGACCAACCTGTATCCTGAGCACAATCTTTAAGAGTCTGAGGATCAATATGTAGAAGTCTGAATTTTTCTCCTAAAACTCCTTTATATTCCATTTGAAGTCCAATTTCACCAAAATAACGCCCTAATTGACGGTTTCTCTCATGATAAGCTAGGTGATCAGGATTAGTGGTCATTCGGACATCTAATGAATCTAATAAGACATGACCATCAGGATTTAGCAAAATCTTACAATAATTTAAAAAATTTTTTAAACCTGATGGATCCTCAACAAACCCAATAGCTCGTCCCATTAGAAGGATGGTATCAAAAAATTTTTCATCCAGATCATAAACTGAGGTGCATTTAACATTTTTGACCCCTCTCTTTTTCATAATTTCACAGGCATGAGGGGATATATCAATTGCTAATACTTTCAATCCTAAAGTTTGGAGTTCAAGGCTATCTGGTCCTACTCCTGCACCTATATCTAATACTTTACCATTACATAACTCTAATGCATGGTGTTCAAGGGGGGAGAACTCTTTTCCGTTTCTAAAACAATGAGATACAAAATAATCATGTTTTAATCCATCATCTCGGTGGAATATTATTTTTGCATCTATTTTTCCTTCAAAATAATCTTTTAAAGCTAAACCAAAAGGTTCCATTGATTTGTTAGACATAATATCATTTTTACCTCTAATAAATTAAAACATTCTAATTGCTATAATTTATTTTTTTTATCGGGAAAATTTTAGAAACACTTAAAATAATTTAAATTGAAATTTATAACTATTAATATATTAGTTTATATAAATTAATTAATCGGTAAAATGAAAAAATGCCAAAATTAATAGAGAATAAAGAGAAAAAGTTCACTCTTTTCTTAAATAAAGATAGATGTGGTGGTTGTAGAGCATGCATAGCTATATGTCCCACAGGCATTTTAGAACTTAGCGATGAATTGAACTACAGGATTGCTTACGTTCCAAAAGTTAAAGAAGGCAAAGCAAAGTATTGTACAGGATGCAGAAGGTGTGAATATTGTTGTCCTGATTGGTGTATCTATGTTTTAGAAGAAGAGGAAATTCTAGCTGAAAGAGCTAAGACTTAAAGAGGTGAATAAAACGAATATAAGAAATAATAAAAGATATTTACCAGAAGGTAAATATGTAATGATGGGAAATGTTGCAATGGCAGAAGGCGCATTAGCTGCTGGGCTGAGTTTTTTTGGAGGTTATCCTATAACTCCTTCAACTGAGGTCATAGAACATCTTTCCAAGCGGTTGTTAGAGGTTGGAGGAAGTTGTATGCAAATGGAAGATGAATTGGGATCAATAAACGCTGTCATCGGGGCTTCTTTAGTAGGAGCAAAAGCAATGACTGCTACTTCTGGACCAGGTCTTTCTTTGATGGTTGAAACAATTTCTATGGCAGCAAATCTTGAAATTCCATTTGTTTTATGTGATGTTCAGCGAATTGGTCCCGGTAGTCACGGACCCGTAACTGCTCCACATCACAATGATTTAGGACTGATACGCTTTGCTGGTCATGGGGAATTTCAAGTTATTGCATTAGCACCAATGAACTGCCAAGAACTCTTTGATTTAACAATAGAAGCTTTTAATTTGGCTGAAACTTATCGATGTCCTGTTTTTATTCTCTCTGATGCCTATTTAGGACATCTTCATGAACCTATTTATATTCCACCAAAAGAAGAAATAATAACAAGAGTTATTAATCGTGAATTACCTCAAGATTATACTAAAAAGTTCTCTTACAAGGATGATAGTACTGGGGAATATATTATCCCAAAACCTCCAATAATCGGTACAGATTATTTTCCACTAATGACTCTTCATCTACCTCATAATTCTGAAGGTCTTCCAGGAGTTAGTGCATTACAATTCATGGAAATGCTCATTGAAAAGATTAAAACTAATATAGATAAGATTTCTATAACCGATGAATATAAATTAGACGATGTAGATATAGTTATCATTGCATATGGTCTACCAGTAAGAGCATGTTATCATGCAGTTGATATAGCCCGGAAGGAAGGAATAAAAGTTGGAATATTTAGATTAGTAACAGTATGGCCATTTCCAGATGAAAAAGTAAAGAATGTAGTCAAAAATGCCAGAGCAGTTATTGTGCCAGAGTTAAATTACACAGGATTCATTGCTGAACAAGTAGAAAGAGTAACTAAACTTGAAACTCCAATAATAAAAATTCCCAAAGTAGGTGTATTACACCATCCAGATGATATATTGAAAGTTATAAGAGAGGTGTCAAAATAATGTCAGGTATGGGTCCAATGTATCCAAAAGAAAAACCTGATCATCCTTATGTCCAATTCTCCACGGGAGGATATCTTTTTGGTAATTATAACTCTCTTTTTTGTGCAGGATGTGGTTATGGTATTATAGGGCATATTTTTACTCGTGTATTTGAAGATGAAAAAATAGAACCAAAATTATTCCCATTAATTATTGGAATTGGTTGTTATACTCAATTAGTAACATTAGTACATCATACTTCTCAAAAATTTTTTGCACTTCATGGTCGAGCACCAGCAGTAGCTACAGGGATGAAAATGGCGAATCCTAAATTAAAACCTATTATATTTTCTGGTGATGGAGATTGTTTCGGAATTGGTGGAAACCATTTTATCCATATTTGTCGTAGAAATCTTGATTGTGTTATATTTATTTTTAATAATAGTATTTATGGTATGACTGGAGGTCAAGCTGCTCCAACAACCTTGTATGGTGCAGAAAGCACAACTACACCATATAAGATGTTTGAAAACAGAACTGATGGTGTAAAACTAGCTTTAGCTGCTGGTGCAACATATATTGCAAGAACAACGGTAGCACATCCACGAACACTTATGAAATATTTTAGAAAAGCCTTAAAACATAAAGGTACTTCTGTAATTGAAGTAATAACTCCGTGTGTTACTTACTTTGGAAGGAAAAATTTAGATCGTTTAGGAGTTGAATATTTAGATATAATAGGTGAAAAAATGGATAATACAGGAAGAATGCTAGATTGGATAAAAAGGATCAGTGTACGTATCAATCAAGCAAAATTCATGACAGAAGAAGAATTATTCAATAATTATATTATTGGAGAATTCAGATATGACCCTAATAAACCAGAATATTCTGAAGAATATGCTAAAATTCAAAAAATCGCAATGGAGGAAAAGTAAAAAGTGACTCGATATGAAGTCCGAATTTCTGGTTTTGGAGGTCAAGGTGTCATCACTCTTAGTAAGATGATAATTACAGCAAGTTCTTTATATGAAAATCTAGCAGCAACTCAAACAGAGGCTTATTCTTCTTCAGCTCGAGGAGGAAGATGCTGGGCAGAGGTAGTAATTGATTTAGATAAAGAAGTTAAAATAATTAATTACCCTAAAGCCTTAAAACCATATGATTTTCTAATAATTCTCTCTGAAGAATCCGCTAATCTCATTAAACCAGAACATATTAAAAAAGACGAAAGTACAGGATTTTTAATATGGGACCCATCAACAATCAAAAAATTTAGAGCTGTAAGAAGGATCGATAAAGCATTAAGTATTCCAGCTCAGAAGATAGCGGTTGAGAATTTTGGAAATATCGTTTTTGGAAATTCTATTCTTTTTGGGGCATTTACTATCCTTTCTGGATTTATTTCTGAAGAATCTGCTATTGAAACTATTAAAAATTTCGTGCCAAGTTCTACATTAGATAAAAATTTGGAAGCATTTGAATTGGGGAAAAAAGAAGCTCAAGATTTTTTAAAACAATTAAAAGAGGGTAATGATTAAAATGTTCATTGAGAAATTCCAAAAAGGGTGGCAAGAATTAGATTCTGAAATTATAAAATCAGGTAAATGCCTATATTGTGGGGCTTGTGGAGCATTTTGTAGTAATATAAAATTTGATAGTGAAAAAGAAATACCTGTTGAAGATGGTTCTTGTAAAGATGTAAGTACCTGTCGGGATGGTTTTGGACTATGTTATAATATATGTCCTAAAACTGGAACTGATCAGATTCCATTATCATTATTAGATAAATGGGTATTTGCAAAAGAACAAGAGAAAATTCTAGGGCACTATATTGAAATTTTTTCTTCAAGAATAACAGATTCAGCGCGCGAGAAAATGCCTATGGAAGCTGGACCATTAACAGCATTATTATGGATTGCAATGGAGAATAAACTAATAGATTCAGCAATTATTACTGATAAGGATGAAAATTTTAACCCTTTTCCTATTATTGCTTCGAATCAAAATGAGTTATTTAAGGGAATTGGGTATAAACCAAGCCAGAATCCAATACTTTCATTAATAGGCGAAGCGATAAATAAAGAATTTATAGATATTGCTGTTGTAGGAACTCCATGTCAGATTCAAGGTTTAAAAAAATTACAAAATCATCCAAGATTTGATTATGAAGCATATGATTTGATTTCATTAGCAATTGGAACTTTTTGTTTTGGCACATTTCATAATCAAAAATTATTAGAATATTATAAGGAGTTTAATATAAATTCAAGTGAAATCCAAAGGATTTTTACTGATAGAAATAATTTCAAATTGAAGATTAGGACAAATTCAAAAACCTATGAAATTCCTTATAATCATTTATATGATAAAGCTATAAGAAATGCTTGTTTTGCTTGTTCTGATTATACTGCCTCATTTGCAGATATTTCTGTAGGTGAAATAGGTAGTGAAAGTGAATGGAAAACCGTTATAATTAGAACCCCAAGGGGAAAAGAAATTTTTGATCTTGCTGTTAACCATGGAATTCTTGAAGTAAAACCTCTGGAAAAAGATAATGAAGAATTGATAATAGATTTAACTAGGAATAAAACAGAAATTGTAACTATTGAATCAATAATAGAGCACTCTTCTGAGATTAAGAGTTTTTATTTTAGGAATCCTAGAATTGCTACAGCTTATAGACCAGGAAATTTTGTTATTCTCTGGTTACCTGATGTCGACTTTTTGCCAATGTCAATCTCTAATGTTGATGGTAACTTAATTGAAATAACCGTACAAAAAATTGGAGAAGGAACATCTAAATTATTTGAAAAAAATATAGGTGATAAGATTGGTATAAGAGGTCCATTTGGCAATTCATGGAATTATGAAGATGCTTCGAATATACTTATAGTTGGTGGAGGTATGGGAATTGCTGCTCTTACTTCATTGATTGAACCATTAAAACAAAATAAGAAAAATATTTTTGTGGCAATTGGAGCGAAAGATGAACCTTCCTTAATTCTTGTTGATAGGTTAATTGATCTAATTCCTAATACTTTATGCAGTACTGATGATGGATCAGTAGGAAGAAAATGTTTTGTCACTGATACAATCGAAGAGATCATTAAGAAAGAAAAGATCGATTTAATTTTAACATGTGGTCCAGAAGTTATGATGAAACGAGTACTTGAGATTGCAGAATCTTATAATGTTGAGATTCAAGCATCATTAGAGAGAAAAATGAAATGTGGAATTGGTTTATGCGGTTCATGTTGTCTTGGCACAGATAATAATATTTCTGTTTGTAAAGACGGTCCAATATTTAATTCAAAACAATTGAAAGAATTTTTTAGGTTTGGAACGTATATTAAGTGACTAAAAATAAGATAAATCGAACTTATTTGGAAATTCTTTTTTTTATTCAATCTTACTTATTTTTTTAATCCCAAAAAACAATAAGGGAACAGCAATTCCAGCCGAAAGTAATAACATTGGACTTAGAAAGTAAAATTTTACTAATTCTGGAGATGATGGTGGAGTAAACATGATTATTAGAAACATAAAAAGAAATTGGAAGGGAACCATTTGAAGAACCATTAAAATAAGATTATTAGTTGTCATTGTACGACCTTTCTCCTCAAATGAAGGAGAAAAACACTGAATACCAACTGCTTGAGATATAACTACTTGACAATAAATTAGATAAAAACAAAAGAAAAAGATAATCGTAAAAACATCAAATTCAAAAAAGATAGTGAAAAAAATTGTTAGACCAATAGTCATAAATACATTAAAAATTAACATTGCTAACATATAAGAATAAACTAGTGAATGAATGTTTCGAGGGCTTCTTTTATAGACCCAAATAAGATCTTTTGAACCAACAAAAATGTAACTACCGAAAAGTAAGCCATACATCATACCGCCACTATAAATTAACATTACAACTATTAATGATTCACCAATTATTTCTGTACCCATAGTAAAAGAAAAAACAACTCCCAATACACCTACTAGTCCAGATGCATAAGCAATTTTCATAATAGTTTCTCTTCTTCTTAAAAATTCTTTTAACTGAGTAATTATTAATCCTTCCCATTTATGTCCTGTGAATTTCCTGATTAATAAATAAAATTTATTTTCTCTTTCAATTATGGTAGTCATTTTTTCTATACCTCCCTCTACAGTAAAGAATTTATTAGCCCTTTTATATGATAGGTATAGAATAATGAGGGGAACAAATATAGCAAGAGCGCTACTATACCATATATTCAAAAAGTATCTATTTGTCAAATTATAGTCTATAAAGTATAGTATAATATTAGAAAACCATAAAGAAGGATAAAGAATTAGCCAATTTCTTAATTGTGGGTTATTAATAAGGTAATTAAACAAAAATTGTAAAGAATAGATTATAGCCACCATTGCTATTGAAAGGAGAAATATTAAAACCTTTCCTAAATCTCTTGCACGCTCACTTTTCGCAATCTTATGTTCAAGCCAGGACGAAACAATTGAACCTAGAAGAGCAGCAAATATTACCATCCCAAAAATACATATGTAGATTATAATATATTGAATAGGAGTAAGGGCTATAATTGGATTTAACATTCCTATTATTATTGGGCCTATCAATAAAATAATAGCTGAATAGATAGGAAATTTTCCAATAAATTCTCCTAAAAAAATATCTCCAGATGTAGCAGGAGACGCTAATAAAATCTCTTTAAAGCCAATTTCAGTCCTTCTATAAACAGTATTTAATGGATATATAAAAATAAAGAGAAAGAAAGTCATCATACCATACTCAATAATAAGAGCAACAGCTAATAGAATTTCAGGAATTTGATCAATTAAAGTTGGCATAAAGAGATTAAAAATGGCTGGACATAAAAAGAATGCCCATATTGCTAACAAAGAGTATAATGTTATGAAAAATAGCACTCTATGCTTTCGAAAAAGGCTTGTTCTCAGCCTAAGTTCATTTTTAGCTATTACTTTCCAGAGGACCATTATTATCTTCTATCTTCTTTTCTTCCTTTTCTTTTTTATATCTTTTTCGCTATTATTTGGAGCTTTCTCCCTCCAAGCTAATAAATCTTCGATACGAGTGGCACCCATAATTTTTAAATATGCATCTTCTAAATCTTCTGCGTTTGCAGAATCAATAATTTCTTTTGGACTTCCCTCAACTTTTAAAACTCCTTTATCAATAATCCCTATTAGGTCACATAATTCTTCAGCAGCATCAAGAAGATGAGTACAGATGAAAATAGTCTTATCAGCTTTTTTAGCAAGATCAGATATAAGATCTTTTACCATTCTAGTTGCTGCGGGATCTAAGTTTGAAGTGGGTTCATCCAAAAATATTATTTTAGGATCTTGAATCAAGGCAGCACATAAACATACCTTTTGTTTCATACCTCTTGAATAACCTTCTAAAAGATCATTTTCACGCCCTTCTAAATCAAAGAGATCTAAAAATTCTTCAATACGGGAGGAGATAACTTCCTTAGGTAAATAATATAATTCTCCAACAAATTCTAAGAATTCTTTAGCTGTTAATTTTTGATATAAACCAGGAGATTCTGGTAAAAAACCACAATTTATTTTAACTTGTTGGCTTTCAGTTATAATATCATAACCTACAACTTTAGCCGTCCCTGAAGTAGGAGAAATTATTGAATTTAACATTCGGACGGTAGTAGTTTTCCCAGCTCCATTAGGACCTAATAATCCATAGGTTATACCATAGCGTATTTTCAAATTAAGATCTTTTACAGCAACTACACTCCCAAAATCCTTTGTAAGGTTTTGAGTTGTGATTGCATAATCATCTGAAATATATATCGCCTTTTCAATTCATTTATTAATTTTATATTTCAAAATCTTCTTTTACAAATAAATCTTATTTGAGGGATTTAGAAAGAATTATTTCCATCCATTTCAATTTCTTTTAATGAAAAGATTCAATTCAATTAATTTTAATATTTCTCGACTTTTACATATTTATCTTGCAGAGTGAAAATTTAAAAAAAGGCTTAATTTTTGGAACCATTGGAGTTGTTTTTGTTGGTTTACAACCAATTGTCGCAATATTAAGACCTTCTGCCATGGATGCATTTCTATTTGCAGCTATGACCTGTTTAGTTGAAACAGCTATATTTTTCCCTTTAATGTTAATAGAGATTAAAAAAAGAAATTCAAATAAAAAAAATGAAGTTGATGATATAGAATTGGGGATCTCTATTTTAAAGGGTTGGAAAAATAATCTTTGGCTTTTAGTTTTTATAGGGATTATCTTTGGAATTAACCAAGTTTTGTTTTTTATAGGGTACGAACTAGCAGGAGCTATAAATGGATCACTAACCCAAAAAACTACCGTCTTTTTTTCATTAATTTTTGGATATATAATCTTGAGTGAAAGAATCACAAAATTACAAATAATATTCTCATTTGTCTTATTTTTAGGATTGAGTATAGGCATAACACAATTTTTTACTCTTTTTGAAATTAATATTACTATATTATATGGTGTGTTAATCTTATTGTTAATAAGTTGTTTATGGATGTTTGGGCATACTATGACTAAACCAATCTTTAACAGGAATGAAGTTACTCCTATTCAAATGGTTTTCCTTAGAAATAGTCTCTCAGGTCTAATTTTAATTCTTACTTATCTATTAATCTTTCCAATAGAAAACTTTAAAGTATTATCAGATTTCGACAATCAGGTTTCCTTTATTCTCATGGGAGCAGTCTATGGATCAGGACTTTTTTGTTGGTATAAAACGCTCTCGTATCTTGATGTGTCTAAAGCGAGTATAGTTTTTGCTCCTACTCCTGTTACCTCTGCTATATTTGCAACAATTATTCTGGGAGAAGTTTTTACGATACCTCACTTATTTGGGACTATCCTTGTTATAGTATCTATTATAATAATCGTAAGACAAAAAAGAAGTCAAGAAGCCTAAATATATGAGATAATTCTTAAATTTATATAATAAAAATAATATATATATTTTTATATATAGATTAAATTAGATTTCAACTTGAAAATTGAATATTTTTTCATATTCAAAAAGTAATCATAATATTTAAATATAGAATTATATAGAATTATATGAAGAAATATATTCCTTAATAACATATAGAATAAAATATTCTTTTATTATGATTAGGATGTTAAATAATGAAGTAGTTGTTGTTAAGAATTTAAAAAAGTTTTTTGGTGAAACTAAGGCTGTAAATGGAATTTCCTTTAATGTTCATCAAGGAGAGATTTTTGGTCTCTTAGGTCCTAATGGTGCTGGTAAGACTACCACTATCAAATTATTATTAGGTTTACTAGAACCTAATGAGGGAGAAATGAGCATTTTTGGATTAAATCCTGAAAGAGAAGAAGTCCAAATTAAACGTAGAATTGGATATGTTTCAGAAGAACCCCTTATTTTCAAATCACTCACACCAAAAGATCTATTTAACTTTATAGCATCCATCCGTGGATTAGAAGAAGAAGCAACCACTGAACGTGCCAGAGAGTATTTAGAAAGTCTAGATGCCATTGAATATTATGATCAATTAATTGCTACTTTATCACACGGGAATAAGCAAAAATTGCAAATTGTTGCTGCAATATTACATGAGCCTGATTTACTTATTTTAGATGAGCCCATCGCTGGTCTTGACGCTAAATCTGTTAGAGTAGTCAAAGAGGTACTGGATCTACATGTTGAAAATGGTGGTTCGGTTCTATTTTCAACTCATATAATGGAAATCGCTCAAAATCTATGTGATCGAATAGCTATCATAAATAAGGGTAAAATTGTAGGAATTGGTACTTTTGAAGAACTGCGTCATCAAGCTAATAAAGTTGGAGCGAGTTTAGAAGATGTATTTTTACGTCTTACTGAACAAGATACTTCAGTAAATGAGATTGTTAAAAAATTACGGGCATCGGCTAAGAAGAAAAAATAGCAGGGAAACTAAAGATGGAAGAGAAAAAGTTGAAATATTATCGTTTAGCAAAATATCCCACTTATGAAATTTTAATGGATGGACAACTAGCAAGTGCAGGCGCTCATCAAGCAAGACTTATTGAGAAATTTAAGAAAAATAAAAAGTATATTAAAAATCAATTTTTAGCTCTTAAATTTATTTTTGCATTTCTCCTTTTATTTATACCTATTTTGCCATTAGCCACATATTTAGAGATCTTAGGTCATATTGGAGATGGTACATATACAATAAATACGATCTTATTTATGTCCAGTTTTATTTTTGGAATATATTTTGCCATGACATTCTTATACATGATATTGTTCGGTATGATTTCAACAAGCTCATTCATGTCAGGCAACTCATTCAAATGGTTACAGACTCTTCCCTTTTCTAAAAAGGATTTGAAAAAAATAGGATTGATGACCCTTTTTCGCAATTTTGATGTTCCACTTATAATATTAGTCTTAGGATTTCCAATAATAATGTTAATTGGAACTCAAAACTTCTTAATTTTCATTTCATCGCTATTAGTTTCTTTTCTAAATGTTGTTTTTAGCTTTAGCTTACTTATTATTTTGGGAGAAAAATTAAGTTATCTTTTCTCAGAATCAAAGGATAAATCAAAAAAAGTGAATATAGTTAGAATTGTAACTATGCTTGGTTATTTCATTATTGCTTTTGGATCTGGATTAGTTATGAGCTGGGGATTTAGTTCTATTGATACGTTTTTAGAGATTTTCGCCACTAACGAGCCTTCTATAACAATAAACATAATTTTAAGCTTAATTTTGTTCCCATTTACTCTTGGATATTTCCTATCATTAAGTATCAAGCCAAATCAGGTTCCTTTAGGGATATTATTAAGCACACTCATTGGTTTTGCTTTATTCATATTAGTAACATGGGCTTTATTTCGAACTGCAAGACGAGCTCTACGGAGCACAATTTCTACTGAAATAAAAGTTGAAAAAGTAGAGAAGAAAGAGGTTCAAGTCGAAATAAAACCTTTATCTGCTATTCGTGCATATGTACGGAAAGATTTAGTATCAAGTACACGTGATATGCAATCTTTTATGTTTATCTTTTTCCCCATTTTCTATCCTATAATATTAGTTTTAACACTACAAGGGCCAATTATTAATGAGATTGCAACTATAGAAGGTCTATTAATCTTATGGTCAATGGTGCTTATGGTTTATCTTTTTATTCCACCAATGTTAATTGCAGGTTTTCTAAACCTTGAAGAATCAGGTTCATCAACAATATCATCATTACCAATTATCCCTCGCGATCAAGCAAAGGCTAAAATTATTTTGATGTTTTCTATCCAGGGTATATCGCTCATATTTATATCTATTATGCTCACAATACTAACTAATTCAATACTGGTATTACTCTTATTCTTAGTTACATTACCTTTTGCTTGGATTTTATTGTTATTCGTGTTTGAAATGAAGATTAAGCTGTTTGGTCGAATGAAATATAAGTATATTTTAGAAGAATTACAAAGAGAGCATAAGATAACAAAATGGATCAGTATGATACTTTCTGAATTTGCTATTTATTTTGTGATTTTAACAACAGGAACAATTCTGTTTATTAGTTTTGATATAATTCCCACACTCATCACACTATTTATTATTGGCGTTAGTGGATTATCAATTTTAGTATTTATTTTTACAAGGATGTTTCCAAAAGCAGAAAAAATGGCAGAATACAAAACAGGAGGATTATTAAGAGAACATATAAATGTTGGAACTCTTGTATTATTGATATTATATTTTATTTTCCTTTTTCTTCCAGGTTTTGTAATACTACCCCTATCACCATTCTTACTTGATATACCCACGGTATCTGCTCTATTTATTGAATTTTTCATAATAGTTGGATTTTTAATTCTATTATGGCAGATAATAGTTCCATACGGGTTAAAGCTTCCAAATGGAGAAATGACTTTTATAGAACATGCTCGATCGATCGGTTTAAGTAGAATGAGACCATTATGGAGAAATTTGGTGATTGGATTAGGTAGTATTGCATTATTTGGATTATCAACAGTGCTTTTAGGAGAATTATTAGGCACATATTATTTTATTCCTGAAGTGTTATTTTTTGGATTTAATTGGTTTTTATTTGTAATCATGTTAATACCTGGAATTTGGGAAGAAGTAGCCTTTAGAGGAGTAATTTTAAACTTACAACTGCGTAAATACAGTAAATTAACAGTTGTCTTTCTTAACGGGATAATATTTGGATTATTCCATTTTGTTAATTTACTTGGGCAAAATCTCTTTTTAACGGTTTTACAAGTGATATATGCTTCTTGTTTAGGTATTTCATTTGCCTATATGTTCATTAAGACAAATAGTTTATTACCAAGTATATTAGTTCATTATTTAATCAATTCTGTTGGTCAATTTTTCTTAACAATCGAGATACAAAATAAAGTAAATTTAGCTTTATTTGCTGTATTCGGAGTTGGAGTTATTCCCATGATACTAATCATGATTTTAGTTAAATTAGTGGTTAAAAGCGATACTCGGCAGATAAGTCCAATATAAATAATTTTATTTATTTTTTATTATTCCATTATTCTCTTTATTGAAATTCGTTAATTTTTATGATTATAAACATAAGGTAACAGATTCGAGAATTTAATATCTGTTGAAAAACTTTATATATCAAAAGAAATTAGGGACTTTTATTTTGAAGGAAAAAAAATTAATTTTAAAAAGTACTTTAATCAAGAATGGAAGAATAATTGATGGAACAGGAAATCCTTGGTTTAAAGCCGATTTATTAATCGAGAATGGAAGAATTAAAGAAATTGCTCGAAAAATTAAAGCCAAAGATGGTAATGAAGTAATTGATGCATCAAGACTAATAGTTTCACCAGGTTTAATTGACATTCATACTCATTCAGATCAGACAATTTTTTCAAGCCTAGGTGAGAATGTATTAACTCAAGGTGTGACTACTCACGTAGTTGGTAACTGTGGATTTTCTATAACTCCTATAGATCCTGAATCAATTAATGATGAAATCTATGATATGGTTAAATCTATGCTTGAATTCGGGAAGGATTATAGACTATACCGACATCTGAATAAATATTTAGAAGATTTAGAAAAAAATAGGATCCCAATTAATATTGTTCCATTAATAGGTCATTCTATGATAAGAATCATGGTCTTGGGAGTAGAAAAAAGAGAACCTAATCCTGAAGAATTACAAAAAATGAAAGACATTCTAAGAGAAGAAATGGAATTAGGAGCATTCGGCTTGTCTACAGGGTTAGATTATCCTCCGGGTTCTTTTGCTAAAACAGATGAAATTATTGAGCTTTGTAAAGTTGTTTCTGAATTCGATGGAATTTTTACTACTCATTTTCGGGGATTTGGAAGCGGATTGGTTAGAGCTACGAAAGAAGCAGTCAAAATTGCAAGATCAGGAATACCAGTAGAAATTTCTCATTTTAAACCGTTTGGATTTTGGCCGGGAGATATAAGAAAAGCATGCAAGATAGTCGAAAAAGCTCGTGAAGAAGGTTTAGATGTCACTTTTGACGTTTTTCCTCACGCATCAAATTATACCTTCTTATTTGCAATAGTACCACCATGGGTTTATCTTTCAAAAGATAGATTAGACATTCCCCGTGCGATTGATATACTAAAAAAAAGCAGAACTGATAATAATTTAAAAAATAAGATACTTCAAGAAATGAGCACGATAGTGGGTAGTTTTTTGAATATTAAAGACGATAAAGATTGGGTGAAGGTATACATAAATGCTCCAAAAAGCAAAGAATATAATGGTAAACACGTTTACCAAATTTCATTAGAGAAAAATATCGATCCAAGAGAAGCTATTATTGATATTTTAATTAATCAGAATGGGACTGTAAATGCATCATATCTTTCAATTACTGCTGAAGATAATATTGTAACAATTGTACATCCACTCTCTATGATAGCCTCTGATGGGCTCATTATACCAGAAAAGTCTGATGTTTTTCCAAATCCTTATTGTAATGGTACATTTACTCAAGTGTTAGGAAAATATGTCCGTAAAGAAAAACTTCTTACTTTACATGATGCAATTAGAAAGATGACTTCATTTCCAGCCCAAAAATTGGGTTTAAAAAATCGAGGTTTACTTAAAGAAGGATATTGGGCAGATGTAACCATATTTGATGCAGATAAAATAATTGATAAGGCAACTTACGAAAATCCGCGATTATATTCCGAAGGAGTTGTATATGTTTTTGTAAATGGAGTGCTTGCTTATAATAAGGGAGTCTTTACAGAGAGTTTGTCTGGAATGCCTTTAAGAAGAAGTTAATTGTATTTATTTATTAAAAACATGTTTTTCATTCAATAGAAAAGCAATACAAATTCGTAAGGCAACTTCTAAGGTTTCAGGCTTAATTTTATCTATTGTGTCTGTAGATTGATGGTAATATCGTGAACGAGTTTTCCAATCCGCAGAATTCAGAAATCCTGCTTTAATACCTGCTTTTGAAAATGCAGCTGCATCAGAACCCCCACTTAGGCGTCCTAAGGTTTTTTCTAATTTTCCTGCTCCAAATCGTTTAGCTTCAACACCCACATTTTCAGCTGCTTTTAAAAGTTTTTGAATCACCTCTTCTGAGTGCCAAGTTCTTGTTGTAGGTTCGAATTCTATTATATAAAATCCATCTGGGGTTTCAAGACCATCCATATTCACTATATAGGCGTCATACTTCTGTAATTCTTCTAAATGGGTTGCTGCATATCTAAATGCACCCCGTAAACCACTTTCTTCACAACCAAAACTTATAAGTCTTATTTCTGTATTATCTGGTATTATATCTCTATGATTTTTTAAATATCGCCCTAGTCCTTGGACAACTGAACAGCTACTTAGGTTATCTACAGCTCCTGGAACAACATTTCCCTTATCCCCTAAAGGTACAAAGAAAAAAAGCCCAATAAAACATGGACTTCCGATTATTAGCGTCCAAACCACCACGTTAAAAAATAAGGATTTAAGCTTAATCAATCCAACTATTATAAATATTAAATTCAAGCAGGAAAGGACTAGCCACATCAACATTATTAATATTGCTCCAAAAGCAAGTGGTATAAAACCCCAACCCAAAAGTTTCAATAATTTAAATTCAATTGCTGAATCCATGTGACTTGAAAAAATGATGATTTTTTTAAGTTCTTCTTTTGTTTTAAAGCTTCCTATTACATTTTGAGAAGTTTTTTTACGAAAAATGGGATCAATAAACTCTTTATAATTAAAGAATTCTTCCCACATTATTAAAAATGGTAATAATATCGATAAAAATGAACATATCGATAAAATCAAAAACCAGATATATTCAGTAAACAATTGAATCAAAAAGTAAAGAAAAAATGACACAACCACTAATACCATATCAAGTTTAATCCAACCCAAAAAAGCTTTAGGATGGCATGTAAACGACTCTATAACGGCTTTATCACAGGATTTTTCAAATTCTCTTTTAATTATTTCTGCAGCTTTAGCTTCTTGCGGACTGCATGGCATTCTTGGTCCAACTTCCTCGATAATCCCCTGAACAAAACCATACATATATTTTGAATCTTCTTCTGTAATATCAATATTCATAGAGCTGCCCTAAATCCTTTTTTTATAGAATTATACTTAATAACAATTAAGATATAGTATGAAAAACTTAAGGATTAATCTAAATTAAAATTATTCACTCAAAACAGAAAGAGAATTTAACAATCCTTTTATAGATTCAGACCATTGATATAATTAAGTGCAAAGCTATGGTCGATATGGCAGAGCAATATGTATGTAAGGTATGTGGTTTCAATATAATAGGGTACTATCCAGAATTCTGTCCATTTTGTGGAGCTTCAAATGATCATTTTATTACCGCAGAAGAATGTTCTCAAAGATATAAGATTATTACCACTAAAGTAAATAATGAAGTGACACGGTTAAATTCCTTACCACCTTTAGGACTTGAACATGCTGCTTACAGTATTGAAATAAATGGAAAATTTATTTGGATTGATTGCCCTTCTACATTTAGTAAGGACCTTGAATCGATGGATAAAATATTATTTACGCATCACCATTTTCTTGGTGCATCAAATCTTTTTAGAGATTATTATACAACATTTATTTGGATTCATAAGAAAGATTCAGAGCATGCACTTGCTAAAAGACACCCCTTCGACAAAAAATTTAAACAAAATTTCGAGTTAACCGGAATTAAAGCATTTCATATAGATGGACACACACCAGGGTTCACTTTTTATGTATTCGAAGATGTTCTTTTTATTTGTGATTATTTTTTTCTTAAGAATAAAGAAATAATATATAATCCTTACGGTCCTTCAAAAGCCACTAGAGCAGGTGCCACCAAACTAAAGAATTTTCTTAGAACACATGAAATAAATATAGTTTGTGGTTATAATTATGTATTAGATTTTAAAGACTGGAAAATGAGATTTGATAACCTTTTAAATTCAGAAAAAGGAAAGTAATGTCACTTTGTTTATCATTTTACTAATATTGCATTCGTTGGACAAATTTCTATACAGCATTCGCATTCACTGCAATTTCCATTTGGATCCTCAAAAATTACTTGTCTATGATCCCCCACCTTGGTAGGGGGCTTATAAAATAAGTCGAGTGGGCATATTTCGACGCATTCTACACATTTAATACATTTATCGTTATCTATTCCTATTACTCTCAAGATTCGGCACTTAAGGAATTTAATTATAAAAAGAGGAAAAATAATTTAAAATAAGAGGTAATGTAATATAATTAGTAGAAAAAACTTTTTATTATTAACATGCTGGAATCTTTCAAGGAAATTGAAGTAGTTTGTCCAACATGTGGAGAAACTAAGAGTATTAACATACCAGAATCATTATTCTCCCAAAAAAAGTTTGGTACAATTAAAATACAAGTACCCGTTAATGCTGTATGCCCAAAACACCAATTTATAGTATTTCTAGATACTAAAGGTATGGTGAGGGGTTATGAGAAAATAGATATCGCAATGTTAGTGACTCCTGCTGAAACTAAAAAGGAAGCAGCAGGAATATTAACCCTTCGAAAATTAATCCAGCTTTTTGGAACATATGGAATTCTTAGTTTGATGCATGCTAAAATTTTTAATTATCCGTCATATATCATAAAAGATGAGGCTTTTGAACCCACTGAAGAACTATTGAATTTAATTAGTAATAGAATATTACCAGAAAAATACAGAGGACATAATAGCATTTATTTGCTAGAAGAAAGTAATTATAGCAAAATAAAACTTAAAGAAAAAAAAGCTCTTTTAATAGATTCTCTCACAAAAAACATCTTACAGACTCCATGGAAAGAAAAATTAAAATTTGAAGAAGAAATCGTAAAAAGAGCGTTAGAAATCATAAATGAAGAAGATCAATTACTCCTTCTACAACAGAGAATTGCTATATTTATAAAAGAAGCTGAACAGGCTAAAGATATTCTTGAAAATGTTAATGAGATTTATGAGGAGGACCTAATTGAACAAGTTTCTAGAGAAGTTTTAATGCCAAGAATGAATCAAAATCGATTAATTTTAATTAAAGAATTTATTAAGCATAACTTTTCTCAAAAATTGGTATCAAGAATAAAAAGTAGAGTTGACGAATTTTTGTCTTCTCTTTAATTCTTCAAACACTCTTTCTAAGAATTATTTTTATATCGAAAAAGTAAAATAAAGATCATTAATTAATAAAATTAATTTGAAACCTAAAGAAAAGCATAAAAAGTGAATAAAATGGATTGGGGAATGCAAAACAGATTATCAAGAATAATAAAACCGAAAAGTGGACACTGTGTAATGTTAGCGGTGGATCATGGATATTTTGGGAATGTACCAGGATCATTAAAATGTTTTGGTGATTTAGATCCCTTATTTCAATATGCAGATGCTCTAATGCTTACTCGTGGTATGTTAAGAAGCTGTGTTTCACCAAATTTTGATATTCCTATTGTTTTACGAGTTTCAGCAGGAGCAAGCATGTTAAAAGAGCTCTCCAATGAAGATATTAATGTAACAATTGAAGATGCTATTAGATTAAATGTATCAGCCATAACTTGCTCGATTTTTGTCGGTGGAGAATTTGAAAAGCAAACTATCATGAATTTATCTAAACTTGTTAATTGGGGTCAAGAATTTGGGATACCCGTATTAGCAGTTACTGCAGTAGGACGAGAGATGGTTAGAGATGCACGCTATTTAGGAATGGCAAGTAGATTAGCCGCTGAAATGGGAGCTACCTTTGTAAAAACATATTATTGTGAAAATTTTGAGGAAGTAACTAGTATTTGTCCTGTTCCAGTAGTAATTGCAGGAGGTAAAAAAATACCAGAAAGAGATGCTTTACAAATGGCTAAAAACTCAATTGACGCAGGAGCCGTTGGAGTAGATATGGGGAGGAATATCTTTCAATCTGATAAACCTATTGGAATGATCCAGGCTGTTCGTGCAATTGTTCATGAGAATGCTTCTGTTGATGAGGCATTTGAAATCTATAAAAATGGTCCAGTTGGTTTATAAATTTTTATTTTCTTTTTTACTCTTAAGGATTAAATATATATAATGAGTTATTTCTCGAAGTTTTATAAAAATTAAAAAAAAAAAATAAAATTCATATCTAATATATTCAAAATCATTCTGAAAAATTTCTTAATAAGGGTGAGATTAAAATGTTGACTATTTTAGGGTGGCTAAATGGTTTCACTGCATTTTGTGTTGTTTTCTGTGGTTGTCTATTCGGAATTTTTTTTATTTATAAAGGAATTAAAATAAAAGCGAAACTGCTTTCTTATGCAGGTTTAATGATAATTTTGACAGGATTATTATATTTGGGTCCCTGCGTAGATTATTTTACAATTCTATCTATAAATCACAATTTGGATAATTCGTATGGATTATATGGAATATTAAGTTATATTTGGATAACTCCTGGAATTGTTGTTATGATGTATATTGGTTTTGAACTTGTTTTACCTAAGATTAGAAATATAGTGATAATTATATATTCATTTTTAGGGCTTATTTTTCTATACCATATTCTTTTTAATACGATGGATACATTTGATTTTAAATATCCTGGAAATTCTGGAAGTGATATTATTGATTCTAATTTTGCTCAAGGATCCATAGCTTACATTTTAATAATATCTTTTGTAATTTCCATCATTGGTTTTAATGTTATAGGATCCTTAATTCGGAGTTTCCAATCATCTGGAATAATACAAAGAAAATTTATATATTTGTCGCTTGGATTTTTAATATTTGCGATTATGGGAACATTTGATACTCTCTTTTCTCCTGGTTTTGTATTATTTATTGTTCGAATTATAATGTTAAGTAGCTGGTGGTTTTATTTTTTTGGTTTAAAAGAAGCTCCAACTAAAAAAGAAAGAAGACTTCATGAAAGAATAAAAAATTTAGAAAAAATTGAATTTTCATTATTAGAAATGCTTTTAAAAGATAATCCTCCAGAAATTGTGAAAGAACAGATTGTATATCATATTGAAAATAGAATTTGTCTAATCTGTAAAAGTAATGTTGGTGGATTTAATACTTATCTTTGTGTTAAATGTGGTGTTTTATATTGTATAAAATGTGCTCGTGCTTTATCTGAATTAGAAAATTTATGTTGGGTTTGTAAAAATCCAATTGATATATCTAAACCAACACGAAAAATAGCTATTGAAGAGATTGAAGCACTGGAAAAATCACTAATACAAAAAAGAAAATCAAAAATTAAAAGATGAAAACAAAAATACAATTATTAGAATTATACTTCCTTTTATTTTACAATTTATTATTAAGTTAATTAAATAAGAATAAATTGATAAAATTATAATTTTCATTTTCTTTTTTTATTCTTACAAGATTAGAAAAGAAACTTCATGGTTATGAGTGCCCCGCTAATTAATAATCTGGAAATTAAAAATGTAACCAATGATATTTTACTAGTTCATCAGATAAAAGCAAAAGGCAATTTTTCCACTTGTGATGGTTTGATTATTCTACCAAAGGGTGGTAGAAATTCTAAAACAATAGTTCTCGATGTTAATATTGAACCTAAATATATAAACGAACTAAATAATATTTATGGTCCTATTTCAAATTATGTTTGTACTCATGGACACATAGATCATTCCTCTCATGTTTATGAATGGGAACAACTTGGAGCTATTGTGTATGCTCCAAATCCTGAAGCATCATTTTTATTAGATCTTCATAATTTTTTTGAAGGTTTTGGATTTAATGAAGCAATGGATTATTCAGATGTAGAGAAATTTGGTGAATTAAATGGTTTTCATGAATGTAATAATGTAAATCCTTTTGAACCAGGGGATTCATTAAAATTTGAAAATTTTATTATTGAGACAATCTCATTTCCATGTCATTCAAAAGCACATGTAGGGTTATTTTTACCCAATGAAAAAATATTACATGTAAGTTGCCTAGGATTTGATCAACCAAAACCGGATGTAGATGGTTTTGGACCTTGGTATGGTTTTAAGGAATGCTCTATTGAACAATACCTGAGTGATATTAATTATGCGGAAGAACTCTACATTAAAAAAGTAGAATTTTTAACTTCTAGCCATTCTTATATTGCTAAGAATCCAGATAGAAGTCCATTTAATTATATGAGAAAAAAGATTAATGATAATCAGAATAAAGTTGATGAGGCTCTAAAATCTTTGGATTTTCAATTGAATTTTGAAGAAAAACTCAAAAAGATGCTAGAGTTAGATATTTTCTTTCCAAAAAAGAAAATGGAAGGTTTTTTATTAAACATTTATACCTTATGGGAATCTTGGATAATAAGAAAACATCTTGAAAGAAGCAAAATTATAAATAAATAATTTTTTCTGTTTAGTTATTATCTAGTTCTAAAATCACCTTTAAAGATTCGCCAGCTTCACATACTACTTTAAATGCTTCTCCAACTTTGCTTAGTGGGAATCGATGTGTGATAATATCAATGACATTAATTTTTTTTGAAAGTATCCAATTATATGCTTCATCGAGGTCTTCAGGTGCAGCACCATAGGAGGTCATAATTGTTATTTCATTTCTCCAGTATTCATTTATTGGAACTTCAAGCTTTATTCTTGGTTTTGGAACCGCAAAGAAAATGATTTTACTTCCTGGAGCTGCGCATTCTAAAGCTTGTTTTGCCGCCGATAAAGCACCAGCACAAACAATTACTATATCCGCTAACCTACCTTCATTAACTCTTTTTAATTCAGTTGCGATATCCTCTTTTGCATGAAATACAACATCTGCTCCAAACTTTTTCGCCATCTGTAATCTGAATTCATTTATATCAGTTGCAATTATTTTTTTTGCACCTCTTAATTTTGCCAATTGAATATGTAATATACCAGATACACCACTTCCCAATATCAGAACAGTAAAACCTTTTTTAACATTAGCTAATCTTTGAGCACGACACACACATCCAAGAGGTTCAATAAATACAGCTTCTTCATATGACACGCTTTTATCTAAAATATACACGCCTTTTTTTTCTATGTTAACTTTTGGGACTCGAACATATTCTGCAAAGCCGCCAGGATCAAAATTTGTGTTATGTAGTAAATCACAAGCAGTATGATGTCCTTGTTTACAATAATGACATTCAAAGCATGGGACATGATGAGACACAAAAACACGATCTCCCACTTTAAGGTGTTTTATAGTATTGCTTATCTCAACAATATCTCCTGCAATTTCATGACCCAATACCAAAGAATTTACACTTAATTTTTTCATTTTAGCAAAGCGATAATATTCGAGGATATCAGAACCACAAATTCCAGACTTTTTCACCTTAACTAAGAATTCTCCTGTTCCAATAATTGGTTTTAACATTTCATCTACTCGAACATCATCATTGCTATAATATCTTGCGATCTTCATTTTTTACTCATAAAATTCTTTATTTTAATGATAAAATCTTATTCAAATCTTCTTTTTTTAACTTTAATAGCTCTACTTCAGGCAATCTTTCTGTGAGTAACCGCCAATTATTATCTTTCTTAAATACGTCTTTAAATATTTGTAATGCAGCATCAAGTTTTTGACTATTAGCCAAAGATACTGCAGTCCAATATTTCATTTCAAGATTGTCTGGAAACATTTGCATGGCAGTTTTATATTCTTTAAGAGCTTCATTAACATCACCTTTATCAAATGCTTGGTCTCCATAATCCATATGCTCATAAGCTCTATATAATTTTAACAATCTGCTAAGCTCCTCTAATGGTTCTTTATGATCTTCTACCCTGAGATCGATAAGGGGATCTTCCCATTTATCTTCTATTAGCTCACCTCTGACTATCAATAGAGCAGCAGATTGCATTCCCCTAATATCACCACCAACTGACTCTGCTGCTTCTAAAGTTTTGATTATACGCTCAGGTAGAGGGAGATCCTTATTACTTTCATAAGTTTCTGCCATTTTAGGCCAGACCTTATCTGATAACATCAAATTTGCCTGAACTGAAAAATTATCTCCTTTTATATGACCTGCATGTTTTATACACTTTGAACCCGTATGAGTTGCAACACTATCTTGAACATTTAAAATAGCAACTTGCCTTACATCCTTATCATCATCATCAGAAAGCAAAATGCTTAATGTTTCTTCTGGAGATTTTCCCTGTTTTAATAATTCAAGACCTCGTAGCCCAAAAGATTTGTTCAAAAAAGATTGTGTTGCTACAACTCCTACGCCTGATTCTCCCCATGCTACAACAGAAACATTGAAATAATGACTTTGTACTCCCACACCCATTTCTCTAGTTTCAGGATCTCTTGCCACAATAGAATAAGTATGAGCAATTGGATGGATTCTATTATATCTTGTATTTCTCATAAACCTTTTTCCTAAAAATAGTGATTAGAATAGAATTTATTTATGAGTATTTATCTTTAGATAAATTTTTATCCATTTAATAAAAAAATTGAGATTTAAAAATAAAAAAAAACGAATAAAAATTGGATTCGTTATCTTGTTTTCCTACGGGTTAATAGTTTAAATGCTATATCTGTTCCCATCCCTTGTTTGTAAGCTAATTCAATCCAAAGCATAGCAAGAGGTTCTATAAGTCTAGCATTTATTAATGGTCCTGCATCTATAACATCAAACCCAAGATCGATTCCTAATTGCTTCACTTTTGATTTTGCTTCTAAATTATCTCCACAAATAAATATATTTGCTTGTTGGGAGCCAAATTGTAATTTATTTAAACTTTCTACTCCAACAGTATGAACTGCCTTTATCACTTTAGCCCCTACTGCCCACTTTGCGATTTTTTCTGCTGCAGAGGTAGTAGGTCCTATTGATACACCTCCCAAATGGGGTGCTGCTGTAGTAGTAGAATCTACAAGAATCTTTCCATCTAAAACTCCTGCTGTCTTGATTGATTCTTTTGCTCCTGACCATGGAACGGCAAGAACGATAATATCAGCAAATTTTGCAGCTTCTTCATATGTTCCACCACTTGCACCACTTCCAATTGAATTGGCTAGCTTTTTTGCTTTCTGAGGATCGCGAGAACCAAACATAATCGTATGATCCTTTTCTGCCCACATTTTTCCTAGAGTACTCCCCAACCTTCCTGTCCCTATAATTGCAATTTTCATTAATTTTACCTTTGGATTAATTTTTGTTAGATGAATATAATTTCTGAACTGCTTTTTTTCTAATTGAAAATAAATCAGTTGACTATTTATATCTTGAGTTATGTATCAGATATATTAAAAATTAAGAGATTTATTCAACTAAAGTATTGAGTATTTGAACCGCTCTTGAGAGATTGAAAATTCCACAAACACATGGTCTTGTTAATTTCTTTACTGCTTCTTTCACTGAAATTTTTCCATTTTTAATTAATTGAACATAGTACTCAACAGATTGGCTGGAGATACAATGATGCCCACACATAGTTGTAATTTCTAAAATTTTTTCAGAAGGTAATAACTCTTTTTTCCCAAATGTACCTAAGGAAAGATGAACAGTATGTATGCTTAATCCAACATCTTCAGTAGTTTTTTTAATATCAGAAAGTAATCCACTTATGACTATAGAAACTCCTAAATTTTCTTTTTTAAGAACTTTTAGAACTTTTTTCACTGATTTAATATTGGAGAATGTAGCAGTTATAATAGGAGAAATCCTCCAAAGCTTTTTTGGCATAATATTTATAGGGTTATGTTCATTTAGAATTTCACCAATCCTTATTAATTTTTTACGTGAATCGGGATATTTATCATTTATCCCTGCTGCAAGCATAGCTAAAATAACATAATCTCTCTTAAGATCTTCTATATTTCCTTTTCGATGTAAAGAGTGAGTCATTAACTTATATACCTCCCATGCTTAAGCTCTACCTAATCCCACATTGGCTTTAATATTTTTCCTAACCTTAAAACCTTCTTCGGATAATAAATTTATAATTGGTATATCACCGTTTTCCATTATTCTAGTAATTATACCGACCGAAAATACAGTATCAATTTTCTTTTCAACTTCTCTTATAACGTTTAACACATCAGTGATTTTGCTATTATGAACCTTAAATTCAATTGTTGCCGAGAGAACTTTTTCATTTTTTATATCTTCTTTAATATGTCCTTTATCATCAATTATAATTGCTGTAACAGGACTCTCTTTTTCATATTCTACTCCAATTTTTGATAGTTTTGTGGTGAATAATTCGATATTTCTGAGGTATGAGCCTACTCCAGGACGTCCTATTTCTATAGAGATTCCAATTTCACCGAGACTATAGCGATTAGTTACATCATTAGTTTTCATTTCTTCAGTCCCTCTCCCAGGTATTCCTGTTACTTTATGTGTAGTAATTACATTACTAAATGGACTACGTATAATACGAGGCCATTTTAGTCGTTTAGATCTTATTGCTTTGACGGGACACTCAGCATCTCGATAACAAACAGCACATTCAACGCATTGATCTTGATTTATTACAGCTTTATTATCTATTAATTCTATAGCATGAACAGGACAAACAATAATACATTGTCCGCAACCTGTACAAACCTCTGTTTTTATCTCCATAACTGTATCCTACAATAAGCCAATTTTTTAAGATTTCATAGATTTAATATTTTCTATATCACGTGGAAGAAATTTTAAAATTGGAATTAGTAATAAAATACATGATAAAGCCATTATAGATAAAATAAAATATCCTGGACTATAATGATTATTAAAAATTAAAAAGAATTGTCCAAGCAATAATAAACTTATACTTCGCCCAAATGTAATGGTTGCTAAGTAATTCAAAGAATAAATCGTTGATCTAATTTGAGGAGGATTAATTTCTCCTAATGTTGCCTGAGTGAGAGGGTCAATTCCACCGAATAAGAATGCACCTACAAATGAAAGGGCTAAAAAAACAATAGCAATCGATATTTCGTTTGATATAAAGTATAATGAATAGGCTATTATATAGAAAACGGATCCGCCTATGAGACAATATAAAACGATCTTTATCCTTCCATTTTTGTCTATTTCATATTTCTTATCTCCAAGTTTGCCAAATAATGGACCAGAAGGAACTTGACTTCCAAATACTAAAATCATGAAGAAGGTTGCTAATGTAGAGCTAAGATCATAATCTTTCTTAAGCATTGATATAAAGAATGAAGAAATTGCTCCAATAGATATGAACATGGCAAAATTAAATACCAATATCCAAAATGTTGTTTTAATTTTCCAAATTTGTTTGAAATCTTTTAATTTGACTTTATATCCTAATCCTAAAGCACTCTCATCAATTGTTTTATAAAGCTTATCCTTTGCTCCTCTTACTGGTTCTTTAACTAAAAATAATAAACCTGTGCATACAAAACCAAATATAGAAACAATTAATAGAGGCGTTTGCCATGTATAGTAATCAATCAAAAATCCTGAGAGCATTTGACCTAAACCATTGCCTAAAACATAAACAGCGCTTAAAACTCCAAATTTTTTACCCCGACTTTCAGCATCAACTAAATCAACAATTAAAGAAAACACTAAAGGTAAAGCAGCACCAAATCCGATTGCTGCGATTATTTGAAATATTAATAATGAAAGAAAATCAGTTGATAATATTGTTAATAAGGTAAGAATTGACCATTCTAAGGTGCTTATAATAAGTAAATTCTTTCGTGAAAATTTATCCCCCAATAAAGCCCAAAAAAGTGAACTAATTGCCCCAACCATTAAAAATATTGAATTTATAAAAACTACTTGGTTTTCCTCGAAATGTAGAGCACTTGAAATTTCTTCTGCCATTGGAGTTATAATGCTAAAAAGAGCACTACTAAACAGCGTTAATAAAATTAAAATTTGAGTATTTTTCGGCATTTTTATAAAATAACTTATTTATTAAATTGTAATTTTAATTATGTGATTTCTATATTTAATATTTTAATTAATTTAGATTGAAAACTTTATTTTCTTGAACAAAATAACCATAATTACTAAACAATGGTTATAAAAATAAATAAAAAAAGTAATTTATGTTCTTTTATTTGATTTGCTTCTCATTAGCATTTTAAAGCTACTTTCATCGAGATCTTTATACATCTTCAACTCATTTGCTAAAAAATTATGGAGAGCAATTCTTATCGCTTCACTCCTCGAAGGATATACGCCAAGATCATTGAGAATCTGAATAGCATCAAGATATTTTTCTGGTAAATTTATAGTTATGATCTTCATTTCTAACAACCCTTAATATCAAATTAATAAAAAATTGGAATTATAAATAATTAGTTAATAATTAATTTTGTCGAATTATTTATAAATCAAGAGTATTAATCCTTTAATGTATTAATTGTTTAATGGCTAACGAATATAATTATATCTTTCCTTTAATAAATGCTGTCAATTATTAACGTATTAATATTAGAAGCTTTTTAACTCTAATGTTAAAAAAAGATTAAAACAAGAAAAAAGTAACTTAAAATCGATTAAGGTTCATTTAGCGATTTAACATGTAAGATTAATGAGAATGAGGATTTATACAACTCTGCATGACCAACTTCTTTAATATCCTGCAAATAATTTATTGTATAATCCTCTTCCCGTTTTAAATATGTTTTGTCTTTAGTTTTGTGATCCTTATCCAAGAATACATCGATTTTTAAAACTTTTTGATCCAAACGGCTTGGCATCTCCGGCATCAAATTAAAAGTAAAAATTAAGTCAGGATCAGAAATATTTTTTGCATCGATAACAAAAAGTAAGTTTGGCTCAGATACAGCAAGGAAACTCTCTAATGAATGAAATAAGTCATCAATTTTTATATTTATCTTATTTTTTCTATCATCATTAAAAGCACTACAATCACTAATCTTAGGAAGGAGAAATTTTTCTTTACCGCGAAATGCAAGGCTAACCTCATTAGGATTCAAATAATTCTTAATAATTGAATCATCTTTTTCCAAAATAAAATTATTTGAAATTGGATCAGTTTTAACATAAATTATTAATGACCCTGCTGAGATTAAATTAATTTTTTGATAATAAATTTTAAAAATTGGATTGTAAGGTAAATTAATTATTTCTTTAGTACCACCAAGACCAATTTGGGCTAAAATATTTGATGGTACTTGGCTTGTTAATGTGAATAACAAAAAGGGTCTGAAATTTTCTAATTCTATGAAATTTGTAAAATCTTTTAAATACTCGCTTACTAAATTGATTTTATCTAAAAGTTCTTCACTCATATTTACTCAATTGAAAAATCCATTTAAAGTTGATAAATCAAAGAATTAAGAATTACAATTAAATTTATCCCAAATAGTTTGATAAAAATTTCTTTAAAGAATTTTTAACATCTGTAGAAATATGATGTTCAATTTCACACGAGATTTTTTCAACTAAATCCATATCATCAATCTTTAAAACTTTTTCAAAAAAGGCATATAGTAGATCATGAGTTTCATTCAACTGGATAGCTATTCTTTTTCCTTTTTCAGTTAATCTGATAGCTCTTCTAGGTTTCCATAAAATTAAACCTGCTCGTTGAAGTTTCTCAAGCATGCCAGTAACACTTGCCGGTTTTACATTTAAATTTTCAGCGAGCTCTTTATTAGAAACCCAACCACCTCGTTTTTTATGTGATATAATGTATATCTCATCTAGATATCGTTGATAGCTTTCAGGGATATCTGATATATTTATATCATCTTTGCTATTGTTCGCCATATTATTTTAAAATTACTAAATGATTGTAATTATGCAAGAATGATAACATAAAATATTCATAAAAATCTTTTCAATATTACATCTAAAGAATTTTATAAATATAATTATATATATTAGTTTTAATAGTACTAAAACGAATTATTTTTAAATAAAAATGGTAAAAAATTTTCCAGGTACATTAATTTTAGTCGTTGGAAATTCTGGATCTGGGAAAGATTCAATTATTAATGGAGTATCAGAAAAATATCCTTTAGATTTAAAGAAAATTTATATTGTAAAAAGGTACATTACTAGACCACCCTCTGAAACTGAGAATAATTACTTGATAGGTTCAGAAGAATTTAATGAGATGAGTAAACAAGGAGAATTTGCTTTACAGTGGCATATTTATGGATTAGATTATGGTGTCCCTATAGAAATAGAAGAATGGCTTAAAAAGGGACATATAGTAATAGTCAATGTTAGCAGAACAATCATTAATGACGCAAGAAAAAAATATAAGAACCTCAAGGTTGTATTTATAGAAGTTCCTTTTGAAACTACTCTCCAACGTTTAAAAAGTAGAGAAAGAGAAAGCGAACAAGGATTGAAGGAAAGAATAGAAAGAGCCAGAAACAATCAAAAATTTCTTGAAGCAGACTTTGAAATTGATAATTCTGGGGATCTTGATGAAGCCATCAATCAATTTTTAAATTATGTTATAAGTATAGTAAAAGACAATAAACATTAAATAATGAATAAAATTTTTTTAGAAGGAAATACTATCAATATTACTTTTTTATCCTCTTTTAAACATTGGCCGGGTTCGTCTAGTGGTAAGGATTGGGGACTGTGAATCCCTAGAGGTTTAAGATCTATTCTATTACCGGGGAAAGACGGGTTCAATTCCCGTACCCGGCCCTCCTTAATTTTTATTAAGACTCTATTTAATACATCATATTTATATGTACTTTTTATAATCAAGGTTTGAAAAATTGGAAAATTAAAATCAAAGCACTCATTTTATTTAATCGCTAATTTGCAGTTACACAAAAGTTGAGTTATTTTAAATAATGCTTTTAGAAGAAGATAAGCTTCGAGACATACCAGGTTGGAAAAAAGACGCTCCTATTCCAATTTGCATGGGCGGAGATTATCGTGCTTTAACTTTTTGTTGTAAAACAGGATATTCTTTAACTTTCAGTTTTAAGTGTAAAAGAGACAAAGTTTTAAATGAATTAAATCTTTCAGCAAAAGAGTTTATAAAAATTAAGGAGGATTTTTCTAAAAAAAACGGTTGGGATTCGGAAATTGTGTGTTTTGGCTCAATATCGTATTGTTGTATGAGACGTGGAGGTTGTCCTAGGCGTGATGTCGCTTTAAGCATTAGATATCCTAAAAAATCCAAAGAAGAATTTATGAGAATTTACTTTCAAAAGAAGAAAGAGTTATCAAAAAGGATTTTAGAGAGTATTAAGAATTATAAAGGAAAGGAGAAAGTAAAACCTTACTTGGACTTGTTTTGAAAAATCTATGCTTTTAGGATATAAACTCAGATTTTAATGATTTAAAAAGTACTTTATGCTCTTTCTTAGTTAAATCCTTAATCTTTTTCCCCCTTTTATGTAAATGATCAGGATTATCTATCATAAGTAAGTTCAATAGGAAAAGTAAACAATTTTTAGCTTTAAAATTATTATGATTGATTGAGAAATCATTCATTAATTTAATCATATATGTTACTGTCCAAAGCTCTGAGAAACTTTTCGACCTATTAATATTATGATTATAAAAATCTAATATCTCGTCAAAGCAATCCACTTTTTATCACTTATATATATTCCATTAGCAAATCTTAAAAGTTTTGTGGTTTTACTTCAAAGTTAAACTACTAAATTATACAGAGATTAATGAACATATTAATAACTAATTAAATATGAAATTCCTTTTTGTCTGGAGAATTATAGGAAATTTTAAATAGTTGTTTTAATAAATATTTTCTTAAGATGATTTTAGAGGAAGTTCCTTCACACCCATTCAGAGATGATATTTATATAAACTCAGTTATTACTCCTTATGATGAGGTTAAAAATAGCGATAAAATGATGGTTAAAAGGATCTTATTGAAAGAAATCGCTACAAAGGAGTTAAAAGTAATTGCATAATAATTAACTCCTTCTAAATTTTAAACCTATAAAAATAAAAAAAAAGAAAATTATTTCTTATTAATTCTTATAAAGATTAGAGGAAGTATATAAGTTAACACAAAAGCTATGAAAGCATAACGACCGAATCTATAAAAAACACTATTAATTTCTAGTAGATACTCAAGTGGTATGAATATAGCCATTAGAATTACTAATCCAATAACTACATTAAGCAGTTTTTGTTTATTCCTCAACTCTTTTGGTTCATATTTAATGTATTCATTTTCTAACAGATAGCCAACACCTAATCCTAATATTACTCCTCCTACTTGAGCAAATGCTCCAGCATCTGGGAAATGATCAACTTGATCTTTAGGTACTAAACCTAATCCAGCTCTCGGAAATAATAAGGTTGGAATCACAAATAGTAAAATCGAAATAGTTATTGTTAATATTAGTTTTATTTGAAAACTAAGCTTATTAAATTGTATAGTAAAGATTGGTTCTAAGTATATAAATAAGAGTAAGAATCCAATACCTATTAAGAGCCCTCCAATCACATCTTGAAGATCATGTACACCATAGAACATTCTTGATATGGCCACAAGAAATATAATTACTGAGAGAATAACTGGTACGACAGGGATACCTAAAGGTTTAGGTTTATCTTTAAATTCATTAGCCATATATCCCCAATAACATGTTGCATTTTGTGCATGACCTGATGGGAATCCATATGATGGTTCAATAAAGCCATAGTCTTCAGCAGGATCAATATTTGTATCTGGTCTTGTGTCTTTGGGTATTTCTTTTACCAAATGGTTAAAATAATATGAGAATAATATAGGTAAGATAGTCCTTTTAGCTAATTTCTTATCATAACCTATAAATATGATTGCAGTTAAAATTACAAAAGTAATGGCCTCACCAAGATAGGTAATAGCTCCGAATATTGTCTGGATAGTAGAACTTTCACTATAAAATTCTTCATTAAATCCTAAAGCATAAAGTACTAATCCTACAAGGAGAATAATTAGAGCTATAGCTCCAATGATGATTAATCCATTTCTAGATAAATATTTTTCTTTTTCAGACATCTTAAAGATCCAAATTTTAATTAAATTAGATTATATTTGATAAAGATGATAATATAGTTAATAAAGATTAATATCTAATTTTTTCAAGTTCAATTGAACTTTATTAAAATTAAGTTCTTTCCTTAGTGTATTTTCTATTAATTATTAACTAATTAATCAATCTTAATTTTTTTATGTTTTTCATCAACTTTTTTGAGTTCAATTTCGAGGATACCATTGCTATACCTTGCTTTGGCATAATCTGAATTAATTGTTGATGGTAATTCAACTTCTTTATAATAATGTCTATTAGCATTTTCTTTAGTAGAAATTGTTATACTATGAATTGTTGCTTTAAGTTCAATATCTTCTCGATCAACTCCTGGCATTTCAGCTATTACGATAATAATGTCTTCTTCTTCATTGACTTCTACTAAAGGCTCTCTTTTTGATTTTACAACTGGTTTCCCAGAAGATGAGGTTGGTTCAAGATTTCCAAAAGAATCAATCGTTGGTTTGCCATCAGGACCGATATTTATGTTAAAACCGTACATTATTGGAAAACCAAATTTTGATTTATTTTTCATAAATTCTTTTACAATATCTTCTGGAGATAGATTCTGAAACTCTGGTGGGAAGCTTTTTGAAATTTTATTATAAATATCTCGAATTATATTTTTGAAATCCTTATGCTTAAACAATTTATTTGGGTCAATCATGAATCTACTTGGATCTTCAAAAAATTTGAAAAAATCAAAGGGTTCTTCTTCTTCTTCATTTTCGTCATCATCTTCATTTTTTTTAGGCACTCTTTATCATCTCCTTAGTATTTTTGATTATCTTATTATCAAATAAATTTAATAGGTAAAATTATTAATTAAATATTATAATAGCTAGAAACTAAATAGATTATATGCTATTAAAAATTGTTTATGTTAATAAATTTAATTTATATCAAATAAAAATTAGATAATATCATAAAATCAAGAGGAAATCGAAACCTATGTATAGTGAGCTGTCAGATGACGATAAAAATATGTATCTCGACGTCCTCCGAGAAGCACCAATCCTTCCCTTCTCAAATTTCGTCAGTAGGGGCAATATCCCAGACCGTATTGATATAGCTAGACCTAGGAGCTATATAGACAGAGAAGTATATAGATTAGTGCGCCAGACTTACCGAGATCGAAGTAGCAGGTTAATCCCTATCCTAGGATCAGCTGGAACTGGAAAGACCCACGCATATCATTCTTTCAAGGACAAGGAAAGAGAAAACAAAAAAAAAATGGAAAGTGCTATAGAATCACAAGAGATAGAAGTAGGTCAATTAGAACCTGTAAATTGGACTATTGTTTATGTTCCAAGTCCTCCAGCAAGTATACGTGTCCTCCTTCATGTTTATACTTGTATAATTGAAGAATGCGGACCTGAACTCTTAGACATTGTTTCTGAAAAATTAATTGAAAAATGGGGGGGTAAAAAAGCTGGATTGTTCCAAAAACCTAAAATTGATGAAGTAATACAAAAAGGAATTAGAGAATTTCCAGGTGTTTTTGCTGATTGTGTAAAAACATTAGTTACATATCAACTCGATAAGAACAAAAAAGCATTAGCAGAGAGATGGCTTCTTGGAGAAGATTTGCAAGATGAGGATTTAAGCGAACTTGGTATTAATTCTGTACTAGAGGAGGATGACACCTGTTTATCGATGATTAAAATTATCACGGAGAATTTAGATAGGGTTCTTATTCTCTATTTTGATGAAATTGAATCCCCATATAGAATGCTCGGAGAAGTAGCAGAGCGCAAATTCCTAGAAATATTAAAGAGATTATATAATGAAGTTAAAGGTCTTGTAATTACAATTGCAGTATTAAAAGAGATTTGGCCAAGAATTATTGAAATTGCTGATGCTCCACTAAGATCACGAATGGAACCTGAACAAGATTTAAAACCATTTAGTTTAAACGATTTAAAAATATTTTTCTCAAAATCCATGGAAGCATTTTGGGAGGAAAATAACTTGAATCCTCCTTTATATCCATTATTTCCATTAAACGAGAAATTATTAGAAATGATATATGACAAAACGCAAGGTAATCCAAGAAATTCTATAAAACTATGTAGAAGATTTATAGATAAAGTGGTTATGGATGAAATGACTGTAGATGAACTTCTGAAGGTCGGTGCGGAAATTGTTGCAACAGCTAGACCTCCAACTGAAGTTGAAGAAGAAGCAATAGACTTTTCAAAACCGAGAGAAATTATTAAAAAAACAATTGAAGACATTTTAGCTGAGGAGGAATATTCCATAGATGTAAATCCTCAATCTATTGCTGGTGCTACTTTAAAATGCATAAATATGATAGGAGAAGAAAAAGGAAAGAAATTCAAGACGCAAATGGAATTTAAATTCAAGCTTGGAAAAAGAGCACAAACTTTAGCAGCTTTAATTCAAGCTGAAGGTAGAAAATGGGGTATAGAGATACCATCTATTAAAACCTTCGATCGAAGTGCGGGAGTAGCGGGATATTATGCAGCAAAACGATTAAAAGATGCAATTGATCAAAAAGCAATTGATGAAGCTTTATTAATTGTACCAACTGGCAGTAGTGGAGTAAAATTTGAAAGTATTTTACAAAACAACCCCGCTATTCATAAAATTGAGTTAAACAATGAACTTGGGGAGAGGTTAATAGAAAATGCATTGAAGTTCCCTACAGAAGAAGGTTGGAATATCGTAAAAATAATTTTTCCAGATATTGGTGAATATTCACCTCCCGCAGTTGAAGAATCATCCACAGAGGAGAATTCTTCTGACTCGGGAAATGACTAAACTTTATTAAAGAGTTCTTTTATTTTTTTATCTAATCTATATAATTCTTTTGCTAATTGAGTTGCATTATGAGTACTTTTTTTTAATTCTGTTAAAGTTTTGATTAATTCATCTTCTTCAAAAGTATTAGAAAGATATAGTAATCTATCAATTGGTTCTGCTAAATCACCATAAAGGTACAATCGATTACTTTCTAAATCGTTAAATACTTGTTCTAAAACTTTATAGAGATCCTCACGTTCTTTTATTAAATCAGGAAAATTGCCAACTTGTTCTGCTTTATTTTTTAAAAATGAAACGATTTCCTCTTCTTGAATCTTTGCGGCAAGTTCAGCTGCTTTAAGGAAACTCCTTTTAGCCTTCTTATAAAACTTTTCTGTTAGGAATCGTTCTCCAAGTCTTACTTCAGCAGATAATCTTTCAGGAATTTCTTCCCCCAAATCGATTAATTCTCTAGCTTCTTGAAGTTTTTCCTCATCTAATAATTGTTTAGTTTTCTCATTAATAGTTTCTTTCACGATTGTTGGTTCTTTTAATTTCTCCATTAGACTCAAAGCAGAATTTAATGTTTTTTTAAGTACCTCGCTCATATTTTTTTTATCACTAGTGTAATTTTGAATAACTGATTCTTCGATTTTTTGAAATAAACTTTTTAATGAAATTAGGTCTTCTCCTTCTCTTAAAATAAAGCCTAAATAAATGTTGTCCTTTTGTAGAGATTCTGCATTTACCTTGCGGAAATAATAACGAATGTTTTCTTTTCTAGCAGTAGCATCCAAAAACTCTTTAACTTTATGCTTTTCAGAGAATTCCTTTAAAATATTGGGAGGGACTTTATCGTCTATGTCTAAGTAGTATTCAGCTAATATATTAGGACCAAAAGATGGGTCAATTTCATATAAAAAAATTGCACTTGGCATTTTTCTTATTCTTCCTTCATTTTGTTTTCGTAATTAATTTAATATTATAGAGTTAATATGCTTTTGATTTTAAATTTTTATTTGATCTAAATAATTTAGGTAATATCTAAAATAAACATAGGTGGTAAATAATGGCAACTGTTGAAGATATTTATTGTGAAGCTTTTGAAGGCTTAGTAGTACAATTACAAATCACAGCTCAAGATCGAGAATTTTTAAACAGAGCAGCAAATGCATTTACTGCTCTTCCTTCCACGGTTTTTGGAGATGCTGAAGGTGGAATAGTTAGATGGCTTACAGAAAAAGAAACTATTGATGGTAGACCAGGAGCAATTGTACAATTATGGGTTACTGGTACTGGCAAAAGATCTCATGCAAAATTTTATGATCAATTAGGAAGAAGGATAAGGCAAGGTATTCTTGTTGTTCCTACCACCGCAGTTTTCGATTACTTTCCTAAGGATGTTGATACTAAATTCAATATGATGAGTAATGTAGGACACTGTGGTGATGGATATGAATGGATTGTAGAAGAGTATAATCGTAAACTAATTAATGTCCCTATTATGATGGGATATGACTTTCTAATTGAAGAGGAACTTTCATATGCGAAGGGTGTTATGGGAGGCAATTTGTGGCTCTTCTGTGATTCTGTAGATTCTAGTGTAAAAGTAGGACGAGAAGCAGTAAAAATTATTACAGAAATTGACGATGTTTGCACTACATTTGATATATGTTCTGCTGGTTCTAAACCTGAAACAAATTTCCCCGAAATTGGACCATCAACAAATCATCCTTATTGTCCAACTTTAAGAAATAAATTACGATCAGAAGAATTTAAAGTTCCTAAGGGAGTAGAATCAATTCCAGAAATAGTCTTCAATGCTCTTAATATTGATATTGTGAAGGAAACAATGTTAAAAGTAATTCAAGGGATAATAGATATGGATGGTTTAATAAAAATCTCATCTGGAAATTATGGAGGTAAGTTAGGTAAATATAAAATCCATTTACGAGAATTAGAATTAAATAATAAATATTTCTATTAAAGAGATCTTTATATTAAATCTTTATAATTTTCTACTTTTTGAAAGCCTGCGAGATGTTTCCTATACATTTCATATTTTTCTTCGAATACTTTATCAATATCATTAAGTGGTAGATCAGCATGAGTCCCTCTATCTCCGACATATTCTCCAAATTTGTTTCCATTGGCATCATAGGGAGGAAAAACAGCATCATTCTCACCATCAAATTCAACCATTGGAAGAAATCCTCCTCTTATAGCAGTTTGTTGATCAAATGAAGGTGTTAATTTTACCCACTTATTGTCTAAATAAAATTCACTATATCCATGGTAGTACATGACGTTGTGGCCCATATAATCAATAACTTTTTGGGAAACAAGGTGATTGATAAGGTCACATAAATGAATCCGTGCAGGTATCCCGACTGCTCTAGCCAATGTTGATAATAATATAGATTTTGAAACACAAAAACCTTCTCGTCGGTGTATTGTCTTGCTAGCCATAAAATAATTTTTCACTTTCGGGACAAACAATGCCATGTTATATTTTATTTCATCTCTTACCCAATAGAATAAAGCAATGGCTTTTTCCTTTTGACTCTCTAAACCATTAGTAATTTCAATTGCTTTATTCATGACAGATTTTTTATTAAAATCAAAAAATTCACTAGGCAGTAGATAAATACTTAAATCCTCCATATATAGTAAAAAAAAGGGTGGTTCTTAAAGATTTTTTTAATTAAAAATAATGTATTTTTTACTTTCTATTAAGAGTTTTAATCCCTTTTTCAAATACATATTTGTAATATTTCTTTCTTATAACTCGATCCATCTCATCATAAGGAAGTTCAGCATATACTCCTCTATCTTTGATGTATTCAATGAAGAGTTTCCCTTCAGGAGTGTATTTAGAGAGAATTCCATCATGCACCCCATCAAATTCTACAAGTGGTAAGAAACCTGCTCTTTGGGCGGTATTTTTATCAAATACAGGGGTTGCTTTTACCCATTTATTATTAATATATATCTCACTATATCCATGATATAAAAGAATGTTCGTTCCTAAAAGATCGATTGTTTGTTGAGGTACTTTATTATTCCTAATATCTGCTAAATGAACTTTTGCGGGAATTCCAACTGCTCTTGCAAATGAAGATAATAAAACTGCTTTTGAAACACAGAATCCATAACCTCTGCGTAAAGTTACACTTGCTTTGAAATTTGATTTAATCATATAAAATGCACTCATCATATACCTAATTTCGTCTCTTACCCAGTAAAATAACGCTATAGCCTTTTCTTTATCGGTTTTTAAACCTTCAATAATCTCAAAGGCTTTATCACTTACTCTCTTTTTATCAAAATCGAGAAATTCAGTAGGTTGTAAATAGTTAGTTAGATCTTCCATGATTATTAAAAATTAAGATCATTTTAGAAAGTTTTTAAATATAAGTAAAAACCTATTTCCTCCCGTTACCCCAAAAATTATATTTACCACGGCTTAAGATATGTTTCGGATCAATTGTATCTTTAATCTTTTTCATTAGTTCATAATAACCTTTCTGATAGCCTTGAATATTTACCATATGTCTACTCAGAATATCGCCAAACATATAGAACATTGCTCCATGCTTAATTAGTCTTTCTAAAAGGGATTTCCAAAGCTTAAGATTAATTTCTTTAATATTTTCATGCTTTTCACCATTATAATAGCTTGGAAAACTAGTAAATCCACAAGTTAACTCAATATTGCTACCTTCAGTTAATATAATTGGACCTGTGCCTGTAATTGGTCGCATTCCAGTTATCTCTAAAATTTTTTGCATGTCTTCAGAGTGTTCAATATCCCATTGATCTAAATCTTTCATGATCTTAGGATATGCATTAATAGGTACATGACATTCTGCATCTACAGGATCAAATCCAGGTATTAATCCCCATAAGTTGTGCGCTATTAACCAGTGTCCCTGTTCTTCATAATGCCATTTAGCTATATTTCCATCCGAGATTTCTGGGCCAAATTCTTCTGCTTTTTTACCTAATATTATTTTATCTAGTTGTGTAACTTTTGCTTTTAGTTCTGTTTCCGAGTTTGCTTCAACTGTATAAAAAATTACAACCCTTTTTCTTTTTAAATGTTCCCACATAGGAAACATTCCATATTGAATCCCAATAGATACAATTAAATCCATGAAATACATAGTATCATAAACATCAATTCCATTTTGCCTAATTTCAGTCATAATTTGAGCTGCTGTTTCAGCAGGTTTACAAGGCATTAAGAATGTTTTGTACTCTGCAAATTCTGGTTTAGGAAATACTTGTAGAGAAACTTTTGTTTTTACGCCAAAGATTCCATTATCCCCACAAAAAAAACCTGCTAAATCAGGACCATTTCCAAATCTATTGAATGGTAATTTTGAATATTTATTAGCCTGAGAACCAGTTTCAATTATTTCTCCTGTTGGTAAAACTACTTCTAAAGAAACTAATTGGTTAGTACAAGGTCCATACTTGGCGCATCCACCACCTCCTACAGAATGATGAGAGAGTCCTCCTCCTACTGATGAAGTTAATCCAGATCCTGGACCCATGCATCCTATATAGAGTAATGTAATAATGGTTTTATATCTTCAATAATATGATGTGGTAGTACCTCTGGTTTGTGTTCTGCGATCACACTAATAATATAAGAGCTGGGAATGATGAATTCTTGATCACTAAGTAATATCATTAAATTATCTAATAGCCTAGATGCATTTAGAAAACGATCTTTAGAAGAAAGTAACTTATTACATTTTGAAACAAGCGGCAACAAGGAAGGGTAATTTTTGAAATGATCAGTATTTAACATCTTAATTACAATGAATGTGAATTCATTATAAAAAGCGCTATAAATAATATAAGTGCTAAACCATTCTCGATTTTTTGTGGCAGTGAATTAGAAATTCATTTCTTTCAGGCTGAGTATCTGAGAGACGTTTGGTTTTAAGCGCGTCTTGTAATTTTGCTTGACATGATAATTCTTTAACTGCATTTTCTTTACTAGTAGCGTTACCTACAAATCGTAATATTTAAAAGATATGAGGGCGAACATTTATATTATAAAGCAACAATTATATCAGTATACCTTAATTTTTTTAAGTAGCGTATAACAATTAATTCTATATAAATTATTATTCTAACTGTATCTAATGGAATCATAGATCACTCACATAAGGTGACATATGAATAAAAGAAATGTTGTAGTATGGATTCTTGTAGCGGCATTGGTTATATCTGGAATCAGTAATATTATTCTAGTTATAAACTATCCTCAACCTTCCACTTCACGGGATCCTGACACACTTGTAGTGGGAATTGCATATAATCCATACACACTAGAAATTGTAAATACAAGATTCGGTCGGGATCACGTATCAAATAATATACTTGGACAAATAGTGGAAACTCTATTTACAAATGATTTAACGGATCCGAAATTACCACGAATTAATCTATTAGCTGAATCTCATTGTTGGGAAAACACCACCACGCTTCACATCAAGCTACGTGAGGGTATTTTGTTCCAAGATGGGACTCCTTTCAATGCTACTGCGGTAAAATGGAATTTCGACCGGCTTCAATATCTTATCAATGCCACAGGAACAAATGCTGGAGAAGTTGCAGATACTCGTTCTTTATGGATGCGCCCCAATGAGAAAACTCCTATAATAAACAACACGGCTATTACAGGTAACTATAATATCACACTCACCCTAAATGGCGCCTATGGTCCTTTTCTAAGTATGTTAACGAATATTAACACTGGAATGATTTCCCCAACCACACATATGAATGATACTTCCAGATTTATCAGTTTAAATACAGAAAATCTGGTGGGGACGGGTCCGTTTATCTATGGACATTACATTCCAAATGTGGAAGTCGTCTTATCGAGATGGGAAGGGTATTGGAGTCATATAGCATACTTTAACAGACTACAATTCGCTATTTTTAGACCTGTTTCGGTGCTAAGAGATGCAATGCTTCATCATCAAATCGACTACCTTATGCATTTTGAAGATGAATTCATCCCTGCTTTTGAAGCGGATGAGAGTATAATTCTAAAGAGATTTACTGATGATACAGGCTTGCCCGGCTTAAATTACGGTTTATTGGAGTTTAATACCATTCATCTCAACGAAACATGGAGAAAAGCATTGAGCTATGCGATTAATTATAGTTATATATTTAATGAAATGAAAGAGGGATGGGATCGAGGCACATCTCCAATTTCTCCATCGTTTGGAGCTTTATACAACACTTCCGTGAAAACTCCAGAATACAATATTACAAAAGCACGGGAAGTCATGGTATCAATGGGGTTTGGTGATATGGGATGGTCTGATGAACAATGGATCACTTCTATATTTGCTGAACTTGGATACTATCCTTATTATTATAGCTATTTTGAGCATGAACTCAAAGAAAAGTTATTAGAATGGTATAGATTAATAGGCGTTTCTTTCTGTGGTTGGTGGGCTGTTTATCCTTTTGAAGCGTTTGAAGCATTAGATTTTTACTGGATGGGAGACGCACCAGATTTTTTTGACCCCTTTTCTATGTTATATCGGTTGAATAACTATGAATATCTAATTTTCAGTTTTGATTGTGTGACTTATTATGTTCCTCCATTAAATGATACTTGGATTAATATCAAATTGGAACTCGTCTTAGAAACCATTGATGATGAAGCAAGAGATGAGATATATAAGGATGTTCAATGGTATTTTGCTGAGAAGCTATATCCTCATGCATTTGCATGGCATCCAAAAATATTCTTTGTGCATTCTGCCGACCTTAGAGGTGTTCCATATAATGCAATGGAAAAATTTCAAGGAAATGTTCTATGGAGAGCAGATAATCTATAGAAATCTTTTTCAAATGTTATAAGAACTCTCCTTTTAGTATAGTTTGGTACTTTGGATCTCGTTTATGAAAAGATATTTTCGTTATATAACTTAACTTTTTTTTTATTCATTTTTCCATATTGATCGATGAGTCATAATAATATATATCATAATATGATTATCATCATAAATCTTTCTGCAGTTATGGATAATTTCCAAAACCTATACAGGAGAATATGGCTTGCCATTCTTTTTTTAAATGTTTCAATTCAGTCATTTTATTTTTCACCCCAAAAATTAAATTTTCCTCTACTTAATATCATTTTTGGATCTAAAGTTTTTTTATTTGATTTCATTACATTATAATACTCTTCTGAATATGCTCCGATATCAACCATAACACGAGACATATAATCTCCCATCATGTACCATTGTACACCATGCTCAGTAACTCTTTTCAACAGAGATTTCCATAGTTTTATATTTATTTCATCGATAATTTTATGGGCTTCTCCATTATAGAAACTCCAGAAACTAGTAAACCCACAAGTAATTTCTACATTAGTTCCATCTATTAATAGAATTGGACCACTTCCTGCAATACATCTTATTTTAGTAATTTCAAAGATTTTTTGCATATCTTCTTGATGCTCAAAATCCCATTGATCAATATCATCTAAGATACTAGGATATTGTATTATAGGACTAAAACATTCGGCTGTGAGAGGTTGTATAGTAGGAAAGATTCCCCATAAATTATGATAGAATTGCCAATGTCCTTGTTCAGTATAATGCCATTTAGCGATATTCCCATCTGATATTTCAGGTCCTAGTTCTTCACTTTTATTTTCCACCATAATCTTATCTAATTGCCTTATCTTTTCGTCTAGCTCTTTTTCAGAATTTGCTTCTATGGTATAAAAGATCATACCTCTCTTTTTTTTTAGATCATCCCATAATGGCAAAAATTTTTCTTGCGTCCCAAATCTCACAAGCAGATCCATAATATACATTAAATCATAAACATCAATTCCTTTTTGTCTAATCTCACTCATCATCTGAGCAGAAATTTCAAGTGAGTTTCGAGGCATTAAAAATGTTTTATAACCAGCATATTCAGGTTTAGGAAAAACTTGCAGTGAAACTTTTGTTTTTACTCCAAAAATTCCATTATCACCACAAAAAAGTGCAGCTAAATCAGGACCATTTCCAAATCTATTAAATGGGAATTTTGAATGTATATTTGCTTGAGATCCTGTTTCAATGATTTCACCAGTTGGCAAAACAACTTCCAATGAAACTAGTTGATTAGTACAGGCACCATACTTAGCACATCCACCACCACCTACTGAATGATGAGAAGGTCCTCCTCCTATTGATGATGTCAATCCAGATCCTGGACCCATACACCCTGTGTAAAGCCCAAAATGACATAAATATTCATTTAGTTTACTTCAAGAGATACCAGCTTCCACAGTAACTATTAAATTATCTATATCCAAATTCAATACTTTATCCATACTTTTTAGATCTAAGACAATTCCAGTATCTCCAATAGGTTTACTCCCTCCAAACTCACAGTCTCCACCACCTCGAGGGATAACTGGTACATTCTTTTCATTGGCAATTTTGAGAATATATGAAATTTCTTCTGTAGTTTTAGGACGTATAACAATATCAGGAACACCTTGAAGATTGGAAGTAACATTCCGGGAATAAGCGTGTCGAACATATAAGTCATTAGATATCCTATTTTTGGACACTATTCTTTCTAATTTCTGGTACAATCCTGACATTTTAAATCTCTAAAATAATTTATAGTTTAGATGCAATTAGGTCAATTATATCAATAACTTTAATTTTTTCTTTGATTTCTGGCTCCATTTCTTCATAAGCATTGCTTAGATTTCCGATGCAAAAAGGACAGCTAGTAGTTAAGATTTGTGCGCCTGATTCAACAGCTTCTTTTATCCTTTCTTGTGAGATTTTAAGAGCTAATTCAGAGAATTGACTCTTCATACCTCCCCCCGCTCCACAACACCAAGCATTATTTTTATTTCTTTTCATTTCGACTAATTCAATTCCAGGTATTTTAGAAAGAACTTCTCGAGGGATTTCATAAAGATTCATATGACGTCCTAAATGGCAGGGATCATGATAAGTGACTTTAACTCTTTCCATCTCTTCTTTAAAAGATATTTTATTGTTATTGATTAATTCCACCAATATTTCTGTTATGTGTTTCACTTCAAATGGTAATTCATAGCCTAGTAATTCAGGATAATCTTTTTTCCAAGTTCTATAACATCCTGCGCAAGCTGTAAATAAGGTTTTAGCACTTTTATTTTTGAATTCATCAATATTGTGCTTAATCATTTCAGTTATAGATTTTTCATCACCAATCCTTATAGCAATAGAACCACAGCACCACTCATCTTTAGACATTGCAATTTCTATTCCTGCTGCTTTCAATATTTTCATCATGCTTTTTAGCGTTTCTACTTGTCTTAAGGGCATGGTACACCCTCCAAAAAACATTAAGTCTCCCTTTTCCTTAATCTCAGGAAATTCCTTTATCCAATCAAATTTTTTATCTTTATCTTCTCCATAAGGATTCTTCATATTATCATCGTTCATATACTCGATTAGATCACCATGTCCATCCAGAGGAGCAAAACCAGCCTCAACTAGATCCTTTCTTAATGCTTCCCATACTTTTACATGATCGATCCAATTGCTTGTGGGAAGAACAATATATGGATTCTGAGACATATGGCAAACCTCAGTACAATTCCCACATTCGCTGCATTGGTAAACCCATTCAGCAAGTTCTCTACTCAAAGGAATTTGACCTTCTAAAATGCTCTTGAGAACATTCATTCTTCCCCTTGCAAAATATATTTCAAAACCTTCCTCTTCCTTAGCTTCCAATACAGGACATGTTAAATATCTACCAACAACAGGTCGAATGGCATACCCACAATCTCCGCAGCCCAAATATAGATTCCAGGAGCTCTAGAACCTTATACACGACATGACCGCTTTCCATTCTTTCTTTAAATGTTTCAATTCACTCATTTTATTTTTCACCCCAAAAATTAAATTTACCTCTACTTAAAATCATATTTGGGTCAACAGTTTTTTTGATTGATTTCATTAAATTATAAAATTCTTCTGAATAAGCTCCAATATCTACCATGAAGCGAGACAAAAAATCACCCATCATATACCATTGTACTCCATGTTTTATTACCCTTTCTAAGAGAGATTTCCATAATTTTATATTTATTTCTTTGATGATTTCATGGATTTCTTCATTATAATATCTCCAAAAGCTGACAAAACCAGTTGTTATCTCAACATTATTACCGTCTACTAGAGGAACGGGACCACTACCTGATATAGGACGAGTTTTCGTAATATCAAATATTTTTCGCATATCTGCTTCATTTTCTATATCCCATTGATCAACATCTTGCAAAATTTTGGGGAATGCACTAATTGGGCAAAAACATTCAGCTGATAAAGCTTGCATTGAAGGAAACATTCCCCATAGATTATGATACAATTGCCAATGTCCTTTTTCAACATAATGTCATTTAGCAATATTTCCATCAGATATTTCTGGACCTAAATTTTCAGATTTTTTATTCAAAATCATATCATCTAATTTCTTAACATTTTCATTTAATTCAACTTCAGAATTTGCTTCTATAGTATAGAAAAACATTCCTCGCCTACGTTTTAAATGTTCCCATAACGGAAAGAATCCTTGGTCTGATCCTATAGCAACCACAACATCTGGAATAAACATCGCATCATAAACATCAATTCCCTTTTGTCTAATTTCATTCATAATCTGTGCTGCTGTTACAGCAGATTTACGAGGCATTAAAAAAGTTTTATATTCTGCAAATTCCGGTTTAGGAAATACTTGTAAAGAAATTTTTGTTTTTACACCAAAGATTCCATTATCCCCACAAAAAAGACCTGCTAAATCAGGCCCATTTCCAAATCTATTGAATGGTAATTTCGAATATTTATTGGCCTGAGAACCGGTTTCTATTATTTCTCCTGTTGGTAAAACTACTTCCAGAGAAATTAATTGGTTAGTGCAAGCACCATATTTAGCACATCCTCCTCCACCAACAGAATGATGAGAAATACCCCCACCTACTGATGCACTCATCCCAGAACCAGGTCCCATACACCCTGTATAGAGTCCAAAACGGCACAAATATTCATTTAGTTTTCCCCAAGAAATTCCTGCTTCAACTGTTGTTATGAGATTATCTTCATCTAAATTAATAATGTTATTCATTCTTTTCATATCTAAAACTATACCCCCATCTCCAATAGGTTTGCTTCCACCAAATTCGCAAATACCAGCTCCACGAGGGATAACAGCTATATTCTCTTCATTGGCAATTTTAAGGATTTCTGAGATTTCTTTTGCATCTATTGGTCTTATAATAATATCAGGTACTCCTTGTAAAACAAGATCAACATTTCTGGAATAAGCATGGCGCACATAAATATCATTTGAGAGAAACTCTTTTGATACTACTTTTTCTAACTTTTTGTAGACTTCTGACATTTTTGTATTTCCTCAATTATTTTTAATTAAAACAATTTATGATAGAAACGATAGATTACTTAAATATAATCCAAATTAAAATAAGTTGATTTTTTATGTTTGTTCATTTTCTGCATTTGGTTTTCAAGTTTAAAAACAAATAAAACATTAAAAAACTAAAAAAATTAATACTAAGTTAGGAAGTTAAGTCAAATATAAAACTGTAAAAATTAATTTAATAATAATTGAAAAATGTTGGTGAGTTTGAAATTTACTATAGAGGTTATATATTAATTCGATTAAAAACTATTGGAACCGAATGGAAAGTTGTTGAAAAACTAATTGGTTTAGAATCAAGTGAACCAAATGAAGAATGGAAAATAACGTATGCTACGCCTGTATATGGTGGATGGGATGTAATTGTAGAATGCTCATTCAGTAAGCTTAAGGATTTAGACAAAATAGTAACCTTCTGCAGGGTAGATAAGGATTTATCGCAGTGGATTGAGGAAACAACTACGCTCATGGGGTCCCGAAATGATCATCCTTAAGATTTTTCATTTAAATAAATTGGTTATAAACAAATAGTTGGATAAGAAAAACATTGGATAAAATAAGGAAATATACTCTTATAATAATTATTTTTATCATACTAATTATTCCAACGTTTTTAGGATATTATTGGGAATATTTTTTCATAAGAGAATTTGATGTGTATGTTGTTTTAATTTTAATTTTTGGCTTTATCATTTTCTTCATTATGGGTAAATTGATAGAAATTTATGTTTATAATGATAATAGAATTGAAGTGTTAAAAAAAAATGATATTATAAATGCCTTCATCTCAAAAAAGAATCGAATTGTTATATGGATTTTTTTTCCGATAATCATGATAATTGAAGAACTTATTTTCAGGTTCTACACCCTTACCTTTCTTGTTAACCAAATAGAGTTAAAAGCTTTAGTAGCTGTATTTATCTCAAGTTTGGTTTTTTCACTATTTCACATACATACTTGGTTTTCATATAGAAGTTTGAGGATATTGCTAGTAAATCTTATATTTCCTTTTTTATTGGGATTATACAATGGCTATATCTTTTTAACAATAGGCATTATCCCCTGTTTTATAATCCATTACATAATAGTTCTAAATTTATATTACAATCTCTATAAGAGATATTTCAAAAACGACACATAAAAAATTAATTAAAAAAAGTTATTACTTCTTCCTTAATACCTTCTTATCCACTTTCCCAACAGATGTTAATGGCATCTCTTCAAGAATTTCGATCATTCTAGGAACTTTGTATTTTGCTAAATTATCTTGGGCGAACTTTAAAATATCCTCTTTAATTTCTTCTGAAGATTCATATCCCTTTTTTAATAAAACATATAGTTTTACTATTTCAGAACCAGGACGATCAGGATCAGAAATTCCGACACATGAACAAAGCTCAATTGCAGGGTGTTTATTCATTTTATCATCGACTTCCACACTGAAAACTTTAAAACCACTAACATTTATCATATCTTTTGTGCGGTCGACGATAGTAATATACCCTTCCTCATCCATAATACCAACATCACCGGAGTAAAACCAACCCTTTTTGAGAGCATATTCAGTTTCTTCTGGTTTATTCCAATAACCCTTAAAGATCTGGGGACCTTTTATTACAATCTCACCCGGTTCACCAATAGGAACCTCTGTTTCCCGATCAACTACATCTACAATTTTAACTTCAGTTGATGAAACTGGAATTCCAACGGTTCCAATCTTTTTAGTGCCTAGATAAGGGTTCATTGTAACTATCGGTGATGCTTCAGTCATTCCATAAACTTCTAATACTTTATCCTTTCCCACAACTTCTTCAAACTCATTTATACTTTCTGAAGGAAAAGGAGCTGCTCCCGAAATAAATATATCAATAGAACTAAAATCTAATTTTTTAAATTTTCGATTACTTAAAAGTAATAAATAGAGTGTTGGAACGTTTACCATTAATCTAATTTTTCCTTGATAGTCTTTTGCTTTATTAGTCAAATATGTAGTATCTCTTGGATTGGGAATAAGAATTTGTCCTGCGGCACTATGTACTGATGAGAGATTAAATGCCATTCCAGCAAGATGGAAAAAGGGAAATCCAGAAATATAAACCTCTTTGCCTGGATTTGCGCCTGGTTCCAACCAATGATAAATTTGTTTAATATTATATATTAAATTCTCATGAGTTAATATAGCCCCCTTTGGAGGACCTGTAGTACCACCTGTATATTGTAGAAAAGCAATATCTTTTTTTGGGTCTATATCCACTTTCGGGGCTTTATCACTGGAGTAATTTTCTAATATCTCGTTATAAGTAAAGTATTTAATACCTTCCACAGGTATGACTTCACCATATGGCAATTTACCTATTTTTATTAACTGTTCTTTCATCTGTGGATCTAAATCTAAAACGTCCGCCACATTAGTAGTTATAACAGTTTTAACATTGGTCTCTCCTGATTGTAATGCATTTTGAACCTTTTCCTCGTAAAATGAATCAAGTGTAAACAAAACCACTGCTCCACTATCTTTTAATTGATAGATAATCTCTGGTGTTTGCATCAGAAAATTCATACCTGTTGAAGTACAACCGGTATAAAAAGTAGCCCAAACAGCTACAAAATACTGGGGAGTATTAGGTAACATAATAGCTACTCTATCACCTTTTTGCACTCCCATTTCTATAAAAAAATTAGCTAAGCTGATAATATCTCTTTCTACTTCTTGGTATGTAGCACAATTCCCTTGAAAATCATAACAAAGACTATCAGGGAATTCCTCTACAGTCGTTTTCATCATTTCAGCTAATGATATAACTTTAACATCTATTTCAGGCTTCACATGGTTAACATATGATTTTAACCATATTTTTTCTGAATATGGACTTCCGTCGATTTGCTTTTTAGTCATATTATTATCACTTCAGGCAAATTTTTTGTAAAATATGATAAAATTTAGTAAATATCATTTATGATAATTTGATATTTAATATTATCCTTTAAATATCATCTATTTGAGAATTGAATCTAAATATACGATAGAGTTGTCAAATTCAACAATTTTTCAAAGAGGAATTTTATGAAAGTTTATTTTAGAAAACTAATACATGATGATATTCCTGCTATAAGAGAAATATGTAAAGACATATGGGAAGGATATGATTATGTGCCGCATGTTATAGAAGAATGGTTAAATGATAAAGTTTCTTTAAATTTTGGTGTTTTTAAAAATGAAACCAAAGAAATGGTAGGATTTAGCCGCATAAAATTATATAATAATGAATTAGCATGGTTGGAAGGAGGAAGGGTTAAGATACCATATCAAAAGCAAGGTATTGGTAAAGCAATTACGAATTATAGTATTGATTATGCATATAAAGCAAATATAAAAGTTGCACAATATGCTACGTCCTCAAAAAATTTAGGATCAATTTCAATTGCTAAGTATTTTGGATTTAAAAACAAGAAGAGTATGAATGTTCTTGATGCAGAAAGAAATGATATTAGATTAAGGGGAGATTCATATCTTAAAGTTGAAAAAATATCTGCTAAAGAAGCTAGGAAACAATATAATAACTTTAATATTGGGCTTGGAGATGAAGTATGTATGGGGTGGTCATTTGTCCCATTAAACTACATTTCTGATGAGGATGGTGAATGGTATGTATATAATTCAGCTGCTATTCTTCAAAAAGTAAAATTTAAAAGAATCCAGATTAAGGAAGGCCCTGGAGAATATGAAATTTGGTTGATAGTCTATGGAAAACCAAAAATAGCAGTTAGGTTGATTCAATATATCCTTAACGAAGAGTTAAATTCAATAAAGAGTAAATATTTTGAAATTTTTTGTCACCCTCATATTGCTAAAAAAGTTGAAAAGATGGGATTTTCATATTATGAGGGTGAGCCATTTGGAGTTGTATTATTTGAAAAAATCTTAAGTGAATAGAGAAAGTAGAGTGTCTATTTTCTGCATCTTATGATTAAAAACCATGCTATTACACGTGTAGCTGCTAAACGTGGATAATTTTTGATGGTTTCATCATTGGCAAATGGTTCACTAAAATATTCTAAGGTGAAACCTGAATTTATTAAGGTATTTAACCAATAACTTAAGGTACGTCTAAACCTTGGAACACGAAATTTTTTCATATTTTTTGTTAATTCTTTGGGAGCTGCACTAAAAATCCATTCTTCAAATTCTCCATCAAAATTTTTGAAATAATCCCGACATATTAAACCCGTTCTTCTACCTTTATCATCATATATCCATTCGAGCTAGTTTAGTCCAGTTTTCAGCATTTTCATCCCAGAATTTCCCTACGTCTTTATCATCCATTGATATTCTCCATTTTCATATTTTATTTCATTATCTTTTGTTGATATTCTTTTAATAAGTCATTGGGATGGATATATCCATTAATAGTTTTAGGTCCCTTAAAGTATTTCGCTTTTGGTAATAATTTGAAATAGAGGGCATTATTAGGACAATTTCTTAAACATCGAAAACACAAAATACATTTTTCATGATTAATTACAGGTTTATTATCAAATTTGATTGCGTCTGTGGGACAATTTTCACATGCTTTACAACTAATACACTCCTTATGATTATATCCAATTAATTTGCTAGTATATTTATAGAATGGCTTTTTGAGAACACGAAAGTATGCTCTAATTATTGATCCAAATAATGTTGGATTAGACCAATCCAAGACACCTTTTCCAGTTTTAATTACCTTCCCGAGATTTATACCAAATTGAAATACTTTTTCAATTTTTTTTCTTGACCATTTAACATGTGTAAAAAATTTTGAGTCAAATACAGAATCTCTGGTTGGAGTAACAATTTCAATTGCCCCGATAAATTCAAAATTTTTCTTTTCAAGTATTTTTCTCACATGCTTAATTGAGGAGCCTGGTAATCCAGCATTTGTATCAAATAAAAAAAATTTAACCTTTTTTTTTACTTTAGGTAGATTCTGAACCCATTCTAAAATATTTGGAGTAAAAGCTAGAGCATAAATGGGAGCACCGATACCAAAAACCTGTATTTCTTCAAAATTTAAATTTCTCTTTTTTATGGTGTTATATGGAATTAATTCCGTTTCAAGTTTAGCTAAAATCAATCCGTTTCTAATTAATTTTGCTATATATTTCGTATTTCCTGAGGATGAAAAGTAAATTATAGGGATTTTCAACTCAATCAAATTCAATAAATTGATGTAAATATGTATTAGCATATAATATTAATTTCCTCTAAAATCTTAGCTTTTATCAGTTGTTTTAATTAATTAAGAAAAAGTTAGATTTAGAAATTAAAAATTCAATAGCATCTTTTTTATTATGATATTTTAAAAAGCTCAAATAATAGTAGGCGGGACTTATATGGGGAAAGATTTTAAAAGGATTAAATGGTTCAAGTATAATTAGAAATCATGCTAGTTAAAAAAAATAACTCAAAGATAATAAGCCCAATGATATCAAGGCTTCAAGGTGAAATTAAAGTTAATAAGAAAGAAGCAGTATTAAAATTCTGGAAAGAGATTGAAAAAATAGGGACACCTATCTTTGAAGAAATTGAAGGAGATGATAAGGATAACCTCATCACTCTTCTGGTTAGGGAAGATGAAGAGGTAGAAAATATTATTTGTTATGATATATTTGTAAATGAAGATATAAAAGAGGGGTTACTTGAAAGAATTGAAGATACAAACGTATATTTCAAATCATATAAAATTCTCAAAGGTGTGCGAGAAACATATAGTTTAAGCAAAAACGTTCCGCTTGAACCAAAAGATCCTATCGAAAATTTAGTTAAGTATAAAGATTTGGTTTTTTCAGACCCTTTTAACTCCAAAGAAACCTTATGGTTCTCCTTACCATACCCGTTCTCCACAAAAGGAGAGAAAATTCGTATCCCATGTAATGTACTTGAATCTCCTGATGCTCTTCCCCAACCTTGGTATGGTGAAAGAACCAATATTGATCATGGTAAAGTAGAAGAATTTACATCTTACAGTGAAATATTAAATGATAAACGCAATATTTTAGTTTATTCTCCTCCAAATTACAATAAGAATCATTCTCCTTATCATTTTCTTTTATTATTTGATGGAATTATCTTTGAAGAATTAGCTAAAGTATCCTCTACTCTTGACAATCTCATTGCGGATGAAAAAATTCCACCTATTATTGCTATTATGGTACAAAATTTTATGAATATAGATCTTACTCATAGAGCTAGGGAATTACCTCCTAACCCAAAATTTGTGAAATATATCATTAAAGAATTGTTGCCATGGGGTCATGAAAATTTTAATATCACTACAAATCCAATTCAATCTGTTGTTGCTGGAGCTAGTTATGGAGGGATTGCATCTGCATTTATCGCATTTAAACATCCAGAGATCTTTGGTAATGTTTTATCCATGTCAGGAGGGTATTTTTGGTATCCAGGATCTGAAATTTGGCTAAAAAGGATTAAAGATTTTAAAAATTTCGAGCACTGGTGGTCAAAAGAGGATGAAAAAGAGGGAGAATGGCTCGCCCGTCAATTTGCTCAAAGCGAAAGATTACCCTTAAAATTTTATCTTGATGTAGGCATACTTGAGGAAACCGATCCTACACAATTGTTTATTTCAAACCGTCATTTTCGTACTGTTTTACAAGCTAAAGAATATCCCATTCATTATGTGGAATTTCTAGGCGGTCATGATTTTGTTTGTTGGCGAGGTTCAATCGCGGATGGGCTCATTTACCTTATAGGAAAAAAGAAATAATAAGAAAAAATTAATACTTTAAAACGACTGCATAAATACACGAAGAGAAAAACTCTTATATAATTAAAAAAAAGGAAAAAGAAAAAAATTATTGAACTTCAATTTGCATGAAGTTAGATTTAAATCCTTTACCACAGTTTATACAGTAAACAAATCCTTTCTCATGTAATTGTTGAGCCATTGCTTGTGAAAATTCATTTCCGCATTCAGTACAAAAAGCTGCGTCATGATCGACAAATTGCACAACTTTTTGAGGTTGTAGTTGAGGTACCTGTTGAACTGGTTTCTGCATTACTTCAACTCCTTGTTGTTCCTGTATATTAGCATTAGGTTTTTCCTTTCCAGAAATGGCATAATATAATGCTTCACAGAGCTTATAAAAGAGAAGCCCTATACCTTTTAAGAGATAATAAATCCCTTTAAGGAGGTAATATATTAAATAGGCAACTCCTTTTATTACATAATAAGCTATGACTACAGCAAGTGCTAAAACAGCAATAACACCTATTAATACTAAGATTTGACCATATAATGGTTGTACTAAGAACCAATCGACAATCTCTTGCAAAGGGACACCAAAAATATTAACATCCATTCTTTATCACTCCATATTTTCAATTTATTTTTACTTAATTAGAAAGTGTAAAAAATGAATTAAAAAAAATTCGGAGTCCAATTTTTAGAAATAGTAATCCCAATATCTTTCTAAAAATAAAGTTAAATTATTAAAAATCTTGATAAATAAGATTATTTTAACTAGTAAAATTAGAGGTTAAATGCTGATTAAATTCATACATCATTTTAAAAGCTTTAATTGCATGTTTTATACGTGTCATAATTGGAATTTTTATTTCTGATTGGGGAGAAAGCGCTGTTTTTTTAAGAAATTCAAATGTCCATCGAGAACCAAAGCACACACAAATTATTGGTTTATTATACTCCTTAGAAAGTTGTTTCATGTGATCAAAAAATAGTGCTGCTGAAATATTGAACATTTGTAGTGGCCAACGAGGTACTGAAAATATGAACAGAACACTATGTACGTTTTCATCTTTAAAAACAGCATTAAGTGAAGGTATCAAAGTCTGAAATAAAGAAGGTCCTAAATCAATTGTGGCATTTATCGAAACCCAGTTTGGGATCACTTTTTTAATTTGATTAATAGTATCTTTACTTAAATTTGCTAAAGTTAAGCCCTGTTTTTCAATCTCATCACAGGCTAAAGCTCCCAGACTTCCTGAACCTGTGATTATAGCGACATTTTTTCCTTTCGGTAGTGGTTGTGTGGCAAAAACTTGAGCAATATTGAACATTTCATAAAAATTGCTAACTCGAAAAACTGTTGGAAATTGTTTAAAAATTCCATCATATATTTGATCATTTCCAGCCAAAGAACCAGTATGACTTTTAACGGCATTTGAGCCTATTTCACTTCTCCCATTTTTTAGAATTAAAATCGGTTTTTCTGACTTTTTAAGAGTATTCATTAGAGCTTTACCTCGTTTTGTGCCTTCAAGATAAAGTGTGATGACTTTAGTTTCAGGGTCTTCATTTAGATATTCTAACATATCAACTTCATCAACATCAACTTTATTTCCAATCGTAATTGCTTTAGACAAACCAATTCCTTGATCAGTTGCCCAATCAATAAAAATGTTTCCTAATACTCCCGATTGTGCCACAATAGATACGCTACCTTTTATTGCTTGGTCAAATGCCATATCAGCAGTCGTAAATTCATTATAGAAATTTGTAACTCCTATACAATTTGGTCCTATAACTCTAATTTGTGATTCTTTTGCTAATTTTGTTATTTCATTTTGTATAGTAATATATTTTTCTATTCCTGTCTCAGCAAACCCTGCAGATTCTATAATTATCCCTTTAACTCCTTTTTCTATGCAATCTTTTACAGATTCTAAGACATAATCATTTCCTATTAATATAATTGCTAGATCTATCTCATCAGGAATATCTTTAATATTCTTATAAGCTTTATGCCCGAGAATTTCATCTTTTTTTATATTGACTGGATATGTCTTGAATTTTGAGTTTAATAAATAATTTGTAGTTGCATAGCCAAATCTAAATTGATCTGAAGCTCCAATTATCGCTACTGTTTTAGGTTCAAAAAAAACGTTAAGTTCTTTCATATTAATGTTTGGTTGATGATATTAAATAAAAAAAAGATACATAATAACATTGTTCATTGAAATTAAAGATTAAGATTATTTAATCAGAATAGAATAATAAATTCTAAAGAAATATGATAAGTAAAAGATTATGAAATTTTGTCAGTTTTGAGAATAAATTTTTAATATGAAGATCTTATTAATTTTTAATATAAATGAAAATTTTACTTTTAAAGGCAAATTCGTTATATTAATTTGATTTATTTAATCTAAACAATTATAGAACAAATCCTTAAAATCCTTATATAATGTATTTAGGCGGATTAGTTAGAAAAGAATTTGGTAGAATTAGATCAGATAAAAGGACATTATTTTTGTTGTTTGTAATTCCTATAATATTAATTGTTGTATTTGGTCTAACTACCGGAGTAGGCCTTACAAAATTTTTTACATCTGCTATTATAACCTGTGATGATATGCCAACATATGACGATTTTCCTAATAATTCCTCTAAATATGATGATACTTTTATATCGATAATGCAATATAATACCTCATCTTGGGACCTTTATAGATATTATAATGCAACCAATTCAGAAGAATATGATAATGCATATCATAATTGTTATAACTTCCTAAAAAATGGCGATATAGACATAATTATAATTCTACCAGCAAATTTTTCAGAATCAGTTGAAAATAAAATTAATCCAGTTCTAATTTATTATATTGATGGATCTGATCTCGCAGCAATAATTGCAATTGAAGTTGCCATTCAAGAACCTATTGCTTTATTTAGGGCAGAAACAGATATGATTGCCAACTTTACGATTATGGTGCCCTATCTAGAATTTGATGTTCCATTTTGGGAATCAGCAATTTTAAATTACGCAATCCCAATAATTTTACCCATTATAATTCTTGGAACTACCATGAACTTAACCTCGCTCTCAATTGTTGCTGAGGGTCCACTTCCACGAATGCTTGTAACTCCAACAGCTAAGAGAGAGATAATCCTGAGTAAATTAATTGCGAATGCGGCTATTATGTTGCTTCAATCAACTGAGATTTTTATTATGATATCATTCTTTGGATTATATAGTTTAGGTTCCTTATTTTATTTCTTTTTAGTTCTAATTATGATTGGTTTTTGCGGTATTTGTATTGGGTTATTTATTTCAACTTTAAGCCCAACAGAGCAAAGTGCAAATCAAATGTACATAATTATGTTTATAGTGATAATTCTTTTTTCTGGAAGTATCCTTCCTTTAAATGCTGATTTGCAAGGGGTACAAATTTTTATAAATTTACTCCCGTTATCAAATGCTGTTCCACTGATAACCGATATAACATTAAAAGGATTATTTCCAAATTTAGAAAATCTTTTTTGGCTTAATTTAAGTTCTTTGATTTACATTATATTAGCTTATATCATCTACATGTTTAAGAAATTAGAGGTGTAATATGATGATGTTTAAGAAGAAATCTTTACGATTAAATTTCAAAAAATTCATTACTGAAATTACAAATTTAAAAATGAGTATTCTTAGAATCGTAAAACAAGTTAAAAAAGAATTTCAACTTTTGTGGGCTGATAAATTCAATATAATATTAGCTATAGTGATGCCTCCTTTAATAATAGTTATGTTAGGTTTTACAATGACCGATGATTCAAATCAAATACAATCTATTCCCTGTATGGTAGTCTCATATGATTCTAATACATTTATTAATGAAAATGATCTTGTAGAGTCAAAATTAGATCACTATGCAATACCCTATTTAAATGCTGTGAATAAATCAAATTTACTTGATTTAGTTCGGTTTTATAATGCAACAGAAGAAATTTATGCTATGGAACAAGCAAGAAATGCTTTAATATCTGGATCCATTAAAGTTATTTTATCATTACCTGTTGGTTTTTCTGAAATGTTAGAATGGGGCTTTCCCGGATTAATCGATTGTATTCTTGATGCCTCAAATATTCTATATATTCAACAGAGCCTAAATGCTGTTTATGATTCAATTAAAATATTTATAAATGATAATAATCTAACTCCTCAATTTGAGGTCCAGGGATTTGAAGAATTTACTATTCCGGAGGGTTATAGCAGTTCATTCAATTCTAGTATAGTTATGGCTCTATCTTTTATGGTTTTTGGTATAGCATTTGTGTTATCTATTTTAGTAATCGTTCAAGAGAAACCAATCGCACGACTTTTACTTACTCCTCTAAAAAGATCAGAAATTCTAATATCAAAATATATAGCATATATGCTAGTATTATTACTTCAAGTCGCTTTATTGGTAACTACCAGTTTATCTATGGGCTTATATCTGGCTGGTAGCATATTAGATTTCTTTATAGCATTGTTCATCATTGGATTTTCTGGATTAGCACTGGGTGTTTTTATTAGCTCACAGAGTAAGACAAAAACACAGGCTAATCAATTATTTCTCGCTTTTTATCTTGTTATAATCTTATTAAGTGGTATATTCATTCCTATTGAAAATATGCCTTCCTTTTTACAATTTTTTGCATATATTCTACCTTTATCTCATGGAGATCCTTTGATTAGGGGAATTATTACAAAAGGTCAGCATATATTTGGAATACATTTCTTTTGGTTATTTATAATTAGTCTAATATTAATAATAATTTCTTTTTTAATCTTCAGAAGAAGAAAATATGAGGTGTAAAAAATAAATTCATTGAAATCAAAGAAAACAATGGTGAATGTCAACGATTTAAATGTAAAATTTGGTGAAAACCATGTTATTCATGATGTTAACTTTGATGTAAATCAGGGAGAGATCATTGGATTATTCGGAATCTCAGGAGCAGGAAAGACAACGATAGTTAGAGTATTAACATGTCAAATCGAAAAAAAGCATTGGACTGGTAATGTGAAGGTAACTGATTTATCTCCAGCAAAGAAAACTAATCATTCATTAATATTAACTAATATTGGTTATGTACCTCAATTAGAATTACTAAATTTATATTTTGATTTAAGTCCAATTGATAATGTTGAAGTTTTTACTTCTACTTATGGCAAGAATAAAAAAGAAGCAATAAAGATTGCCAAAAGTTTATTTAAGATTCTTGATCTCCCTGAAGATACATGGAATAAGCGAGTTAAACACATGAGCGGAGGTGAAAAGAAACGTCTTTCAATGGCAATTGGACTAATTCATAGGCCAAGTGTTTTATTCCTTGATGAACCAACTACAGGTGTAGATGCAAGTAAACGATACGATATTCTAACTTACTTAAAAAAATTAAACCAAACATTGAATACTACTATGTTTATTATAACTCATGATCTTGAAACAGCATTGATATGTGATAAAGCTGCGATTTTAAGGGAAGGAAAATTATTAGAGTTTGATACACCTCAAAAGTTAATATCATCATTACCGAGTAAAGGATTAGTCGCAAGATTTACTGTTGAACATTTAAATGAAAAATTAATTGAATATGTAAAAAAATTTTCAGCAATTAAGACATTATTAAGGGTTGGAAATGAAGAAATTGAAGTTCTAATGGATGATTTTGAGGAAAATCTACCAAAATTAATTCAATATATGATTGATAATAATATAAAAATTAATTCAATGAGTAAAGATATTGCTTCTTTTAGGAGATATTTTCAAATGAGGATTCAAGAGGAGGAAGAAAAAGAAAAAAATTTAAAGACAGTGAAGGTGATTAAAAAATAATCAATTTAAGTCGTAAAAGCAAGCGAACGTTGAAAAATTTATTATTATTGAGCATTCTTGTTGTTGTTACTAGTATTTCTTTAGTTCTAGTGAATATTCGTTATATTTCATACATAGATGATGATGAGGTTCAATTCATTAAAGACAATGCTGTTTTTTTTACATGGACTCATCAAAATGAGCAGGGTTTATTTATCGAACCTAATTTAGATTCAAATTACAGAGCAATTGATTCAATAAATTTTTCTTTTGCTAGTATATTTTCTTCCAATTTGATAAATCCAAATAATATTTCAAATATATACATAAAACTGTATAAACCTAATATATTTTTTGATTACATATTTGAAAAACAAAACATAGACGGGTCATATTCAGATGTAGCTGGACTTGGTAATATGATTTCCACATATCACGCTATAAAAACTCTAGAGATTGCAAATAAATCTTATTTAACTCGTAAAATACAACAAGGGGAGACAGACAATATTATAAATTATTTAAATGTTTCATCGAAAGATAATGGAGAAGGATTCATGGCATTACCCTTTCTAAATGAATCTGATATAATTTCTACATCATGTGCTATTGATTTAGCAAATATGCTAAATGCTGATTTTATTATTGATAATGATAACATCTCAAAATTCATCAATTCAACTTGGCTTGCTGGTAGTTACAAATTAACAGATAGTGTTTTAAGTATAGCAACAGCAGAAACAACGTATTATGGAATCAATGCATTTTTAGGATTGAATATGACATATACTGCTATTGACCAAACAGCTATATGGGGATACTTTAATTCACTCTATAACCTCATAGATGGAGGATTTGCAAACATTTTAGGTGGATTTTCCGATGTCCAATCGACATATTATGCCCTCTCCTCATTAAAAACACTAGGACTACCAAAACCTACATTTTTTAACGAAACAAAGACTTTATATTATATACTTAATTGTACAAACTCAGATGGAGGTTTTGGCTTACGTCCAGAGGGTAATTATAATTCAGGCTTTAAATCTGGATGGGCTGCAATAAAAGCAATCAATATTCTCAAACAAGACAATTTAACGAATATTTCTGGTATTAATGATGCAATTTTAAGATATTATGATTGGCTGCATTTTTTTCAAGGTAAAAATTCTTTATTTGGTCGCACTACAATTGAAGCTAATTATTTTGGAGTTTTAGCCCTTTATAGTTATAATCCTAAAATTTTTTATGAATTAATTAATGAAGAAATCATTAATGAGGATATACTAAATAATATTATATTATTCGTTAATCAATGTTATAATCAATATAATGGAGGATTTGCATCTAATCCTGGGGAAAATGCGACTCTTTTTGCAACTTATTGCGGATTGAATATCTATAAAATGCTTTATCCTTTTACTAATGAATGGCTTGATACATCTAAAATTAGAAATATAAGAAGTTATTTAGTTAATCTCCAAAATCCTGATGGTGGTTTTAGTATAGGTGGAGATGTCGAAATAATTTTATCTATGTTTGGACCATTGTATAAAATTTTCTTGTATTTAATTAATCCAAATATATCAACCGTTGAAAGCACATATTGGGCTTTAATTTCACTAAATATACTTGGCGGATTAAATGATATCGATTATAATAATCTTACTCATTGGATGAGATCATGTCAAAATCCTGATGGTGGATTTTCGCTATATGTTGGATTTTATAGTGATGTAATATCAACATACTATGGACTTGAAGTATTTACTGAATTATTACATTCCGAACCAATGTCTAAAATATCCGCAATCGAATTTCTAAAAAATGCACAAACTCCTGATGGTTCTTTTTCAGTTCTACCTGCCCTAGAGAGTTATTTATCCTTCCCATCAACATTTTTAGTAACTTATATTGGAGCAAAAGCTCTTTATGATTATAGGTTTCAACCAGAAAATATTGAAAATACTTTAAATTGGTTTATTCAATGCATTAGTTTAAATACTGGAGGAATTGGAGATAATCCTGGATTTGGAGGAGATTTAAGAAATATAGCTTATGGTATTATTATTGTGGATGAATTACAGTATGACCAGAGTTTTGATTCTAAACCTTGGAGTCAATTATTAACATATATTTTAATAGCAGAAATTGCTGGAATTGGTTTATTCATTTTGTTAAAATTATATCAAAGACTTTCAATACCGCAAAGGATAAAATTAACATTGGGAATTGGAGGAAAACTTAACGTATCTTATTTACAAAAGTTTCCAGCCATTAATTGTGAAAACTTAAGTATTTATGCAGGAGGAAAATTAATTGTTGATTCTGTTTCTATGAATGTAAAACATGGTAAAATATTAGGAATTCTAGGAGAGAGTGGTGCTGGTAAATCTACGTTCGTTAAAGGTTTACTTGGTATGAGAAAAATTACAGGATTTTGTCAAATTTATGGAATGGATATGAATAAAAGATCGTCAAGAAGAATTAGACCTATATATGGTTATGTGCCACAAGATTTAGGAAAAATTTATCATAATTTTACAACTTTGGAGAATTTATTATATTTTGGAAATCGTTATGGTCTTTCAGAAAAAGAAATCATTAGTAAATCTAAGAGAATTTTGCGTAGCCTAGAAATAGAAGATAAGATGAATGAATTAGTCAAAAACCTTTCTGGTGGGCAAAAAAGACGTGTTAGCATTGCAATTGGGCTAATACATTCACCAACGTTTCTTATATTAGATGAGCCTACATCAGGTTTAGACCCAGTAATTAGAGAGAACATATGGTTAGTTTTAACCAAAATCAATGAGCAATTCAAAACTACATTAGTGGTGATTACTCACTATCCTGAAGAATCCCGATTTTGTAATCTTGTTGCAATATTTGGTAGAAAACGTGGAATGATAGATTTTGGACAACCAAAAAACCTTTTAGCTAGTTTACCTGGAAAAGGTAGATCAATTGAAATTACTTTTAGGGAGTCAAAAGAGAATGTAATTGCTAGACTTGAACTGATTGAAGGTATAGAAAAAGTTTTAGAAAATAAAGCAAACATCAAGTTTTCAATATTTTCTAATCTAAATATAGATAAACTGATTGAAAAAATTGAAGTAGAAATGGGTAAGGATTCAATTCAAGAATTAAAACAAAGGGATTCTAAAATGGAACAATATTTTCGTTATAAAGCAATGGAGGTGCCTAAAGTTGAAGAACTCTAGAAATGTTGAATTAGAGCGTCTAAAATTAAAAATCTTAGAAGCAATTAGATATTCGAAGCGCTTTTGGATGACATATAGAGAAAATACGTTTGGAATTGCATCAATTCTAAATTTAATTTATAAAAAGTCCTTTATCGAAGTATTATTTTTTACAAACAAAGACGTTATGGAAAAAGGAGTCCCTTTATTAAAAATCTATACGCCAATAGAAGAAGAAATTGATTTTAATGAAATTATTGTAGAACCCGATTTTGATGAGGATGGTCTTGTCAGTCCTAGGAAAATTATTGAACGTATGAGGAAACTTATTAGAAAAGAATTTCAAAAGCGTTTAACATTATTAGATATAGAAGTGGAATTAATAGATAAAAAGTTCGAAAATGATCCAGTCGAGAATAATCCTTACTTTAGAGAGATTAGAATTTTTTTCCCATATTTTATAATAGGGTTAAAGGTAAATTTTGAAAAATACCCTCTCTTACCATCATTTTTCTTTTCGAAAACACTTTTAAAAATTATAAATGAAAGAGAATTTAATGAAGAAAATATTATTAAAAACTGGAATGACGAAAAGCCCCCTCACATTTATCAACTAATCGAGAAAGTGTGTGAAATTGTTACAGACCGTCTAAAATTGGATCATTTAAATGAAAATTCTCAACATTTAATTCTTAATGATGTATCTATTAAGAATGGAATAAAAAATGTCTCATTCAATATTCATAGGGGAAAATCAATAGGGATACTCTATGAGGAACAACAACTCTATGATAAAGATCATAAATATGATTTATTTTATTTATTTTGGGCTATTTCGGGAAATTATTCTGATTTTTCTGGGACAATTGAGATTTTTGGAAATCAGATTCAACAATTAAATGAAACAGATTTAGAAAAAATAGTAATTCTACCCCAAGCGTATGATTCAAAAATAAAAAACATGAAAATTAAGAAAGCAATCAAATATGATATTAATCTTAATGAAATCCTTAAAAGTAGAAAAACTACATTGAACACAATATTGAAAGATGCTGGTTTTGTACCAAAGATTGATGAGATAATGGAAGAGATTTTTTTTGCTGCTTCAAAGAGAATTCTTCTTAAAAATATATATATTAAAAATGCTTTAGAAGTCACTGGATTATTACATAAGAAAAAAAAAAGAATTTCTAAATTAAATCAATTAGAATACCTCTTATTTTCGATTGCAAGGGCTTTACTGCAATTTCCTTCAATAATTATGTTCTTTATTCCTTTTGAAATATTAGACCGATTAGAATATGATAAATTTAATAATTACATGAAAAAAATTAAAGAAAAGTTTCATGTGATTTTAATCTTTTATGCTCCTGAAGGAATAATATCCAATTGTGATCAAATCATAACTATTAGCAATTTGGAATCTAAAACAGGGACATTCAGCAATTTAATTGAAGAATTACCTCAATCAGGTGAAATAATTATAATTGAATTAGATAATCCGGGTGAAGACTTAATAAAAAAGTTATACGAATTTGATGAAATAGCTAAAATCATAGAAGAAAGAAAAAATGAGAGATTTAAAATATTTTTAAAAGATCAGCCTGATCAAATGTTAATTCGATTAATAGATTTATTTAGTCAAAATCTTTTCAGTTTTAAAAGATATAAAGCATCTTTAGAAGATTATTCAGAATTTTTTGAAAGTACTTAAAAATATAATATTAAGAATTGTCAAAAAAAGTTGTATTATATGATAAAAAGTATATATTTCTTGGACGAGAATGGATTTTTGTTATATTCCAAAAATTTTATGAAAGAAAAATATGATGAAAATATCTTAATAGGATTTTTTTCATCAATCGCTAACTTTAGTAGAGAAGCTTTAGGAGGTTTAGTTAAAAATGTTGATCTCGGGGAAAATAATAAGCTTATTTTACTACCGAATTCAGAAGAAAGAATTCTCGTAGCTACTGTTGTAAGTACTAATGACAATAACGATTTAGTTACATTAATTGTTAAAAATATAATGCAAGATTTCATTGATTCTTATTCACCTGATTATGATCTTGAAACAATTTACCCTGATGATATGGAAAGAATAATTAACAATAATTTAAGAGGGAAAATTATGCCTTCTCCAAGGATAAAATTATTATTGTCATGGCTAATCGTAGGATTTTTATGCTATTTTCTAATTCTCCTGAGCATAAACGTAACTTCTTTTATGTATACATCTTTTAATTTGAACCGATTCTTTACTCCAGAACAATTATTTACAAGATTTATGCCTATTTTAATATTATTGTCTACAATAAATATAATTATTTTATTTTTGCTCCCTAATTTAATTCTAGGGTTTTTGTCTCTAAATTGGAAAATTGCTACTTTAAACTCTTTCATATATCTAGGGATAACTATTACACTATATTTCTATTCAACAGAACCTAATTTCGCCTATATTATTGTAGGGCATTTACCATTGTCTTTAATCTTCTCTCTGTTTTTCCTCTTTATTGGTGCAAGATATTCATCAAAAATGTTTTTAAAAAGATAATTTTTAATATTTCTTTTTATGTAAAAGCTAACTGGTTTGCCAATTTTTTATTTAGTAATTTATAAGAATAGAGGAGGTTTAAATATAAGATTATAGATATGGTATTAATAGCAAGATTTTGTTTTAGAATGTGAGAGTCCTTATGATTATCCCTAAAGTAACGAAGAAGATCCAAGTAATATGTCCAATCTGTAAATCTAAGGATATAGTTGGCATACCAGAATCAAAGATGAAAACAAAATCTCAATTAATAACAGTTTCAATTCATAAGGGGTTAATCTGCCCTCATCATTTTCAAATTTTTATTGATAAAGATTTTCATGTTCGCGGGTATCAGAAAGTAGATCTTGAATTGGAACAAAATAATGTTAAGAACTTAAGAAATGGGGTAAAAGCGTTTATTCCGCATGAAGAGGACGACGAAGAATTGTTTGAAAATATTATTATGGAGGGCAATTCTTTAAAATACCGCCCTTTAAATTATGCCGATAATGAAAAAACAACCTGCAGAAAGAATGAAAATGTCCCAAGAAAAAAAGACATGACTTTAAAAGAAATTTATGAGGAATTTTGGGAATTTATTGATGAAGAAAATGAAGAATTTCGAGATTTCATTATTAATGATAAAAGAAGGAAAAAATTTCCCATGGATTGTGAATATATTGAAGTTTTTAACCATTTGAATTTAGAATCAAAAAATTCAATAGAGAATTTCTAACTAATTTCTGCTTTTTCTCTTCATTTACAATAATTTACAATAATGTAATGTTATGATTCGGAATTCTACAAAACTTCCATAAGAAAAAGTTATCTTTTGCTTGAAAAAGATATAAGAAAATTTAAAATTTAGTAGTTAATTTTCCAAGATATTATATTATATTAATAAAAAAATCAAAAAATATGAAGAAAGATTAAAATGTCATATAAATTACCAGACGAGAAAGATTTAGAAGCTATGATAGGCATTGTGGGAAAAGAATATGCTACAAATAATAAAGCTATTACTGCGTCTTACCTGTCGAAATCAGTAATGGGTTTAGAAATCTATTATCCAAAATCGGATAATGACTAAAGAGCCAAATCCCTGATATCGTCGTTCGACCGAAATTTGTTGAAGAAATCCGTAAAATCTTAATATATTGCTCTGCAGAAAAAATTGCAGTGAGTCCCGTTTCAGCAGGATTATCTGGTGGCTTTGCTTGCCCAACAATTAAGCCCGGTGGAGTACTTCTCGATTTAGGAAGAATGAACAGGATTATTGAAATTGATACAGAGAATCGGTATGTCGTTGTCGAACCGGGGGTAACAATTGGTGAACTTTGGGCTTATATGCATAAGAATACTCCAGATTGGGCGCCCCCTATACCAGATGGTGCTCCACCAGCCTCAACTGTTATGGGCGACGCTATTGATAGAGGTTTTTCTCTCTATACTTCAAGCGTTGGACCACAAGGAGATAATTTTATGTGCGGAGAAGTTGTATTTCCAAATGGTGATATTGTACGAACTGGCTCTTGGGCTCTTCCTTTTGCTAAACCTTTTTATAAATATGGGTTAGGACCTGATATTTGGTCAACTATTATGGGTAGTCAAGGAGCTTTAGGAGTGGTTACGAAAGTCGCAGTTAAGATTTTTCCACATCCTGAATTTAAGACAGTAGTTGTATGGGGTATGTCCAACCCTCATGATATGCAAGATTTAACGTTAGAAATTGGGAAACAAGAATTTGGAATTGCCCATAACACTGTTATGGTTCAAGGCGGAAATTATCATTTAGTCATGGCTCGATGGCCTAAAGATAAAGTACCCCATGATTATGAATTCTATAAAGAACTAGGAATTAGTAAATGGTGGATGAATTGGGAGTGCTGGGCACAAACTCAAGAAGAGTTGGACTATGTAACTAATAGAATTAATAAAATGGCCGAAGATTTCAAGAAGAATAGAGCTAAAGATCCTGATGCATTAAAACCTCAGGAACTTCATCCGAAACAAATTGCAAGCAGGTTAAAAAAACCTAATAAAATTGCTATACCCTATAGTTTCTGGGAAGCGGGATTTTTATTTATTACTTGGTACACTCCATGGAATGAATGTGCCCATTTTGCTGAAATGTATACAAAGGCAATGGAGAAATATGGATTCCCACCAGTTATGTGGATCGCGAGTATCGAACGCTGCCGACAAGCAATTTGTATGCCCATTATTTGTTTCGATTCGACTAACACCTCAGAATTTGAAAGAGTTCAAGATATGAATAGAGAAACAACTGAATACGGGCTTAAACAAGGATGGTTGAATTATAGACCAGACCCATACATTCACGCTCCTCTTACATATAGTCAAGCTGGAATGTACTGGAAATACTTAAGAAAGATAAAGAAGATGTTTGATCCTAATATGATAATGCATCCTGGGAGGCTTGCCCTTCCATAACTAAGTAAGGAGGTAAAAAAAATGACAAAAACAGGTATGGAAAGACTCCAAGAGCTAAAAAAAGAAATTTTTAAATGTATTCATTGTAAGGCATGTAAGTTCGCTTATTCTGGTGAACCTGATAGGGAAGGAATAGGAGAGTATGCTGGAAAGCAAGGTACAGTACTTTATGAAGGAATGGTCGATGCTTGCCCCGCTGGTATAGAGTATGGTTGGGAAGCGTTCTGGAATGCAGGTAAGATTTGGATTGCTAGGTCAATATTAACGGGTGATTTAGAATTTACTGAAGAAGTCAGGGATGTAATTTTGCCATGCATAACATGTGGTCAATGTTCAGCCCAGTGTGATAATAAGATTCCAACAGTTGATATTATAGAATCTTTACGGGCTGCGTGTATAGAATCAGGAGTGCCTATGATCGAAAAACATGAATTAGTTGACAGATTGGTTAAAGAATTGAACAATCCATATGGAGGTAAAGCAGAAGAACGATTTAAATGGGCAAAAGATGCTGGTTTAGAAAAATATATAGATAATAAAGAGGCCAAAATTGCATATTATGTAGGATGTACTGCAAGTTATCGACAAATAGAGGTTGCTGTTACAACTGCAAAACTATTTGAACAATTAGGAATGAATTTCACTATAATCGGAGATGAAGTTTGCTGTGGAAGTCCTTTCTTTAGGATTGGAGCTGTTGATACTGCCCAAGAATTAATGAATAAAAATTTAGAAGCTTTTAAGAATCTAGAAATGTTATATTTCAGTTGCGCGGGTTGTTATAGAACTTTTACCATTGATTATCCAAAATGGATGCCTGAAGGTGAAGAACTTCCTTTTAAAACACAGCACGCCTTTGAACTGGTGGCGAGATTAATTCAAAAAGAGAAAATCAAATTCAAACCAAACAAAGAATTAAAGGGAAAAGTTGTCACTTATCATGATCCCTGCCATACAGGAAGACATTTCGCAGTAGATTTTGAACAAGAAATGATCAGAGAATCTAAGAATCTTATGTTCGATTCGCGAAAGATTAAGAAAAAAATCGAGGAATGGTATGAAATTCCACGTATAATTCTTAGAAAACTTGCAGAGGATGTCGGTATTGTCTTTAAAGAGATGTATCGTATTAAACTTGATAGTATGTGTTGTGGTGCTGGTGGAGGGGTGAGGGCTGGATATCCCGATTTTTCGCTCAGAACCGCCAGTTTGCGATGTGATGAAGCGAATGCTGTTAGTGCAGATATCTTAACAACTGAATGCCCCTTTTGTTGGAGGAATTTATCCGATGCCAATGATATGTACAATCACGGCATGAAAGTTATGGGAATTCTTCAGATGATAACTGAATATAATCTTTTAGACATGGCAGAAAAACCTAAAGAAGAAGATTTCTTAACGCCATCTATTAGAGAGATTGAGTGAAGAGGAACTAAAAGTATGAGCGAATAGCTCATTTAAACTTATTTCTTTTTTTATGTTTTTTTTTAATTTTTTTTCATTTAAGATTATATTAAGCGATTCATATTTCATTTCATTGAAATATTAAAAAAATAATTTTGATGTAGAGGATAAATTTAAAAATTCGATGAAACAATAGTTTTAATAAAGAATATATTTTTCAATTTAGTGAAATCTTATGAGTAAGAAAAAATTAATCCCGACTATTGTAATTGTTATTACTTTAGTATTGATTGTAGGTTTAGTTACATTATTAATTCCTCTCGAAGAAAAACCAACTGAAGAAGGAACGAGAAAAGCGATAATAGTTTGTAGCGCCAATGATTTTTATTGGAAGGAAGGTGAACCTGATTTTACAGAAGGAGAATTTGATGAAGAAACTACTAACTGGATAGGAAGTTCCAATCCTAATGGGCAAGCTGTAATAGATAATACCCTACCAGGTCATAATACTCCTGGAGTTGTTCAATTAATTGCTAAATCAAATTTTAGCAATGCCTATGTTAATATGGAGTTTGTATACAATTGGACTAAATTTTATCCATTATTAAAATTTGGAGCTTATAATCTTTCTGCATGGGTTAATATCACAACCAATGCATGGACACCTGCAGTGATAATCCCCCTCACAGGAGCAGGGGCAAGAGTGGGATTACGATGGTTAAATTCTAGCAATGATGTAGTAAGAACAGATTGGTCAAAAGGTATATTTGAAACCTTTGCAGGGTGGACATTTCTAAATGCAACAGGTATTGCTGATAATTCTACTCTAAACGAAATAACCCAATTACATTTGGTTTTAGCGGTTGATGGTAATATGAATGGTACTGACATGGTGCTTTTTGATGGTGTTAAAGTAGAATATTGGTTCCCACCTCCAATCCCTAGCCCTCCTCCAAGTAATAGAGATGCAGATGGTTTTCCTGCTCAAGCTCTTCAAGTTTACTGGATATTAAAGAATCATGGATACACCGATGATAATATTTTTTTAATGCTCTATCACACGAATGACGATATAATAGATATATATTCAAACGATGGAATCCCGAATGATTTAAATAGAACTGGAATTGTAGCCAAAATTGATGTAGAAAATGATGATGTGAATTAAAGTAGATTTAAACAGGAACTAAACATTTCAATCTCAGGAAGCTTTGCTTCTAATATTACACAAAGTGATCAATTAATCATTTACATTGTAGACCATGGTTCAAATAATATACTTAGCGACGGTAATGCAACTTTTCATTTTGAAGCAGATGATAGTTATATCACAGAATTGGAATTTTTCAATTTAGTCAAGCAAATTAATTGTAAACGTATATTGATTAATATTGATATATGTTTTAGTGGAAATTTTTTGAATGAAAATTCAAACATTGGGCAAAGTTGGTATGATATTTCCAATTCCATATTAATCACTTCAACAACTAATGTTTTTTCATGGTATTGGCGAGATAACTCAAATGCAAATGGTTTTGCTGGATCATGGTTCTTTCATTCATTTTGGGAAGAATTAAACCAAAATGAGACAATAGGAACCGCCTTCAATTCTGCTAAAAATTTAACACTTTCAGGACAAACACAATCAATAGATGATATTCAAGCGCCTTTAATCCAAGATAATTTAGGTATAAAAGATGTTTGGAGTTTTAACAACGATCCAAGTTTATAAATGAATTTTTTTTATCTTTATTTATATTCTCCTAAAATCTTAAATTTTTCAATTTCCAGAAATGGCTCTTTTCTTTTACTCAAAATTTATATTAAAATTAGAATTATTTCTAAATTAAATATTTCAATCAAGTTTCTGTGACAAGGATGCAAAAAAGGAATAATAAAGTCAAATTTCCATTCATTATGGTATGTTTGATCTTTTCTACAGTAATATTTATGGCACTAAATTCAAATATAGATTTTATTTTGAACAATAACATTGAAAATAGAGAGGTATATCAGGATGAGTTCTCAATATATCTCAATCAGCTTGATTTAACTGGTCCAAATATCACTTTTATTCAACCTAATTTAAATTATACTATAATAGAAACGAAATCTTATGAGATAATTGTAAATATAACAGATGAACATCCTCTTTTATCTGGAAATGTTCGAGTCCAAATTTCGAATTTTACAAATTTATTAATAAATGCTTCAATGACCTCATCTGAAGGTGATTCATGGACTTATAAATGGGAGAATTTAAGTACTTATGTAAATAGGATTTTTTACACTATACGGGTTTGGGCAAAAGATTCTTCGCCAAATGGGACTTCAAGTTTATCCGAAGCTTGGTATGTTTATTTAAATCTCCCTAGAAGAATAAATCTATTTGTATTAAGGAATATATTATATATTATTGCAGTTTCATTCATTTTTGCTGCAATTTGTCTCTATATTAACAAAAAAACTAGGTAAAAAATTATCTAGCAAACAAAAATAGGGATTAGAAGGGTTTTTTGAAATGAATAAGTTGTATCCCATCTCTTTTTAACTTTAACAAGTTATTAATATTTAGTGATATTTTACAAAAGAGGTTAAGTTTTATGTCTTTTTAGTGGATTGAAAAATCAAATATAAAAATATTCCCAAAAAAATAAAAGCTCATATTATTATATTTGATCCTAAAAGAAAATATTAATATTTTAGAATTATTATTTTAGGGGTTTTATTTATATTTGACAGTAATTGAACAAAAAACAGCTTATCCTTATATTACGGAATTTAAAAAGGAACCATTTAAATCATTTGTGCTCAAAAAAGGAAGAGAAATAGGGACTTATTATCTTAGTGGTTATGATAAAGTTGTAGAATTCTATCAAAACTTTAATAAAACTTTACTTGCTAATGAGTCATTAAACATTAAAATGATTTATTGGTTTCTCTTATTAAGGAAATATCTTAAAGAAGATAAGTATGAATTTAGAAATGAAATATTTGAATATATTAAAAAATGTGAAATTCATAAAAATAATCAAATAGGTTTTAAATTTAAACCTGATTCCCCAAATATACCTGATATTTGGTCAACTTATTTTGCTCTTTCCAGTTTGAAACTCTTAGGACTTTTGGATGAATACTTTGCCATATCAGATCAGAACCAATTTAGAGAAGAAATTATAAATTTTATTTTAACTCACAGGAAAGGAAATGGATTTTTACATTGTCTGGAAAAAAGTTGTGAAATTGATAAAAAGCCTTTAGCAGTAAAGACATTATATTACGTAATAGAAATATATACTATTCTAGGAATTGATATACGTCTAAAAAAGGATAAATTTAGTTCATATATTGGTGATAGAAAAAGAAATCCTTCTTTAATTTTTAAGTTATTATGTTTGAAATTTTTAGATCTAAATTCTGAAGTTAGTGAAAAGGATATTCAATACTTCCACCAATTTCAAAGGGAAAATGGTGGATTTAGTTTTAGACAAATTGGAGAAATTGATACTACCTTTTGGATAGTATATGGCCTTGAGAATTTTTCATGGTTATTAGATTATAATCCTGCTGGTATATTTTCTTTTATTAATATTAAAATTGTTGAAATATTAAACGATCAGGCAGGTTGGAATTTAAATAAATTAATTGATATTTCAAAATTAATCATTCTTCTGTCATTGATATGGAAAAAATTTATCAATGAAATTGAAAGGTTAATATTTAGACAATTAGAAAAAGAGAAATACATTGATTTAAATCAAATTAAAAGCAGATTTGGTTTATCAAATGTGATTGAAGAGATAATCTCTTATATAAATCTGAGCTATAATTTCAATTTAAAAATCTTGATTAATAAGATTGAATTTAAAAATTTTATTCGTAACCTAAGTCAAGGGAAAAGAATTGTTGCTCAAGAGATATATAATCAACTTTCAAATAAGAGTATAATATCCCTTAAAAAAATATTTAAGGATTGTAAATCCAAATACTCTTTTAAATCCTTAAAATTAAAAGATGATATCATTCCCTTAGTAGATCAATTAATTCAACGTAATTTTTTTAAGGGTAAAATAGTGAAAAAGAGGTTCTATATGGATTTCTTTCTTGAAAGAATAATAGTTTGCGATACAGAGATAAATTTAGAGCAATTATTACATGAAAAAGAGAAATTGAAGGATATAAAGAACGACATTTATAATATGACTTTAAAATTAAAAAATATTACATCACAAATAAAGGATGAAATTGAATCTTATTTAATCTTAGATGAGATTGATTATGCAAAAGAGAGATTAAAATTTATTGTAAGAAATGCATTAATGGATGCTGATTTTCTTAATGAAAATATTGAAAATTCATTTAATGAAGAACTATATTATCTCAACATTCAGACATTATTAAAGTCTGATATTACTCAATGGAATAAATTGTATTCTGTAATACAAAAAAGATTAAGCGAAATTGATTCATATTTAAAAGAGAAAATTTCAGAAAAAGAAAATTTAAGGGATATAAGTAACCTACTAGAAAAATTAAAAGAAAAAATTGGTAGTATTACTGAGGAAACTACTAAAAAAATTGATGATTTTAGAAATTTGTTTAGGGAAACTCTTGAACAAGGTTATAGTAAAGAAAAATTCGATCTTATTGTTCAAGAATTTGATAAAATTTCACAGAGTGTCAGTAAATATGATAATATAATTTACAATGTCTCTCAACAGGTTACTACAAAAGAAAAAAAGGTTCTAAATAAACATAAAAAAGTTATTGGTGATTGGTTAAGTTTTAAAGAAAATTTTGAATCTATTTTTAGCTATTATACCTCAGGTTTTCAATTCTTTAATACTAATATGAAAAAGATTGATGATATTAAAGAAAGAGTTAAAATTGAGATATTGGAAATAAGTGAAAAAGCTAAGAATATAACTGATAATAATCTATTTCAAGAAGCATTTAATGTTATTAAACAAGAATCTGATGTACTTCTTGATAATAAAACAAAAGAAATTAAAGAAATCCAATCAAAAGTCAAAAAAGATATTAAATCCAAACAAAAACTTTATCTTCTCTATGGGTATTTATTGGAAGCATTAGATAATTTGGAAGTGAATATCATTGAACTAATAGCAGAAAGGGTCCAATCTTTAAAGAATAAAGTGGTTATTGAGAGGAATCGTACTCAAATTGAAGATTTTGATAATTTTGTATCACAAGAAGTTGGTAAATTTAAAACAGAATTAAATAACTTTAAAAGTCAATTAGATCAAATGAATAATCTCAAAATCAATTACGTTATTAAAGGTTTTGATGATATTATAGCCATATTTGAAGCTGCTAATAATATATATTTAAAAAAATTAACTAAATGTAAAAAAACTATTGATGATTTCGAAGAAAAATCGAAAGTAACCATAATACAATGGGAAAAATTTAAGGAATTTCTAAGTAATGAGATACCAGCCTTAAAAGATAAATATATAAATGATATTATTTCAAAAAGAATCAATTTATTTGCTTATGAGAAAAAATCAAATTATATTAAATTAAGCGATTTAAAAAATGATTTAAACCTAAGTTGTAAAGTTTTAATTAATAAGATCAAAGATATGATTGATATCTCTAAAATAAATGCAGAACTTAATGAAGATGATAAATATCTACTTGTTTATACAAATAATTATTATTTGAATAAAGAACTTAGAAACTACATTGACAATCAACTATTAAAATTAAATCGAGAAAGAATTGGAAAAATTTTGGCGCTTTATGATTCTAGTATAAGAAAAAGAACTTTAAATGTAAATATGCTTGAACTTCAAAATCGAATTAATGATTTGAAAATTTTTGAAAATGTTATCCCAAACCAATTCTATAATAAAGTAAATGAGCTTCAGATTGATCAAGAAAGAGAAGAATTTGTTGAAACCAAGGGTTATTTCGAATCTGTTATAGAAAATGATAAATTAGCAATTAGAAAAATAAAGGCTGGTCTAATTCTCTTTAATGAAATGATAAGTGTCATCGATAAACAATATAACAATTTAAAAATTGAATTTATGCAACATTTTACAACTATACTCAAAAAAACCGAACAAATTCATTCTCATGAAGAGATCCAAGAAGATTTTGAATCTAAAAAGAAAATAAATGAAGAAAAGTTAAACCAAACTCAACATAAAATTGAAGAAAAATTAAAAAATCTTTGGAATAAAACTGAGGATTCAAATAAATTAGTTCCTGAAATTAGGGAATTATTTGTTAAGAAAAAAAACAATTTGTTAAATGAATATGAGGAGAAAATTAAAGAAGTCAATGATCAGATAACCATGATGAAACACGAATCATTCCGAGAAAAATTAATGAGCTTTATTAATGATGACAAAATTTTTTTAAGCCAATTACTCGGTAATTTAGAAAGAAAAGTTGAAGATAATATTGAAATTAAAGAATTTAAAAGAATAAATTTAATAGTTCAAAAGAGAGCAAAGAATATTGAAATGAAGATTAAAGAAATCAATAAAAATGTTAATCATAAAATAAGAGAATTTAATAGGCAATCAAAGAATTTCGGTCAAATATCAAAATACATTTTAGAAGATTATAATAAATTCATTAATGAATATAACGAAATCCTAAGTGAAAAAGTTAAATCATTAGAACGATTAGTACTGAAATCTTATATAGATATGACAATTAAGGCTGTAGCAAATGAATATTTGACAATTGGTTTTTTAAATAATGAATTGAAAATAAAAAAACAAAATCTACAAGATTATTTGTTATTTCTTATAAGCGCAGGAGAATTAGGAGGAAAATATGATCCTAGGTTTGGAGTTTACTACGAAAACCCAGAAATTATGAATGACTTAGATGAAAATGAACTTGAGGTAATAAAAAATACAAATTTTCGCGTTTATATGTTCCTTAATCATTTAAAGAACTTTACAAGTCAGTATGGAAGTGTTATAGCTTTCTTTGCTTCGATCCTCACGATTTCATACTATTTATTCATGTTCACCGGTGGCAATCTAGCAACTATTATTGTTCCAGTTATATTAACTACATTTGTAATAAGTTATATATTCATGAGAAGGAAAAAAGATCAAAAAATCAAATAACATCTTTTTTATTTAGCTACCATTATTTCCATAATTTTAATCATAATCCATAACAAAATGTACAAAATCATTTTGCTTTTTTAAGTATCCTAGATAACAAGCTTGATTAAAATGAATATAAAATTTCTTATTTTCAATATCTTCATTTCGAGCGAGTTCTTCAAACTTTTTAAAATTTATTTTTCCACTTTTACTATAAGTTTTAGCTAAATTAATCAAACATTTTACATTCTTATTTAAATAAGCTTTATGCTCTTTTTGCATTTTGGGGGTCTTCCTTTTTATTTTTAAAATTTTATTTTTTAAATTAATATTATCCATTTTTATTAAATCAGAAAAAAAGGTTATACCACATTCTTTGAATGATTTATACTCTGCACTTCTATAGTATTTGTCTAATTGAGAAATGATATCTTCTATTGAACGGTTCGCTAAAAGTTCTATTTCTCTTTCTTTCCTTTCTCTAAAATTATAGATTAAATCCATTTCTGAAAATTCTTTTTTAGGAGAAAGGAATGTAATTTTTTTTCTTTTTAAATTCTTCTGTAATTTTAACTGTTTTTTATTTAATAATACTAAATTCATTGATTTTTCTTTTCTTCGGGCAACAATATGGAAAGGAATATCAACAGTTCCTTCAGTTAACATAATATAACATCTACCAGGATTATTTCTTCCTGTTCTACCGCGCCTTTGAATTAATCTGATTTCTGAAGGAACAGATTCATAAAAAATTATAGCATCAACATTTGGAATATCCAGACCTTCTTCAGCTACACTTGTTGCGATTAATACATTGATTTCATTATTTCGAAATTTTTCAAGTATTTCTATTTGGATTCTTTGTGAATAACCAATATCATCGTGTTTAGTTGTCTGTCCAATGAATTTCTCTATAGTAAGTTCATTCCTGAATTCATTTTTTAACTTTTTCTTCAAATATTCCGCTAATTCTCTATATTGTGTGAAAAGGATGATTTTTCTATTTTGAAATTCTTCAATTTCTTCTTTAATAATTTCAATTGCTTTATTTATCTTTGGATGAGATAATTTAGATAAACCTTCTTTTTCAATAATAGAATATGTAAGTTTAAATTGTTCAGAATTAACAATTCTTTTAGCAGATAATACATCTCGTTCTACTTTAGATATTATTTTATCTAAAAATGATTTAAAAAGAGAAATTTCTTGAGTTTCTAATAGATCTTTCGCATGAAGTATAGAAATACAGGTTGAACAATATGAGAAAATTGAATGGATATCAAAATGGTTTTCTTTAACAATATCAATAAGTTTAGGATCTTGAAAAAATAAATGATTTAGAAATTCCTCATCAAATATTTCAGATTCAACACAATCTAGATATTTCAAGGATAAAGTTAAATCATGAGAAATTCTTAAAAAATCTAATTTTGAATAATATCGTTTATTTGGATTTATTAGTTTTCTCTCTATAAAGAATTTTAGAAATTTTTTAAATAAATTATCCCAAATTTGGCTTATTTCAAAAAGCTCTAGTGGTAAATCTACCAAATTAATATATGTGTCAATGTCATGAATATAATCTTTAACATCCTTGTCCTCATAATTTTTAAACACAATATTTTCAATGCACAAATTATCACAAATTTCTTGGATATGTTCAAAATCCTTTCCTGGGGAAGCTGTTAATCCTAAAATTAAAGGATCATTACAAGTGTTAATATATTCTTTTGATATAAAATTGTATGAATAATTTCCTTTTGTTTTATGTGCTTCATCAAAAATTACCAGTGAAACTTGAGTGAGATCATATCTTCCCCTTATTAAATCATTTTTAATTACTTGGGGAGTAGAAATAATTATTCTAGAATAGTTAAATAATAAAGTTCGTTTCTCTGGAGGTATTTTTCCGGTAAGCAATACAATTTTTTCGGCATTTATGTCTAGAAATTTTTGACAGGATGACCTATGTTGTGAAACTAAAGGTCGTGTTGGAGCAAGTATAATAATTTTTGACTTGGAATATTTAATTAGGGTATTTGCTATTATTAAAATGCCAATAATTGTCTTTCCTAACCCAGTTGGCAATATAACTAAGGAATTTTTATTTTTACAACGATTAACTATATTGCTTTGATAATGTCGATAAAGAACTTCATCCTTTTTCAAATAAAGTCCGTTATAATACTCCTGAGAACCTAATTTCATATATTTTTTATTAGTTTAATTAATATAATTAAAATAAGAGACAGTAGTGATTTACTATAATTATTCTTATTAATTTTTTAAAAAAATTCCATAACTGTGATGTTATGATTAACGCATAACTATAATCACAGTTATAGGTAAAAATATGAAAAAAAAATGCATCCATTACAATATTAATGACTTCTTATTATAAATCTTAAGATTAAAATTCTTAAGAGATTAGAGAGTAAAGGTTATAAAAAATAATAATAATAAAAAAAAGAAATTAAGTGATTTGGTTAGTATTTAACTAAAATCTTCTTATTTTTGCTTTAGAGAAGCCTATTATTTAGCCTTTAAAGTATTTAATGGCTAAAAGAATGTCGTCCTTTGTTACTTTCTTTCTTTTGGAGTGTTTGGTCAAGTTTAAGGCTACTTTTGTAATTTTTTCAGCGCTTTGACCCATCCAATCAACTAATTCATTAACAGCATCACGAGCTACGATAACTGCCCCATTGTGCTTCATTAATCTTCTAATAGGACTCCAACTAATGTATTCACTCATTTTTATTCCTCCACTTTTTAATTAATTATATAATAAATTTTATGAATTTTAGTTATTTTTTAATAGTTAGTTAAATAGTTATACATCTTTTAGATATTTAAAGATTTTGATTCATACTTAATTTTATGAAGAAAAAAATGAAAAAAATTAAACGACAAAATTCAAATTAATGAAAGTGATCAATCTCGTGAAAGTTAGAGTTTTTTTATGGAAACATAATTTCTGTTAATGATTAGTATTCTAGTATCATATATATTCTTCAATATCTACATATTAGAATAATGGATAACTTTTTTAAAAGAAATGAAAAATCCGATCAAATTCTGAGATGCTAAATCAAGCATTTTTGTGTTTCATATAAGTTAAAAAAATTAAGTTTATTTTAAAGAATTTACGAGGATTAACCAAATGAAATAAAATTTCCAATATCTTTAGGAATTTGATTGATTTAGAGAAAGATTTAATTGATTAGGAATTATTCAAGGGAAGATTTTAAAAGAAATTCATTATGTAAACTTTTTCCTCCTAATTTAGTAATAGAAAAGCCACAGATAACCGTAATTATTAAATATTTGAATGGAAATTATTATTATAAAAATAAATTTTTAAATCCAATATTATGAAAGCAAAAAAAATATTTTTAGCACTATTGGTAATGTTTAGTTTAATAATCCCGTTTACACTAACCTCTTTTGCCTTAGGGGATTTGCAACTTGGGGATCCTGATATTGAATGGGGAGTTAAAGAAGGAAAAACATACACATGGGTTGTTAAGGAATCTAATGAAAGTCTTGGTTTTCTGCCAGTTAAATCTAAATATGAAATAACAATAACATCCATTAGATCGATGTTAGGGGGGGATGCTACTGAATTAAATGCTACAATTACAGCATATAATAGCCAGACTGAATCTACAACTACTCTTTTGGATAATCAAACGTTTATCTACTTTGATTCAGGGACGAATATAACAACACTTTATACTATACTCACTGAACACGGTTTTTTCATCCCTCCAGATTATGTTGATGGTTTTGCTGTAGGTTTGTTTGGTTTCTACGGATCCTTCTTTAATCATAAGGGTACTATGACTGAATATGGAGTATTTGCTTTTTATGGATATAGGAGTTCAACTGATTTAGTATATATGTGGATGTTTAATAAAAATTTGATATGTGATAATTTAGTTATCGCTTTTTCAGGCGATGATTCTGAAAATTATCAGTATTGGTTGGTATTAAAGACTGATTCTGGTCCAACTATATCTTTCGGAAATTACTTTTTGATTATTAGTGGATTTGCAATTCTTTCATTGATTTATATTTATATGAAGAAATTAGAAAAGAAATTCTAATCTTTTTTTTTATTTTTTGCAAGGATAGTTAGTTTTTATCCTAGTTGGTAATATTCTTCTTACCATACTATATGTTCATATTTACATTTTTCACATTCTATACTTTCTCCTTTTTTAGGAAAGTAAGGCAGAACAGCGCCGCAATATTTACATTCTAGTTCATAGATATGATCTATGGAACTTACAATTCCTCTTCTTAAAATACGTTCTTTAAAATCATTTGAAATTTGGGTTAAAATTGAGATGATAATTTGGTGATTTTGAGAAACAGCAATAACTTCTACTTTATTTGATACTATCTGACTAATTATTAATATATCTTCTTCTGACTCCAAATCAGTTCCTAAATACCAAATTATCTTGTTATCGAGATCCTTAGCAATTAATTGAAAATTATGAGCTCTAAGGATTTGTTCAACAATATTGAAAAATATATCTAAATCAATATTTATTCCTACTCCGAAACTTTTAATTGCTTTTTTAATACCAGGTATTTGTAGAATCTTTTTTAGTTGAAAACTTGGTATTATCTTAGGTGTTATATTTAATTTATCAATTCTGATTTCTACTGGTTCTGAATTAAGAACCCTTACGAAATCTTTATTATTGACATAGGTAATAATTGTTCTTAACTCCCCTACATTTTTTAGTGATAAAGCTTTGAAGTGTAAATTAATTTGTTTTCTACTATTTTCATTAAATTCATCAAATTCTAAATTTAGTTGTTTTGAACCTCTTTGCTCAACAGAAGGAGGTATGATTATTGTTGGAGGTGTACACCTAGTAAGAGATAAAAATTCAGGATATTTAATTTTAATCTTAACGTCGGTTATAGGGGCTAAACTCTGGTTACTTAATAGAATTGCATAAAGATAATGACCACTAAAAGGTCTAAAATCATATTCTAATTTAATTTTATCTTCTTGGTCAATTGTTTCAAATAGATATTTGTCTTTTTCCTCTCTTTTATATTCAATCTTAGTTTTAAAAATAACAAGATCTTGCACTTGGTCTGGGCTTGCTTCTTTCTCTTTATTATTCATGTCTTATAATACTAATTTGTAATTGTGGAATTCTGAACTGATTTTTAATTTACTAGATAATTAATGTAATTATATTTTAAATTTTATTTTTTTCATTGTAATTAAACTATACTCACCCGACAAAAAAAGTCTTTAGGTCTGTATTCTTTATTTTTATTAAATCGAAACCTTTATCTTCGTGGCTACTTTCGTTAATATATGACCGTAAAACCACCTGAAATAGAAAAAGATACAGTATATACCTATTGGGAATCGGATGAGGGAATGACTTGTCCGTTATGTGGCAATTCTCTTACTCATGAATTTAATGATGGAGGACGGGAAGTTATAACATTAAAAGGCTCACTTTGGGTTGTTACCAATTATTATAGATGTGTAAATTTAGATTGTGAACTTCACAATGCATTTCCCGTGACGTATAACTCTTGTATCAAACGAAAAAGACATTCCGTGGAAGTATGGGCGAAAGTAATTCAACACCATTTTAAATACCATCTCAATTATCGTCAAGTCGCCGAACTCATATGGGACGATTGGGAGATCTCAATTTCCGAAAGCACAGTAAGAAATGTTTGTCAATATTTCGAGATGGCAGGTTTGCAATATAAGAACACAGAAGTTAGGAGAGAAATTGCTGAATCAGGAAGAATCTACCTCTCATTAGATGGTGCTCAACCAATCGAAGGTGAGCCTGCTTTATGGATTTTCACGGATCGCCTAACCGATAATGTGTTGCTTGCACGACTCCTGGAAAGCGCTCCTGCTGAGGTATTGCACGACATATATCAAGAAATAGAAGAAAAATTTGGTGTGTCCATAGCAGCTGTAATTTCCGATAAACAAAAGAATATCTTGAACTCAGTGAAAATGCTTAATCCGGACATCCCTCACGTGTATTGCCAATATCATTTTTTAAATCACGTTATTGCACCAATCGCCGCCAAGGATTCTCATCTCCAAACTACTCTTCAAAAGAAAATACGTTCACTTTCTCTCGTTCAAAAAGAGCCCGTAGGAGAAAATACTGAGAAAATTACTAAAAAATCGCCAGTTGCCGAGATTTTTTCACCTATTACCAAGGAGCTTAAATGTGCGATTGCTGCAAGAGGAAACCGTTTTGATACGTTTCCAGGAAAAGAAATATATTTAAACTTGGAGTTCGTGCGATCTCGCTTAAAGATCTTCCAAAAAAAAGGACTCCCTCAGAAAGTCGTGCGATCTCTTCAGTCATTAATTAATTCCTTAGAAAAGATATTAGATTCCACTGGCCACTTATATTCTGAGCTTTGTTCTTTATTACATGATTTCCAATGGTTAAGAGCAATTTTAAGCCATCGGGAGTGGTCAGGAAAGCGAATTAAAAAATGGGTGTATAGGTGGCTTTTCGAGCTTCAGAAAAGGCTTGAGCAACGATCCATGGAGCATAACGCTAATAATTTAAAATGGCAATATCCTTCCCGCGCTATAACGCAAGAAGAAGCGTGGCAACAATGGATTCGCTTAGAACATTCCTATAGCGACGGATTATACTGTGCTTACGATGATCCCGACTTGGATTTTACCAATAACGCCAAAGAACTGTTATTTCACCGTTCGAAAGCCCATTTTAAAGCTCTTTTAGGACGCCAGAATATTGCCCGCGCCTACCAATCTAAAGGCGGGATTTACGCCCAATTAATAGATTTTGATTACTCTGATGAGAATATTTCGAGCGTGCTCTTAGCAAGCGAAACTCCGCTACTTGAAGCAAATCGTCAAGAACATAACGCTCAATATATGGTGACTCGGCGCAGATGGCGAATCCGAGAAGAGGAAACGGGAAACTTTAAACAATTTGAATATAATTTGCAAGCATTAAAAAACCAAGAGTGATTTTTGTCGAGTGAGTATAGTTTAATTATAATGTTTTTTTTAAACATCATTTTTTTTTATCTTTATTAATTAATTATACTTGAATGTAATAATGTTTCAAGAATTAAACGAGTTATTCGAAAGCACAACAATAAAACCAACATTTGAGAAAGTTCATATTATTCTAGCTTTATTTATTTTTGGAGAAAATATGGAAGGAATTGGAAGATATCGATTACAAAAAGAATTACTAATTGGCTCGGGGACATCAAGATCTCTAATTAAGAAATTAAAACAAAGGGGGGGTTTTATAACAGTTGCAAATGGAGATATTAAAAGTAAATCTGAAAGCCAAAGGAAAGGTCATATTCTCACGGAAAAAGGATTAGACTATTTAAATAAAATTAAAATACATATTCCAATTCTAATAGAAGGCAATTTAGAAATATTAAAGGATATAATCATTGAAACTTATGAAGCAAATCCGTATATTTGTCAAGTGAAAAATAGAGGTGATAGGATCACTAATGGAGTTGCTCAAAGAGATGCTGCAATTAAAGTTGATGGTATTGGTGCCACATGTTTAATTTATAATGGTGATAGATTAGTATTTCCTTTAGGATCTTTATCAGATGATGATAAAAACCAGGCCCAAATAAAAGAGACTGTTCAAAATTATTTTAAAGAAATGAGAAATAAAATTACTGCTGAAAAGTTAATTTTAGAAAAAAATGATGTTATAATTATTGGATTAGGTGATAATCCTGAAAAAGCAAGGTTAGTAGCGTTGAATGCTGCTTTAACCTTAATCTGAAAATAAGAGTGAAAAGAGATGTAGACCATAAAATTCGAAAAAGATATAAAATTGATTTTGAATCATATACTTTTTAATCAACTGATTGAATGTGTGAAAAGTGCTAGTCCTAATGAAGCATGTGGATTACTTTTCGGAGATGTTAAAGAAATAGATTATAAAGGGGAATACCAATACCAATATGTTGGAAAAAAGTTTAATTGTATAGAATCCAATCAAAAAAGTCCGGTTGCTTTTCTCATGAGCAATCTTGAGGAATTAAACCGAATTTTTCACGATGCATTCCAAAAAGATAAATTACGTTTAATTAGTATTTTTCATTCTCATCCTGGTGGTACATATCCTAGCGAAATTGATTTTTCTAATATGAGATTTTTAGATAATTGCGGTAATAAAGCATTTAAAAATCAAATCTGGGCAATAATGAATGCAAGAAATATGAAATTAAATGGATATATTCTTTATAATAATGAATTCATGCAAATAAAAATTCAAAAACTTAAGCATTATTGAATTTGCTTAAAACCTTCTTTATCTATAGTACATAATTGAATTTTAAATCCAGATGCGGCATCCCTTTCTCGAGAACTTGAGATTGCTGTTTTTACAAGCTCTGTACCATCTTCTTTTGTCATATTGAGTTTCCAATCAGCTTCTAAAACACCTAGAGAAAATGGAGATCCAGACCCAAATGATATAAATTTATCTTCTTCATAAAGAGTACCTAAGAGATCGATACCATAAAGTTTTCCAGCATTTTCTTTTAGAGAATATCCCCCTACAATCATCATAGAAACAAAAAATGATCTGCCTGAAAAGAGAATATTTCTTGTAATGCTTGCTATATATTTTGGTTCGGGGACTTTCTCTTCTTCAACTTCTTTTAATCGGGATAAAGCATAAAGTTGATTAATGACATATTGGCAATCAGCAACACCACCAGATATAGTCGCTGCGGTATATTTATTTATTTCAAATAATTTCTTTGCCTGTTTAGTAGCTACTGTGAAACCGGCAGTTGCTTGAGATTCAGTACCCATAATAACTCCATCACTAACAATAATGCCAACTGTAGTAGTCCCGGATTGCAATGCTTTATTTATCGACTCTTGATCTAAATTGTGGGGATTTAAATTGTTTTCAGTCATTTTAAAGTAAGATTATTCTATTATTATCAATAATAAATTAAGTGGTTTAATTTAAATAAAAATTGTTTCTATATTTATTTTACTTTAATAAATCATAATTAATGTAGATTTTTAAAAAAATTTTAAAGATATCCTTTCTTATCAAAAATAATAAATTGGACTAATTTTGGTTAACCTTTCATGGCAAGAAGCCAAGCTCGAAGTAAAAGGAAATTTACTGGAAAAAAATACAAGCATTTCAAGAAAAAAAGGAAAAGAGAACTCGAACGCCCAAGAATTGATACTACAATAGGTGAGAAGAAGAATAAGAAACAACGGGTTATGGGGGGAAATACAAAATTAAAACTATTCTCCTCTCAGTATATAAATGTAACAGACCCTAATACAAATAAAACATCTAGGGTGAGAATTTTAGACTTTGAGAGTAATGATGCTTCAAAAGACTTGAATCGTAGGCATATCTTAACCAAAGGAGCTGTTGTTGAAACAGAATTAGGAAATGCAAAAATTTCTTCACGCCCCGGTCAGGATGGAATTTTAAATGGAGTTTTAGTTTAAAATTTAGCTTATTCTTGAATTTTAATGTTCTTAACGTTTGCTTTTTTACCTTCGATAATCTCAGTATTATTACTTCCACAATGTTTACATCTAAAAAGTTGAAGTCCAGTTAACTGAGCCTCTCTTGTTAGTGATACTTCCGAATTTTTATTACATTCTCGACATTTAACTTTTCCCGGAAGAATTTTAATATTTAGTGTTGCTCCTTCTGCTATTGAACCTTTAGTAGCCATTTCAAATGATCGTCGAAGAAGGTCAGGAACAATTAAAGTCAATTCTCCAATTTCAAGAAGAACTTCCGAGATCTTTTTTGCATTGTATTTCAATGCTGTAGCTTCAGCTACTTTAAAAATATTATAGGCAAAAGCAAATTCGTGCATTTATGGAATTTAATTTTTTGTTTGCATTTTTCTAATTTCTTTTGCTATTTCTAGCATCACTTTTGATTTTTTCTTTCCCTTAATATCTATTAAAACTCTCCCTGGATCCTCCCACCATGTTCTTGGATAGTTATAACCTTCCTCAAGTTGAGCATTGTATCCCAATCGTTTTGCAGCTTTAAGTAGAGACTCGGTGCTCATTCTTTCAATTGCGAATGTTTTAGAAATACGCCTTCCTTCGGCTCTGCTTTTTTTTGCATCGAAATAAGCAGGCCAAAAAATTATAAATGGTTTACGTGAACGCATTTAAATCATTAAGTGAAAAATTTTGAAAAAATATAAGATAAAAAACTCTCTAAGAAATATAAAAATTATTGGTTTAAAATATAAAAATTCTCAAAAATAAATTTTATTTAAGAGCATTTACTATTCTTATCATAACTTTTAAAACCCTTTTTTACCCGGGGAGGGTAGTCTAGATTGGTATGATACTCGGCTGGGGTAATCTCTGCATTTGCTGAGTTTTCAGAAGCCGAGTGGTCGGGGGTTCAACGAATTTCCCGTTTCGGGCATCCCGAACAAATCCCCCCTCTCCCATTTTACTAACTTTTTATATTATTAATAAAAAATAGAAATTGTATTCTTAAAAATTGTTAAATTTGGTATAGATTTTTAAGTAGGTAAAAGCTATTTCTTTATAAAATTAAATCATTTTGTGATCATATGTTTAGTGCAATTCAAGAAGCAGATAAAACCATGCGTGGTTTAGCTATTTTTGGGGGAATAGTGGGAGTGATTGAAGCGTTTATAGATTTAGCTGGCTTTGGATTATTTAAATGGGGACTGTTGGGTATAGCTGGAACAATAATTGCTCTCATAATTGCTATAATAGCTATTTTTTTAGGATTTAGACCGATTCATTATATTCCTGCTATTTTAGGAGTAATAGGACTTTTTTTAATAATTTTTGGAATATTAATTGGAGGAATAATTGTACTCCTTGCGGCTTTTTTAGGAGCCCTTAGTTAATTTTTAAACATTTTTTTTTCTTTTTCTTTTGAAAGTACGTGAAACCTAAATTTCACGAACAATAATTCTATTTATTAATTTTTAAAGTAAAGTCATATTTACTAATATTAATGGAATTTAGGGAATTAATTATACATTAATGTTGAAACGATATGAATTTAGATAAGAAAAATGATAGAACGCTCTATTTAGATTCTTCTCAACCTATTAAAAAAAGAGTTGAGGATCTCCTCTCAAGAATGACTATCGAAGAAAAAGTAGCTCAACTTGGTTCTCAGTACCCAAAGGCTGTATTAGAGGCCAAGGAGTTATCAGTTGAAAAAATGGAAAAACATTTTAGGTATGGTATTGGTCAAATTTCTCGAATTGGAGGACTTATGAATATAGCCCCTGAAAAATCTGCAAAAATTGCTAATAAAATACAGAAATTTTTAAAGGAAAAAACAAGGTTAGGAATACCAGCAATAATTCATGAAGAATGTTTATGTGGCTTTACGTCAAGAGAAGGAACAGTTTTTCCACAAATCATTGGAGTCGCTTCTACATGGGATCCAGAGATTGTTGAAGCTATGACAAGTATAATTGGAAAACAGATGCGTATTGTTGGTGCTCATCAAGCTCTTTCTCCCGTTCTTGATATAGCTCGTGATCCAAGATGGGGTAGAACGGAAGAAACATTTGGTGAGGACCCGTATCTAGTATCTCGTATGGGTGTTGCATATGTAAAGGGGTTACAAGGTGATTCACTTAAGACTGGAATTATTGCAACAGGGAAACATTTTTTGGGGTATGGGTTACCACAGGGAGGGAGAAATTGGGGACCCGCATTTATCCCTAAAAGAGAGTTATTGGAAGTATATGCAAAACCATTTGAAGCAGCAATAGTGGAATCTAATATCGGTTCAATTATGAATGCTTATCATGAAATTGATGGAATTCCTTGTGGTATATCACATGAATTATTGACAGATTTGTTAAGGGATAAATTAGGTTTTACTGGTATGGTTGTTTCAGATTATGTTACACTTGAACTTGCATGTTTATTACACCGAATAGCTAAGGATCCGACTGAAGCGGCAATTCTAGCAATAAAAGCGGGTCTTGATGTAGAACTTCCCAGAACCACAGGCTATGGGAGGGGTTTTATTAGAGCTGTTAAAAATGGAGAAGTAGATGAAAAATTTGTAAATAGATCTGTTGCTCGAGTTTTGAAGAAGAAATTTGAACTCGGTTTATTCGAAAATCCATATATTGATGATAACCCAGAAAAAATTGCGGAAACAGTTTTAAATCCAGACTCTAAGGCTCTGGCTAAAAAAATAGCTCTTAAATCTATGATCTTACTAAAAAATGAGAATGAACTTTTGCCTCTAAAGAAAAATGTAAAATCTATTGCTATTATTGGTCCAAATGCAGATAGTATACGAAATCTTTTTGGTGATTACACTTTTGTAAGTCAATTTGAAGCTTCTTTTGCTGATGTAAGTACTATAGGTGATCTTGATGAAGATACAGTATCTCTTTATAGAGATTTACTAGAAAATGATGATAAAGATGCATTTACTCGCAGTATTTATAATATTAAGAGCATCTTAGAAGCTATAAAACAGAAGGTTTCTAAAAATACTAAAGTATATTATACTATAGGGTCTGAAATTCTTGATTATGATAAGAAAGGGTTTAGTAAAGCAATTGAAATTGCCAAAAAAGCTGAGGTTGCAATTCTAGTTATGGGAGGAAAATCAGGAATGATAAAAGATTGCACAAGTGGTGAGTTTCGTGATCGTACTAGACTTACATTACCAGGTGTGCAAGAGGATTTAGTCCGAGAAATCTATGCTACAGGTACTCCAATTGTATTACTATTAATCAATGGTCGTCCATTATCAATTCCGTGGGAAAAGGAACATATTCCTGCTATTTTGGAAGCTTGGGTACCTGGTGAAAAAGGAGCTGATGCTGTTGCCGATGTGTTATTTGGTGATTATAATCCAGGAGGAAAATTACCAATATCTATTCCTCGTAATGTAGGACAGATTCCAGTTTTTCATAATCACAAACCTACTGGAAATTTATCAGTTACAACGTGGAATTACGTTGAAGAGAATACAGAACCTCTATTTCCTTTTGGATATGGTTTAAGTTATACTCAATTTGAATATAGTGATTTAAGGATCAATAAAGCTCAAGTTGATATTAATGAAGAAGTTGAAATTTCATTGAAAGTTAAAAATATTGGCAAGCTTCGTGGCGATGAGATAATTCAGCTGTATTTTCATGATCGAGAGGCAACTATTACTCGCCCCATTGAAGAATTAATTGGATTTAAACGGATAACTTTAGAGCCTAGAGAAATTGCAACAATAAGATTTGTTATTTCAATGAAGCAACTGGGATTTTATAATGAAAATATGGAATATGTTGTAGAACCGGGTAATATTGATGTCTATGTCGGTAGCATCCATTCACTCCATAGTTCAAAACAGTTAGATCTTATGAATGACTTACTTTCGCATAGAGATGTGAAATTAAAAAGTCAATTCAAAATTATTGGTGAAGCAATAAAATTAGATAAGAATAAAGTGTTTTTCTCAAAAGTTTTAGTTAAAAAATAATACAATTGACAAGTCTATTTTGATAATGCTAACGCTAAGATTAATGCCCCTTGAATTTCAGAAATGTTTCCCACTCTTGAAGTATCTATTATAGTATTATTTAATCCCATATAAATTGCTCCATGCGCTTTTCCTCCGCCCAGGTGAACTAGCGTCCGATAGATCAAGTTACCGGAGATCCCGTTTGGTGCAATAATTAAATTCGATCTTTTCTCAATAGCTTTTTCTATTAGAATTTCATCGTGAGCAATTTTTATATCTGGATACTCTTCTTGTATAAATTTAACTACATCATTAGCAATATCAATTGTTTTATCTACACTTTCATCTCTGCCAAAATCGCTTTTTCTTCCACCACTTAAAATACTAATTTTTGGTTCAATTTTTAAGTAAATAAACTCATTTATAGCTTTTCTTATATAACTAATTTTCTTTTCTAAGGTATTGCACTCATCTATACCAACTGGTCCAAAAAAAAATTGAATTCCATTAGATGTCTCTAATAATGCTAACCGATTTAATTCCTTTATGTTTAAATAATTTTTAACTATATTAAGAAATTTGTGAGAATCTAGAGAACCACGAATAATTCCATTTATTTTTTTGTTAATAAGACACTCCATCATTTCTTTCTCTGGTTCATTTGTTTTGATTAACGAAATCCTAGATTTGTATTCATTATATAATTCTGTATTTCTAATTTGCTCAATTGAGTCTTTTATTCCAAAATAATAAATTTTTGAATTATTCTCATTAAGAAATTTAATCGTAGCATTGAATACTTTATTGTTATGAAACTGTGAGGTTCCTAAGCCTATTCCTATTTTAGCCGTCTTTCCTTTTGCTTTTGATTTGAATTTATTTAAGATGCTCATCTTTCAAGTTGGTTAAAATTTTAAACCATTCCATAAACTATAAACGCTAAAGTTATTGTTATAGCATCATATACTCCATGAGTTATAACCACTGTAATTAAATTTTCATTTCTCCAGTAATAAAGCCATCCTATCATTAAGGAAATGGAGAAATAAGGAATAAATGACAATAAAAATGAAACTACAAAAGCTAATGGAGATTCTGAGGCAATAAAAAAAAATCCAATTAAATGAAACAATGAAAATATTAATGCTGAAATTATAATGCCCCAAATATTTCCTAAATTCCGCACTAGTCCTTTTTGCATAAATCCTCTAAATATTATTTCCTCAGATGTCCCTATGATTAAAATCATTACGATGGCGAAGATAATTAAACTGAAAATATCTAATGATGAGACTATTATTTCGACATCAGTTGTAGTACCACTAGTATCACGTATAATATCAACTCCAAAAATTATTTCTAAAATAATTTCTATAAATATTGAAGATACAACTACTACTATTATTCCAATTGCTGCAAAAGCTAAGCCAATTAACACTTCTTTATAAATTCCTTTTCTCTCATATCCTCGGGAAGTAAATCCTAACAAAATTAATCGATTTTCAAAAGAAGGTGTTTGGAGATACTTTCCAACATATAGTACAGGTACAAGAATAAAGACTAGTTCAAAAAAAGATGAAAAAATTATAAAGTATGGATTGTACATTAAATCAGTTAAACTTTCCAAATCAGTAGTAAAAAACGCTAACATCGCAAGAAATCCTGCTACTAAGAAACTCATGAGTATATATGCTCCTATTGGTAAACCAAGAGAAGTCATTATCCCCCATAATTTTAAATCTTTTGTATTAGTGATACTGTCATCAGAAATCTTTTCAATTCCATAATAAATTTTAGAAGGGTAGTATTGGGGATACGATATGGTTCTAATATGCTGACTAGGTGGAAATTTTTTATGTTCCTTAATATATGTAATATTTGTCCGACATTTTATACAAAATTTAAGATTTTTGATTTTTGGAAGTTTATTTCCACATATTGGACAATATAACCAATCTAATTTGCTTTCATTACTATCTACATTCTCTTGAGACTTAATAAGATCTTCTTCTTTATATTGATCTTTTAGTTCTTTATCACTCATTGTTAAGTTATAAGAATAAATTCATTTACAAAAAATTTTATATTTCAAATTATAAAAAGTTCAGTTAAAAAGTTAGTTTAAAATAATAGAATTAATATAAACTTCTCATTAATCTAAATAATTGCATAACTTCATCTGTCTTAAGAAAATCATGATAGAGATCTTTACCTAGCAATTTAGGATTCTCAATTTTTATAATTTCTTCTACTTCTAATTTAAGTTTAATTGATGGCATCCAAAAAGTCTTATTTGAATGTTGATATTCAATCATTACCATAAAAGGAAAAATTCCTTTTTCCTTAGGGACAATTTTTATTTTTAATTTTCTCCTTTCATTTGCTTTTAACTTATTTAAACTTAAAAATTTTAATTTTGATTGAAAAGAGTTAGGCATAAAGAAATATATCTTTATATTTTTTATATCAGTTAGATTAGGATTTTCGATTATGAGGGTTATAATATCGGGATTATTTACCTTAAAACTATGATTTTGAATATCAATATCTATAAAAAGGGGATATGGTACATATTCTTCATTTAAAGTAAAGCTCATATCAACAAGTTTTTGAAGATTAGGCTTTAATTTTGAGCTAAACTGATTTCTCTGTTCTTCAATTGAAAGGATATTCTTACTTCTAAAATCTTCAAAATCTTTTAATAAACGGTTGATGTATTTCGAGATATAATTATCAAATTCTGTATGTTTACCTGAAATAAATGACATCAATTTTTTATAATATCCAGATTCAAGGTTTCTAAGAAGAGGTTTCTTAAACAGATTATCAATAAAATTCTTTAATAATTCATCTAATTTCATTAGATCTTCACGTTCAATTTCAAATTTCTGGATAATTTTATCGTTATAAATATCAATCCGTATAAAATCGCTTAGTGTATCTAAAACTTCAATTGCTTCTAAGTTATAATTTTCAAACGCTTTACTTATCATATCATCTAATAAATCATCAAATTTTTGAATATTCTTATTTTTGTAATCGATAAATTCAGTACGATATGATTCTAAATAATCAATTAATTGCCCAGAATGTAATTTTAAGAGCTTCCTTTGATATTTCTGGTATTTTTTTGAAACATCATTAATTAAATTTTTAAAATCATGTAGCTTATTAAGATTTTTTTCTGTATTAAAGATTAAATTCTCTTTAAAAGGTTCAATCGAAACAATTGGATCGATGACTTTTACCTTTTCTAAAACAAGGCAAGTATCTCTTTCTAATTGATATATTTGTTCAATTTGTGAATATAAATTAAATATCTGAATATTCTTTTCTTCAATTTGATTTAATTCTTTTAGGAGATCTTTAAGTTTTTCTGAGAAGTATCGAGGATTTTCAGTTAAAACATTTCTTAAAATAATAACAAAATTAACAAGTACAGAGTATAATTTTTCCTCCTTAGCTAAATTAAAGTTATGGTCCTCAAATTGCGTAATTTTACAATAATCAACAATATTCTGATAACTTCTCTCAGTAAGTTGATAGTGCTTATGACAGTCTTTTAATCTTATTGATTTTTTAGCTAAATAGCTATAATATAAGCCCAATAATGATTTATTTATTATATATGTAAGATCTCTTATTCTTTGAAATTTACTTCTAGTATTTTCCTCTTTAATATAGATTAATAAGTAATTTTCTATTATTATTTCTAAATTACCAGCAGCGCGTATCAATTTAAATAGTTTTGCTGGATTAATATCAAGATCATTTAACTTTGTTATGATTAAATGTCTATATTCATTAAAATTAAAATTTAACTTCCGAAAATAAGACTCAATTAAGGATTTTCTTCTTTCTATTTCATTAGTATTAATTTTTCTCTTATTTTTAATTGATGTGATATTTAAAATTTCTGTTATATAATTCTTGTGCACGTAGACCGATTCCATATATAAATTATTTGTTTTACAATAAAAACACTGGACAATGGAACCTTTTACAACCGCCAGACCATTTCCACATCGCTTACACGGAAGAAATAACACTTTAAATATCACAATTAAAATTGAGTTACTATTCTTAAAATATACATTTGACAATCAAATATTAAAATATTTGTATTGAATTTATCATATCAAGATATTTTGAAGTATTCCTAAAAAGTAACTTAATATTTTTTAGCTCTAATGAGTAAAATAACAAAATAAAGTGTCATTCTCTATTTTTATGGGATTTACAAAAGCATATCTTTCGAACTGGATGGGTATATTCATAGGAATTTTTAAGAGATTTATTTCTCCATAACCATGAGATAGAGAACCATCAGGATTAATTATAGAAACATTTATATTATCTTCTTTAGGAACCCATTGTATTATAGGAAAGCCCTGTTCTCTGTCCAATTGAGTGCTATAATATTTCGCATTTATAATCCTATTATTTAAATCAATTGAATTAATATGTACATTAATTAAATTTTTTAGACGTATTGTATCACCAATTTTGATTTTATCTGCATCTGATTGTGAAATATATAATCCTATTTTATTATTTTTGGAAATAACTTTAATTTTTCTTTTACCTTTATCAGGCTTTGTTGGTAGAAGAAGTGGTTCTGCAGTATATTCTGAGAAAGGAACGTCGTCAATAAGAATTGAAATAGGATCCTCAACAAAGAAATATCTATTTGAAATCTCATCAATAATATCTTTATTTTTAGCATATAACCAATTTACTGAAAAAGTTATCCCTGTTGTAGACATTCCAAGATCCAATAATGTGTCTCTCAATGCTTCCGGTTTAATACCACGCTTTTTTAAAGATTGTAAGCTCCAAGTTCTTGGATCTTCCCATCCTTGATAAATTCCTTTCTGAATGTTATTTCGTGCTTCGGTTTTACTTAATTTTAAACTAGGGAATTTCATTCTGCCATAATAAAGTAATTTGGCTTTTTTCCAACCAAAATGATCCCATATAAACTCTTCAATAATACCTTCTTTTACTAAATCTATCCCTCTAAGAATGTGTGTAGCACCGATAAGATAGTCATCGATAGACCAACTAAACTCTAACATTGGCCATACTATGTATTTTGTCCCTACTTTAGGATGTTCTGCTTCAGAGATTCTCATAATTATTTGATCTCTTAACGCAGGATCTTTTTGATCCATTCCAGTTTTCAATCTTACAACTGCTTCAGTTTCTCTATACTTACCATTTAACATGTTTTGCCATTCTTGCATGTTTCGTTCTACTGATTGATTTCTATGGGGGCAACTCTTTTTCAACTTTTTATATTTTTCTCTAAATTCACTAGCATCACAGAAACAAACATATGCTATCTTATCCTTAATTAATTTTTCACAATATTCATAAAAAACCTCAAGCCTATCGCTTTTATAATAAATCTTATGTATCTTAACTCCTAACCATTCAAGTCCTTCTTTTATTAAGTCATAAGCTTCTGGCAATACATATTTTGCCTTAGGGCTATCTCTTAATGATTTAGGACTCCCGATAGTATCATCGTAAAATAAGATAAGTTCTCCCTTATATTTTTTTACATATTCATCATTTAAAACAACCATTCTAGCATTTCCAATATGCAATGCTCCGCTCGGATATGGTGCTAAGCGCATTACAACTTTAGAATATTTATCAATTTCAGGTAAATCTGGCAATTCTTTCCTTTCTTCCCTTGATTCTTCTTTATCTAAGGCATGGGGATCCAATTTCAATAATTTTCTTTTCTGTTCCTCAAAACTTAGGTTTGAAATTTTCGCTATGATCTCATCTAATATAGGATTAACTTTTTTCACGTGGGATCTAAGTTCAGTCATTTGAGCCATAAGTTTTCCCATTATAGCTCTTTTATTTGGAATTCCATTAAATTTTAGTGCATTTTTCAAACCTGCAATCCAAAGGATTTTTTTTATTTCTTCCTCATCCATAATAAAGAATCATCATATTTCACTTCATGTACGATTTAACTTTTTACAATTTAACTATTTAAACCTTTCTCTTGCTTAAATTTTCAAGAATATCTTTAATTTCATTTGCTCCATTATTAAAAATATTGAATGAAATGAAAGAAGTTTCTTGATGAGCTTTCTTTTTTAGAATTTTTAACTTTAATTTATATACATTTATAAGATTATCAGAATAATCTGAATCGCTTCCTTTAATTATAACCTCAAGAATATGTAAAGCTAATTGCAATTTCCCTTCTTCATAGAGTTTCATTGCATGTTCAAGATATTGTCCTTCAGAATTAATTTTTAGAAATTCTTGTGCTATTTCAGTTGATTTTGCAGGGAATAGATCTGTTGGATTTCCAGTATTATACCAACCATGGTAAAGTCTATATACCGCATGGATAGCATATTGATAAGAACCATACACAGGTCTTAAAATGTAATGTTTTTTAAATTTCTCAGGGTAGATTTCTAACATTTCATGATAAATCTGTTCAAACCATTTTCCTTCATTTAACCTTTTCACTACTTCATCGTGGACAAAATGCATAACCTCTGCTGTTATGGATAACACGTCTTTGATTCTCTCTTTTCCCTCTATTAAAGGTCCATGACCTGGAACCAAATATTCCGCATCCTTTTCTAACATTTTTTCCATTGCTAGAGCCCAGTGTTTCGGATATCGCTGAATCTTATAAGGATTCCCCACATTAGGAAAGCTGGATATCATAAGATCTCCTGTGAAAAGTACCTTTTTCTCAGGGACAAACATCCATATTGAGTCATCAGTCTCTCCCATATCATGGTAAATTTCAAAAGTTAGATTTCCTAATGTAAAGGTGTAATTTTCATTTCCTTTTATTATTATAGTTGGCTCAAGAAATTCACGAGTGGATGTAAACCTTCTTTCACGATCATATATAGAGGCAAATTGCATTGAATTTATCCAATTTTGATATTCTTCTAATTCCTTATATCTTTTAAAGCGTTCAATTAATTTTTCATGAGCAATAATTTGAGGTAATTCCCAATTTTTTTCTTTAATTTCCTCTAGAAATGGAGGGAAACCAAAGCAGTGATCAAAATGACCATGACTATATACCAAATATTTAATTTGCTTATTTGTTATTGCTCTAAATGCTCTAAATAATCGCTTCCGAAATTGTCTGGTAGTAATATCAAAAACTACTAAACCCTCATCAGTTTCTACAATACCTACATTACCAAAGGAACCAATCATATGGCAATCTCCATTGGCAAATGTAACAGGTGGAAACATACCAATGAATTTTTCTATTTCTTTAGAAGTGCTACTCATTATATTATCAATTTCTTAATTTTCTTATGATATTTACTTAAATTTTAAATAATGAATGATATGCTAAATTTAATTTATTAAAAAAATCTTTTTAAAACATAATGAAAGAAATCTTGATGGCTGAGTACTATAATAAAGTATTCGGATCGTGGATAGGTCGTGTTGTAGGAGATTATGTTGGCGCACCAGTAGAACTAAAAAGTGTTAAATATATAAGGCGTAAATATGGAAATATAGCAAATTATCCGGAACCAATAGATTTGAATTTTGTAAATGATGATGAAATGTATGAAATTGTAGCACTTATTTCATTAGAAAAATATGGAGTTGATCTTAACGCAAAAAATATTGCTCAAGAATGGGTTAACCTTCTTAGTAATGAAGACTATATTTTTACAGCAGAAAAGATAACATTTAATAATCTTAAGGAAAATATTTTTCCTCCTAAATAGGGGATTCTTAATAATTTTTATTATGATTTTATCGGAGCACAAATGAGGGCTGATATTTGGGGTCAAATCACTCCAGGATGTCCTAAACTTGCAAAGCATTATGCAGAATTAGATGGTTCAATTTCTCACGCAGGTATAGGAATTGAGGGTGAGGTATTTATCGCATCTTTAATCTCACAAGCTTTCTTTGAAAATGATATTAGAAAAAATATTGAAACCGCTCTTGAATTTATGCCTCCTGAAAATAAGAGCTTATATACTCAAATGATAATAAAAGCGCTTAAATTATATGAGCAATATCCAAAAAACTTTAAAAAAGCTAGGAATATCTTAATTAGGAAATATTGGAGGGGAGAAACTACAGATAAATTAATTTCATCTTCTAAAAATTTCCCAATAGAAAGAAGGATAATGTTGAATAGTTTGATGGCAGGAGTACATGTTCTACCTAACATAGGGATCATTATTTTATCTCTGTTATATGGCGCTTATGATGATGATCCTTTTGGACGATCTATTTGTATTGCAGCTATGATGGGACTTGATACAGATTGTAATTGTGGTAATATTGGTGCTATTCTCGGAACTCAATTTGGTACAGACATCATTCCTTCAAAATGGAAAGCCCCTCTACAAGATACTTTTTCTACATATGTAAAGGGCTATGAAAAATGGAAAATTTCTGATTTAGCATTAAGAATAGCTAATATCGGGAAGTTAGTAATAAAAGAAAAGTGTCAAAATTACGTTAAAATTATTGAATGATTTAGAAATAATATAAAATCATTATTAAAGATTTACTCTTAATTAATATTCAATAATCTAATAATATCATCTATATTTACAGATCTTAAATCATTCACTATCAAATTCGCATCAAGAAGATCAACATTGCAGTGTGTAGTTCTTAAAGCAATTACAGGCATATCAGCGCGTTTAGCCGCCTCAATACCCACTGGTGCATCTTCGATTACAATACAATTTTTAGGATCTAATTTAAGTTGGTGAGCTGCAATTAAAAAAACGTCAGGTTCAGGCTTACCTTTTTCCACCTCAACAGCAGTTATGATAACCTCGAAATTTTGGGTTAAATTTAAGGTTGTTAACACTAATTCAACATTTTCAGGAGGACCACTTGAACCAATTGCCAATTTAAAGTTTTTATCTTTAAGATCTTTGATCAAATTTAATACTCCTGGTAATGGTTCTAATTTATCTTTTACCATTTCTCGATAATATTGTTCTTTTAAGCTTGCCCAGTTTTCAACAAAATGTTGTTCAACTTTAGAACCTACTAACTTTCGAGTAATTGAAACACTTTGTTGACCAAATGTTAAATCAAAGAATTTTTTTGTAAATTTTTTTCTTATTTCATTAGCCATTTTAACCCAACTTTTGAAATGAATAGGTCCGGTATCTACTAAAACGCCATCCACATCAAAAATTACGCCATATTCTTGAAACATAATTTTGACTTTAAAAGATAATTAAGTAAGTATTATAGAGAAACAAAATATTTTAACTATTATTCACGTTAAATTATTAAATATCAAATAGCCCAGTGGTCTAGTTGGATAGGACGCTGGCTTGCGGACTTGATTTATTGGCAAAAAGCCAGTGATCAGGGGTTCAATCTTCTAAAAAAATACTTTTAGATGGAACAAATCCCCTCTGGGCTATATTTTCTCATTGTTTCTTAATATTTATATAAATCAATCAAAGATGTATTTTTTAATTTCAATTTGGTTTTTATTTTTTTTATTTAAATAGATCTATTTTAAATAGTTATTAATACTCATAACTAATTTGAAAATAATAAATATGATAAAAATTAATGGTAATTTAAGAAAAGGAATCGCATTTCTAATACTTTTCTTCGGGGCTTTAACTATATTTATTTATACTAAAGTAGATTTAGTAAATAAATTCCTAATTTACATATTTTCTCTAATTTCAATACTTTTCTTAATAAGCGAACTAATAATTAAGAAAATTAATATTAATTCAGAAGAGAGTGAAGATATAATAAGAAATGGAAAATATAAACACATAGAAATAGGTGGAAATAATAATTTAGAAACTTATATGATAAAAATAATAAAAAGGTATCAATTGATAAAAGAAATTGGTTATTATAAAAAAGAAGTAGCGACGAAAAGTCCGCTAGATAATACTAAAACATTAATGGAAAACTTTAGAAATTCTAAAATTCAAAATGTTAATAGTACCAAAATTAATAATCATTTGACAGGATTAAGTTGGAAGAAAGTTCTCCTTTTAACTGAGTTGATTGGAATAATTTTAGGTGACGGTCATATCTCTTTTGATGAAAAAAAGAGAAATTATCTCTGCGAAATTTCTTTTAATTCTACTGAACCTGATTATGTATATTATGTTAAAGACCTAATAAAATCATTTTTTGATATAGAACCTACAATTAGAGAAAGAGATGAGGATAATACTACATTAATTAGAATTTATAAAAAAGAGATAATTCGTTTTTTAATTAATTTGGGATTAAAACCAGGAAATAAAGTTTTAAATCAAGTAGATATTCCTTATTGGATTAAAAGAGATTTAAATTGGATTAAAAATAATCGAAATGAATGGGAAACCATATATAAACATCTTACTGTAGCTTGCATAAGAGGACTTGTTGATACAGATGGCTCTATTTATTTAAATTGGAATAAGAAGAAGAATTATTTAGCTATAGGGATTAAATTTACCAATGCTTCGAAACCTCTTGTTCTTGATTTTAAGAATTTATGTAAATGTTTAGATATCAGTTTCTCGAAAATTAGTACTTATATTGGTAAAACCAAAAATGGTTCTGATTATACTGGTTATTCTACGAATACTGAAGCGAAAAATAATGTTTATAATTTTATTTTTAAGAGTATAAAACCTTTTAAATGGACAATTAAAAAATCATTAATTCAAGAAAGACTCGCCGAAATCGGAATGGATATTAAGGATGTTCTTAGGTATGAAAGACCTCGTAGGGATTATAAGAAGGGACGTGCAATATACTTAAAGACGTTATTTGAAAGTTTAGGAACTCTTAATGGAGTCCGAGAATATTTAATAAAGAAAGGTGAATCTCCGATGAAGAAAGAAACTATATCCAAATATATCCAAAAGTTAATTCAAGATCGAGGTAAAAACTATGAAAATTGGATAAGCCTTAATTCTGCTATAAAAATCGATGATAGAGTTGTAGGAGGGATAAGGATACCTTTAAATGTTAAGAAAATTGTCTGCCATTTCATCTTTAATGTTTTATTAGAGAATTGTATTGATATAAGTATGAATAAAATTATTGATCATCTACGTTATTTTGTTAAAGTTTCAAATTTAGATAGAATAAGCTATTTATTAGAATATACTCATACAAAAAATTTAATTCTGAATTTTTTTAAAACCTCTACTTATTTTATAATTTATATAATCGATCATAAGATTGACAGACATTCTCCAACAAAAATAAGAAGAAACATAAAAAAATTAGATAATGTTGACATACCATATCACGATTCTCAAATTAAAGAGATAATAAAGAATTTATTTGATTGAGAGTAAACTTTTTAATTTTTTATTTAACTCTTCAAATATATTTGCTTTTTGTTTTAGTCAATTAAATTTAATATATCTGATACATCCTTCACTTTTATATAATTAGGAACGTCAATGTCCTTTTCAAACGGGAATTTATAAATCCTATCTAATAAAATAGCTTTTAAATTTGCTCTATAAGCTCCTATAATATCAACATATTCATCTCCACACATTATAACAGAATTTGCATGAGATTCTAAACCCATTTTTTTAAGTGTATAAAAAAAAATATTAGGATCAGGTTTTCTTTTCCCAAATTTAGCAGAGGTAACAACAACATCAAAAAGTTGTAATAATTCATGTTTCTTTAACATATTTTCAATTGTTTTATGATTTGGATGATTAGAGATTAATGCGATTTTTAAATTTTTTAAGACTAATTTCTCTAATGTATCTCTTGTGTTTTCGAAAGGAATCCATTCATCTTCTTCGCATGAATGATATATATTTGCTAACTCCATATAGAATTCATCATTTAATTCTACCAAATCATTTATGGTATTTTTATCTACCATTATATCTAATACATTTTGAAAGATTTGAGATGTAGGAATTTCTAATTTTGTTTTGATACTTTTCTTAAAAGAGGAAGCTCTTTTTCTATTAAAAATTTTAATAAAATCTTCAATTGCTATTTTTTCTTTCAATACTTTATGTTTTTTTAATAAGTCAATAGAGCTTAATAACCCTGTCTTAAAACATTCAAAGTATTTATCAATAGAAGGTTCATCAAAATAAAATAATGTGAAGCCAAAATCAAAAATTACTCCTTTAACCTTCATAATATAAATTATAATAATGTAAATCGAATTTTAATTTATCTCTAAATATGAATTATTAGAATTTTTAACAGTCTATATTAATTTATTAATAAATAATAAATTTTTATCGAAAGAACTTACTATTTTATTGAAGTAATATGTCAATCGATAAATGGCTTTCTGATAAAGATTCAAAAGAAGAAGAACTCAGAAGGGAAAAATTATTTAAAACACTTCCTCAAGAAAAAGTTCAAGAATTAAAGAAAAGAAAAATTAGAGATTTAACTGAAAAGGAGAAGCTAAAGGCTGATCTAAATACAAAAAAAGAAGACTTTTTAAGTAATATTCTTGAATTTAAGGATTGGTTAAATCAGAGGAATTATCTAAAAGGAGATTTGGATAAAATTGAAACTTGGGTAATAAATTTGTATAAAACAGTCGAATTTGAACAAGAATCAAGATTATCTCTAATAAGTGATAGAAAGCAATTGATCGATAAATATAAGAGAATCCCTCCTAAATTTTTAGATGAAAAAACCAGAGTTGCTATAAATAAGAAATTATACAATTCTAAAAAAACTAGTTCAGATTATTATATCTTAAGAAAACTAAAAGAAACAGTAAATGAAAAGTTGAAAGAAGCTGAATATTATCATATCCTCAGAATAATTTTGGAAATATGAAAACATTCAGGAAATAATTCAAAATACTTTTTATTTCATAGATATTTATATTTTGTATAGTAAAAATTAGATATCTATTGAATTAGCAAATGTGGGTTATAGCTCCACTAGCGGGCATAGGAAAAAGATTACAACCGTTCACATATTCGAAGCCTAAAGCATTTATAAAGATAGCAGGAAAGAGGTTAATTGACCATATTCTAATAAAGCTAAAAAAAACTTTTCCGAAAAATACTAATCTGTGTTTTGTAGTAGGTTATAAGAAAAGGCAAATATCTGAATATTTAACTAAAAATTATTCAGATTATTTTAATTTACAATTAATCGTGCAGAAACCAATTGGTTATGAAGCTGATACTCCATTTTTCAGTGGACTTGGTGATGCAATATTATTAACTAAAAAATTTGCTGAAAATGATGATTGTTTCATTTTACTAAGTGATAGACTCCCTTTAGAAGATTATTCGCAGATTCTCTTGAAGTTCCATCAGAATATTTGCGATGGTGTAATGAATGTTAAGCAAGTTGAAAATCCTCAATTTTATGGAGTAATTGAACTAAATGATGAAGGTTATATCACTACTATTGTTGAGAAGCCTAAAGAGCCTAAAACTAACTATGCTGTCTCTGGAGCCTATTTATTTGGAATGAGTATAACACCCCGTTTATTTGAATTATTGGAGGAGCAAAGTAAAATTAAATTAGAAAATGGACAGGAGCATCATTTGACTCCTGTCATTCAAAAACTCATAGATGAGGGCTTTAAACTAAAAATTAATGAGATGAAGGAAGAAATTTTAGATTTTGGAAGACCTGAAAGCTTAATTGAAGGCAATAGATATTTGTTAGCAGAAATAAAATTAGAGGATCCTTCTTATGAAAATTTGTTCCAATCAGGCAATATAATCGATTCCAAAATCGTTCCTCCAGTATTTATAGGAAAAAACACACATATTTCAGATTCTGTTATTGGTCCAAATGTATCCATTGGAGATGATGTAGTTATTGAAAAGTGCATTATCTCTGAGTCTGTTATTGGAGACGGCGTAAATTTAAAAAAAATTATCACTTCACGATCAATAATCGGGGATTATTCGATACTAGAAGATTTAATTAAAAAAAGTATTATTATAGGAGATTCCTCATATATAGCTACATCTAATATGAAATCATTTTAGTTTTTGAAATTATTAAAAAAAAAATTTGAATATTTAATCGAATTCTGGTCTTTTATCTTGCCAAGGAGCAATTTCTTCAAAGGCTTTGGATACCTGAAGAACAGCAAGATCATCAAATTTACTTCCGACAATCTGCATTCCGATGGGTAGTCCATCACTAGACCACCCACATGGAATAGAAGCAGCGGGATTTCCAGTCATATTAAATACTGATACAAGAGGAGCCCATGCTGTGGGTGATACCATTTTTCCATTAATTTGAGTGGGAAAAAGAATTCCTAATTCAAATGCTGGCAAACCAGTTGTAGGTGTTAATAAAATATCATATTTTTTAAAATACTGATAAAATTTGTCATATATGATTTTACGACGAGCCATTGATCTTGTAAAATCCATTACAGTAGCACTTACTCCTGCTTCAACAGCTTTAACAAGGCCTGGATGCATTTTTTCTCTCGAATCTCTCAATTTAGCCATTAAATCATAACCAAATAAGATAGAATGATATGTTAAAAGAATTCTTTCAGGGTTTCTAATCTTAAATTTTGCGGGTTCAATTGTCCATCCAAATTCCTCAAATTTTTGAACAGAATTCAGGAAATTTTCTTTAACATCTGAATCAATTACTTTTGCAAATCCTAAATCAAGTGAAAAACCTATCTTTAAGTTCTTAGGTTTTTCATCAAGTTTTTCCAAATAATTAATATTTTGTTCTGGCAAGGAATACATGTCACCGTAATGTGGTCCTTTTATGGCATCCAACATTAATGCAGCATCCTTTACATATCTTACAATCGGACCATAATGAATTAATGATTCAAAGTGCATTCCTGATGTTGGATATACTGGAACTCTTCCGAAACTCGGTTTAATACCATAAATTCCGCACAAACTAGCAGGAACTCGAATTGAACCTCCACCGTCAGCTCCCAAAGCTAAATATCCTAAACCAGAAGCTATGGCTGCTCCCGCACCACCGCTTGATCCTCCTGAAGTTCTTTCTAAATTCCATGGATTACGAGTTTCTCCAAAGATTAAATTATCAGTAATATGTAAAAATCCAAATGGGCTCATGTTTGTTTTTCCTAAAAGGACAATTCCTGCATCTTTTAATCTTTCTACAGATGCATCATCTTCATCGGGTATGTTGTTTTCATATAATTTTGATCCGAAAGTTGTTCTTATTCCTTTAATTGGCATTTCATCTTTTATGCTAGTTGGGATTCCATGTAATAATCCTAATTTCTCATCTTTTTTAACAGCATCATCTGCTTTCTTTGCCATTTCTCTAGCTAGATCAAAAGTAGGGGTGCAGTAAGCGTTAATTATAGGATTTATCTTTTCAATTCTTTCAATTATAACTTCAGTAATCTCTTGAGAAGTAAGTTCTTGAGTTTTTATTTTCTCTCTCATTTCATAAGCAGGCAAAAAACATATTTCTTCCTTATTCATTTTTACCATTGATTTTCATTTGTTTTAATAAATTAAAATTTGATAATATTTAATATAAACGATTTTATATTTGGATAGAAATACAAACTCGATATTAATTGAAGACTGGTTTTTTCCCTTGCCATGGGGTAATTTCTTCAAATGCTTTGGATACTTGTAGAATTAATAATTCTTCAAATCTTTTACCAACAATTTGTAAGCCAATTGGAAGATTGTCTTTTGTCCATCCGCAGGGAATAGAAGCCGCAGGGTGTCCCGTAAAATTAAAGGGAAATGTAAATGGTTGCCAACCTGTGGGACCTACATCTATTCCGTTTATTTTTGAAGGAGCAGCAATCCCTAATTCGAAAGCAGGAACTGCTGTTGTTGGAGTAATTAGTATATCATAATTTCTAAATGATTCAAATATAGCGTGATAAAATTCATTACGAGTTTTCATAGCGTGTGGTAAACTTGAAGCTGGGAATCCTAATCCCGCTTCAACCCACGTAACTAAAGTAGGATCTAGTTTTTCTCTCCATTCCTTTAAATAGGGTTCTAATTCATATCCAAAAGTTACAAGCCAGAATGTGCTAAAAGCTACTGATGGATCTACCCCTTTAAATTTTACTTCTTCTACTTTCCACCCAAAAGATTCAAAATTATAAACTGACTTAATTACTACTTTTTCAACTTCACTGTCAATGACTTTTGCGTACCCTAAATCTAAACTATAGCCAATTTTTAAATTTTCTGGCTTTTCATTTATGTGATCAAGATACTTAAGATTATCCTCTGGTAAAGAAAATCTATCACCCTCAAATGGTCCCTTCATAACATCTAACATTAATGCTGCATCTGAAACATATCTTACAATAGGGCCAATAACAGCCAGAGTTTGAGCTGTAATGAATTCTCTTGGATGAATAGGAACCCTACCAAAGCTAGGTTTAAGCCCATAAGCTCCACAAAAACAAGCAGGATGTCGAATAGATCCTCCTCCATCTGAGCCTTGAGCTAGAGGACCCATTCCACATACAACTGATGCTGCTGCTCCTCCACTAGAACCTCCAGATGTCTTCTCAAGATTCCATGGGTTTGGAGTAGCTCCAAATATTAAATTATCAGTAGCTCCTTTAAATCCGAATTCGGGAGTATTAGTTTTTCCTAAGATTACACAACCAGCATCTTTTAAGCGTTTTACAACAATAGCATCTTCATGTGGAACATAGTTTTCAAAGATTTTTGAACCAAAGGTGGTTCTCACTCCTTTAACTGGTACTAAATCTTTTATGGAAGTTGGAATACCATTTAAAAGGGGATTTTCTTTTTCTTCCTTTTTTACTCTTTTATCAGCTTTTTTTGCCATTTCTCTTGCTAATTCGAAAGTTGGCGTGCAATAAGCATTAATTATAGGATTAATTTTTTCAATTCTTTCAATAATAATTTCAGTAATCTCTTGAGAAGTAAGTTCTTGAGTTCTTATTTTTTCTCTCATTTCCGATGCGGACATAAAGCAAATATCTTCTTTATTCATTTTCATCATCAGTTTAAAATACTATTATTAAATAATTTTTGATGTAAAATAATATAAAATTACTCATTTTAGTTTTAAATATGATTTAAAATTCTAAAAACTTCTCAGAATAAGAACCTATAATTTTTCTTTTTCTTATCTTAAAATTTAAAATCTTTTTGCCATTTCTTATATCCCAGCTTAAAAAGTTTTAATCTGGGTTTATTTACTTTATTATCCAACTGTGTTTTAGAACGTGGATTGTACATTATTTCGCGATAGCGAGTATAATATTCATCTGCGCTTGGATTTCCATAAATCAATTTTAAAATTGCTTTTTCAGTAAAATAAAGAATTAAATCAGGTTTAATACCGGGATTTTCTTTGGTTATCTCTAAAATATTCTCTTTTTTTTTATATAAGAAGTAATGCAGTTTGAAAAATTCTTCATCTGTAGAATTTTCAGTAATATAATATTCCCAACAAGCGTTTATATTTAAATATCTCATTAAATCCAAATTATTTGGAAAATAAGTTTTTAATTTCTTATATAATTCTTCTGCATCCATCGCGCAATCTAATTATTTTATTTTCTCTAAATTCAACGGAGTACCATCATAAATATATTTCCCATAAACCAATTCCTGGGGATAATATTTGCAACCTGCTGGATAAGCAGAATCTTTAATTCCACCAAGTGAAACCGTAATATCAACAAGCATGGGTCTAGCATTTATATAAATATTCGCAGCTTCTAATTCGTTCTTAAAAATCTCAATGTTATTCAGATTAGATGTATAAACAACTGCCCTCATACCATAATTACTAGCATTTGCTAACCTTATTGCATCTCTCATATCGTCAGCTTTAGTAATAGAACGAACTGGTCCAAAAGCCTCTTCTTTCCATAAGAATGGAGCTTTAGTTAGATCCTCACATAATTCGGGTTTTATTTCTACTAAAGTAGGCTTGTAAAATAACCCATAATCTTCACCAGTGTCGATCTTTTCTGCACCCGTGAAAATTTTAGCACCAAATTTCTTTGCATCTGCTACCATCACCTCCATCATCATCAGGATTCTCCTACTTCCCAGTGGACCAATATCTGTATCCGGATCAGTGGGATCTCCGTACTTTAAGTTTTCAATTTCTTTCACAAGACATTCTATATATTGGTCGTATATATCTTTGTGGACTATAATTCGCTTCATCGAGAAGCATTGTTGTCCAGAATTAGTATAACTTGCCATTACATTCCATTTAGCCACTCGTTCTAAATTTACGTCATCCATGACTATTCCTGCATCATTTCCAGCACATTCGAAAAAGAATTGTTTAAATGGCTGAGTATACATAGGAAATCCCATTGATTTATCAACAGTTTTTTTCAGGAATCTACCATAACGTACTAAGATATCCTTTGCTGTATGAGACGCTGTAATCGTCATCAAAGTCTTGACCAATGGAGATTTAAGAAATTCATCTACTGCCCATTCTCCAGGAGCTATAACTATATCTAAGGCTCCAAGACCAGGTAAATCCATTTCTTCCATTATTGAATAAGCTTCTAACATAGTTAATGGACAGGCTGTAGACGGTTTAACGATGGCTCCATTACCAACTAAATAATTCGCACCCAATTGATAAAGAGGTAGACTTATAGGAGTATTACGAGGAGAAATGCATACTGCTAAACCATGAGGGAGATATCTTATTTTAACTAATTGTTCTCCTTCTATGCTTGTTAAAGATTTTTCTTCTACGAATTGATAATACCAATCACAAAATTTGAAACCATTCATTACAATATTCAATTCCCATTCAGAATATTTGATTGGCAATCCACCTTCTGCAACTACCAAATCCTTCAATTTGGATTTTTTAAAACGCAATTTAGTAGCAAATTTAGAAAGAAGTTGAGCTCGTTCAAAAAAATCCATTTCTTTTAATAAATGTTGATTTTTATGTACTTTCTTAATTTTTGCATTAATTGTTTCTGGTGTGTCAGCAGGAATAGTTCCTATAAGTTCACCAGTGTATTTATTTTTTATTTCCAATTCTTGAACTTTTATCATAAATTTAATTACCCTTATATATTTTAAAGTTATTTCTAATATTTATTTAAAAAAAAAATTTAAATACTCTAAATATCGTCATCATCTTTGAGGATACCAGCAGTCTGGGCAAATTTTCCATAGCCCATATTAATTAAAGTTTGTGTTCTTTTATGCAATACAAAATCAATCCAGCCTTTTTCTTCATCTGGATTATCATAAAATAATCCCAAAAGTTGTGCATAATCTACTTTCGTTTTTGTTTGGATTAATTTTTTAACTGCATCCACCGAGAGTGCTAGTTCCAAATCCGAATCGACTGCTCTTCCTGGTTTTATTTCAATTCCATTTCCATTTCTATACACATTAAAGATATCAACTGGAGATTCTTTATCATATGTTTCAATTGAATCATAAAGCGCAAAATCAAAGTTTGAACCGTTTATTAAATCCGAGAAAATCTCAGGATATTGTGCCAGAAATTTGGTGTATTTTCTGGCTATTTCTGTCTTATATACTTTTTTATCTATAATTTGACTTGTTAATTCTTCTTGTGTCATTTTAACACATCCGTATTCCTATTTTTTTTTTATTTTTACCATTAAGTTTAATAAAATTCTTATACCATTCAACAGTTTTCATCAAACCCTCTCTAATAGGTGTGATTTCATATCCTAATTTTTCAATAGCACTTTTAGAAGAAAACGCCCAATTATATTTCATTCCTATAATCATAGCAGGAGTGATATAAGGAATTCTTTTTTTTGAGAGTCTTGCTTTAAATTTACATAACCGCCCATACAGAACACCCGCCCACATTGGAAGTTTTCTAGGTTTTTTAACTTCACCTAATTCAGCTATTAAATTAAGATAATCTCTAATTTTAATATCTTCACCACCTAAAACAAAACCCTGACCGAATAAATCCTCTCTATCAATTACACTAACCATTCCATCAATAACATCATCTAAATAAGACATACAAAAAACTGATTCTCCTTTTCCAGGAAGACCTATAAATTGCCCTGCTAAGATATCGAATATCATCTCACCATAAATATTGAAATCTCCTGGACCATACACAAATCCAGGATAAAATATTATTGTTTTAAGACCTTTTTCTATATATTCTTTTATTTTTTCACGTCCTAGATATTTAGTCCTTTCATATTCATTAATAAAGAAATCCACATGAGGAAAGGATTCATCAGTAGGTTCTGTACTTTCTTTTGGATTTGGTCCAAGAGCTACAAAAGAACTCATATAAAAAAGCGTTATATTGTTCTCTAGAGCAATTTTAGCGATATTTTCAGCGCCCTGAACATTTATGTCGTAAAAACTGTTTTTATCTTTTGCCCAAATTATGACTTGCCCCGCTAGATGGTAAATTAAATCGACTCCTACAATATTAGATAAACTCTGAATATCTCTAACATCACCGACGGAATATTCAATATTAGCTAAATCATTAAATGGAGTTATGTCACTTGTTTCCCTTATCAGTAACTTTAAATTATGACCTAGCTCATTCAATTTCTTTACTAATGGGACACCAATAAATCCAGTACCGCCGGTAACTAAAATGTTAGCCATTACTAAAATTCCTAAATATCAAAAATTAGTGTTTAAATATTTGATAGGTATCTACCGGTCTTTTTTAAATATTTCATACTAATAACATTTGTAATGGTTAAAAGTTTGAAAAATAGGAAATTAAAATAATCTCAGTTGTAATGATTTATTTCTTTTTAAACATATTAGTATTATACTTAGATTTTAATTTTAAGGGTGCATAATAATCAATGAATGATATTGGTAAAAGTATAAAAAAGTTTAGTGCATCCACTATGCCTAAGAAAGATTCTTCATATATTACCTCTCAATTGGAATTACCCTTCTTAGAGACTTCACCAGATCTTTTAGAAGAAATATTTCATACCCTTAGGGATAAATTTGGTTTATATAAGAACTCGAATCAAAAGCTAATTGATTTAGGAGCTGGGAATGGCACTGTCATTATATATTCTGCCTTAAATTATAATATAGAATCTTTTGGAATTGAAATCAATCCAAATTTAATAGAAGAAACGAAAAAAAGGATTAGAATATTAAAAACAAAACATAATCATAAAAGAAGTATAATAAAAAACATTAAAATAGAATTAGGAGATTTTTATCAAAAAAACCTAAAAAAATTTGACTTTATATATATATATTCCTTTCCTACAATGCAAAAATTCTTAAAACATGTGTTTTTTACAGCAAAAAAGGGCGCAATTATTATTTCACACAAATATCCTTTGAATGGTTTAAATTCATATTTAAAGCTTGATTATGAATTAAAACAAAAGAAGGGAAATAAAGAATGTTCCACCTATTTTTATTCTAAACTTTAAATATTTTTTCCATTGTCGCTAAAAAATATAATTATAAATAAAGTGATAATAAATAATTATATACTTCTATTATTGAATAATTAATTAATTATAAAAAATGGTGTAAATTTAGAAATGGCTATTTCTGCAGAGGGATTGCTAGATGGGATGACTTCTGCTGGTATTGTCCTATCAGCAACTATTTTCGGGTTATTTTCTTTATATAAAGCCATAAAACTAAAAGCGAAGCTTCTTGGAGTTGCTGCTCTTACTATGTTTTTTGTGGGTCTTTTATGGTTAGGACCTTTCACTGACATGATATCTTTGCTTATAAGAGAAAAGAATATAGGACATCCTCCTCATTATGAAATTTATGCAATCTTAAGCTATATATGGGTTGCTCCGACTCTTGTCTTCGCAATGTTTTTAGGAGGCGAGTTAATTTGGCCAAAAGGCAAATGGATACTTGTAGGCATTTACATAGCTTTAAGTGTTGTCTTTGAGATGTTCCTTTGGTTTAATACAAATCATTCATTTGAAGAACTTGCTCCTGAAATTCCAGGTGAAACTATAATAGCTGCGAGTTTTGATCGTACCCATCCAACATTTATGTTAGTTGCTATATTTTTAGTTTCAGCACTAGTATTCTTAGGAATTGGATTTTTAATTAAAGCAAAACAAGCAACTGGAGATTTGAGAAGGAAATTCCTGTATCTATCAATTGGTTTTATTATTTTTGTGTTGGCAGGAGCTTCAGATTCTTTAATCGAACCTGGTGCCCTTTTATGGATTATTAGAGGTGTTATGATGACTTTCGCCATATGGTTGTATCTGGGGTTAAAGACTTAATTTTTTTTTTTTTTCTTTAGTTTTCCTCTCTGGTAACTTTAAATCTGTTAAGCAAATTAAATAGAAATTTGCATCTTGTGCTATTTTTCATTAATTTTAATCAGCATATCTTTTAAAAATAATTTCATAAAGTATCTCTGACTATTACAAAACTCTAATTTTTGATTGTTAGTTAAATTAGAGCAATTAGATAAGATAGAATGAATATCATGTGAAATAATAAGATATTCATCTTTAGGATCATGAGATTTGCGTTCTAAACTATTACTCTCTTGGGAGTAATTTTTATTGGAAAAAGTTTCATTAAAATTATGATTAATTTCTATTGGATATTTGTTTTCGTAAGCAATTAAAGATGAAATTATTAAATCCGAAATTGCATAAAAATTGTCATTTGAATCCTTTTGCTTCAATAACTCCGAGACCAGTCCAGAAATTAGGTTAAAAGTAGGATTTTGAAATTTTGGTTTATCTAAACTATTTGATTCTTCAAAACTTATTTTACTTCCGAAGATTTGGTTAGATAATTCTTTGCTAGCAAATCCTTTAGAAATTATGTATCCACCCGGAGAAATTTCAATTTGATTTTAGTAAGATTTACTAACTATTTAAAAAAAAAGCCTCTGCGAATTTATTAGAAATATTAGTTGTTCCACATTTAAGGAAAAATTGCACAAAAAACTTCAGATAATCATTTTATTGGGAATAAGGAAAAAAGTTTCAGCTAGTTAATTTCAAATGAGAATTTAGAGTTTAATTTTAAAAATTTAATTTTTTTTATTCTTTTTAAATATGTTTAATAGAACTAAGTTTCGTAGCGAATAATAAAAAAAAATTTATTAAAATTAATAAAAAATTTATAGGTTTGAACCGCAATTTGGGCAAAAATTTGCTTTTACTTCTAACTTATGACCACAATAAACACAGTAGTTCTTACCTTCTGTTTGTAAGGGAGCTTCTAATTTCTTTTCTGGGGGAGAATATTCTTTTGATTGGGTATATGAAATTCCTTTTCCTAAAATTATTTCTCCCGTATCAGGACTAAAACTGTATTGGACTACACCACGATTTCGTAAATCTAATAAAACCCTAAGCAAATCTTTTGGTCTCATTCCTATCTCTAGTGCAATGTGTTCAAGTTTATGAGTTCCTTGAAAATTTCTTTGGATTAAAGCATTTTTAACTACTTGCTTATATTTATAGTTAGTATAAAGTTGGTTAAATCCACCAATGAAAATAAAGAAGCTAGGGATAAATAACCAGAATCCCCACGCAGAAAGCCCTATAAATTCAATTTCAAAAGCTCTAAGAAATAATGATAAGACAGCAACAAAGAGAAACACTATTGCAACAGCAAAGGTCCCAATAGCAGCCTCGTATTTTTCCTTATAGTAATAACGATGTTTATATTTATCACTTGACACTTTTGTCAACTCAATTTTTTAAAACTCAATTTTTTAAAAGTTTATAGAGATTATTATTAATATTTGTATATATTTTTTGATTAGTCCATTTTTTATTAACTTTGATTTTATAAAAAAAAACTATGGATACTCATTCACTAAGTAACTCTTATAAGCGAGAGAATATTTGAGAAGCATTTTTTATCGAAGGGAAAAAATTTAGCGAACATTTAAATTGCTTTTTGCAACTCTTCTTATTATTCTCTCTATAAAGAGGGTTTTAGATCAATAAAACAAATTTGGATTAATTTTATATTTTTGATATTAATTTTAGTTAAATAAAAAAAAAAATTTAAAAAGATCAAATGTTAAGTTTTATTAACGCTTTTAAATTCAGATTTTTCAAAGATCAAAACATTTAAATATTTATGTTAAGTTTATTTAACATAGAATGAATTAATATTTTTTTAAAAAAAAGGAGGAAAAAAATGAATAAAGAAAATTTTTCATATGAAGGGACGATTTCGAACAGTTATAGAAATAAAGAAGTATTAAAGGGGGGATTAATTTTTCTTTTGATACTTAGTGCAGTTACAACGTTAGCAACATTCCTTTCTTGGGTTGCAGTTACTGATGATGGAATTAATCCTGAAAATTTCACAAATCTTGTTATATTATTAGTGATTTTATTTGTATTTATAATTCCATTTACAATAATAATGGTAATACAAATTTGGTATTACACTGCTTATGTACATAAATTCTCTTACAAAATATCAGAAGATCACATAGTTATTAATCATGGTGTTTTTACACAAGTGAGAGCAACTATTCCTCATAGTCGAATTCAAAATATTAACATAGTAAATGGCGTTTTTGACAGAATGTTTAAAACATTTACAGTTAAAATTGAAACTGCTGGATCAGCTGCTGCTGCCGCTAGTGCTCAAAAGGGCATATTACGACCAGAGGGATATATCCCTGGTCTCAAAGATCCCTATATCATCGAAAATAAAATAAAAGAAATGATGACAAAGTATTCTGCTGTACCCTCTGGATTAGAAGATAAAATATTCAAACCAGAAGAGCTCGCATTTGATAACTTCATTAGTTATATTCTCTCAAAAATGAGAGAAGGGGAAAAACTAAAGACATCAATAAAAGAATTGAGAGAGAAGAATAATATGTCAACTGCTCAATTGGCTGAAAAAGTAGGAGTCCCCATTCAAACAATAAATTATTTGGAAGAAGGTAGATATAATCCTAGCTTAACATTAGCATATAACATTGCTGAAGTATTGAATTGTAGAATCGAAGATCTTTTTAAAATGGTTTAATTTTAAGTTTTTATTTCCTTTTTTTATTTTTAATTTAAATATAATATTAAATAGGTTAGTAAACACTGAAATTTAGGAAGAAATTGGTCACAAGGATAAAAGAACTGAGAGATGAGAGAAATCTTAAACAGCTAGAATTAGCTGGCTTAGTAGGTGTTTCTCGCCAAACTATTTATTTTTTAGAAAAAGGATCATATAATCCTTCCTTAACATTATCTCTAAAAATTGCAGAAATTTTTAATAAAACGATAGAAGAAGTTTTCTATTTTGAACCTATAATTAAAGATGTATTGGGAAGTAAAACATTAGATGAATTAGAAGATATATCTGAAAAATCGGGAGTTAATACAGAGAGATTAATAAAGTTAAAGGATTTAAATGACGAGCAATTATTAAATAATTTCAACGAAAAAGAATTGTTCAAGATTGCTCGAGCTATTGGAGAGAGTTTTGATGCTATTTTTACAAAGAATTTGATTTGAATCATTATATAATAATATTACTACATAACAAAATTATGTTACTCTGGTATTACAGATGTATTATAACTCTTTTTTTTTCTCTATTATATAGATTTTAATGATTCGATGAGAATATTCTCCAAACTTTTTAAATTTTTACAATTAACTGCTTTCAGATTATGATTTGCGATATTGTGATTATTCGGGATGGCTTACCGTTATTATCTAAGAGCTTTAATGATCCTTCTAGTTCACAAACTCTTTTTACTCAAGGAGATAACCTTATTATGGCATCAGGCTTTTTTTCAGCATTAAATTCATTTTCAGATTCCTTTGAGGATTTAGGAAATATCAGTGAAATAAAATTAGCAAATAATAACCTAAAAGTATCTTTTCTGAGAGATTCAAGCATTCCAAATTTAATATTTTTAGCGACATATGATGAAAATTCCAAGGAATTAACAGTTCAAAGTGTTTTAAAAAAAATTTCTAACTCATTTTTACAAAAATATAATCATAATCAAATATTAGAGTGGAGTGGGAGTAAATATACTTTTAAATCATTTGAACAGGAAATTACGCGATACATAAATGAAGAGCAAGATAAAATTAAAACAAAGTCTAATCATAACATTAATGATGTTCTTAATAGTTTAGGAATTAAGATCGAAGATACTGCAAATTCAATAATTGCTAGGGTTGATGAAATAGAAGAAAAGAATCTTTCATTACCAGAATATTATAAACATATACCACATTTCACAATATCCAAAAAAATTAACCCTAAATTTTACTTAACTGGTGAAACTTCTCATAAAGTTTTCTATCAGATTGATGGGAAAAAATCAATTGAATCAATAGCAAAAGAGTTGAGTATCGAACCAGAAAAAGTCTATAATATTTCTAAAAATTTAATAAAATTAGGTTTTATATCAATATTTTAAAGAGTTTAATCCATTAATTTGTATTTTAATTATTGCTTATGTTTTCTTCTCTCTTGTTGCTTTTTTCTTCTCTTTTCTGCTTCTTGGATATCCTCTTCTAATTGTTCTAATCTTGCTGAATCTTTACCAGTAAATTTAAATTCACCATAAATCTTACTTTCTTCTTTTTGACCAGATTTAGAAATTTTTTCAAAAGAAATTGTAATAGGTTTATCTTGTTTAAGAGCTAAATTAATAAAATTAATAAAACCAATATGTTTACTGGGTGCTATGTTAAATTTCAAGCAAATTTCTTTATTTTTCTTAGTTCTTGTTTTTAGGGTTAAACGTAATTTCAAGAATTCCCACTTTTTATTAAAAATTTAAATTAATTATATATTTTAAAAGTACCAAAATAAAAAAATTATATTATAATCATAATTTCGTATATAATAATATTTTAAATCAAAAAATCAATATTAAGATATTTAAATGCGAATTTCAAATATTTAGTATATTAAAAACTTCAAAAAATCAAGAAAATTTGATAAAATGCCTTCGAAATTTAGGATACGATATATTTTTCACCCTTTAGTTGAGATTCTCGCTAAATGCTGCATTAAAATTGGTATCACACCAAATTTAGCGACAATTTTTATGTTCTTTTTTGCTATACTTAGTGCAATTTCTCTTATTTTATTCTCTAGTCTTTTGTTTTCTGCAATTTTTATATTTATTACCGGGATTATGGATGGAATTGACGGTGCTATTGCTAGATTAACAGGAAAAAGCTCATCATTTGGTAGTTTTTTCGATTCTATTATGGACAGATTTTCAGAATTTATAATTTTTTTTGGGCTTATGGTTTTTTGTTGGGATAAGATGCTCTGGAATCTTTTTGATATGAATTTAATAGTAACTATAGCTTTTTTAGGTTCAATTATGATTAGTTATATTAGAGCAAGAGCTTACGTATTTTTTAAGGGAGATTTTGATATTGGGTTAATGGCCAGATCAGAAAGACTATTTTATATTTTTATAACAATGCTAATCGCTTTTTTTTTTGGATTTATGAACGAGCTTCTTTTTGTTTTTATGTGGCTTGTAATTGGAACAGCAATATTTAGATTTGTAAAAATTAATAAACAAATAAAAAAAGAAGTAAATGAACAATAAGTAATTATATTATTCTTTTATTAATTCAATTCTTACTCTATCACCATCATGTAAATTCAATATATCTCTTAAATAAGGTTCTGCCAAGATCTCAACAATATTTTTCTTATGGTGTGTTCTTTTAATTTTTAATATTGCTGCATTTACCTTTTTTTCTTGATTATCTAAACGAGAGACAAAACAATAATGACAATCAACTGAACCGAAAGTCCGTCCCTCCTCGACATCTTTAAATCCATCGATTTTAACAGGGATTCGATTTTTTAAATTTTCCATTAATAATTCATAATTAAGATCGCTTAGTTGGAGATTTAATGTTCCAAAAAAAGGAATAAATCTTAATTTTTCCTGAAACTGCTTAAGATAGTTTTTAATTTTGACATAATAATGACCCTCTCCTATCCCAGTAGTAACCTCCCCTACAATTAAAATACTTTCTAGAATTTGTTTCAAACTTTTATACATTGCAAGTATTGCATCAGCGCCTTTTTTAGTTATTCTTATTATTTGCTCTTTTGCTTCAATCTTCCTCTCAATCCATCCAATTTCTTCTAAGGTATTAATCCTTCTTGATGCTGTTTGTTGAGATAAGTTTAAAACCTTTCCAAACTCAACACTACTAATATGAATTGCTTTCTGGCTCCCAATGTTATGAGATAGGTGATAAAGAGCAAACCAATTTGCATAGTTTTCTGGTGTAATTTCCTTTTCTTTTGACATATTACCTTTTTATGATTGGTTCTTCTTATATTTTTCAATTATTTTCTTTTTAATAAGACTAGAGCTATGTAATTTGAATTTATTATAATAATTTTCTAATCTTCTTACCTCTATATGCTTCAATCCTTTCATTTTAAGAGCATTTTGAAGTTTTTGAGCGCTAAATTTTTGATCAGGTCCTAAAAGTATAATATCTGGATTTATCTCTTCAACTGTTCTAAGTGTATCATTATCATGCCTTCCTAATTTTACATCTTTAACATTTTTTATACTTTTCATTACTTCATATCTTTGTTGTTCAGGCACAATTGGAGCTTCTCCAGAATATAATTCCCTATTTTTGTCAGTAGCTATTACAATATATACATCACCTAATTTTGCCGCTTCATTTATCAGAAAAATATGTCCCGGATGCAAAATATCGAACGTTCCAGCCACTAAGATTTTTTTTTTCATCTAATTTCACTTAATTATTTATTTTATTAATCTATTATTCTTTAACTTTAAATGAAAGACCAATAAAAACCGGTCCTCTTATATCAATCTTTTTTTGTTTTGAATGAATGAACTCTAGAATAATTTCATCAATTTCAATATTGATTTCTGAAGCTCTATAACACATCTTTACTCTATGTTCATAATTATATTTGTTTTGATCAAAAAGGATTTCAATATTATAAGCCATTTCTGAAGCAATTCCTTCTAGATAAGTCATTCCAGTATCAATACCTTCAGCGGGACTCTCTTCTTGAGGTAACCCTAAAATGTTCCCCTTTTTTACCCAGATTTTATTTAAACATGCTGGACCAAGAAGTTTAACTCCTTTATCTTTTTCCCAAATAGTTACTTCAATAGTTCGATCCCTAATAATACCCTCCCAAGCTTTAATTTCAACCGGCGCAGAATCATCTTTATGATTAATTGCGGCATTGATTATAGCATTTTTAATTTCAATTCCTTTTTCGGTAAATGGAATCTTTTTATATTTGATTCCTTTACTAATTTGATCATCGGAAAAGGAAATATCTTCAAAAAAATAGGGATAAACTATTTTTCTAATATCTTCAATTTCAGTTTTTATCATGCAAATTCTTTCTACTCCAAAACCAATATTAAAAACAGGATATTCAATCATATATTGAGCAAGGCTAACAGGGCTATAAAAACCTCCATCTCCAATTTCTATCCATTCTTTTGTTTTTGGATGTTCAACAAAAATTTCAAATTCTGTTTGTGGAGCATAATATTTTGAAGTAGCTTTTTTAATTTCAGTTCTACTATTTTTAAAGCCAATTTCTTCACAAATTTCGGAAGTAATCCTTTGACAATCTTCTAGAGAAATCTCTTCAGCCATAATTACAATTGATAGAGTATTAGAACAATACAAATGAGTTGCATCAATTTTCTGTTCTCTTCTAAATTTTGGAGCTATTGTAAAATATTGTAAGGGTAATCTTTTTTTTCTAATTAAATTACCCAATACTTTAAACCATAATGCTGTTGTATGACTTCTTAAAGTTGTTTTTGTAGGTATAGGTTTTAACTGTTTTAATTCAGGAAATATTTTGTTAATTATTTCAGAAGCTTCACTTTCTTTAAAATTTAATTTATTGATAAAAATTTCAATGAAATCATCAGCTTCTATCTTGCCTTTTTTGTAATCTCTAAATATTTGTTTTAAAGAATCAATATCCTTAAAATTAGGTACTACATCTCGAATTTTATTGATTTTTTCTTTAGAAATACCTATATCAGGACGTGGAAGCCCAGCTAAATAAAATAACCTATCAAGAATTAAAGCTGCTTCTGGACCATACTGTTTATAGATTTCCTCTTCTTCAACAAACATAGGAAGGATTAATTCTTCAAATCCTAGAGATATCATCTTTACTCTTGCATCAGAGATAAAATCATTTACAATATGAGATTTCCCCTTCTTTTCTAAATTGAAATACTTTCCTTTCAGTTTTAAGAGGTTTTTTGTATCTAGCCATACTTTTTCATAATTAATCATACTTTCTCGTTTGATCTTTTCAAAATCAAAAGGCATTTTTAATCTTCATTAAATTAATTATGAAAGGATTAATCCTCCTTTACATTATCTTCAATACATCTTTTAAGATCATTCATCTGAAGAGATATTGATATATCTCCTCTAGTTTTTTGAATAATCATTCTTGCTCGATCAGTTTTTTGCCTTAGATCTTGTATTAATCCCGAAGGGTAATCGAGTGAAAACAAATTAGAATAAATATCATCCATATTTTCTAATATTTCATTGAGATCTTTCACTTGAGAATTTCTTATATTATCTAGTGCATATCTCCGTAGTTCTCCTATAACATCAGCTAACCCTAAAGCAAAATTTAATGGATCGATTTTCATTTCATGGGGACTAGGGAGATTTTTTTTTAAGGTAATTGAATAAAATGAAACTGCTTCTGCGTATTCTTGTTCAGGTGTTTTCAAATATTTATAAAAAATACCAGGGTTTTTATTAACCAGTGATACTAGTTTCTCATGATTATTTTTTATTAATTGTATTTTTATTTCATATTGATCAAATTCTTTCCTATGGATAGATTTTATCGCAATACTACAGTCTCGAATTATTATTCGAGATATTTTTAAAATCTCTTCTCTATCGAGATCTAATTTGTCTAATGATTCAGTTAATTCTGAAAAAATATTTTTAAGAGTCATCCTTATAGATAATTATTTTAGTAATAATTCATTTGAATTTTAAATGTAATTATATATCTGAAGTAAGTAAAATATTTAGGATTTTTCATTAAAGATTTAGTAGGAAAAAAAATAAGGGAGATTACTATGAAAATTTTAATAATTCATTCTGAAGGCGTTGAAGTTATTAAAAATAAGGAAGCTACAAGCAATCCTCAAGATTTTTCTGAAAATTTCATAAAAATGGATGGATTAGTTTTAGTAGCTTATGTTTCTGTAGAAGATCAAGATACTTATGATACTGATTTAATTGCTAGCCAAGGAGCAGAGGAAATTGAAGCAGCAATACTACAAATTACGGGATTTCCAGAAAAGCTTCGTCAAAAAAATGAGGAGATAAGAGGATACAATAAAAAGATTGAGATAGGCGAGATTAAAGGAAAACCAAGAAAATTATTAGAACTTATTAAAGATCGTGATATGTATCGTGTTGATAAAGTCTTAGTTTATCCATGGGCACATTTAAGCAAATTTCTTAGCAATGACCAAAATGCTATGGAAGTTTGTCCTAAAATAGCTAAATTTTTAGAAGAAAGAGGTATTGAAGCAAAATTTTCTCCATTTGGATGGTACAAATCATTCAAAGTTAACTGTTTGGGTCATGAAATGGCAGAAATGTATAGAGATGTGAAATTGGCTATTAAACCTGAAGAACAAGTTAAAAATTCAGTATTTAAAATTATTACAACTTCAGGTAATGAAATAGAGTTAGAATTTGATGAAAATAATGAAGTGATACCACCTAAAGAAATAAAAGATCAAGATTTTTATTCATTCCTAAAATCAGAATTAGGCTCTAGGAAAATGGATAAATCATTTGAACCAGCTCATATAAAAGTGATGAAAAATTTTGAATTGGTAGATTTTGATCCTAATACAGATGCAGGAAATTTCAGATGGTATACTAAAGGAGTTATTATGAAGAATTTAATCAAAAATTTCATAGAAGATAGATTAATAGATTATGGGGCAATACTTATTGAGACACCAATCATGTATACAGTAAAAAATAAAAAATTAACAGCTCAAACAGCTCGATTTCCAGCGAGAAGTTATTGGCTTGAATCTGGAAAAAATAGATACATTTTAAGATATGCGAGTGATTTCCTTCTATTCGATTTATTCTCTCAAATGAATTTGAAACCTCATTACTTTCCATTACGAGTATATGAATTTGAACAATATGATTTTCGAAGAGAACAAGAAGGTGAGTTATCGGGATTGAGAAGACTACGTGGTTTTATCATGCCTGATCTTCACACTCTGTGTAAAGATTTGGAATCTTCAATTGAAGAGTTTATAAAGCAATATGATTTAATTAAGAATCTGGAAAACGAATTAGGCATAAAAAGTTATGTTATATTTAGAGTGACACAAGATTTTTATGAGAAAAATAATGATTGGATTATTAACTTAATTAAAACAGAACAACACCCCACCTTATTAGAATTATGGGAAGATAGATATTATTATTATATATTAAAATTAGAGAGAAATGTACTTTCAGCTCAAAATAGAAGTGCTACATTAGCCACAAACCAGATTGATGTAGAGAGTTCATTGGAGTATATGATTGATAATGAAGGCAAGAAAAGAGAAAAATATAATATTTCCTTTACTGATACTGATGGTAGACTTAAACATCCAATCATATTACACAATTCTCCCACAGGTGGATTAGAAAGAGTTTTATGGGGTTTGATTGAAAGTGCTATTCGAAATAAAGATAAGATAGTACCTGGATTTAAAACATGGTTATCTCCAATTCAAGTACGAATTATTACTGTTAGTGAAAATCAAAATATTTATGCTGAAAAAATTCTAGAAATGGTAAATAAGGAATCTTATAGAGCTGATTTTGATGACAGAAATGAAACCTTAAATAAAAAGATCAGACAAGCAGAAGTTGAATGGATTCCATATATAGTTATAATTGGGAAGAATGAACAAGATAATCAAACAATCTCGGTAAGAAAAAGACTAATTGGTCAGCCCTTTGGACCAAAAAAAAGTACTTCTAAACAATTCAATAATATCAAATTAGGAGAATTATATAAAATGCTTGAAGAAGATACAAGAGGTTTTCCTAAGTATAAACTTCCAATCCCATTTCGAAAATTCTCTAGTAAAGTGTACTTCAGACACTAGCTATCATTAATTTATGTTTTTATTAATAAAATCAAATATAATGTTATAAAAAAATGACAATAAAAGCTATTATTTTTGATCTGGGAGGAGTAGTAGTAGAGCTCGACTTTAGTAGATTTTTCAAAGATATAATCGAAATTTCTCCTCTAAATACACCAAATTCTTCTTTACTTCTTGAATTTTGGCGACAATCAGATATATACCATCAAGGTAAAATGACTAATAAAGAATTTTATTCTCAAGCATGTGAATTATTACAAACTTGCGTTTTAAATCAAGAACAATTTTTTGATTCATTCAACTCAGTAATTTCTCATGTCAAGGAAGATTTTCTGGCATTAATAAAAAATCTAAAAGAACAAAATAAAATCAAGCTATTATGTTTATCAAATGTAAATTCAAGCCATTGGCATTATTTATTAGAACAAAATAAGGAAATTGTGGAATTATTTGATGAACTTATTTTGTCATTCGAAGTACACATGACAAAACCAGATCCAAGATTGTTTAAATTAGCAATCCAAAAAGCAGAATGTAAACCTGAAGAAATCGTTTTTATTGATGATGGTTTAAATAATATACGTTCAGCAAGGGAATTAGGCATAAAGTTTTCAATAAAGTTTACAAACCTTGAAAATCTTATTAATGAACTAAAGAGCTTAAAAATAAATTTATAAAGACTTCTCAAAAATTATATCTTTTTTATTCAGAAAGAGCACTGCCTAAGCATGCTTTAGCAATTGATTCAAAAGCTAACTCAACATTTTCTCCTGTTTTCGCGGAAGATTCTAAATACTCACAACTTAGTCTTTTAGCTAAATCCTCAGCTTCTGCTTTATCAACATCTCTCTCTAGATCAAGTTTATTTCCTAATAAAATCATCGGGATTCTCCTTTTAACTGATTTATTTATAGAGCTTATCCAACCAGGAATTTTTAAAAGAGATTGGTTTGATGATAAATCAAAAACACCTATTGCACCATTACTTCCTTTAAAATAAATTGTGCGAAGTTTATGAAATTGTGGCTGACCACCTATATCCCATAGGAGAAGACGGACTTGTTTCCCTTCGATTTCAACATCTTTGATCAAAAAATTACTTCCAATGGTTTTTTTCAAATCATCGCTAAAGTAATCCTTAATATAGCGGAGAAGTAACGACGTTTTTCCTACTCCTCCTGGTCCAAATAAAGTTATTTTAAATTTATATTGATTAGATTGCATAATTTCACTGTTAAAAATTATTGTTCATATTTTTATACTAATATATTTAATATTTAGTCTTTTCTTTATTTATTTTTTTGTTTATAGTTTAGTTTTATTCCTCTTTTTTTAATTTGTGAATAGTTTCTTTTGCCTTTTCTGCAATCACATGAGTTTCTTTCTTAACAAATTCTTCTGTTTTTTGTCCTACTCTTCCAAGTTGAACCATAATCCATTCAGGAGAACCCACTCCATTAAAATACTCCATCCATATATACATCATTAAACCAAGAAATCCACAATAAACAATCCCCACAATAGGGAAAAATATTATCGAAAATTGTCCAATATACAAGGGAAGAAACAGAAATTGAATTAAAAATAGTGATAAACTAACTTTCCCATAATAGATAATCATTTTTATGAATTGATTAGATTTATTCTTTATATCAATGAAATAAAAACTCACTGCAATGATGAGAAGTGCAGCACCAAGATTATAAAACATATTTGACATTGTATTTCTTACCATGAAATCTGGCATTCCAAGAAAGTGATAATAATCCTGTTGATTTGCAATTCTTAATAAATCTAAATGTAAATATTCTGATAATTCTAATGTTTCTGGAGTTTGTAATCTCCAACCAAGTATGAACCCTGTTATTACTAGAATAATCCCACAATATGAAAATATACGAAATAAATGATAATACGCTTCTTTTGTTCCTTTAATCATTGCATCATATAAATATTCACCAAATACTGTAGAAATAAAACAAATTGCTAGCCAAGGAAGAAATGGTACTTGAGGAAGAGGTGAAGTTATTAAAAAATGTAAGATCCAAAAACCGACATTAGTATCTTTATTATCAAAGATAAATTGTCTAATGATAGGTGAAATAATTATAATTATAATACCAATCACTACACGAGGAATTTTCTTAATCTTTAGCACATAATAAGAAAAAATTTGTGAGAAGCCTATGAACACAAGAAAATTCCAGCCCCAAAAATTCATTGGAAAGGGAACAGATTCACCAGCAGTATATAAAGACATTGGATTAAAAAGCATACCTATTATAATGATAATAACTCCACGGGTTAAAATGCGATTACGTATAATTTTAGATGATAATTTGCCCTTCTTTCGTTTAATGCTGAAGATAACGCTAAGAGCAGAAAGGAAAACGAATAAGGAGGGACCCAATATATCTAAAAAAGTAAAAAGAAGACCATATAAATACCTCCAATCATCATCAAACCATGCAAGTGCAGAATGTGCTAAAATTATAAAACATATAGCAAAACCCTTAACGAAGTCAATTGAAGAAATTCTTCTTGGTGAAGAAACATCCCTAATATCTTCGATAGGAATCTCTTCTTTTAAATATTCCACTAGTGGTGGTGTTTCTACGCTTTGAACTTTTTCGTTTGTAGATGACATTATGATTATCCTATTATAATTAAAACTCAATTAAATAAAGATTAAAAAGAATTAAGAAGATATTATTTTAATTCTTTATTATTGTTGCTTATAAAAAATAATTAGCGAAAAATAAAGTAGAAGTAATAAAATTAAACCACATAAATTGAATGGAAAAAATTCATAGGTAAGGTAAAAGATACCCCATGATATTACAACTAATATAGCCAAGAAATGATGAACAAATCTAATTATATTATAAAATTTAAAATTCTTATTAATTAAGGTAAAAATAACTAAGAATGGTGTTAATACAATTAGATGATGGGGCCATGAATCAAAATAAACAATTAATGTAATGCTTATTCCTATTAAATATCCATCAATTAATCTATTTGTCTGATTAGATGAAAGAATAAAATAATATAATATTGGAACCAAAAATAAAAAAATTATAATTATAAAAAGGAAAAAATTACTAATATTTAATTCCGTCAATTGAAAGAGAGTTATAAGATTTCTTGTAAGACTAAAAGATGCGTTGATATCTAATGTTCCTATAGTTGTGGCATATTTTCCGGTAAAATTAACATCCATAAAACCTTCTAACAATTTAGGAGAAATTAAAAAATAAATACTAGAGATAAACAGTAGAATGATTGTACCAAAAAGTCTAATAAAAGCAATTTTAAAATGAAAAACAAATTCCTTAGTATCTTTTGAGTAGTATAAAGGTATTAAAAAGGGAATTAGGAGAAGGAGTGTAGGTTTTATTAAGATTCCTAACCCTAGCATTAAGCCACCAAAAAAATTGTTTTTATTTCCATTTTTTAAAAAACAGAAAACAGAATACAAGATAAAAAAAGAAACTAAAGTATTGATTTGCCCTAAAAAATAATTCATAAATTGAGGAAGCATTATCAATAATACAGAAAAATGATAGAGAACAGATTCATTCTCAGGTTTATTAAACGCATCCCTAAACTCCCTTAAGTCATAAGGTAGTTTATTATCATTGTTTAATCTTGGATATGATTGGATGATTTTATAAATAAGATAAATGATAGCAATGTTTAAAATGAAACTGAATATTTGAAAAATGATGTATCCTAATTCTAAGCCTAACATAGAGAAAGGAGTAAAAATATAAGCAGAGAGAGGAAAATACCTGAATGGAAAAAGATATTGTGAAATATCGTATAAATTTGATATATCTGTTATTATAATCCGACCAGCTTTATAATAAGTTAAGAAATCGTTATTGTTTTTATTCATCAACGGATTATCTAAGAAAAAAAAGAAAAACAAAGATGTAAATAGGTATAAAAGATTTACAAAGAATGCAAAAATAAAAAAGAGTTTGGTTTTTCTCATTTAAAACGTCATTTTAATTTATTATTAATTTTCTTTGTCTTTGCTTAACTTTTTCATAAAATCTTCCATCTTTTTGACTCTTTCGCGCTTTTTGATTCTAGCATATACTTTTTTAGTAGTTTTCTTAACTGCTTCTCCTGATTTCTGTCCAATTCTCCCAAGTTGCACCATAAGATATTCAGGTGAACCCACTCCATTGGCATATTCCATCCAAATATACATTAAAATTCCTAAAAATCCTACATATGAAAGACCAATAATAAGATATAGCGCTACTCCAAATCGATCAATAAAAAGGGGTATAAATAAAAAATGTAATAGAAATAGGCTTAAGGAGACTTTACCATAATATATTAATACATTAGTGAAATCGTTTGATTTCTTCTTAATATCAAGAAAATAAAAAAATATAGCAATTATAGTCAATGCAGCACCTTGGTTATAAAACATATTAGCACTGGTTCCTCTTATCAGAAATAATGGCATTCCAAGAATTTCAAAAAAATCTTGGTTATTAGCGACTTCTAATAAATGTAAATGAGGATATTCAGCGATCCCTCCTACAATAGTATCAGCAGTCATTAATTCAAAACCAAAATTGGGAAGTGGTGCAAAAATTCCTATTATGATGAAGGCAATACCCCAAACTAAAAATATTCGGAATAGTCCTATATAAGCATCATCTGTTCCTTTATTCATTGCTTCAAAAATATATTCGCCAAAAATGGTAGAAATAAAACATATTGAAATCCATGGGACGAGTGTTAAATGAGGAGTGGGTGAAGTTATAATATAATGAAAGAAACTTATTAATATATTTCCCGCTTCTTTACCTTCATAAAGAAATGCTCGAATATAAGGTGAACTAATAATAATTAATAAACCAATTACTATACGCCACTTCTTTTTAAGTTTTAATATATAGAAGGAAAATATTTGAGTGAATCCTATAAATGTAATAATATTCCAACCAAATATAATTACCACAGCTTCTCCTGTTTCTGGATCAATACCTACTAAATTAGTAATCATTCCAATAATTATCATTACTATTCCTCGTGTAAAAATACGATTTCGGATTATCTTATTCGGTAAGACACCTTCTTTTCTTTTAATACTAAATATTACACTAAGTGCAGAGAGAAACACAAACAATGAGGGTCCAAGAATATCTAAAAAAGCAAATAAGAGTCCATAAATGTATCTAGATTCAGAATCAAGCCATCCTTGAGAAGTGTGTGCCAAAATTACAAAAATTATCGCAAATCCTTTAAGAAAATCTATAGAAGTTATACGTCTTGGAGAGGCATAATCTCTTATATCCTCAAGGGGAATCTCTTGCTGTAAATAATTAAAAAGAGGTGGAGATTCAGTTTTTACTTCTACTTCCATTTGTGATGACATTTTTACTCAAATTATTATTAGTCTTTTTTACTTAAAAATTTAAAAAAAAATAAATTTGTTAAATTTTATCTTTATAATATTCCTTTTGAATTTTTATAGTTTTTCAATATGGATAAAGTAAAATTTCAAATCAAGCTTAAAAAAAATCTGGATTTCATAATTTTCGGATTCACTGGCTCAATATTACTTATATTATCTGAATTTTTTTATTGGTTTTCTAATTATACATTATTAGACAGGTATGTGATTGCTACAAGTGTTGCAATTGAAGATTCTTTTCTTTATTTGTTCCCGTTTTTAAGTGGCATCATTTGTTTAGCTGCAAGTATTATTGTTGTCTACGATTTTAAACTTAGAATTAAATCAGTAATATTATCATCAGTTGGTATAGGTTTCCTATTAATTTTTTTTATCGATTTTCTCTCTCAAGAAAGTGATTACATCTTGAGTTTAGGAGTTGGTTTTTATTTGTTTATAACCGGTTTTCTTTTAATTGTAATTAATGTAATAAATATATTATTAACAAAAGAGAAAGAATCAGGATAAAATTTAACGATCAATATGGATAGTAATGAAAATTCAAATCAAAATGATAGTCAGGATGTAGAAGGAAGTTTTTACTACGCATTGGGTCATGAATTACGTAGAAAAATTATAAAGATAATTGGAGATAATGAGTTTTCTTCATTTACCCTGCTTAAAAAAGAACTAGGAGTAAGTACAGGCACAATTTATCATCATTTGGATACTTTATCTGAATTAATCAAACAAAAGAAGGATAAAAAATATTATCTAAAAGAATTAGGTGTTCATGCTTATAATTCTTTAAAAGACGATATTAGATTAATTAGAGAGAAGGGTTTTGCAATTAGAGAATTTAAATCGCCTTTTTTAAGAAGATTAATGGTGATAACATCTAAAAGATTTATTCAATTTAAAAAAGAAGATAGAATATATGCAATTTTAATCTCAATCGGAATATTAATAATTGGGACAATATTAAGCCGATTAAACCAATTTTACCCCCTATTACTATTTTTTATAGAACCTAATGAAAATAATTTAGAACTTAACTTTCAAATTTTATTAATTCTTAGTTTTCTTTTAAATTTTATAATATATTTTATTATTATTGAAGGAATTTCTCGTCTATTTTATGACAAAAATGAAAATACGTTAAATTTTTTTATATCTTTTGCGATTGTATTTTTCCCTATGGTATTATACCTATTATTACATTATATTTTTGTTTATAGTGGAATTTTTGATATTTCTATTATTAATTTTTTAGATAAAGTCTTAATGATTATTCTTCAAGTATGGTCGTTATGGCTATTATCCTATAGTATGAGTGTAAAGAAAGGGTTAAAAATCGAGACAACCTTGATTGTTTCTCTATTATTACACTATGGTGGTTTTACGATTATTTTACTAACCTTGATTTAAGAACTTTAAAATTAAATTCTTCTAAAGTACTTAATATTTCATTCAACCTATTTTTTGACGATCTGAAATCTTTTGTTTTTGTTGCGAGAAAACAAGAAAAGAATTTTGATTTATTAAATGAAATTGGAGGAGTAACAAGTTCAGAGATCATATTCAATAATTTTGGTAATAAGGACTCTTTGATTTCATTAATTGATTTAGATCCAGTATAAAATAGCTCTACTCTAGAGAAATTTGAATGGTTATGGTATTTTAATTTTACAGGTTTCATTGAATTTAATTTTGAATTTATTATCAACTCAACTGGATTAATATCAATTACATTTCTAAGTCCTATATATGATGTTGTTAATCTTGGATTGATTTCTAAAAAATGAACAGTTTTATTTTTTTTTTGTATGAAATCAATACCATAATACCCGCTAAATTTTGATAGATTAACTTTATTTAATATTTTAGATAAATAATTTAGTATTTCCTTTTGATCTTCTACTGGTGTATATCCTCCAAAATATTCAGATTTAATTTTAAGGTTTGTTATTTCTACATTTTGTGAATTAATACTTAAAAAAATAGGTGTAGCGATTTGAGAATTTAAATTGGATGAACTACCAATTAAAGAAATACTTAGATCTCTTCCGTCAATAAATTCTTGAAGTATGTAAGTTCTATTATATTCAAAACTATTATCCAAACTATGAAAGAACTCTCTTATTTGATTTTCACTTCCAAAATAATAAATTGATTCTGCACCAACCCCATCTTCAGGTTTAATAATAATAGGACGTTTTAATTCCTTAAATTTTTGTATAATGAATTCTAAATCAAATTTTTTATTCCTTGAAGGTATTAGATATGTTTTTGGAGTATTTATTTTATTTTTTTTGAAAAAACTATAAGTCATTATTTTTGAAGTACCTAATTTAATACCTTCTAAATCCACACTTAATATTATCTTTTTATAATTTTTAGCAATTTCAGTTAACTCATATAAGATATTCGAAGATTCTGGAGCAATTATAAAAATACATTTACAATTTCTAACTTGATTCTTAAAAATATTAATGTAGTTATCTTTAGCATCAACTTTATGAATTATATCCGCTTCCAATAAATTTGATAAGAAGTAGATTCGGTAATCTAATATTGTACTAATAATAAAATCCATCGCCTTAAAATCTGCGATAATAGATCTTAACATACCAAATCCTTCACAAAATAAGGAAGAGGGTATATCAACTTGATTAAAACCACCACCGGATACAAATTCGAAGATAAAAACATAATTTTTATTCATTTTTTATGTACTTTAATAATTTTTAGAGTTCTCTACATCATGTTTTCAATTATTCTAAATTTTTTTTATTTATACACTTTCTACTTATTTTTTTCTTTTAAATATATTCACTAACTATTTTTGATAATAATTTGATTTTTTTATTTATATAGATCTATAATAAAAAAAGATCATTATGCTAAGTGATATAAAATTAAAGGTTAAAGATGCTTTTAAAGGTGATTTCGGTAAGAGTATTGCCCGAATTGATCCAAAAATAGTTTCAGAGAGTAATATCGATGTTGGTGATACAATTTGTATTTATAATGAATCTAAAAAAAAATTTACAGCTGCAGTAGTATTTCCCAGTGATCCTAGAGATGAGGGTACAAATATAATCAGGATTGATGCATTATTAAGAAGAAATCTAAAGGCAACTCTCGAAGATATCGTAAAGATTAAAAAGACAAAAAATCATCTTGCTCAACAAGTTTCTTTTGCGGGATATAAAAAAGGAATAATTTTAAAAAATCCAGATGGTTTAGTAAAAACTTTAAAAGATCGAGTAGTTTCAAAAGGAGATATCTTTACTTTTCGATGTGAAAATAAGAAAGTTGATTTAATAGTTATAAATCATACACCACAAACTGAAGTAGTGAAAATCCATAATGGAACTAATATTTTCTGCCAAAAACAGGCATATTATCTTTAATTTGTGAGGGGCAAAATGATGATGTCATTAAAAAGTAAAGAATTTCAAGTAAATCGATATATCACACTAAGACTAGAAAATGAAGAAACTGTTGTATATGTTAATGATGAGAAATTTATCCAATGTAAATATCTATTATTAAATATTCCTAAAGAAAAAATTGAAGAATATGAGAATATAGAATCTATTGATGAAGTAGCAGAGAATTTGGATAAATCGTTAGAATATGAAAATATGATAAATTTTTATTTTCCTCCTGAACTCGAATTTTGGGGACATTGTTCAAATTTGCAAGTATGGGTGGAGAATGATTATAATTCCTGCTTACTTCATAGAAATTTAGCATTTCCCTTATTAAAAAAGTTGACGGAATTAGGGGATCCTTTAGCTAGAATTGTTTTCAAAGAAGAGATCGCTAAAAGGTTCTCTAGTGGCTTTCAATCTGTAATAAATTATCTAGTCAATGAAAATTATTTGTATTATTTAAATCCAGAGGAGATCAAATGCTTATTAGAAGATTATAGAGATTCCCTTGATAACTCATACTGTCAATCTATACTTAGAAAAGCAGCAAGATATTGGTCTATTGAAGGATTGAATTATTTTAGGAATAACAAATATAATAAGGCGATAAAATTTTTCAAGCAATCACTTCAACTCTTTCCAAATGATGTAAAGACATTGAATTATCTTGGAGATGTGTTAAGAGATAAGGGAAATATTGATAAATCAATTGAAATCTATAATAAAGCTATTAATATAGATAAAAACTACTCAAATGGGTATATTAATTTATCAAGAGCATATTTTCAAATAGGCGATTATGATAAAACAATTAATATCTGCAATTTAGCTTTAATGATCAATCTAAATCTAGTTGAATTAGAGTCTATAAGCTATTATTTATATGAGTCTTACTATAATAAAGGTAAATTCAAAGAAATAAGAAAAGCACGCAGGACAATCAATATAATAAAAAGAAAAACAAGAAAAGAATTAGGATTTACATGGTACAATAGAATTGATGATATTCCTGAGAGAATAGGTCACATTCTTTTGTATATTTTTATTTTTGTAATTTTCTTAGTTTTATTTTTTGTTTAAATATATGGAAAAAAATGATAAATAAAAATAATAAAAGAAAGAAGGAAGAGAAAATGAGTAATATTATTCCAAAACAATATCAAAACGACGCTAAAATTATTGGAGAGCAAGAAAATTCTCATGATTATTTAGATATTTGGGATGTGAATCCTTCATATAAGGATATTAATTCGAGATTTTCCATACTTAAAGGAATATCATTAACAATTATTCTTTTTTTTTTAGCTATTTTAACATATCAATTAACTACTAATATTTATATTTCAATCGGATTAACAATTTTTACATTGCTCTTTTTCATATTTTGTTTCTCTGATAATTTCTTTAATCTCAGAAATTTATACTATTATCTATTCCATAAATTTATTTCTATAAATCCTTTTGAGAATTTATCTTTTTGCACAATTAGACAGGAACCTACTTTTCTTTTAATTTTAAACAAAAAGGATGCCATATCTACAGCAATGCGAATATTCAAAATTGAAACACTTCCAGAAAATGTTTATCCCACGTTGAATCAATTTCTCAAGGCATTAAATAAAGGTCAAATATCATATACATACCAAGTGGTTCAAAGTCCGTATTTAGATTTCTCTGAACCATCCTCTGAAAATAAATTTCAAGTGGAATCAATTAGATCTCAAAATTTAAGTTCTATTGATTCATTACATACCTCAATTTATTTTTGTGTGTATTATAATATAAATGGGATTTTATCTAGCAATAAAATAGATAAACTAATAGAAATTGTTACTGATCTTTCTAATGAATTCAAATCAAATTTTAGTGCAAACTTTCACCATACAAAAATCTCATTATTAGATGGAATTGATTTAATAAATGCAATAAGAACATTCTTCTGTAAATCATCCATACAACCTGCCGATAAAGAGGAAGATCTTTTTATAGCTAAAAGAAATTTGCCTATAGTATTATTCAAAACAGGATTTGTTGCTTTTCTTATAATAACGCTCTCATATTTATTATTAAGTCTAACTTTTCCATTAGGATACATTATACTCATTAATTTTCTAATGGAATTGCTTATAATCTTTATTTGGTGGAGAGAAATTCTTTATTATTTTTCGAAATCGCGGTTATCACATAATATGGAAATAACTCAAATAAATCCATTTCAAGACGTTGAGTTCTATCGATTAAAGAAATTTAATGATTTAATTTTTACATATGTTGACAACCAATTACTATTGGCTTCTAAAATATTTAACCTCAAATTTGCCGCTCAGCCAACTTTAACATATTTTGATAAATTTATAAGGGGAATTGATAAATATAAGATTTCTTTTAATTACAATTTACAAGTTATCCCTATATCTGCTAATCTCTTTTCAAAAGAATGTCTTAAATTATTGAACGATAAAACAGAAGAAAGCCTTGAAGGAATATTATATACTACTCTAGATAAAGCTTCTTCAAAAAAAGTTAAGCATCCAGAAGTTGAATTTGAAAAATGGTTAGATATGAGATCTGGTATTTGGAATACAATGTTAACGATATCAACTTCTTCCTATTTATTTACAAACGATTTAACATATAAAAATTTCAATGAATTAGAAAACCAGTTATCCACAAATGCAAAAATTTTAAAAAGAACATTTGAAGATAATTTCTTAAATTATAAGCTTGTTGGATTAAAAAACCAACTCTTAATTTCAGGATTTTTAAGCGAATGTCTTAAAAATCATAACTATAGATTGAATGGATCTCATTTAAATTATGTGTACTTCCAAGGTAAAAGTCTAATAGAGCTTGCGAAGATAGTTAATGAATTTAAAAAGGGAATAGATACGAGAATTGCTGCTGAATTCAATACACCTTTACAATTAAATAATTTCATAACAATTGGAAATACAATCAATACGGAGTTCTTAGATGAAGAAGTTCCTTTTGGATTGACTTTTGACCAATTGCAACAATTACTTATAACAAATGGTTTTTCTTACAGTCGAGAACAAGCAAAAATGAAAATTGTGACTGAGCTTGTCAAAGCAAATAAATCCTGTTTAATTTTTGATTATTCAGGAAAGTGGTCAAAATTAATTAATTTTTTCAAAGATTCTCAATATAATGGAAATATTTTACATTTCAAGTTGGGAAGTTCATTTAGCATCGATCTAAAGCACTCGGGTATGAAATATGATAAAAATAATATTGATTATTTAAATTTATTCTTTGATACGTTTGCTTTAGCCTTTAAAGCAGAAAAAAGATATGTCGATCTTCTAAAAGACTCTTTTTTAAGACAGGATGAGTTTGATGTATCATCAATTTCCTTAGATCTTGAAATGAAAAATAAATGGGAAAGAGATTACAAAACTAATAATTTAATAGCAATATTTAGGGATTTTAGAAATCAGAGTCAAATTTTTTCTAATTTAACACTTGATCATGAGGATGAGATTAATCCAATTGACTTTTTGAGAAATGATAAGTCAATTATTATCGATCTTTCAATATTAAAAGACTTAGAGCAAAAAACTTTTGTTACATTTGTAATTATTTCAAAACTAATTCATTACATCCAAAATTCTACTGATTATTATAAATAAGTCATTTTTATTCCTAATATTGATATGTTTTTTGATTCTTTTTTTATTGATAATAACTATAATACCACAAATTACGGTAAAATAAGCAAATTTTTAGAGCCCTTCCTTGAATGTGGATTTGGGTTAATTTGCTCAGCAAATCAAATCAGATATCTTCATCCTAATGTCTTCAGTTTTTTACATAATATCATAACTTTTAAAGCAACTGATACACGAGATATAGCTGTATTGAAAAATCAAATGAATTTACAAGAATTACAGGGTACCGGATATTATAGCTCTAAAAGGAATAATACTTACCAAATTAATTATTTAATGAATATGCGTGAAAATGAAGTAATAATTAAAAGATCAGATATTTATCAACCTTTTCCAGGAGTTGTTGACTTGAACGAACTTAAAGGTATTGAGCCTCTTCAATATGAAAAAATTTTAATTTATATGGAAAAACAAGGGTATAAATTAAAATTAGCTGAAAGAAGAATAACAGAGAAAGCTAAAAAAACCCTATTTGAAAAAGATTTAGGTCTGTATATTGACTTTATTGATGAGATTATCAACTTTCTAAATGCTGTGAAAACTGTTGATAAAGTAGGAGGATTATACCGCCAAAAACTTAAAAGTGAACTTTCAAAGTTCATAGCTTCAAAAGCTTCTAAAAAAGTAAAAAATAAAAAGCAGATAAGCGAATTACGAGATGATTTGTTCCATATTCTTGTTAAACACGGATATTTAATTGAAACTCATCCTAACAAAGCAGGTGGTTCAGAATCCATTAGGACTTGTTATGAAGTGGGATCAAAATACAATGAAGCTTTGAATGATTACTTTCAAACAGAAGGAGATTATTTACCCAATGTTTCTGTGGATATTATTGAGGGAAATTCTGATTCAGATTCAAATATTCTTGATTATTTTCGGAAAGAAACCAAGAAGGAAATTATAAATCAAGAAAAGTTCGATGAGATATTACTTGAACAATGTAGTAAAATGTTATGGAAATTATATCAAATGTATTCTGCTAATAACAAAAACGAATTTGAAAAATCTCTTAAAATTGGAGAAAATTTCATTAAAGACTTCTTAATAAATCTACATCAATCTTATCTCCTAAAAAATGATATTTCTATACCTGAGATTAATGATCCTGAAATATTTTTTAATCATTTAGCCAAAAATAATCTATTTCCTTTAACTAAAGATGAACTTAGAGAATATTTTAAAAAATCCAAAGAAATTATATCAAATACCACTGATATTGAAAAAACTGCTAAAAATCTTCATGATTTATTATTTGAATTTTATACTAAATTTCAATCCTATATAAGCTAATATATATTTACTTTATTCTCTGTTAATTATAGTCATTTTTAAAATAATTTATAATTTTAAGCTTAATTTGAATGTTGAAAATAAAAAATTTCAGTTTAGCAGGATATAACGATTTATTATTTGAAAGTTCCTCGGTTATTTTCCCCATAAAGTTAATGTTATTGGTCTTTTTTTTGGAGTATAAAATATGAGTTCTTTTAGTATTTTAATATCATACTTCTTTGATACTTGGTCAATAATATTTACATAATTCCCATCCTTCGACGGTTTGTAAGGTGCCAGACACATTATTATCCAAAAATTATCGTTTAATTTCTCTAATCTTTTAAAATCTTTTTTAGCTCCACCTTTTTTTTCAAGATAAAATTTTAATGATCTCCTATTTATTAAAAATGCTTTTAATTCAATAATCCATGTCTCACCTTGAACTTCTAACACGATATCAGGTCGACCATACCCCTCACACTTTTTTTTAGTTGAGTTTATGGAGAATTCAGGAAGATTACTTGAGATATTTTTTAATATTTCGGCTTCCAGCCACCCCTCATATCTGGTATCCAGATCGATAAATATATCGAAATATTCTTTTTTTGTCTCTATATATTCATAAATTTTTGAAAACAAGCTCTTTATATTTGACATATGTTATAAACGGATTTTATATTTATATAACACTTTCGTCAAAAACCATCTTTAAAGTATATATCCTTGATATTTAATTATTAATGGAACTAATACATGCAAATAATTTTTCTTTAAATAGAAAGGTTAAGACAATAAGATATGAATGATGAATTTTACATTCGTGGAATAAAAGTTCACTTCCACAATTTATATATCATTTATACAGTATTGCCTAATAGGGAATTATAAAATTCGGTATTAAGCAATAACACTTAAATATTACCAAATTAAAAACTAAATTAATAACTTTTTTGTCTAAATATTAAAAACTTTTTTGTCTAAATAATAAAACAACTGTTATAACAGCAAAAATTGAGAAATATGATTTTTGATATCTTTAATTCTCTTATTGAGGGAATTGCTGTTAGCATTATAATAAGTATTGGAGCATTCTTTCTGGGTAGATTAAAGTCGATTATAAATCAATTGAAGATACGGCGTTTAAAACAATTCTTCGGGAAAAGTGCAAACAATCCAGACCGAATTAAAATTAATTTAATAATACCTGTGCTTCATCCACAGGAAGACTTGATAGATGGAAAAGTAATATATCATTATAAGAAACCTTTCGATAATGAAATAAAAACTTGGTCGGGACCCGAAAATGTTATGGCCGTAGCGGATATCCAAGCAGCTGCAAGTTTGATATCTTTACTTGAACCTTTAACCCCACAATCCATAGAACCAATTACAGACGAGGACTCGCTGGATTGTAAGGATGGGTGTCTTATTTGCATTGGTTCACCCCTATCCAATTCAAAAGCAAAGCTTTTGATGAAAGATTTCGAACCTGTGAGTTGGGTTAAAACACCAAAAGATCCATATAATCAGCGGTTACAATTAAAAAGCGGAAAGGAATTTACTAGTACTCAAACAGAAGATTACGGTCTGATATTGAAAATAGAGAATAAGTATAGTGAAGGTGATTTTGCTTTCATTATAGGTGGCATTACTCACTTCGGCACGACAGGGGCAGCACGTTATTTGAAGAAAAACTGGAAAAAATTAAATAATAAAGCTGATAGAAATCCTTTTATTTGCGTGATTCAGGTAGATAAGGAAAACATGGAGCCCACAAAGGAAGTTTATTTTGAGACAATAGAAAAGAGCTTTTGAAGAAGTTATTGGCAGCAAATTCGGATATTATAGGCGCAGCAATTGTATCATTAGAAGGTATACCTATTGCGTCTACTCTTCCCCAAGATATAGATGAGATATTATTTGCCGGAATGTGCACTGCAATACAAAGCATTTCAAAACAAGCTGTTAAAGAACTTCATAGAGGGCAACTGAAACGCATTTTAATAGAGGGGGTAAATGAATTAATTATAGTATCTAAAGCTGGAGAAAATGCTATATTAGTAGTTGCTACAACAAATGATGCAAATTTAAATTCAATACCATTTAGTCTATTTAAAGACCATACTGATTCATCTAAAGATAAAGGAGCTCCTGAAATTATTCTCTAATCAAATAAGAATTCGTACCTCATAATAAATACGTTTTTGGACGAGGTTTACTTTTAAAAAAAAAGGTGTTAAAGTTAAAAAAGAAGACCAAATTAATTTACTAGGTTTGAATAATATTTACCATAAAGAAAAAGATAGTAAGTATGATTTCTCACATTCTTTATTTAACCTACCTATAGAGCCTAATTTAAAATGGTTACAAAAATGGAAAAATTTTATAAATATTTGATAATATAAATAGTAAAAATGACTTTTAAAGAAGATTTGGGTAAAAAACTTCTAGATATCCATAAAGAGGAGCTAAATCACATATATTCAGTGAAATCAGGTTTAGAATCCAAAGCAGATAATTATATTAAGCTAGCAGGTATAATCTTGGGACTCTTCAGCACAATATCTACGATCTTTTTCATTTCAAGTGATAAAATTAGTGAACCAATTATCACAATCCCTTTAGGAATTTATTTTTTTGTAGCATTTGTGACCATTGTTTTCATGATTAAGACTATTAAAAGTGCTGTAAACGTGTTTAAAACTATGGAATATTTCCGACCTGCATATATAGGAACCTTTTTTAATGATGAAATTCTCGTAACCACTGAAAACGTTAAGGAAGTCTTAAATAAAGATAATGAGACAATCATCAGCACTCTGATATCTACTTATTCCATTTCTATTGAAATGAATAAAAAAAATAATAGAACACTAAAAGATTATATTAAAAATTGCTATACTGATTTCAAGATGGGTTTAAGATTCTTCATGATATCAATAGCGTTATTAGTAATAATTGGAATTATAATGAATTTTTCTTAAGTCTAGTAGGTATATTATGATGGGTTATGACTGTGATATTGAAAATGAGGAACATGATGGAAATACCATTATTAATGAATGTCGAATTTGTGCGAAATCTTTATGTGAAGTTTGTGGATATATAGATTTTAAAATTCATAGATTTCATGTATCGCCAGAAGAATTAGAGGCTATAAAGGAGGAAACACTTTTAATTGAAGACCTAATTCTATCAAAAAAAGATAAAATATGAAATTATTGCATTGAGATAAATAGATATGATTGTCTAAAATGATCAAAGAATAATTATCTATCAGTGATTAAATACATATCTATCTTCGGTGATCGGTAGGAGCCATGATTTCAAGCCTCGCATAAGGGAGGATCTTTACCTTTAAAATAAGCAAGATGTTCAAAATCAAATAATTCACTTCTCTGTGCCTCAGAACGCTTTATAGGTTCAAATCTCATTAGCGGATGGTGAACTTTCAACATCATTAAGACGGGATTATTCTGAACATCTCGCACAGCAAAAAAATAGTAATCAGTACCGTTGTGATGATTGAATACTTGGTTAGCATTACCGAGAAGGATTTGAACGATATTATTCTGAGTATCTTTTACCTTTTCTTTTGCTTCGAGTAGTCCTAATTCTCGCATAACTTCTTTTAAAAGGTCAGAAGATCGAACTAAGCTGACAAATCCATCAATATTTAATTGCTCAAAGATCCTTCTTTTTACTTGAAATTGGATGGTGCTCATTCTAATCCCAAGCCTGTTACAGATTGAGAATATATTAACAACTTCATTGTAAGAACACAAAGCAGAAATAGATGTTACTAATCCTGCAATGACATCGTCTTTAGTATTTTTAATTTGCTCCCATAGTTTATGCATAATTTTTTTAGATTGGTAGAAGAAGGGCATTCCTAATTCGAACGATTCGGTAATTTCGAGTATTTTGTGGGTAATGTATTCTTGCCTATTTCGCTCCTGATATTCAGGGATAAATTTTAAAACTTGTAATAAGAAATCATTAAATTCTTTCTTTGAGATCTTTGAGACTTCTAATAATTTTAATCGCCTAATGCAAATATTCTCAAGCCTTAAAGTGTAGTAGAGTACAATAGGGACTAATTTTTCGATATTTCTATACTTTGTTCCAGGTCGTAATTGCTTCCATATATTCTTAACCCTCTTAAATACAATTCTTTGATATGATCTGGGTAAATTCAAGCAATTAAATATCCTTTTTATCTCAATTTTGACTTTTTCTTGAATTGTTTTAAACCTATCTTTTATTGAATGAATCAAGTTCAAATATTCAAGCTTCACAGAATTGGGAGATTTTTGCCGTTCTCCTTTGGTCCCTATTTGAGTCGTTCCTAAGATGGCATATTGAAGGATATCGTCATTATAATGTCGATCATATTGTAGTTTTTGTATTTCTAAGACAATTCCACAATCTCCACAGACATAACCCTCAATAGTTTCTTGGATATTAGCAGAACTGCATAGATCACATGAAACCGAAGAGAAATGTGGGGAAATGGAACTTGAAATATTGTTATTAATCACCATTTTTTTGATCACTATTTTTATTACTAAGAAATAGTTGGGAAGGAGTTTGCTTTTTAAATGTTTCTTTTAAAAATTCAATATCTGAGAAGAAGCCCTCTTCTCAAGTTTTACAAGATTGGATTCTACAAAATTGTATAAGAATTCACTCGAGAAATTATTTTGGATAGCACTTAATTTCAATAACTTCTTGGAAAATTGAGTAAAGATCAATTATGTTAAAATGCGTCTCAGTTTAAGTTACAAAATTAATATTATATTATCGATTTTTAGGATTTGGCATAATAGATAAAAATCTAATTTTTACTAAAATTTTTTTTTATTTATATATATTGAAGTTATATTTTTAAGATAAATTAAAAAAGGAAGGATTATATCAAGAGCGTTTCAATTTTGTTAAAAGTCAATTTAGAAAATTTGATTTTAAACATGATAATTACGAAGAGCATAAATACAAATCCCACTAATCTTTGTTCATGTCATACGATCCTTATCAAAACATATATTATTATTACAGAGGTCCAAAAGCTAAAGAGTCAGCAGAGAAGGATACAGTTGATGATATACAATTAGAGAATAACACCACAAAAGCATTAATCAATACATTAAGACATTGCAGCTCAGATATTTGCCAAGATTTCCTAACCAAAATGTTTAAATGTCCAATTGGGAATTCTGACTTGCATTATCTATTACAAACTCAAACCATTGGAGAACAAAAGATAAAAATACGTTTAAATAGAATTCTTTGGGTAATATGTTCCAGAGCTAAATGTCCTAAAGAAATTGTATTACCCGAAAAAATAAGTTTATCCATCACTGAGAAAAGCTTACCTGATGCATGGATTTGGAATAATAATACTGTTATTCTAATAGAAAGTAAAACCAATGCAGCATTGGATAAAGATCAATTGATAAAACATAGAGAATTATTAATTTCTAATTCTATTCTAAAGGTATCTCATTGGGAGGAGATCCACAGCTATTTTATAGAATTAATAAAAACAAATACAAATATATCAGATAAGGATAAATTTTTATTACAACAATTTTCAAAATATTTAGAGTTGGTATCATTGAGCAGTTTTAACGGATGGAATGATGAAGATTTTGAATTTTTTCACCTATATGAAAGAGATAATGTTGAAACAGAGAGAATAAGATCTAAAATGAAGATATTTGCTTCAGAAGTATTAGATAATATGAATTTATCTAGGGTTTTGGTAGATAAAGGTCTAGGAAAGTTAAAATATCCTCTTCAGAATATTTGGTATAAAATTGATTTAAAGGATTCTAAATATTTTATTAAACCTAATGTACCATACGTAAACTTCACTTTAGAATTATTCCCGGATGCATTCCAAGTGACTATTGTATTTCCTAATTTCAGTTCAATTAAAAAACTAAGGAATGTACTAAATTCTAAAAGAGACGGCTTAATCCATAAATTCAAGGATACATTGGAACAAGATATATTAAAACTTACCGATCGAGATATCCTATCTGAATTAGCTGAGAGCAAAAAAACTAATATTTTAAAAATTCCCACATTTAAAATAAAAATATATAGCCATTTATCCATTATAAGAGAAAATAGGAGATGGATTCCTAGAAATGAGTTTACATTGGATCTTTATACAATAGAAGATGCATATTGGTTTGATTTGTTAAAGAATTTTATTAATTTATATCATCCTGCTAAAGGAAGGAAGAAACATTGGGGGGCAGGCTTACATATTTTAAAGCAATATAAAAGAGGCTGTGAACTACTTTCTCAACCAAATGAACTTATTGCAGACATTCAAGATACTCTTCAAAAATTCATAAATTTTGTAGAAGCGCTTCTCTAATTTAGAATAATGAAATTTCGTGAAATTTTCATACTCTATTAATTTTTATCATTAAATTCTTCAGATTTTTACTCTGATTTCACTAATTTGATAATAACTCAAAAAAACCTATTAATTATAAAAATATGTGCTGTTTTGGAAATAATATAAATTAATTAAAATGTGAAAATAACTTCTTCTTATTTCATGAAAAATTAATGAATAGAAGGTTTATGATTCATTTAACATGTCTAACGATAAAAGTGACAGTCAGTAATCATTTAAAGTATAATAAATAATATTTAATATCAGAAGATAAATGTTCATTTTTTAAAAAAAATATGAAAATACCTACTAAACAAAATATTGAATCTGCTACAAAATTAAAGAGTCTTATATTAGATTGGACCCTATTATATAATCTGTTCATTCAAGAATTTGAAAAACATCATGATAATTATGACATTCATATTATAGGTTATAAAATAGAATTGGTTGATAAGTTATATAATTGTAATTTACGCCAAAATAATAGAGAAATTGCTAATGAACTTGTGAAGTTCGATCTCGATTTAAGATTAGCAAAGGAAACTCCTGAAGTTATAGTACAAGAAATTGCAGATATCCAAATTTCAAAATATAAAAAATATAAGAAAGTGGGGTATGTGTTTGCAAGTAAATATTGCCACTTTCATTATCCTTCAAGATTTCCTATATTTGATCATTTTGTACGAAAAGAATTATCCAAACTCACTGGAGCTACCTATGGTGATAATGAATATAGTAAATTCAAAGCCAATTTAGATGAATTAATATTAAAATTAGATTTTGACATTACTTATACGGATATCGATACTTACTTATGGTTATATGGTCAATGGAAAATATACCAACAGAAAGGAGAAGGATGGTATTTCTCTAATGAATTCAGATATTTACTAAAAAATCATATTACATTACTCAAAAAATTAGAATGATAACGACAAAAAACCAATCAATTAAAATTCAATTGAAAATAAAACATATAATTGGAGATACATACCCGCATTGATTTCTAAAGGAAAATAAACAGTTAATGGCGCTTCAGGTATTGACTAAACTATAATAAATTTTTCTGTTTTTTCTAAAACTTCTTTTATTTTATATTATGAAATTAAAAGTATAAGTAAGTGATAATATTTTGACTCGAATTTTTAAAAACAGTGATAAAAAAAAATTTGCTAATGATCATATCTCAAAGAAATCATTAAGGAACTTACAAAAACTATTACCTCCTTATGTAAAAAAAAGAATTTTATTAGAACAAAAGAAAAATAAGATAGATGTTTATGCATTGTTTAATTTATTGAAATTTATATACATTGGTCAACACATTAGGACCTATGGATTATTATTAGACGATTGTCATGAAAGATTTCAGTCAATTAATGGTTTAATAGAAATTTTGTTTGAATTAAATCTAATAGAATGTAGTCGAACTAAAACAAAATCATTTAAAAATCTAAATTTAATTACTACTACTTCTTATGGTAAAAAAAATACTTCTGAATTATTAAAATATTATTTAGATAACTTAGGATTTAATGAGATAATTAACAAGTTTGAAGAATTTTTACTTTTCTATATTTATGAAAAGAAAATAATCGAAATAGATAATAGCTTTAGATATTATGCTGGTCCGAAAGTGGGAATATATGATATTTTTTTTAGAGGCGAATTAAATAATATAGCTGAATGGTCCGCCCCATTCTATCAAAAAATACAAGAATTATTTCTTCTATTAAAAGATGAGTATAATATAGCTGTAAAAGTAACTAATTATGTTTCAACAGGATACGGACAAAAAAGACAACTTAAATTACTTATTCCCTATGAATTTATTAATTGGTTAGAAGATAAAATTAAAAATCTTAATATTTTGCATTGTAGAAATCTTTTAAAAATTATCAAATTAAGTGCAGGAAGAGCTTACTTTTTTATCAATTTTTTAAGGAACTATGATATAGTGGATTATAATAAAGCTCTGGAATATTATTCGAAAGATATTGAAGATTTGATTAAAAATCAGATTTATAGTTTAGAAAATAATGAGATAATTAACCTTAAAGAAAGCTTTATCAGAAATAAAAATCTGCTACTTCCTCCTTTTGAAATTATTTCTCAAGATGCTTATTTAAGAACTTGTGGTTTACAAGAACAGGAATTAATAACAAGCTTAAATGATAAAATAAGTAAATTATTATCTAACGTTTATTTAAAAGATTTTGAATTTCCCTCAGAAGAGCTTAGTGTCGAATCTGAAGAGTATAAATCCCTTCTTACAAAACATCGGTGGAGAATTGAAAAATGCCCTAGTTGTGGGACAAAAATTTCTGACATTGAGCAAAGATTTTGTGAAAAATGTGGAAAAAAACTTTAAATAGAAATATTAGAATAGCTGTGTGTCCAGAGTGTTTAAATAAAGAAAAAGAGAATTAAGAAAGGAATTCCATCAAAATGTATAACCGTTTCCCTATTTTTAGAAAAAAATCTTTTATATCGAATTTAATTCAAAAAATAAAGACAAGCAAATTCATCCATTTTTCGCTTCAATCCTTTGGTATATATTGCAAATAGAAATATCGAACACAAAGTTGACTATTTATTTCATTTTTTTGATGAATAAGCTACGTCTATATGTTGTTTTGAAGTAATGATCTCGCAATCTTTTAAGTCCCTTTTGGACGCGAGATAATTTTCCATAAGCCTATTTTTAAAGTATTATAAAAAATAGAATTTAAAACCTTAATTTCTTCATCATCATAGGCCATTCTAAAATAAGGTTTAGAAAGATCATGATACCTAAAGCTCTCATTTGCTTTCTCTAAGATATTATTGTAAAAATTCTTTTTTAATTACTTATCTTTATTTTCAGATACATAAGATGCGAAAATTAACCCATATATTTCATTTGTTTTAGATAATAAATTTACATTATAACCTCCATAAGTTTTTTCTTCAAAAACATGTAATTGATTTCTAAATTTTTTTAAAGTAGTAGTTATTTCATCCTTTGCATCATAGTGCCATAATCTATGTCTATTTCTCAAATATTTTGCTTCAATCATTCCATAAATTTCAATATTTCGCAAATTTTTCCCTCTAAATAGACAGATATCAATCCTTTGCTCACCTTCTTTATAAACATTAACAAGGGCAAGGACTTTTCTATCTGATTCTTTATAAACATGAAAACAAAATTCTTTTACAAGATAATCTTCTAGCTTTCCAATTAATTGAAGGTATGCAATTTTTTCTTTTTGCATTTGAAGATGTTCTAAAAATGAATAAAATAAAGGGGTTACACCTTTCATGCTTACTGGTATATTAGGATATTTTTTCTTCTCTTTTACAGTGGGAAATCAGTTAAATATTATATAGAATAGAGAATATATAAGTCTTTAAAAAAATAAAAATCAAGTATCAAAAGACTTATATATTTAAGACTCCATAATAATCACAGATCGCCAAAATTATGCGATCAAGCATTGGAATTCTCAGTAAATAGTGTTAAGTAAGGATCTAGAAAAGTAAAGAGTATACGAGCTTGGATGATTAGAAAAGGATAAAACTATTTAGTAGATAATATAGAAAGCGTACAGATATGGATTAGGCTTGTTTTAAGATTTGATATGTATGCTATGGGTTTGAGTATTTAGCTTTTTCGTGTTATAGGGTTTGTTAGATTAGGATTAGGCTTGTTTTAAGATTTGATATGTATGCTATGGGTTTGAGTATTTAGCTTTTTCGTGTTATAGGGTTTGTTAGATTAGG